>NZ_BJZQ01000004.1 GCF_007992115.1 Aeromicrobium flavum
GGCGGGCGAATCTGCGCCACTCGCGGAGGTGGGGCGGGCCGAACTGCGCGCCTCGCGGAGGTGGGGCGGGCCGAACTGCGCCACTCGCGGAGGTGGGGGGTCAGCGGGCGGCGAGGGCGATGGCCAGCAGCAGGCAGCTCACGAACGAGATCGGCACGAGCCACAGGGCGGCGAAGGTGAGCGTGATCGTGGTGCCGATCTTCGGCGGGAAGAACCAGCGGGCGCGCGGCAGGTCGCCGGCCCCCTGCAGGACGCCCGGACCGACGCCGAGGCCTCGCCCCAGCCCCTTCAACCGCGAGAACACCCGGACTCCGCCGTTCGTTCCGGCCAGCTGCCCGAGCGCCTGCCGCGCCTCGGCGACGTCGTCGCTCATGGCGACGGCCACGCCCAGCTCGGTGGCGAACTGCTGCTCGTCGCCGACAGCCTCGAGGATCCGATGGCGCCGCCAGGCGAACGCACTCCAGACCGCAGCACCACCCGCGAAGGGCGCGCCCGAGACGACCTGCAGCCACACGTCGTCCGCAGCCAGCATGATGAGGCCGAGCCCCAGGACGAAGGGCGCGGAGGCGACCAGCAACGCCAGCGTCGGCCACCGCAGCACCCGGACGGCGAGCGTCAGCACCTTCGCTGCGCGCGCGGCGATCTCGGCGGTGCGGCCGTCCACGCGACCGGCGAGCCCGCCGACCGCTGCGTTGACGCGACGTCCCGTCCTCCCGATGCCCATACCGTCAGCCTAGGCGGCCGACCCACGCCGCCATGCGACCCATCCGTGCTCTCGCATGGGGCGTGAGTGACACATGGGACCAGCAGTGACGACACCGGGATCCCCGTTCGCGAACGTGTCTTAACTCACAGTTAAAACCTTGTTACGCTGCTGCCTCCACCGTTCCGCTCCTCGCGAAATCCCACCCTTGCGAGGCTCGTTCACCCGAAAGGTTCACCCGTGACCCGAACACCCCGTGCGGCGCGCCGCCTGGCCGCGCCCTTGTCCGTCAGCCTGATCGCCGGCATGGCCAGCGCGATGTCGCTGGCCGGCGCCGGTTCCGCGAACGCCGCCGACGTCACGCTCGCGAAGGACTTCGTCTACGACTGCAACGTGGTCGCCGGAGGCCTGAACCTCCGCCAGCACAACATCGGTGTCGCGATCTCGACCACCGTGCCGACCACCGTCTACCCGGGCCAGACGATCCCCTCGCGGGCCGTCAAGATCACGCTCACGATGCCCGAGAAGCTGCGCGAGTCCACGGTCGACCTGCTCGACGGCACGGCCGCGTCCGGCGCCTCCACGGACGCCGCCCTGGTCCTCACCACCGGCGGCAAGTCGTCGTCCGTCCGGATCCCGCGCCTCGCCGCGCCCAACACCGCGATCCCGCAGGTCGCCAACGCGCCGTGGAAGATCCCGGCCGCGGGCACCGTGCCGGCCATCACCGCCCCGAAGTACGCCACCGGCTCCGTCGCCCTCGGCGTGCCGGCCAACTTCACCATCGGAGCGACCATCCAGACCGGCGAGGGCCCGATCCCCTCGACGCTGACCTGCGTCGGCCCGGCCGATCGCGCCCTCGGCACGATCACGGTGGTCAAGGCGCCGAACGCCGCGCCGCGCATCGTCGGCAAGAAGACCATCAAGGTCGTCACCAAGAAGAACAAGGCGAAGTCCTTCGTCGTCAAGGCCAAGGACCCCAACGGCGATCGCCTGACCTACAAGGCCGGCAAGGTCTCCAAGAAGGCCGGCAAGGTCATCGGCAAGGGCCCGAAGTTCAAGTTCAAGCCGCGCAAGAACTTCAAGGGCAAGGCCTCCTTCTACGTCACCGTGAAGGACGGCAAGGGCGGCAGCGCCCGCGTGAAGGTCGCGGTCACCGTCAAGAAGAAGTGACCCTGTCACGTCCCTGACCGAAGGGGGCGGGCGCCGCGAGGCGCTCGCCCCCTTCGCCTATTTCAGGAACTTCGAGGTGCTGCGGTCCTTGAGCAGGTGCCCCCCGGTCTGGCACGTGGGGCAGTACTGCAGCGAGGAGTCGGCGAAGACCACCTCGGCGATGGTGCCGCCGCAGACGTCGCAGGCCTCGCCGGCCCGGCCGTGCACGCGCATCCGCTCGCGCTTGGCGTCCTTCAGCTGGGCGGCCGGCTTGCCGTCGGCCGCCGCGACGGCCTCGGCGAGCACCGTGGTGACCGCCGCCTCAAGCCGCGCGACCTCGTCGTCGTCGAGCTTCTCCGCGATCGCGAAGGGCGAGAGCCGGGCCGCGTGCAGGATCTCGTCGCTGTAGGCGTTGCCGATGCCCGCGATGACGGACTGGTCGCGCAGCAGCCGCTTGACCTGCATCCGGCGCTGCAGCAGGGGACGCAGCTCGAACCCCGGCGCCAGCGGGTCGGGACCGAGCCGCTCGATGCCCGCCACCTCGCGCGGGTCGCGCACGGCGTAGACCGCCAGCCCCTTGCGCGTGCCGGCCTCGGTGAGGTCGAAGCCCTCGTGCGGGCCCTCGCCGCGGTCGACCCGCAGGCGCAGGGCGATGGGTCCGCCCATCTTGACCCGCCCGTCGCCGAACCGGTCGCTCCAGCGCAGCCAGCCGGCCTTCGCGAGGTGGATCACCAGGTGCAGGCCGTCGACGTCGATGTCGATGAACTTGCCGTGCCGGCGCACGCCCGAGACGGTCAGCCCCGCGAACGCCGAGACCGGCGGGTCGTACGTCTTGAGCACCGCGAACGACGCGGGCTCGATCTCGGCCACGACGGCCCCGTCGAGCTTCTCGCCGAGCCAGCGCACCAGCGCCTCGACCTCGGGCATCTCAGGCATGGCGCCAGCCTAGGAGCATCAGCCGACGAACGTCAGCCACAGCAGCACGACGTTGAGCGCGACGATGGCCGACGCGGCCAGCGCCGCCAGGGCGGTGGTGAGTCGCCGGTTGACGTACTCCCCCATCACCGTCGACGACGAGGTGAGCCACACCAGCGGCACGACCGCGAACGGGATCCCCATCGACAGGACCACCTGGGACACGACCAGCGCCCGGGTGGGATCGATGCCCGCCAGCAGGATCGCGAGCGCCGGGACCAGCGTGATCATCCGGCGCACCACGGGCGTCAGGTTCCACGGCGTGAGGCTGCGCATCACCTCGGCGCCGGCGGCGCTGCCGACCGAGGTGGACGAAATGCCCGAGCCCAGCAGCGCCACGGCGAACAGCAACGCGACACCGGCACCGATCTCGCTGCCGATCAGGTCGTGGGCGCCGGCGATCGTGTCGGTGCCCGGCATCCCCTGCAGGTTCGCGGCGGCCATCAGCAGCAGCCCCAGGTTCAGCACCCCGGCCAGGATCAGCGCGAGGACGACGTCGGTGCGCGTGGCCGCCAGCAGCTCGCGCACGGACGTGTGCTCGCCGCGCCGGCCGAGCCGGTCGGCCGTGAGGCTCGAGTGCAGGTAGACCGCGTGCGGCATCACCGTCGCCCCGACGATGCCCGAGGCCAGCAGCACGCTCTCGGCACCGTCGAACCGCGGCACCAACCCGCCCGCGACGCCGCCGGCCGACGGGGGCCCGACCACCAGCCCGGCCAGGAAGCCCACCGCGATCAGCAGCAGGAAGCCGACGATGACGCGCTCGAGCGTCCCCTGACCCCGGCGGTCGCCGATCATCAGCACGAGCATCGCGACGACGGCGGTCAGGACCGCGCCCAGCGGCAGCGGCAGGTCGAACAGCAGCTGGAACGCGATCGCGCCGCCGATCACCTCGGCCAGGTCGGTCGCGATCGCGATGCCCTCGGCCTGCAACCAGTAGGCGAAGCGTGCTCTCGTCGGGATGCGCCCGCCCACCTGGGCCGCGAGCGACCGGCGCGTGACGAGGCCGAGCTTGGCCGAGAGGTACTGGATCAGCACGGCCATCAGGTTGGCCAGCACGATGACCCAGACGAGCGTGTACCCGAACTGCGCCCCGGCGGTCAGGTTGGTGGCGACGTTGCCGGGGTCGACGTACGCGACAGCCGCGATGAACGCCGGGCCCAGCAGGACGACGCGGCGGCGGAGCGCGTGCGTCACCCGGCCAGCAGGTCCTGGTACTCGGGGTGCTTCTCGATGTAGTGCTTGACGTAGCTGCAGGTCGCGCGGACCTTCTTGCCCTGCGAGCGGACGTCGTCGAGCGCGTGGGCCACGAGCTGGCTCGCCAGGCCCTGGCCCTCGAACCGCTCGTCGATCACGGTGTGGGGGAAGACGACGACGTCGCCCTCGACCCGGGCCTCGGTGTGCCCGGCCGTCTCGCCGTCGACCGCGATCTCGTACTGCCCATCCGCCTCGTGGTGCGTGATTTCGACCGTCATGGCTCGACCCTGCCACACTCGCGTGCCACCCGCCGCGCGTCTCAGGCGCGCTCGCCGCGCCCGGGACGACCGAACGGGTGCCCCCTGCCGATGGCAGCGGGCACCCGTTCGTCGTGGGGGGCGGGTGTCAGTCGATCTCGCGCTTGAGGATCTTGCCCGTGGCCGTCATCGGCAGCGCGTCGCGGAACTCGACGATGCGCGGGTACTTGTACTGCGCGAACTGGCCCTTGGCCCACTCACGCAGCTCGGCCTCGGTGGTGGCGTCGTCGGCGTTCTTGACGACCACGGCCTTGATCTCCTCACCGTGGGACTCGTGCGGGACGCCGATGACCGCGACCAGCGAGACCGCGGGGTGCGTCATCAGCACCTCCTCGAGCTCACGCGGGTACACGTTGTAGCCGCCGCGGATGATCATGTCCTTGCTGCGGTCGACGATGTAGAAGTAGTCGTCGTCGTCCTTGCGGGCGAGGTCGCCCGTGCGGAACCACTCGTCCCGGATCGCCTCCGCGGTGGCGGCGGGGCGGTTGTAGTAGCCCTTCATGATGCCGTGGCCCTTGATGGCGATCTCGCCGATCGCCTCGGGGTCGTGCGGCACGTCGCTCCAGTCGTCGTTGATGAGCTTCATCTCGACGCCCTCGACGGCGCGACCGATCGAGCCGACCCGGACGGGCTCGCCGCGCACGCCGAACGAGGCCACCGGCGACGTCTCCGACAGGCCGTAGCCCTCCTGGATGACGATGCCGAACTTCTCCTCGAACTGGCGGTGGATGTCGGCCGGCAGGGCGGCGCCGCCGGATGCGGCGACGCGCATGTTCTTGGCGATCGACTCGACGTCGACGCCGCCGTCGGACGCCGCGAGCGCCTGCAGCAGGCCCCAGTACATCGTGGGGACGCCGGCGAAGAAGGTGATCTTCTCCTTCAGCAGCAGCGACATGGCCGCGTCGGGCTCGAAGCGCGGGAGGTAGACGATCGTGCCGCCGTAGAGGACGGCGCTGTTCTGGATGACCGTCTGGCCGAAGATGTGGAACAGCGGCAGGACGGCCAGGTAGGTGTCGGGGTCCTCCTCGGACGCGCCGAACAGCGAGACGCCCAGGCCGGCGTTGGCGAGCAGGTTGCGGTGCATGAGCTCGGCGCCCTTGGGCTGGCCCGTGGTGCCCGACGTGTAGAGGATGACGGCGGTGTCGTCGTCGTCGCGCTCGACCGTGGTGAACTGCGGCGACTGCTGGGCGACCAGCGGGCCGTAGTACTCCGGGGGCTCCATCGGCTCCGGCGCGGCCGAGTCGAGCTTGATCAGGAAGAACTCCTTGCAGCCCTCGACCTCGTTGAAGCCGGCCCAGGCGCGGTCGCCGATCGGCAGGTCGGGCGTGCCCTCGAACGCGATGAACGCGACGGCGTCGGAGTCGTCCAGGTGGTAGGCGACCTCGCGCTCGGACAGCAGGACGTTCAGCGGGACGACCGCGGCGCCGGCCTTGAGGATGCCGAAGTAGGCGATCGTGAAGTAGGGCAGGTTCGGGATCGAGATCGCGACCTTGTCACCGGGCTTGATGCCGCGCGAGACGAGCAGGTTGGCCACCTGGTTGGCCGCGCCGTTGAGCTGGGCGTAGTTCAGGCGCGTGTCGCCGAAGACGATGGCGGTGCGCTCGGGGTACTTCGCGGTCGTGTCGTCGAGGATCGCGGCGAGGTTGGTCACGGTAGCTTCTTTCCGGGGGTGTGGCCTTCGTTACCCACGCACTGTAACGAAGCGCACACGCCCCGGAATCGCCCGCCCTCAGCAGCCGTCGCGCATCAGGCTCGGCTTGTCGCCCTCGGTCACCTCGACCATCGTGATCCGCGCGCCGTCGGAGAGCCGCTCGGGATTCTCGTCGAAGAGGAAGCCGATCCACCGGCTCCCCTCCCTCACGAACAGCCCGGTCTGGGAGTAGCCCGCCTCCTCCGGGTCCGACAGGGCGGTGCCGTAGGCGCGCCGCAGGAATCCGTAGCTGTTGCCGACCGAGATGCCCTGCGCGGTCTCGGCGCCGTCCTTGCGCATGCCCAGCGAGGCGATCGTGCCGTCCGGGCGCACCTGGAGGTCGAAGCCGTCCGCCAGGTCGCCGGCCCAGACGTACCGCGTGCCCTCACAGACCTTGCCGCTGTCGTCACGCTCGACCAGGCCGGTGGCCACGGCGTCGTCGACCGGCGTGCCGACCAAGATCGGCTCGATGGCCCCGGGCACGACGTCGCCGATAGCCAGTGCCTCGCCGTCCGGGCCGATGGGGTCGGCCGGCGACCAGGAGGGGCCCCGGCGGTCGCTGCGAGCGGCCTGGAGGTCGCTGCCCTTGGTCGGCGCCGTGGTGGGTGCGGACGTCGCGTCCTCTCGGACGGCGGCCGAGGCCGGGCGGGCGTCCCACTGGCGCGCGGTGAAGCCGGCGCCGATGCCGGCCACGACACTGGCGGCGACGAGTGCGGCTGCGATCTTGCGGTTCATGGTGTCCTCACCGACCGCCGCCCTGGCGGTCTCACTCTCCTGATGCCGCCGGCACCCGGAAAGTTGTCCCGAGTTCTCATCCGGCCGACAGCCGGTCGCGCAGGAACCCCCGAGCCGTGTGGATCCGCGCCTTCACCGTGCCCAGCGGCACGGCGAGGATCGTCGCGATCTCGTCGTACGTCAACCCGCCGAGATCGCGCATGACCAGCGCGTCGACCGTCTCACGATGCCTGACCTCGAGTGCCTCGATCGCGTCCAGCAGGTCCAACCGCGTGCCCGCCATCACGCTCGTGCGCGCCGGATCGGCCGCCTCGGGCACCGCGTCCAGGCCGCGCTCGTCGAACCGCCGCTTCAGCGTCCGGTAGGTCATCCGCGCCTGGTTGGTCGCGATCATGCCGGCCCAGGCCTCGAAGGCGCCGCGGCCGGACCACGAGTCGAGCTTCGTGGCGATGGCCAGCAGGGCGTCCTGGGTGGCCTCCTCGGCGTCCTGCGGATGAGGCAGGATCCGCCGGCAGCGGCGCAGCACGAGCGGCCGCACCTGCCCCAGCAGCGCCTCGAGGGCCGCGCGATCACCGGATCGCGCGCGGTCGACGAGGGGTGTCTCGACGTCCACCGTCCCTCCTGACCCGATACTGGTTCCGATGCGACAGATCGGACGGTACCGGCTCGACTCCGTGCACGGGGTCGGAGCCTTCGCGACGGTGTGGCGCGGGTACGACCCCGAGTTCGACGTCGAGGTCGCCGTCAAGGTGCTGGCCGACAACTGGGCCCACCACGCCGACGTCCGCGAGCGGTTCCTCGAGGAGGCCCGGCTGCTGCGCCGGATCGACGACGCCCGGGTCGTGCGCGTGCACGACGTCGGCGTCCAGGACGACCGGCCCTACTTCGTCATGGACTTCGTGCCGGGCGGGACCCTGGCCGACCGGGTCGGACACGTCAGCGTGGAGGAGGCGATCGCGGCGGCGGTCGCGGCGTGTCACGCGGTCCAGGCGCTGCACGACCACGACGTGCTCCACCGCGACGTCAAGCCCTCGAACCTGTTGGTGTCGGCCGGCGGCGCGGTCCTGGTCAGCGACCTCGGCAGTGCGAAGCGACTGGCCGAGGCCAGCGGGATCACCGTCACCACCGGCACCCCGGCCTACATGGCCCCCGAGCAGGCGTACGGACGGCCACTGGACGCGCGCACCGACGTCTACGCACTCGGCGTGCTGACGCACGAGCTGGTCACCGGCCGGCTGCCCTTCGACGGCCCGCTCGGACGCACCGCGAACGACCGCGTCGCTCCCGCCGGCGCCGGGCCACGGGTCGACGCCGCGCTCGCCGCGGCGCTCGCGGTCAGGCCCGAGGACCGTCCGGCCTCGGCCGCCGCGCTGGCCGAGCTGCTGGAGTCGACCGAGCACGCACCCCGGTCCTTCGTGTCGCCGTGGCTCGTCGCCCCGGTCATGGCACTGGCGTTCGTCGTGGCCGCGGTCACGACGTGGTGGCTCGGCTGAGCCGAGCAGTCACCAGGTGAGGCCGGTGAGCCGCTCGTAGGCCTCGATGTACCGGTCGCGGGTGCGCTCGACGATCTCGTCGGGCAGGCGCGGCGGCGGGGTGTCGGAGGCGCGGTCCCAGCCCGACTCGCCGGTCAGCCAGTCGCGCACGAACTGCTTGTCGTAGCTGGGCTGCGCCTGCCCGGGCTGGTACCGGTCGGCGGGCCAGAAGCGCGAGGAGTCGGGCGTCAGGACCTCGTCGGCCAGCACGATCGTGCCGTCCGGCCGCGCGCCGAACTCCAGCTTGGTGTCCGCGAGGATGATGCCGCGCTCGCGGGCGATCTCCTCGGCCCGGCCGTAGACGGTCAGCGTCAGGTCGCGCAGGCGCTCGGCCATCTCGGCGCCGACGGTCTCGACGACCGCCTCGAACGAGACGTTCTCGTCGTGCTCGCCCAGCTCGGCCTTCGTCGCCGGGGTGAAGATCGGGGTGTCGAGGCGCGAGGCGTCCACCAGGCCGTCGGGCAGCGGGATGCCGCAGACCGCGCCGGTCTCGCGGTAGTCGACCAGGCCCGACCCGGTCAGGTAGCCGCGCGCCACGCACTCGACGGGGAACATGTCGAGCCGCTCGACGACCAGCGCGCGTCCCGCGACCACGGCCGGGACGTCGGTGCTGACCACGTGGTGCGGCACCAGGTCGGCCAGCTGGTCGAACCACCACAGGCTCATCCGGGTGAGGATCTCGCCCTTGTCGGGGATCCCGGGCTCGAGGATGAAGTCGTAGGCACTCACGCGGTCGGACGCGACCATCAGCAGGTCGTCGCCGTACGTGTACAGGTCGCGCACCTTGCCCGAGTGCAGGTGGGTGGCTCCGGGGATCTCCAGCGGCATGGGATCAGGCTAGAGGTCGGCCCGCCCACCGACGTGGCGGATCCCGCGTAAATTCGAGTTACAGGTATGGCAGGCTGGCCCGGTGTCTTCCACCCGGGCCCTGACGACGACCCTCCTGGTGTCGGCCCTCGTGGTCTACAGCGCGCAGGGGATGCTCGTCCCGGTGCTCGCGCCGGTCACCCGCCTCGTCGGCCTCGGCGAGGTCGACCTCGGCGCCGTGATGACGCTCTCGGCCGCCATGCTCGTGATCAGCGGGCCGTGGTGGGGCCGCGAGGTCGACCGCATCGGCGTGCACGCCGTCCTCGTGCGCGGGCTCGTGCTGGCCACCCTCGGCGCGGTCGGCTTCGCGGTGATGACCGAGATCGCCGCTCGGGAGGAGCTTCCCCGCGCGGTCGTGCTGACGGCCTTCGCGCTCACCCGCGGCGTCCTCTACGGCCTGGGCTTCGCCGCCGTCCCCGTGGCGGGCCTCACATACCTCGCGTCCACCAGCGACGGAGCGGTCGCGCGCACCAAGGCGATGGGCGCGTTCGGTGCGGCCCAGGGCCTGTCGCTGGTCATCGGGCCGGCGCTGGGCGGCCTCGCCGCGATCGGCGGCCTGCTGCTGCCGGTGCACCTCGCCCCCGTGCTGGTCGGCGCCACCCTCGTGGCCGTGTGGCTGCTGCCCGCGCCCGAGCGCCAGCAGCGTCCCGAGCGCGAGCGACTCGGCTTCCGTGACCCGCGCGTCCTGCCCTACCTCGTCGCCGGCGGCGCGCTGTTCCTCGGGCTGGCCCTCGTCGAGATCATCCTGGGCTTCCTCGTGCAGGACCGGCTCGGCCTGAGCGACACCGAGACGGCCCAGGTGGTGGCCGTCGCCGGCGTCCTGATCGGCGTGGGGTTCGCCGCCACGCAGGCCTTCGTGGCGCCGCGGGTGCCCGGCGGCCCTCGCGGCCTGCTGGTGGCCGGCAGCCTGCTGGCCGCCCTGGGCTACGTCGGGGCGATGTTCGCCACGTCGACCGCGACGCTGCTGCCGGTGATGGTCGTGATCGCGGCGGGACTGGGGCTCGCCCTGCCCGGGTACAACGCCGGCGCCACGCTGGCCGTCGAGCCCTCGGAGCACGCCGCCGTCGCGGGCCAGCTGTCCGCGACCGTCGGCCTCACCTACGTCGCGGGACCGGTGCTCGGCGCCGGGCTCTACTCCGCCTACGACCTGGCGCCGATCATCGGTGCGGCGCTGCTGTCCCTCGTCGCTGCCGTCCTCGCCTCACGACTGACCCGCGCCGCCTGATCGTGCCACGATGACGCCATGGGCATCGTGCATCCGACCTCAGAGCTGACTCCGTCCAAGGCCGAGCTGTTGCGCGCCTGGCTCCCGGCCCAGCCGTGGTGGCCCGAGGGCGCTGCGGTCCCCGACTTCGAGGCGAGCTTCCGCTTCGACGACCCCGCGGGCGAGGTGGGCATCGAGACGTTCCTGTTCCGCGTCGGCGACACCGTGCTCCAGGCGCCGCTGACGTACCGCTCTGCCCCGGTCGACGGGAGCGTGCTGGTGGGCGAGCTCGAGCACTCGGTCCTGGGACACCGCTGGGTGTACGACGCCGCGAGCGACCCGGTCTACGTCGCGGAGGCGTCCCGCGTGATCCGCGAGGCCGGCACCGAGGTGACGATGCTGCAGCCGGACGGCACCCCCATCGCCCGGCGCCCGTTCACCGCCTCGGTCCGCGGCAGCGGCAGCGGCGACGGCTCACTGCACGTGGCCCGCCTCCTGCACCCCTCCGGCCCGACGGAGGCCTCCGGCATCCTCACCGCGACCTGGGCCGAACAGCCCGACCCCGTGGTCCTGGCCTGGCTCACCTGAACCGCTGGGCGTGACGTTCCGGGGGTCGACACGCCGTGCGACACCCCGCGAACGTCACTGCCAGCGCTTCGTCAGAGGATCGCGCCCGGGGCGTAGGCGGCGGCCTCGGGGTGGCGCTGCAGGACCGTCTCCGCCTGGGCGATGACGGCCGCGACCTGCGACGTGGCGGCACCGGTGAAGGTGAGCGGCTCGGCGACGAGACGGCGCAGGTCGTCGGCGGTCAACCCGAGACGGTCGTCGCCGGCGAGGCGGTCGAGCAGGTCGTTCTCGGCGGTGCCCTGCTCGCGCATCTGCAGGGCGACGCCGACCGCGTGCTCCTTGATCGCCTCGTGGGCGGACTCGCGGCCCACGCCGTGGCGGACCGCGGCCATGAGCACCTTGGTCGTGGCCAGGAACGGCAGGTAGCGGTCGAGCTCGCGCTGGATGACGGCCGGGAAGACCCCGAACTCGTCCAGGACGGTCAGGAACGTCTCGAAGAGTCCGTCGGCGGCGTAGAACGCGTCCGGCAGCGCCACCCGGCGCACGACCGAGCACGACACGTCGCCCTCGTTCCACTGGTCGCCCGACAGTTCGCCGACCATCGAGGCGTAGCCCCGCAGCACGACAGCGAGGCCGTTGACGCGCTCGCACGAGCGGGTGTTCATCTTGTGCGGCATGGCCGACGAGCCGACCTGGCCGGGCTTGAAGCCCTCGGTGACGAGCTCGTTGCCGGCCATCAGGCGGATCGTCAGCGCCAGGCTCGACGGGGCGGCCACCAGCTGCACGAGCGAGCTGATCGCGTCGAAGTCCAGCGACCGCGGGTAGACCTGGCCGACGCTGGTCAGCGTGCGCTCGAAGCCCAGGTGCGCGGCGACGCGCTGCTCGAGGTCGGCCAGCTTCGTCTCGTCGCCGCCGAGCAGGTCGAGCATGTCCTGGCCGGTGCCGACCGGGCCCTTGATGCCGCGCAGCGGGTACCGCGCGATGAGCTCCTCGACGCGCTCGATCCCCACGAGCAGCTCGTCGGCGGTCGTCGCGAAGCGCTTGCCGAGGGTGGTGGCCTGGGCCGCCACGTTGTGGCTGCGGCCGGCCATGACGAGCTCGGCGTTCTCCCCCGCCAGCCGGCCGAGTCGGGCCAGGGCCGCGACGGCGCGGTCGCGCAGCAGCGCCAGCGACTCCCGCACCTGCAGCTGCTCGACGTTCTCGGTCAGGTCGCGCGACGTCATGCCCTTGTGGATGTGCTCGCTGCCGGCGAGGGCGGCGAACTCCTCGATGCGCGCCTTCACGTCGTGACGGGTCACCCGCTCGCGCGCGGCGATGGACTCCAGGTCGACCTGGTCGACGACGGCCTCGTGCGCCTCGATCACGCCGTCGGGGGTCTCGATCCCGAGGTCGCGCTGGGCCTTCAGGACGGCGATCCACAGCTGGCGCTCGAGGACGATCTTGTGCTCGGGCGACCAGATGCGGGCCAGCTCGGCGGAGGCGTAACGGGAGGCCAGGACGTTCGGAGTGGTCACCGGCCCATTGTCGCAGGGCGACCGCCCGCTCCGGGACGGCGCTCAGTCCACGAGAGCGGTCAGCCGACCGGGCACGGCCGGACGACCCGGCCCTCGTCGTCCAGGACCTGGCCCTGACGCTTCACGCTGCGCACGATCGTCGACCGGTCCTTGACCCGCCAGCCGGGCACGAGCTCGGCCGCGCGGGCCTCGAGGTCGAACACCTCACCCAGGCTCGAGACCCGTGCCACCAGGGCCAGGTTCGCCGGGCCCACCACGGCGGCGCACCGCACGACGTACGGCTCCGCCCCGATCACGGCGCCGGCCTTCCGCGGGTCGTCGCAGCAGACCTCGAGCATCACGGCGCGGCCGGCGCCACCGGCCGATGCGACGACGTCGCAGCCCAGCCGCAGCGCCCGCGACCGCAGCACCCGGTCGAGCATGCGCCGAGCGGTCGGCTCGGGCTTGTCGAGCCGGCGGCCGATGTCCGCGACGGACATCCGGGGGTCCTCCATCAGGATCTTCGTGATCTCCTTGAGCACCTCGTCGCTCGGCGGCGTCGTCGCGCCACCCTGCGGGCGCGCCAAGCTGCGCTGCTGCTCCTCGTCGAGGATGTCGAGGCGCCACTGCGTGTCCTCGTTGTGCACCTGCGCCAGGAAGAACATCCGGGTCGCGAACACGTCGGGGTCGTCGCCCACGAGCGCGTGCACCGCCTCGCGCATCGGGGCGAGGCCGCGGCCGATGAGCACGACGGCCACGTCGTCGTCCCCGCCCAGCAGGTCGACGGCGTAGACGTCGGGCACCTTCGCGATCCGCTCGGCGACGCGGACCTCGGTGCCGGGGCGGCACCGCAGCTTGAGCACCACGCCGTCGCGGTCGGGCGCGAGCTGCTCGGCACTGGGGCGCACCACGAACCACGCCAGTCGCTCCTCGACGAGGCGGTCCCACCGCCGGGCGGCGGTGGCCGGGTCGACGCCGATGGTGCGGGCGATCGCACTCCAGGGGGCGCGTGGCGCGATCTGCAACGCGTGTACGAGCGCCAGGTCGATCTCCGGGAGCTCCGGCAGGGACTGGTGGGATCCGTACATGCGTCGGACGATATCGGTCTGCCGGTCAGGGGCGTCGGGGGATGACGGTTCTGGCACATCTGCCCCAGTTCTGGTGACGGAATTCAGCGCAGGGGCGACAGGGCGATGTCCCTGCGATGGTGGGCACCGCGGATCTCGACGAGGTCGACCCCGGCGTAGGCACGACGCCGCGCCTCGTCCAGATCGGCCCCGACCGCGGTGACCGACAGGACACGACCGCCGGAGGTCACCAGCGCACCGTCCTCGTCGATCTTCGTGCCGGCGTGGATCACGTCGACGCCCTCGAGCGCGTTCGCCGCGTCGAGGCCCTCGATGCGGTCGCCCGCGACCGGCGCCTCGGGGTAGCCCTCCGCCGCGACGACGACCGTGACCGCCGCGCCGTCGTGCCACTGCGGCAGGCCGACGTCGGCGAGCGACCCGGTGGCGGCGCCGTGCAGCAGCGCCGACAGCGGCGTCCTGAGCAGCGACAGCAGCGCCTGGGTCTCGGGGTCGCCGAACCGTGCGTTGAACTCCACGACCTTCGTGCCGCGGGAGGTGAGGGCGAGGCCGGCGTAGAGCAGTCCCTGGAACGGGGTGCCGCGAGCAGCCATCTCCTCGACGGTGGGCACGAGGACGCGTCGGGTCACCTCGGTCACGAGGTCGTCGGGCGCCCACGCGAGTGGCGTGTAGGCCCCCATGCCACCGGTGTTGGGGCCCTCGTCGCCGTCACGGGCCCGCTTGAAGTCCTGGGCGGGCTGCAGCGGCAGCACGGTCGAGCCGTCGGTGATCGCGAACAGCGAGACCTCGGGGCCGTCGAGGAACTCCTCGATGACGACCCGGTCGCAGGAGGCGGCGTGGTCGACGGCCTCCTGGCGGTCCTCGGTGACGACGACGCCCTTGCCGGCGGCCAGCGCGTCGTCCTTGACGACGTACGGGGGTCCGAAGGTGTCCAGTGCGTCGGCCACCTGCTCGGGGGTCTCGCACACGCGCGCCATCGCCGTGGGGACGTCGGCCGAGGCCATGACCTGCTTGGCGAACGCCTTCGACCCCTCGATCTGGGCCGCCGCGGCGCTCGGCCCGAAGCAGGCGATCCCCACCTCGCGGACCGCGTCGGCCACGCCCGCGACGAGCGGGGCCTCCGGGCCCACGACCACGAGGTCGGCCCCGACCCGCGAGGCGAGGTCGGCGACCGCCGCGCCGTCGAGCGGGTCGACCGGGTGCAGCGTGGCCACGGCGGTCATGCCCGGGTTGCCGGGGGCGGCGTGCACCTCGGTGACCTGGGGGTCGCGGGACAGGGCCAGGGCCAGGGCGTGCTCGCGGCCGCCGGTGCCGATGACGAGAACCTTCACGCGCCGAGCCTAGCGAGCGCCGTCGCCGCCCGGTCCATCCGCGGCCGCCCGATCGCGCGCCACGAGGGCCAGGGCGCTCCACGGCCGCGGCTCGTCGCCGCCGGTGAGGAAGCTGCCCCACGTCAGCGGCAGGTCCTGCGGCAGGCTCAGCTCGTCGAACGCCCGGCTCCACCCGCCCAGCAGGCCGGCGTCGTACCGGCCGGACGCGAGCAGGAACGACGTGACGGCCGAGACGGTGGCCCGCCGGTCGGCGTCCTCGTCGCGCAGGAGGCCGGCCAGGTCGGCGCCGAACCGCTCCGCGTCGAACTCGGGCCAGGACGCCGCCGCGTGCAGGCCGTCGCGGAGCAGCTCCGGGAGGCGGTCCCAGCCGACGACGTCGTCCCGGGACGGCTCCGACATCGCGGTGGACACCGCCACCACGACACCGCGCGCACCGATGCCGCTGAAGAGGCCCGCCATCGCCTCGGGTCGCGAGCACTGGCGCTCGAGGACGAGCAGGAGCCGCGTCAGGCCCGCGGAGTCCTCGCGCGTGGGCGGCTCGGTCATGAGCGAGTCGGTCATCGGCCGGTCATTCGTCCGTGTGGGTGTTGCGCCCGGTGACCACGTCACCGAGGACCGTGAGGACGGCGTCCAGGTCGAGCGGCACGAGCGTGACGTCGACCGGCTCGGCCCCGTGGCGCGGCGGGTGGTCGACGCGGTACCAACCCTGGGTGCCGGCGTCGACGATCGTGACGCTCGCGTCGATCGGGCGCTGGGCCCAGTTGCCGTTGGCCCGCCACGCGAGGCGCCAGTTCGCGATGACCTCGTCCAGGGCGTCGACACCGGTGGCCTCGACACCGCGCGCCGAGACGGCCGCGTCGATCACGGTGGTGTCGGTGCTGAGGGTCTGGCGGTCGTCGGCGACCTCACGCTCGAAGATGCCCAGCCACTGGCGCAGCTGGTCGCGCAACAGGCCGAACTCGGTGGCCGTCACGACGACGGCACCCTCGGCGTCCGGGGCACTCGTGGTGGCGCGTCCGTCGGGCAGCCAGCCGATGAACATCGGCGACAGGGTCGACCCGTCGAACCGCTCGACCACGACCGAGCGGGCCGGCGCCACGGCGACCTCGACGAGACCCGCGGCCGTGGGGTTCAGGCCCGCGGGACCGACGAGCCCCGCCTCGCGCAGGCGACCGGGCACGTCGCCGGGGGCGGTGGCGCCGGCGTGGACCTCCGCCAGCAGCAGGAGGTCGTCGTAGCCGACCGTCAGTTGCAGGAAGGTCTCGTCGAGATGAGGCACAGCAGCTCCAGTCTTGGCAGTGTCGTCGTTCATCGGATCACCACGGGGTGACCTTGTCCCAGGCCTTCGAGGCCGCCTCCCCGAGGTCGGACGCCCGCTCGCTGATGTCGTCCCAGTTGTCGACGACCTCGGCGCCCGCCCAGACCAGCCCGCTGCCCACGGCGAGGGTGGCGGTCACAGGGTTCGGCGCGATGAGGAACGCGGTGCTGGAGGCGCTGAACGCGGTCTCGGCGACGTCCGCGACGTACCCGGCACCCTCACGCTCGAACGCCTCGACCGGATTGCCCTGCTGGTAGAGGTCGTACGCACCCATGCCGGTACTCGCGACGCCGCCCACGATGCCCAGCCCGCGCATGGCGGCGAGGCCGCCCTTGGCCCCCTTCGCCAGCGGGTCGGCCCAGCCGGCGGCGGGCATCTTGCCCTTGACGAACGACCCGTCGGGGAGGGTCTTGCCGACCATCCACTTCGGTGCCTTGAGCAGCGACTTCGGAGGAGCCTGGTGCTTCGCTCCGCCGGAGAGCATCCACTCGGCCCACTTCCCCGCGCGGCCGCCGCGAGCCATCAGCTTCTCGTACATCTTGATGTTGAGCTTGCTGGTCTGGGCGATCGGTGCGACGCCCTGGCTGATCTTCTTCATCTTCATCAGGCCCGTGGCCACGGCGATCAGGGGGAAGTCGTCGTCGTCGCCGAAGCCGAAGTTGTTGCCGAACTCGGCCAGCAGGTACGAGCCCAGCAGCTCGCCGAGCTTGTCGCGGACGTCCGCCACGGGCAGGTCGACCTGCCCCGAGTCGTCCAACAGCACGGCGAGGTCGGCCAGCCCGTACAGGACGTCGGCCTGCTCCTCCAGGTACGTGGCCTTCTGCTCGATCCCCTCCAGGCTGGGCAGCGCGATCGGACTCGCGCTGCGCGCCGCGGTCGCCTGCGTGCGGATCGAGGACGCGAGGCCCTCCGCCCGCCCGGCAGCGCGGGTCAGCTTCGTGTAGTCGAGTTCAACGGTCATCGCAGCAGCTCCCCCATCACCGAACCAGCACACCAGGTGCTCACGCCGGGTCCCCTCGGCCCGGGCGCGGAGTCACCACCGACGTGATGCCCCGGGAACGAATAGTGCCACGTCAACTGCCGGGGCGCCGCAGTCTGCGTGCACCGTGCCTCGGGGCGCGGCGTCACCAGGACTGCTTCTGGCTCATCACCATCCACAGGGCGATGTGCTCGGGCCTCGTGTCGCGGGCGACGCGCGGCGCGATGATGTCGTACTCGCGCACGAACGACCACTCCGCCACCGCCATGTTGATCGGCGACGCCCAGCGGCGTGAGCTCACCAGGGTGCCGGCGTCGCAGCGCAGCGTCAGCAGCGTGGGCAGCGCCCGGTTCGTGAAGTGCATGCCCGGCAGGACGAACGAGGGGTCGCCGGTGATCTCGTGCCGTTGCCGGCGCAGCAGGCCCACGGGGCCGTTCGGGACGCTGGACACCGTGGCGACCTGACGTCCGTTGAGGGCGATCGGGACCCCGTCGGCGAAGAGGTCGTGGAACCGGCTCTCCTGCTGCTCGCGGACGGGCCGGCGGTCGGTGATGTCCATCGTCACCGTCACGTCGCCGATCGTGGCGTCGATCGCATCGCGGCGCCGCGCGATGTGCACCGGTCCCCACCGGGTCCAGCGGAAGAACCGCTGCGTGTGGCTCACCTCGGTCACAGAACTCCCCCGTTCTCGTCGTCTGTCAGAGCAGGTCGTGCAGGACGATCGTCTGCTCGCGGTCCGGACCCACGCCCACGGTGCTGATCCGCGCGCCGCTGATGGCCTCGACCGCCCGGACGTAGGCCTGGGCGTTCGCCGGGAGGTCGGAGAACTCGCGCGCGGCGCTGATGTCCTCGTGCCAGCCCGGGAAGTACTCGTAGATCGGCTTCGCGTGGTGGAACCCGGTCTGCGTCATGGGCATCTCGTCGACCCGCTCGCCGTCCACGTCGTACGCGACGCAGACCGGGATCTGGTCCCAGCCGGTGAGCACGTCGAGCTTGGTCAGGACGAAGTCGGTCACGCCGTTGATCCGCGCGGCGTACCGAGCCACGGGCGCGTCGTACCAGCCGCAGCGCCGCGGACGACCCGTCGTGGTGCCGAACTCGCCGCCGTTGGTGCGCAGGCGCTCGCCGTCCTCGTCGAACAGCTCGGTCGGGAAGGGACCCTCGCCGACGCGGGTCGCGTAGGCCTTGACGATGCCGATCACCCGGGTGACGCGCGTGGGCGGGATCCCCGAGCCGGTGCAGGCGCCGCCGGTGGTGGCCGAGGAGCTGGTCACGAACGGGTAGGTGCCGTGGTCGACGTCGAGCAAGGTGGCCTGGCCGGCCTCCAGCAGCACGGTCTTGTCGGCCTTGAGCGCCTGCTCGAGCACCAGCGTCGTGTCGGCGACCATCGGGCGCAGCCGCTCCACGTGGCCCAGCAGCGTCTCGACGATCTCGTCGGCCGACACGGCGCGACGGTTGTAGATCTTGGTCAGGATCTGGTTCTTCAGGTCCAGGGCGCCCTCGACCTTGGCGCGCAGGATCTTCTCGTCGAAGAGGTCCTGGATGCGGATCCCGAGGCGGTTCATCTTGTCGGCGTAGGTGGGGCCGATCCCGCGGCCGGTGGTGCCGATCTTGCGGCTGCCGAGGAACCGCTCGTTGACCTTGTCGAGCGTGCGGTTGTAGTCGGCGATGACGTGCGCGTTGGCGCTGACGAGCAGCTGCGACGTGTCGATGCCGCGGGCGTTCAGGCCGTCGATCTCCTGGAACAGGACGTCGAGGTCGATCACGACGCCGTTGCCGATGACGGGGACGCAACCGGGCGAGAGGATGCCGCTGGGCAGCAGGTGCAGGGCGTACTTCTCGTCACCGATGACGACGGTGTGGCCGGCGTTGTTGCCGCCGTTGAACTTCACGACGTAGTCGACGCGACTGCCGAGGAGGTCGGTCGCCTTGCCCTTGCCCTCGTCTCCCCACTGGGCTCCGACGATCACGACTGCGGGCATGCGATGCCACCCCTCCACCAGACGGAAAGCCCCGCAACGGGGGCTCTTGCCCGTCAATCCTAGCGAGGGGAGGCGGTGCGGGGGTTCGACGTGGGGCTCACGGGACGTCAGGGCCGGAAATTCAGTCAGATGTGCCAATTGAGACAACGTGATGGACGTCACGCCAAAGTGCAGTAGCCTCCATGCAACTGCTCGTGTAACGGTGAGTTGCAACACTCCCCCCGGGCACCATCCGGCGGCCGAAGGAGGACCCCCATGCATCCCCACCGTCTGACACTCGTCCCAGCGGGCGATGTCCATCTGTGGGTGCCGCGGTCCTCGACCCTGCGCGCGTTCGCGACGACCGCGCCCGATCCCCGACCCGTGACCCCTGACCAGGAGCGACGGCTCGAGGTGGCCGGTGTGCCGCGCCAGCCCGAGGACGAGGTCAACCCGTGGATCGGCCTGCGCGCCACCTTGCACGGCGCCGACTTCGTCTCGTTCGCCGGCACCCTGCGCCGCTTCTGCGCCCGCCACGAGAGCCTGCGCTGCATGTTCGTGCGGCGTGAGGACGGCAGCTTCGAGCGCCGCATCATCGACCCCGAGTTGATCGGCTTCCAGCCCCGGCACCTGGGTACCTTCGACGACCGCGGCGAGACGTTCGACGCCGTCATGGCCGAGCTCGACGACCGCACCGGCCCCCTGTCGTGGCCCGCGGCGACCGTCCTCACCGTCACCGAGCCGAACGGCGACATCACCGTGTTCGCGGCGTTCGACCACGTGACGTTCGACGGCTACAGCGCGTACCTGACGATGGGCGAGCTCAAGCAGCACCTCGAGGCCGAGATCAACCACGCGCCGCTGCCGGCCCCGGTCGGCAGCTACGTCGACTTCGCCGTCGACCAGCGCGCGGCCCAGGACGCCATCAGCCCCGACTCCCCGGCGCTCGAGCCGTGGCGCCGCGCGGCCGACGTCTCGGGCAACCTCCCCGGGCTGCCGCGCGCCACGGGCGTGCGTCGTGGTGACGAGATCCGCCACCGGCTCCGCTTCCCCACCTTCGCCGGGCCGCGGCTGAGCCAGGCGTTCGAGGACTGGTGCCACCAGCACCGCGTGCCCCAGCCGCTGGCCTACACCGCCGTCCTGCTGCGCGCGATGGTGGCCGAGGAGGACGACGCCGCCATCACCGTGTTGATGTCGACGCACAACCGCACCCGGCCCGAGTGGCACGAGGCCATCGGCTGGTTCTCCGGAATCGTCCCGATGACCGTCGACGTGGGGCGTGACCTGCCGCTGCTCGAGGTCATCCGACGGACCGCCGAGGCCTGGCAGTTCGGCAAGACCGCCGAGACCGTCCCGCTGCCGCTGGCCAACCAGCTGCTCGGCACCTCGATGCGCCCGGCCACCGTCCTGTCGTTCATGGACTCGCGCCACGTGCCCGGCCGCGACGGCTGGGAGGAGATGGACTCCACCGTCTTCCTCGGCGAGGTCGAGCCCAGCGACGAGATGCACATCTACATCAACGCGATGCCCTACGGCATGGAGCTGGCGCACCGCGCGCCCGACACCGCCCCGTGCACCGAGTTCCTCGACCGCGTCATGGGACGCATGCGCGAGCAGATGACCGCCGTCACCCGGCAGGTCAACGACCCGATGGAGGCCCTGGCATGAGGATGGCGCGGATCGAGGAGCTCGAGACGATCGACGGCGAGGTGTTCCTGCTCCGTCCGTCCGACGAGTCCCGCAGCGCCCTGGCCGCGGCGCCGGCCAACGACCAGCGCCCGTCGTACATGCAGGACCAGCACGTCCGGCTGCGCCGCGCGATGGAGCGCGCCGGATCCGCCGACGCGAACTGGCTGGGCCTGTGCTTCGACGTGCCCGGCACCCTCGACGTCGACGCGCTTCAGCGCGCCGCCACGCGGTGGGTGCAGCGCCACGAGGTCATGTGGGGCACGTTCCGTGACAACCCCGAGGACCCCAACGGCGAGATGACCCGCCACGCCATCGCCCCGGAGCAGCTGACCCTGTCGGTCACGCCGCTGGGCATGCACTCGGGCGACGGGGTCAACCAGGTGATCCTGAAGCAGTTCACCGACGCCGTCGACCCGATCGACAACTTCGGCTACGCGATCGCCGGCGTGTCCGGCACCGACCGCTCGACGATCTTCTGCGGCCTCGACCACTGTTACGGCGACGGGTTCAGCGTGCTGCTGGCGTACATGGAGCTCTCGCAGCTGTACGCCGCCGAGACGGGCCGCCCCCACACCGAGCTGCCCGAGACCAAGGGCTACATGACCTACGCCCAGGAGGAGCGCGCCGACGCCCAGCAGTACGGGATCGACCACCCGGCGATGCAGTTCTGGGCCGACTACGCGATGGACGGCGCCGGCCAGAAGGACGGCTTCCCGATGGACCTCGGGATCCCCGAGGGCGAGCGGTTCTGGCTCATCCCGATGGACTACGACATCCTCACCGGCGAGGAGTGCGACCGCCTCGACGAGATCGCCGCCGCCGAGGGCGCCACGTTCCCGTCGGTGATCTACGCGTCGTTCGCCATGGCCGCACGCGACCTGGCCGGCAAGAGCGCGTACCGCTTCCTCAACCCCGTGGCCACGCGCACCACGCCCGAGACCCTCACCACGATGGGCTGGATGGTCAACGTCCTGCCCATCCACATCCCGGTCGGTCCCGGCGACGGGCTCTTCGAGATCGCCCGCGGCGTGCGGCAGAAGTTCCGCGACGCCCGGGTGTGCGAGCCGGTGCCCGCCCTGCGCGTCATGGAGGTCATCCGCGAGGTGTTCGGGTTCTCGCCCGACGACGCCAGCCGGCCGGCGATCGTGTCCTACCTCGACGGCCGCATGATCCCCGGCCAGGAGCAGTGGGCGGCCGACCGGTTCTACGGCACCACGGGCCAGGGGTACGACGAGGACGTCAACGTCTGGATCAACCGCACGCCCACCGATCTGTACGTGATGTGCAGCGTTCCGCAGACCCCCACGGCCGTCGAGAACGTCGACCGCTTCTTCACGCACGCGTCGGCGATCCTGCGCGAGGCGCTGAACCGGTAGCGTCGGGGCGTGGACTCATGGCTCGCGGTCAGTAATGCGGATGCAGGAACCTCCGACGAGACCGTGATCGCCGAGGCGCTCGGCGCCCTGCGCCGGGTCGCCCACGTCGACCACGTCGCCACGGAGGATCCCGACGACCTCGGTCGCGCCCTCGCCCGGCATCCCGACGTCGACCTCGTGATCGCGATGGGCGGCGACGGCAGCCTCCACGCGGTCGTGCAGGCGCTCCACGACGCCGGTCGACTGCCGGACACGGCCGTGGGCCTCGTGCCGCTGGGCACCGGCAACGACTTCGCGCGCACGCTCGAGCTGGCGGAGGACCCCGTCGACGCCGCCCGCCAGCTCGCGGTCGGCACCGAGCGCGCCATCGACCTCATCGTCGACGACCACGGCATCGTGGTCGTCAACGCCGCGCACGTCGGGATCGGGGCCGAGGCCGCGGCCCGGGCGGAGCCGGTCAAGTGGGCCTTCGGCCCCCTGGCGTACGTGCTCGGGGCGGTGTCCACCCTGTTCAGCCGCAGCGCCGACGTGCACGTCACGATCGACGACGCCACCCTCAGCGGACGCGTCGCCCAGGTCGCCGTCGGCAACGGACGGTTCGTGGGTGGCGGTGGCGAGCTGCTGCCGCACGCCGTGATCGACGACGGCCTCATGGACGTCGCCGTCGCCTTCGCCGCGCGCGTGCACCAGCGCGTCCTCTACGCCCTGCACCTGCGGCGCGGCACGCACCCCGAGGCGAAGTTCGTCCACTACACCCGGGCGACGTCCGTGCGGGTCGTCGGCGATGCCGTCCGGTGCACCACCGACGGCGAGCTGACCGAGCTGCGCACCGAGCACGCGTGGAAGGTCACGGCCGGCGGCCTGCGGATGCGCCTGCCCCGCTGACCGCCGATCCGGACGTCAGCCGACGAGCGCCTCGTAGGCCTCGAGGCTGGACTCGCGCAGGAACTCGCGGCAGCGGTGCGCCTCCTCGGTGTCGCCGAGTCGCTCGCTGGCCGTGGCCAGCACCGCGAGGGACTGCAGGAAGCCCCGGTTCGGCTCGTGCGACCACGGCACCGGACCGTGGCCCCGCCAGCCGTTGCGGCGCAGGGAGTCCAGCGAGCGGTGGTAGGCCGTGCGCGCGAACGCGTACCCCTCGAGGTCACGACCCGCGGCGAGCGCGGCGTCGGACAGAAGGGCCCAGGCGGCGACGGAGTCGGGGTGACGACCGGCGACCTCGTCGGCCTCCGCACCCTCGGCCAGCAGCTCGGCGCCGGGGTCGGCCGGCAGCAGGGTCTCGGGCGGTTCTCCCAGAAGGTTCGTCATGCCCGTGAGCCTAGACGCGCGCCGGCTGTGTCACCGCTGGTGGGTGTGCGCCACGTAGACGTCGCAGGGCGCGTGCGCGGCGACGTCGCGGGCGATGCTGCCCAGGATGCGCGCGAGCCCCTGCACGCGCTTGTTGCCGACCACGATGACGTCGGCGCCGAGCTCCTCGGCGGCGCTCACCAGCGCGTCGGCGGGGTTGCCCTCGGCGGGCGCGTAGGTCATCTCGAGGTCGGGGAAGTCGCGGCGCAGCTCGGCGAAGACGTCCTGCGCCACGCCCTTGGCGGTGAGCTCGGTGCTGACGAGGATGGTGTCGGTGCCGTGGCCGATGCGCTCGGCCTCGAACGTCCCGTACGCCGACAGGATGTGCAGCCGCGCACCGAGGGCCGAGGCCAGGACGGCCGCCTTGCGGGCCGCGGCGGCGGCGGTCGGGGAGTCGTCGACTCCGGTCACGACGATCTTGGGCATGGGTCCCCCTTCAGGCCGGCAACGGGCGGCCGGCGTCCTCGCCGGAGCCTAGTCGCTCCCGTGGCTCACGAGCCCGCGCGACCGCGGGATTCCAGCCCGCGGGACGCCCCGGGGCGGACACGCGAACGGCGGGGACGACCACGTCGTCCCCGCCGTCGACGAGCGCGTGCGGTCAGTGCGTGCCGGCGCTGCGCAGGTTCTCGCAGGCCTCGACGACGCGCGCGGCCATGCCCGCCTCGGCGGCCTTGCCCCAGGCGCGGGGGTCGTACGTCTTCTTGTTGCCGACCTCACCGTCGACCTTGAGGACGCCGTCGTAGTTCTGGAACATGTGCGCGGCGACGGGACGCGTGAACGCGTACTGGGTGTCCGTGTCGACGTTCATCTTGACGACGCCGTAGTCGACGGCGGCGCTGATCTCCTCGGGCAGCGAGCCCGAGCCGCCGTGGAACACGAAGTCGAACGCGCGCTCGGTGCCGTACTTCGCGGCGACGGCCTCCTGGGCGGCCTGGAGGACCTCCGGGCGGAGCTTGACGTTGCCCGGCTTGTAGACGCCGTGCACGTTGCCGAACGTGAGGGCCGTGAGGTAGCGGCCCTTCTCGCCCAGGCCGAGCGCCTCGACGGTGGCGATGGCGTCCTCGGGCGACGTGTAGAGCTTGTCGTTGATCTCGGCCTCGACGCCGTCCTCCTCGCCGCCGACGACGCCGATCTCGACCTCGAGGATGATGTTCGCGGCGTGCGCCTTGGCCAGCAGGTCCTGCGCGATCTCGAGGTTCTCGGCCAGCGGCACGGCCGAGCCGTCCCACATGTGCGACTGGAAGTACGGCAGGCCGCCGCCCTTCACGCGCTCGGCCGACGCCTCGAGCAGCGGCCGGACGAAGCCGTCGAGCTTGTCCTTGGGGCAGTGGTCGGTGTGCAGCGCGACGTTGATCGGGTACTTCTTGGCGACCTCCTGGGCGAAGGCCGCGAACGCCAGCGAGCCCGAGACCATGTCCTTGACGGTGGGGCCGGAGAAGTACTCGGCACCACCGGTGGAGACCTGGATGATCCCGTCACTCCCGGCCTCGGCGAATCCGGCCAGGGCGGCGTTCAGCGTCTGCGACGAGGAGACGTTGATCGCGGGGTAGGCGAAGTGGTTGGTCTTCGCCTTGTCGAGCATCTCGGCGTAGACGTCGGGAGTGGCGACGGGCATGGGTCCTCCTGAAGGAACTCGTGGTCCGGGTCAGTATTCCACCGATGACAGGTCGGCATGCTCACGGATCCAGGCATGCATCGCGATCGCCGCCGCGGCACCGGCGTTGATCGACCGCGTCGAGCCGAACTGGGCGATCGCCACCATCAGCTCGCACACGCGCGCCGCCTCGTCGGTGAGCCCGGGACCCTCCTGGCCGAACAGCAGGACGGTGTCGCGCGGGAGGGGCGTGGACTCCAGCGGGACCGCGCCGGGAAGGTTGTCGACGCCCACGATCGAGAGGCCCTCCTCCCCCGCCCAGGCGGCGAACGCGTCGACGTCGGGGTGGTGCTGCACGTGGACGTAGCGGTCGGTGACCATCGCGCCGCGACGGTTCCAGCGACGCCGGCCGACGATGTGCACGCCGCCCACGTTGAACGCGTTGGCGGTGCGGACGATCGACCCGATGTTGAAGTCGTGCTGCCAGTTCTCGATGGCGACGTTCACGCGGTGCCGGCTGCGGTCGAGGTCGGCGACGATCGCGTCGACGGTCCAGTAGCGGTACCGGTCGACGACGTTGCGGGTGTCGCCCTCGCGCAGCAGCTCGGGATCGAGGCGCGGGTCGTCGGGCCAGGCGCCGCGCCACGGGCCGACGGTCACGCCACCCCGTAGCGCTCGCGGTACGCGCGGACGGACGGCAGGTGCTCCGCGAAGCGGCCGGACTCCTCGAGGTACTCGATGATGTCGTCGAAGGAGACGATCGACGTCACCGTGATCCCGAAGTCCCGCTCGACCTCCTGGATCGCCGACAGCTCGCCCGTGCCGCGCTCGCGGCGGTCGACCGCGACGACGACGCCGGCCACGGACGCGTCGAGGCCGTCGACCAGGGCGATCACCTCGCGGATCGCGGTGCCGGCGGTGATGACGTCGTCGATGACGAGCAGGCGTCCCTTCGGCTCGGTCCCGACGAAGAGGCCGCCCTCGCCGTGGTCCTTGGCCTCCTTGCGGTTGAAGCACCAGGGCACGTCGCGGTCGTGCGCGTCGGCCAGCCGCACAGCGGTCGCCGCCGCCAGGGGGATGCCCTTGTACGCCGGGCCGAGGAGCACGTCGAACGCGAGCCCGCCGTCCACGATCGCGTCCGCGTAGAAGCCGCCGAGGGCCGCGAGCCGCGCGCCCGTGTCGAAGGCCCCCGCGTTGAAGAAGTACGGCGAGGTGCGCCCGGACTTGAGGGTGAACTCACCGAAGCGCAGGACCTCGTGCTCCAGGGCGAATTCGATGAAGCGGCGCTGGTAGTCGTGCACGGGCCCAGCCTAGGGCGCGCCGTTCACGCCTCCTTGCGGACGCTCTCCTCCAGGTCGCCCACGACGACGTTGCGATCGTCGGTGCGGAACAGCTCCGAGCAGGTGACGAGGGTGACGACGGCCTCGGTGGCCTCCTTGCCGCCGGCCTCCGGGTCGGGCACGGGCCACAGCGGCCACGAGGTCGTGAATGGGACCCGGACCTCGTCGCCGTCCTGCCGCAGCCGGTAGGTGTGGACGTGCGTGCGGGTCTCGACGACGATCCGGTCGCCGGCCTCCAGCTCGAGGAACCGGCGGAACGGCTCGCCGTGGGTGATGCGGTGTCCCGACAGCACGAGGTTGCCGACCTTGCCAGGCAGCGCGCTGTCGGGGTCGCGCCCGACTCCGCGCGCCAGGGTGGCGTCGTCGTCACCGTCGAGGATCGGCACCTCGAAGTCCTTGCCGAAGCGGGGCACCCGCAGCAGCCCGCGGCCGTCGACGTCGCGGTCCTTCGACTCGGGCGCCTCCCACGCGTCGACGATCTCGCCGCGGATCCGCTCGTGCTCACGCTGGGCGACGATGTTCGTGCCCCAGTACTGCCACCCGACCCAGCCCAGCACCCCGACGCCCGACAGCACGAGGACCAGCCCCACGATCAGCAGGAAACGGGACCCGCGGGCACGGGTGGAGGACTCCGACATGCCTCCATTGTGAGGTGCTCGTCCACCCCTTCCGAAAGAAGTTGAAAATGTGACGAGCGTCTTGCCCGTTTTCACTTCCGTCCCATCGGGGCGCATGTATGCTGAAGAGGCAGGTGCGGGAACTCCTCGGAGCGCCCCTTCTGCCGTCGGTCCGCCGTTTCACCCCCCGAGAACGGCGGGCCGACCTTTTTCTCCCCCCAGCCTCCGCCGCCGCGCGACGTTATCGTCGTGGCGTGAAACAGCACAGCGCGCGACTCGACGGCCTCGGTGTCACGATCTTCGCCGAGATGGCGCAGCTGGCGGTCACGACGGGCGCGGTCAACCTCGGTCAGGGATTCCCCGACGAGGACGGGCCGGAGGAGATCCGCGAGGCCGCCCGCCGCGCGATCACCGCGGGCCACAACCAGTACGCGCCCGGCACCGGCATCCCCGCGCTGCGCGAGGCGATCGCGCGCCACCAGTGGCGCTTCCACGGCCTCGAGGTCGATCCCGACACCGAGGTCGTCGTCACGACCGGCGCGACCGAGGCGATCGCGGCCGCCGTGCTGGGTCTGGTCGATCCCGGGGACGACGTCCTTGTGCTCGAGCCCTACTACGACTCGTACCGGGCCGTCATCCAGATGGCCGGCGGGCGGCACCGGCCCGTCACGCTGCGCGCCCCGGACTTCCGGCTGCCGGTCGACGAGCTGCGGGCCGCCGTCACCCCGCGGACGACAGCCATCGTCCTCAACACGCCGCACAACCCGACCGGCTCGGTGCTGACGCCGGACGAGCTGTCCGCCGTCGCCGCGATCGCGATCGAGCACGAACTCGTGGTGATCAGCGACGAGGTCTACGAGCACCTGACGTTCGGGCGCCCGCACGTGCCGATCGCGACACTGCCGGGGATGGCCGAGCGCACGCTGACCATCAGCAGCGCCGGCAAGACGTTCTCGTTCACCGGGTGGAAGGTGGGCTGGGCCACCGGGCCCGCGCACCTGGTCTCGGCGCTGTTCGGCGCGAAGCAGTTCCTCAGCTACACCTCGGGCACGCCGTTCCAGCACGCCGTGGCCGAGGCGCTGGACCTGCCCGACTCCTTCTACTCCTCGTTCGCCGACGGCCTGCGGCGCAAGCGCGACCTGCTGTGCGCGGGCTTGGGCGACGTCGGCCTGGGCGTCTTCGTGCCCGAGGGGACCTACTTCGCCACCACCGACGTCGCGCCGCTGGGGTTCGCCGACGGACTGGAGTTCTGTCGCGCGCTGCCCCAGCGGGTCGGCGTCGTGGCGATCCCGCACCAGGTCTTCCACGACGACCGGCCCGACGGGTCGAATCCCGGCCGCACCCTCGTGCGCTGGGCGTTCTGCAAGCGGGACGAGGTGCTGGAGGAGGCGCTCGCGCGGCTCCGCCGGCTCACCGACCCCGTCTGATCACAACTGCAACTCATGTTTGCATGTGTCACAGGTCACCCCTAGAGTCCACGGAAGTGCACTTTCGGAGGGGGACTCTCGTGGGGCGAACGGTCAAGGCGCTGCTGGTGGCGTTGCTGGGTTCAGTGGTGGTGGTCGCCGGCGGGACGGGCGCGGCCACGGCGGAGTCGGGATGGTGGGTGCCGACGTCGACGCCCAGCCCCGAGTCGGAGGTCAACGCCACGGGCGAGCCGCGGCGCGGCACCACCCCCGACGGCGACGTGTCGGGCTACATCGACGCCCACACCCACATGTTCATGGACCTCGGGATGGGCGGGAACGCGGTCTGCGGCTCCACGTTCAGCGAGAAGGGCATCGCGGACGCGCTCAAGGACTGCGACCGGCACGGCGTCTCGATCCTCGAGAACCTGACGAACGAGGCCGCGGGCCGCGGCATCCTCGACCGGCACGACACCGTGGGCTGGCCGACCTTCAAGGACTGGCCGACCTACTCCTCCTTCACCCACCAGCAGATGTACTACAAGTGGGTCGAGCGGGCCTGGCGCGGCGGCCAGCGCGTGATGGTCAACGACATGGTGTCCAACCCGGGCCTGTGCCCGATCCTCGGCATCGTCGCCGGCCCCAACAAGTACAGCTGCGACGACATGGACACCGTGCGCCGCCAGATCCAGGCCACCTACGACCTGCAGGACTTCGTCGATCGCCAGTACGGCGGCGCCGGCAAGGGCTGGTACCGCGTCGTGAAGACGCCCGAGCAGGCGCGCCAGGTCGTCGCGGACGGCAAGCTTGCCGTCGTGCTCGGCGTCGAGGTGTCCGAGCCGTTCGGCTGCAAGCAGGTGCTCGGTGCACCGCAGTGCACGAAGGCCGACATCGACGCCGGACTCGACGAGCTGAAGGGCAAGGGCGTGGCCAGCATGTTCCTGTGCCACAAGTTCGACAACGCGCTGTGCGGCGTGCGGTACGACGAGAGCACGGCCGGGCTGCTGGTCAACGCGGGCCAGTTCCTGACGACCGGCACGTGGTGGAACCCCAAGACGTGCAAGGAGGGCGAGATCGCCGACAACACCGTCATCGGTGGCGTCCTGCCCAGCCAGATCGCCAGCGTGCCGGGCCTGCCGGCGGTGCTGCCGCTCTACCCGAAGGGTCCGCACTGCAACCCGCGCGGCCTGACCGAGCTGGGCGAGTACGCCCTGCGCGGGATGATCAAGCGCAACATGATCGTCGAGCTCGACCACATGAGCGCCAAGGCCGCCGGTCGCGCCCTCGACGTCCTCGAGGCCGAGGCCTATCCCGGCGCCGTGTCGAGCCACGACTGGATGGCCGAGCCGTACATGGACCGGTTGTACGCCTTGGGCGGCTTCGCGACGCAGTACGGTCACACGGCCACGGAGTTCGCCGACCAGTGGCGCGAGACCAAGCCCCTGCGCGACAAGTACGGCGTCGCCTACGGCTACGGCACCGACATGAACGGCTTCGGCGGCACCGCGTCACCGCCGAGCGATGCCGCCAAGATCTCGTACCCGTTCACCGGTCGCGACGGCACGGTCTTCGACCGTCAGGTCACCGGCGAGCGGACGTGGGACTACAACGCCGAGGGCGTCCCCCACTACGGGCTGGTGCCGGACTGGATCGAGAGCCTGCGCGTGCTGGCGGGGTCCGCGATCGTCGACGACCTGGCGGCCGGCTCGGAGTCGTACCTGCGCACGTGGGGCGCGACGACGGCGTTCGCTCCGGGAGCCAACCTCGCGCGCGACGCCATCGCCTCGGCCAGCTCGGTCGAGCGGAACCTGCTGACCGACCTGCGTCCGGGACGCGCGATCGACGGCAAGGCCTCGACCCGCTGGGCCAGCCGGTGGGGACAGGACGACGCTTGGCTCCAGGTCGAGTTCCTGTCGGCGCGCCCGGTGCGCAAGGTGACCATCGAGTGGGAGAAGGCGTACGCCCGGCAGTACCGGGTGCAGACCTCGCTCGACGGGAAGACCTGGCGTGACGTCGACGTCGTGGGTACCGGCAACGGCGGCCTCGACACCGTCACCCTCGACCGGCCCGTGTCGGCCCGGTTCGTGCGGATGCAGGGCGTCGAGCGCGCCACGAGCTACGGCTACTCGATCAAGGAGCTCGGCGTCTTCAGCTGAGCCCGGACGAAGACCGCCCCAGCCTCTCGATGGTGGCTGGGGCGGTTCGCGCCGGTGCTGCTCCGGCTCCACTTCGGCCGAAGCCCAGAAAGCGATGGCGTCAACCTACAGGTACCGGAGTGACCTCCCGGCGACAGGTCCCATCCGCCTCTTCAACCCCACTGGTCACACGCGGCCGGCGATGAAGGCGGTCGCACGATTGAGGTCGCCGTTGAACGCGTAGGCCAGGTGCGGCAGGAACCGGCCGTCCGGCGCGGGGTCGCACACGAGGTCCTTGGGCTGGCAGTAGCTGACGGACCGATCGGCGTACGGAGCCGGCAGCGACCGGTCCACCTTGCGCAGCGGGTCACCGAACAGCGCGATCGCTGCGATGTGGTCCGAGAGCTCGGTCGGCAGCGGCGACGGTGCGGGCATCGGGGCATTGGCCGTGCCGGTGAGGTCGACGCCCAGCGCGCCGTTGACGACCTGCGCGCCCTGGGAGTAGCCGACGAGCACCTGCTGCTCCTCCGGGCAGGCCGCGGCGCGCTCGGTCACCGTGGCCACCAGGTTCGTGATGCCGTTGGGCACGGAGTCGCGGCCGATGCTGGCCGGATAGTCCAGCGCCGTCGCCTTCGTGCCCGGCACCTTCGCTCGCACCTTGCCGACGAGGCCGTCGCCGATGATCCAGCCGAACGTCCCGGGCTCGCCGGTGCCCCGGACGACGATGACGTTGACGTCGGCACAGTCGTCGGCGGCGGTGGCAGGCGCCGCGGCCGCGGGTGTCGCCACCGTCGCGAGGGCCAACAGGCCTCCCGCCAGTGCACAGGTCGTGCGCAGGTTCCTCATGGACGTTCCTCTCCTCGGTTTCAGCCCGAGAACAGGAGGCGATCGGGTCACGTCCCGCCGGAACCGTAGCGTGGAAGGAAGGCACGCCGAGAGCCCTCCGCCCAGGATGCGGGACGGGCCTCAGCCGCGGACGCGGCGGATCCGCTCCGCGAAGTCATCGAGCACGCTGAGGATCTCCGGGCTCTGCCACACCCTGTTCCGCTTGGCCGAAGCCGGTTGCACGAGGACTCCGCCCTTCTCGAGCGTCTCGATGGCGCGGAGGGCGGCGACGTCGGATATCCCGAGACTGCTCTGGATGTAGGCACTGTTGATGACGGGCTGCGCGATGAGTAGGTCGGCGACGTTCCATGCCGACGCGTCCGAACGCGCCTTGACGCGGTCGTTGAAGGACACGCGCACGTGCTTGAGCTCGTCGACCAGCCTGCGCCCGGCCCCGACCGCGAAGATGGTCGCCGCATTGAAGCGCTCGACGATCGGCGCGACATCACCTCTTCGATAGGCGCCGAGCGCCTCGAAGTACGAACCGGTGTTGACGAGAAGGCCGGACGAGACCGGCACGGTGATGCGCTTTGAGAGTCCTCGATGAGCGAACATCGCATGCACGAGCGCTCGGCCAGTCCTTCCGTTGCCGTCGGAGAACGGGTGGATCGTCTCGAACTGGGCATGGGTGATCGCCACCTGCGCCACGGCCGGCAGGTCGTCCCGGTTGGCGAAGTCGACCAGATCCGCGATGGCCGATTCAACGTGTTCGTGATGAGGCGGGACGAAGTCGGCGCGGTGTGGCCCAGCATCGGACCCTCCGATCCACACCTGCTGGTCACGCCACCGGCCGGCGCGCTGCGGCTGCGAATCGCCCAGGAGTGCGAGGTGCATGGCGAGGATGCTCCCCTGGTCGATCGATTCCGAGAGCCTCAGCGCGGCCTCCATGGCATGCACGTTGCCGCGGACGAGCCGGGCGTTGACGTTCGCGTGCTCGCCCAGTTCGGCCAACGCGATCTGGCGTGCGCCCGCGGTGAGGTTCTCGATCTGGGAGGACGAAGCCGATTCGGTGCGCAACAAGATCGCGCTCATCGGTCCGATCTCGGAGAGACCGGCTGCGGACGTGCCGAAGGTCGCCCCCACGTGCTCATCGAACCGAGCGGCCTCGCGGGCGGCCTCCTCGGACTCTGCCAGCAGCGAGGCCGGCAAGGGCGGGTCGAGCGTGGCGATCCGCGGAACCACGGCCGCCTCGTAGGGCCCGGCATGCTTCCGCCGCTGGGTCCTGGAGACGTGACCGTCCTCGATCTCCCACGGTCGTTCTTCGAACGTCAGGGCAGGCCACGGCTGAGGCGGGGCGAACTCTGCATCAGTAGCCATGACTCCACCATACCGAACCTTAATGACATATCGTTCGGTTTGAGTCAGGACAACCGAACGATGCCGGGCTGATGGGAAGCATGGCCGATCGCGGGGTGGAGGCCGGGACCGAAGGGAAAAAGGCGGAGCCGCCTGTCAGAATCGAACTGACGACCTTCTCATTACGAGTGAGATGCTCTACCGACTGAGCTAAGGCGGCGCGATCCGGCGAGGATCGCCCGCCGAACCAGAGTGGACTATACCCGGTACGGACACCGGACCGGAAACCCGGGCTCTGACCGTATGATCGGCGCGTGGACGAACCGACCCAGGCCGAGCTCGACGACATCCGTTCCAGCATCGACAACATCGATGCGGCGCTGGTCCATCTGCTGGCCGAGCGGTTCAAGTGCACCAAGCGCGTCGGTCGCCTCAAGGCCGAGCACGACCTGCCTCCCGCCGATCCCGACCGCGAGTCGCGTCAGATCGAGCGGCTGCGCGAGAAGGCCCTCGAGGCCGACCTCGATCCCGCGTTCGCGGAGAAGTTCCTGAACTTCATCATCAGCGAGGTCATCCGCCACCACGAGGCCATCCGCGACTGAGCGCTGGCAGTGACGTTCGCGGGGTGCCTCACGGCGTGTCGGCCCCGCAAACGTCACTGCCAGCGCTTCCGACGCTGCCCGCGGGTCACTTCTCGGCGCAGACCGTGCCGTCCTTCGGGACGGTGCCGTCGGTGAGGTAGGCGTCGACCGCGTCGCGGATGCACTCGTTGCCCGAGGTGTAGGCGGTGTGCCCGTCGCCCTCGCGGGTGAGCAGGACGCCGGTGTCCAGCTGCTCGGCCATCGCCTCCGACCACGCGTACGGCGTGGCCGGGTCGCGGGTGGTGCCCACGACTAGGATCGGCGGAGCGCCCTTCGCCGTGACGGCCTGCTGGGGTCGGGTGCCCTTGATCGGCCAGTCGTGGCAGGCCATGACGCCCCAGCCGAGCGACGCGCCGAACACCGGCGAGGCGTCGCGGAACCTCGGGATCAGCGCCTTCGTCTCGGCGGCGTCGGGAGCGTCGTCGGTGTCGAGGCAGTTGACGGCGTAGATCACCTGGCCGGAGTTGGTGGCGAACGACCCGTCCTGCTTGCGGTCGAAGTAGGTGTCGCTCAGCACCAGCATGATCTCGCCGTTGCCCTCGGTGAGCCCGCGCAGCGCACTGGTGAGGTACGGCCAGGACTCCTGCGAGTACAGCGCCATCGCCATGCCGTAGAACGCGCGGCCCTGGGTGAGCTCGCGACCGCCGCGGACCTTCAACGGCGTCTGGCTGAGCTGGTCCATCAGGCCCGTGATGCGGGTCATCGCCTCGTCGACCGAGTCACCGACGGGGCACTCGCCTCGGTCGACGCAGTACTCGAGGTAGGAGACGAGCGCCTGCTGGAAGCCCGTCGCCTGGCCGAGGCCCGACTCGGCCGCGTCGAGCGAGACGTCGACGGCCCCGTCGAGCACCATGCGCTCGACCTTGTCGGGGAAAAGCTCGGCATAGGTGGCGCCCAGCTGGGTGCCGTACGAGAAGCCGAACCACGTCATCTTGTCCTGGCCCAGGACGGCGCGGACCACGTCGTGGTCGCGGGCCGCCTCCTCGGTGGAGACGTGGGCGGCGAGCGCCCCGGAGTTCTCGCGGCAGGCCTCGCCCATCTCCTGCACCGAGCGGGTCAGCGCCGCGATGCCCGCGTCGTCGGCCGGGTCGGGATCGGTGTCGATGAACGCGTCGAAGCGGTCGTCGGACAGGCACTCGAGCGGCGTGCTCTCGCCGACGCCGCGGGGATCGACGCCCACGACGTCGTGACTGCGCCGCAGGCTGCCCGGCATCTCGGAGGCGAGGTAGCCCACGAACCCCTGGGCCGACCCGCCCGGGCCGCCCGGGTTGGCGAAGATCGCCGAGCCGCCGTCGCCGGTGGCCGGCACGCGACGCACCGCAAGCCGCAGCGTCTCGCCGTCGGGCTCGGCGTAGTCGACCGGCACCTCGATCGTGGTGCAGCGGTCGTCGCGGCAGTCGCGCCACGTGGGCTCCTGCTCGTAGAACCGCTCGAGGCCGGCCGGCGCCTTCTCGCCCGTCGGCTGGGGGTCGGGAGCCGAGCGGTCGACGAGGAAGAGCGCGCTGACAGCGCCGCCCACGAGGGCGATCACGAGCAGCGACACCAGCGCGACCACCGTGAAGCGCCTCACCCGAGGAACCTCGACATCATGTGCTCGAGCGCCAGCTGGGGTGCGGCGTTGGCCTGCAGGGCGTCGCGGCACGCCACGATCGCGTCGATCGAGGTCAGGGTGCCCTCCGCGGTGGTGCGAGCGGCCATGGCCGCGATGTCGGCGGCGACGTCGGCGTTGATCGGCGCGGCGCCGGTGCCCAGCTGCAGGGTCAGCACGTCGCGCTGGAACGACAGCAGGTCGAGCAGGACGCCGTCGATGGCGTCGCGGGCCATGCGCTTGCGGCGCCGCTCCTGCTCCTTCGTGAGGGACGACAGGGCACCGGCGTACCCGGCGGGGCGACGGCCCCGCTCCTCGACGCCCCAGGACGTCTGCAGGTTGGTGAGCTCGCGGGCGTCGAGCACGTCGCAGCGCTCCTTCGCACGGGCCGTGGCCTCCTGGTCGATGCGCTGGGCCGCCCGCAGGCAGTCGCCCAGGCCGCGCAGGCCGACCGGCAGCGCCAGGATCTCGGCACGGCGGCGGCGGGCGTCGGGATCACGCGCGAGTCCGCGGGCCCGGCCGATGTGGCCCTGGGCGGCCGCGGCGGCCTGACGGGCGACCTCCTGGTCGATCCCGTCGCGCTCGTGGAGGAGGCGCGCGATGGCGCCGGCGGGCGGGGTGCGCAGCAGCACCGGGCGGCAGCGCGAGCGGATCGTCATGATGACGTCCTCGACCGCGGGCGCGCACAGCAGCCAGACGGTGCCGGGGGCCGGCTCCTCGATCGCCTTGAGCAGCGCGTTGGCGGCCTGGTCGGTGAGGCGGTCGGCGTCCTCGACGACGAGGATCTGGTACCGCCCGAGCGACGGGTGCAGGGCCGCGCGGCGCACCGCGTCGCGGGCGGCGTCGACGCCGATGCTGAGGCCGTCGGTGTTGATGACCGCGATGTCGGGATGGCTGCCGGCGGCCGCCGTGACGCACGAGTGGCACTCGGCGCACCCGCCGCGCTCGCACTGCAGCGCGGTGGCGAACGCGATCGCCGCGTTGGACCGCCCCGAGCCGGGAGGACCGGTGAACAGCCACGCGTGGGTCATCTGGCCCGCGACCGCCGAGCCGAGCGTGGCGACGACGTCGTCCTGCCCGACCAGCTCGTCCCAGACCGGCGCGATCACGCCGCTCCCCCGCGTGCCTGCGGCAGCCAGGGCTCGACGGCGGCGCGGACCCGCGCGTGGATCGTCTCAGGATCCTCGCCGGCGTCGAGGACCACGTAGTGGTCGGGGTCGGCATCGGCGAGGTCGAGGAAGTGACGACGGACCCGGTCGTGGAACTCGACCGGCTCGCCCTCGATGCGGTCGGGCGCGCCCGCCCGGGACAAGCCGGTGCGCGGGTCGATGTCGAGCACCACCGTGAGGTGGGGCCGCAGGTCGGCCGTGGCCCAGCGCGCCAGCGGCTCGAGCTCGGCGACGTGCAGGGCACGGCCGGCACCCTGATAGGCGAGCGTGGAGTCGACGTAGCGGTCGGTGATCACGACGGAGCCGTCGGCCAGCGCGGGCAGGATCATCGTGTCGACGTGCTCGGCCTTGTCGGCGGCATAGATCAGCGCCTCGGTGCGGGGCGACAGGTCGCCGGTGGCCGGGTCGAGCAGGATCGAGCGCAGCAGCGATCCGACCCCGGTGCCGCCGGGCTCGCGCGTGAGGACCACGGGATGTCCGAGCGACTCCAGCCACTGCGCCAGCAGGCGGGACTGCGTGGACTTGCCCGAGCCCTCGCCCCCCTCGAACGCGACGAAGACGCCGACCTCGGTGACGAGGGGGTCGTCCGATGCATGCATGGGGCGAGCCTAGTCGGGCTGCCTGACACCGCCCCGACCACTCGCGGGCTACTCGGCCGAGGTCACCTCGGCGACGTCGTGGTCCGGGCCGAGCAGCAGCGCCTGCGCGAAGCCCGCGATGGCCGCACCGATCACCGGCGCCAGGATGAACACCCACACCTGCGCCAACGCGTCGGCCCCGGCGAACCAGGCCACGCCCAGCGACCGCGCCGGGTTCACCGAGGTGTTCGAGACCGGGATGCTGATCAGGTGGATCAGGGTGAGCGCCAGGCCGATCGAGAGGCCGGCGAAGCCCACGGCCGCACGCTTGGCGGTCGCGCCCAGGATCACGAACAGGAACACCGCCGTGAGCACGATCTCGATGACGACGACCGAGGCGAGGTTGTAGCCCATCGGCGAGCGGTCGCCGTAGCCGTTCGTGGCGAAGCCGGTCGCGACCGGGTCGAAGCCGCCCTCGATGCCCTTGGCGATGACCAGCAGCACGGCACCGGCGACGGAGGCGCCCACGACCTGGGCGACGACGTAGCCCGGCAGGTCCTTCCAGGCGAACCGCTTCGCGACCGCGAGCCCGACCGACACGGCGGGGTTGAAGTGGCCGCCCGAGACGTGGCCGAAGGCGTAGGCACCGGTCAGGACCGTGAGGCCGAACGCGAACGCGACGCCGAGCCAGCCGACGCCCACCGCCATCTGGGCGTCGACGGGGATGGCGGTGGCGGCGAAGATCGCCGTGCCACAGCCGCCGAACACCAGCCAGAACGTGCCGAGCGCCTCGGCCGCCAGCCGCTGGACCATCGTGTACGTGGGTGGCTCGATCATGACGACTCCCGGGTGTGAGGTTGCCTGACACCGTAGGGGAGATCGAGCCGCCCGACGAGGGTCGCGAGCCCGGGCGGACGTCAGGACTTCTTGGCGGGAGCCTTCTTCGTGGTCTTCTTCGCGGCCGCCTTCTTCGCCGTCGACTTCTTGGCGGGCGCCTTCTTGGAGGTCTTCTTCGCGCCCTTCTTGGCGGGGCCCTTCGCGCGGCGCTCGGCCAGCAGCTCGACGGCCCGCTCGTGCGTCAGCGTCGCGAGATCGTCGTCCTTGCGCAGCGTGGCGTTGTACTCACCGTCGGTGACGTAGTCGCCGAAGCGGCCGCTCTTCGCGACGATCGGCTTGCCGCTCGTGGGGTCCTCGCCGAACTCCTTGAGCGGAGCGGCCGCGGCCCGGCGGCCGTAGGTCTTGGGCTGGGCGTAGATCGCCAGCGCCTCCTCCTCGGTGATCGTCAACAACTGCTCCTCGGACTCCAGCGAGCGCGAGTCGGTGCCCTTCTTCAGGTACGGGCCGTAGCGACCGTTCTGGGCGGTGATCTCCTGGCCCTCAGCGTCCTGGCCGACGACGCGCGGGAGGGTCAGCAGGCGCACCGCGTCATCGAGGCCGATCGAGTCGAGGTCCATCGACTTGAACAGGCTCGCCGTGCGCGGCTTGGCGTTCTTCTTGGCGTCCTCGGGCAGCGTCTCGGTGACGTAGGGGCCGTAGCGGCCGTTCTTCGCCACGACCTCGAGGCCGGTCTCGGGGTGGGTGCCGAGCACCTTCTCCAGGCCGGCCGGCGTGGCCAGCAGCTCCTTGGCCTTCTCGAGGGTGAGCTCGTCGGGCGGCAGGTCCTCGGGCACGTTGGCGCGGGTGGGCACCTCGGCGCCGTCCTTGCCGGCGACCATCGGCGGGCCCTCGACGTAGGGACCGTAGCGGCCGACGCGGACGGCGATGTCGTCGCCGAGCTCGAACGTGGCGAGGCCGCGCGCGTCGATCTCGGGGAGGTTGTCGACGAGCTTCTTGAGGCCGGTGTCCTTCTCGTTCTCGCCGGACCAGAAGCCCTCGAGGACGGCGACCCGGTTCTCGCGGCCGTGCGAGATCTCGTCGAGCACGCCCTCGAGCTCGGCGGTGAACTCGTACTGCACGAGCCGCGGGAAGTGCTGCTCCATCAGGCGGATGACGCTGAAGGCCACCCAGGCCGGCACGAGAGCCGTGCCCTTCTTGTAGACGTACCCGCGGTTCTGGATCGTGTTGACGATCGAGGCGTAGGTGGAGGGACGACCGATCTCGCGGTCCTCCAGCTCCTTGATCAGGCTGGCCTCGGTGTAGCGCGCCGGCGGCTTGGTCTGGTGGCCGGCGGCCGCCAGCTCGACGGCGGTGACGCTGTCGCCCTCGGAGAGGTTCGGCAGCTTGGTCTGCTGGTCGTCGCCCTCGGCGTCGTCGCCCTCGGTGGCCTCGACGTACGCCTTGAGGAAGCCGTGGAACGTGATGGTGCGGCCGGAGGCGCTGAACTCGACGTCCTCGCCCGAGCCGGCGGCGGCGCCGATGCGGATCGACACCGAGTTGCCCTTGGCGTCGGCCATCTGCGACGCGACGGTGCGCTTCCAGATCAGCTCGTAGAGCTTGAGCTCGTCGCCGGACAGCCCGGTCTCGCGCGGCGTGCGGAACGACTCGCCGGCGGGACGGATGGCCTCGTGCGCCTCCTGGGCGTTCTTGACCTTGGAGGAGTAGACGCGCGGCTTGTCGGGCAGGTAGTCGGGGCCGTAGAGCTCCTTGACCTGGGCCCGCGCGGCGGTCAGCGCCGTCTGCGACAGCGTGACCGAGTCGGTGCGCATGTAGGTGATGTAGCCGCCCTCGTACAGCTTCTGGGCGATCGACATCGTGCGCTGGGCGCCGAAGCCGTGCTTGCGCGAGCCCTCCTGCTGCAGGGTCGTCGTGCGGAACGGCGCGTACGGGCGGCGCGTGTAGGGCTTGGACTCGACCGAGCGGACGGCGAACTCACGACCCTCGAGGGCCGTCGCGAGCGCCCGGGCACCGGACTCGTCCAGGTGCACCACGTTGCCCTTGAGCGTGCCGGTGCTGTCGAAGTTCGAGCCGGAGGCGACGCGCTTGCCGTCGATCGTCGAGAGCTTCGCGGGGAACCGCGAGGGCTCCAGGTCGCAGCCGAAGGTGGCCTCGAGGTCCCAGTAGTCGGCCGAGCGGAAGGCGATCCGGTCGCGCTCGCGCTCGACGACGAGGCGGGTGGCGACGGACTGGACGCGGCCCGCGGACAGGCCGCTCATGACCTTCTTCCACAGCACCGGGCTGATCTCGTAGCCGTAGAGGCGGTCGAGGATGCGGCGGGTCTCCTGCGCGTCGACGAGGTCCTGGTCGATGTCGCGGGGGTTGGCGATCGCGCGCTGGATCGCCTCCTTGGTGATCTCGTTGAACGCGATCCGCTTGACCGGCACCTTCGGCTTGAGCTCGTCGAAGAGGTGCCACGCGATGGCCTCGCCCTCGCGGTCCTCATCCGTCGCCAGGACGAGCTCGTCGGCGTCCTTCAGCAGCCGCTTGAGCTCGGTGATCTGCTTCTTCTTGTCGGCCGGGACGACGTAGACCGGCTCGAAGCCGTTGTCGACGTCGACGCCCAGGCGCGCCCAGGACTCGCCCTTGTACTTGGCGGGGATCTGGTCGGCGCCCTGCGGGAGGTCGCGGATGTGGCCGACGGAGGAGGACACGACGTAGCCGTCGCCCAGGTAGGCGGCGATGCTGCGCACCTTGTTGGGCGACTCGACGATCACGAGTGATGTCACGTTGGGGTTCCTCCGAGCAGGCCAGATGGGGACGTACGGCCGATGGAGGCCCACCGTAGCGCCTCAGGTCAACCATTTTCCCCACCGGTGTCGGTCATGGGAGAATCGTGCGAGTGGAGAAGGTGACCTACGCCCAGGTGCTTCGGGCCCCGGGAACCATCCCGCTCTACCTGGCCGCGTTCCTCGCCAGAATCCCGATGATGGCCCTGCCGCTGGTGCTCACGCTGCTCGTGGTGGAGGGCCTGGACGGCTCCTACGCCGAGGCCGGACTGGCCGCCGCGGCCGAGACCGTCGGCGCCGCGATCGGCGCCCCGTGGCGTGGCCGGCTCATCGACCGGCTGGGCGTGCGTCGGGCGATGCTGCCGTCGATCGCGGCCCTGTTCGTGGTCTACCCGCTGGCGGTCATGGCGACGTACGCCTGGCTGTTGCCGCTCGCCTTCGTCGCCGGGCTCTTCCTCGCCCCGGTCCACTCGATCGTGCGCGTCTCCCTGGCCGCGACGCTGCCGCAGTCGCACCACCGCAGCGCCTTCGCCCTCGACTCCGTCGCGTCGGAGGCCTCCTTCATCATCGGCCCCGCGGCGGCCGGCGCCCTGGTCGTGGCCGCGTCGCCGCAGGTCGCGCTGCTGGCCGTGGCCGGCACCGTGTCGGTCGGCCTCGCGATCCTGTGGGCGCTCGACCCGCCGACCCGCAGCGTGGACGCGCCCGCGAGCACCCGGGTGCCCGGGTTCGGCTGGGTCACTCGCGACATGGTCTTCCTGTTCCTCATCTCCGGCGGCGCGATGATCGCGCTGATGGCGACCGACCTCGGGATCATCGCCTCGCTGCGCGAGCTCGACGCGATCGGTCTCGTCGGCGTGGTCTACCTCGGCTGGGGCCTGTCGTCGCTCGTCGGCGGACTGGTCTACGGCGCTCGTCCCGCGTCGATCCGGCCCACCTACCTCCTGCTGGCGATGGGCGCGCTGACGATCCCGATCGGCGTCGCGCACACCCCGTGGGTGCTGGCCCTGGCGTGCATCCCGGCCGGCCTGCTCTGCGCGCCGATCATGACCGCGTGCACCGAGTGGATCGCCCGGCTGAGCAAGGAGTCGGTGCGCGGCGAGGCGATGGGCTGGCAGGCCACCGCGTTCACCGTCGGCGGGGCGATCGCCGCGCCGCTCATCGGTGTCGCGATCGACCGCGGCGGCGCGGCAACGGGCTTCGCGGTCGGCGGCGGGGCCGCTTTGCTGATCGCCGTGCTGGCGCTCGTGGGTCAGCGGCGGCCGGTCCCGGTCACGCGGGACTGAGCTCGAGGAAGCCGTCGGCGACGAGCTCGGCGATCGCCGGCTCGTACGTGCGGCGCAGCTCGGCCGCGTCCTGCTCGAGCAGCTGGGCCAGCGCGTCGAGGAGCTGGCCGGCGGTCAGGTCGCCGTCGCTCGCCGAGAGCAGGCCGGCCTCGATCGTGTCGAGCTGGCGCGTGGGCCGGAGGCCGGACATCCGCACCGCGCGGATCACGGCGGGATCCGTGGCCCCGACCGGGCCGACGGTCTCCTGCACGACGTCGCCGCCCACCTGCCACCGACGGTCGAGCAGGCCGCCCGCCGCGGCGGCGTCGGCGCGGTCGCGCCACGCGAGGAACTCGGGGCCCACGGGCTGGGCGACGGGTCCGGTCCACTCCTGCAGGCGCACCTGCGGGACGTCCCGCTCGGCCTTGCGCAGGGTGATCCAGCCGAACCCCATCGCCTCGATCCGCTGCTGCTCGAACCACGAGAGCCAGCGGTCGTAGCGCTCGACGTGGCCGTCGCGATGCCGCAGCCCGGCGTCGGCCAGCCACATCTCGGCGTACTCCGGCAGGTCGACGCGCTCGCGCTGGACCACCCAGGCGTCCAGGCCCGTCGGCTCGATCCATCCGGCGAGGCGCTCCTGCCACGGCACGCCGTCCTCGTGGATCCACGCGGCGAGCAGCTGGCACCAGCCGCCGTCGTTGAGGTGGCGGTCGGCGCCCGAGACGATGCGGCGCACCACGTCGTCGCCGGGGAGGCCGGTCTCGCGGTAGACCAGCCGGTCGCCCTCGGGCGGCGAGACGACGAAGGGCGGGTTCGTGCAGATCAGGTCGAAGCGCTCGCCCTCGACGGGCTCGAACAGGCTGCCCTCGCGCACGTCGACGTCCACCCCGTTGAGCGCGGCGGTGAGGCGGGTCAGGGCGACGGCGCGCGGGTTGACGTCGGTGGCGACGACCTCGCGGGCATGGGACGTCAGGTGCAGCGCTTGGACCCCGCAGCCGGTGCCGAGGTCGAGGGCGCGGCCGACCGGGGGCCGCACCGTGAGCTGGGCGAGCGACGACGACGCCTCACTGATCCCCAGCACGTACAGCGGGTCGCGCGGGTTCTCGCGACCGTCGAGGCCCGGCGTGAGATCGCAGACGACCCACCAGTCGTGCTCCTCGTCGCCGTAGGGACGCAGGTCGAGCAGGGCGCGGACGTCGTCGCCGTCGACCCCCACCAACCCGAGGGACTGCGCCGCCTCCCAGGCATCGCCCAAGGCGGCCTGCGCGGCCGACCGCGGCACGGCCGACTGGAGCTGGAACAGGCGGATGAGGGTGGAGAGCGGGGAGCCGTCGGCCGTCGCGCGGAGGCCGGGCACGGTCTCGTTGCGTGCCAGCGCACGCCAGGCCTCGTCGCCGAGCACCCCGTGGACGGTGTCGACGGTGAACCCGTCGATCGCCCGTCGCAGTGCGGCGACGTCCCGGTCGGACACGGTCAGTGGACCAGCTCGTCGATCGAGGTGTGCAGGCCGAAGACCTTGTCCAGGCCGGTGATCGCGAAGATCCGCAGCAGCCGCTCGCTCGTGCAGATGATGTCGAGCGAGCCGTTGTCGGCGCGGACGCGCTTGAGCGCGCCCACGAGCACACCGAGGCCGGTGGAGTCGAGGAACGCCACGTTCTCGATGTCGATCACGAGCCGGGTGTGTCCGTCGTCGATCGCACCGACGACGACCTCGCGCAGGCGCGGAGCGGTGTAGACGTCGATCTCCCCCGCGACCTCGACCACGTGGAACGGCGGCGACTCACGTTCGGTGAGCGTCAGGTCCATGACCGCATTCAATCATCCGTCACCCCGTGTTCCCACTCGAAGACCGTGCGCCACGCCGTCAGGGCGGTGAGGGAGACTTCCAGCATGGCGTTGCACCCGGCTCTCGCGCGTCACGCCGAGCGACTGGTGCACGTGCAGCACCACCCCGCGGTCGAGCCGGTCGTCGAGACGTGGCCCGACTGGATCGACCCCGAGGTGCGCGCGCTCTTCGCCGCCGAGGGCGCCGACGTGCTGTGGGGCCACCAGGCCGAGGCGCTGGCCGCCCTGCACGAACGCCGCCACGTCGTGGTGGCCACCGGCACGGCCTCGGGCAAGTCGCTCGTCTACCAGGCGGCCGCGCTGCAGGCCCTGCGCGACGGGCGGGGCGGCTCCGGACTGTCCGGCGCCCGGCGGCCCTCCGTGCTCTACCTCGCGCCCACCAAGGCCCTCGCCGCCGACCAGCTGCGCCGCCTGCCCGTCGACGCCCCCGGTCTGCGACCGGCCACCGTCGACGGCGACAACAGCCGCGAGCAGCGGGCGTGGGCGCGCGACCACGCGAACTGGGTGCTGGCCAACCCCGACATCCTGCACCGCACGATCCTGCCGACGCACGAGCGCTGGGCCCGGCTGCTGGCGGGCCTGCGGGTGGTGGTGATCGACGAGTGCCACCACTACCGCGGGGTCTTCGGCGCCCACGTCGCGCTCATCCTGCGCCGCCTGCAGCGGGTGTGCCGCCACTACGGCGCCGACCCGCTCTTCGTGCTCTCGTCAGCCACGGTGGCCGAGCCTGCCGCCTCGGCCGAGCGGCTCCTGGGCGCGCCGGTCACCGCCGTGACGGAGGACGCCTCGCCGCACGCTGCCCGCACCGTCGCGTTCTGGCAGCCGCCGCTGCGCGCCAGCCGTGACGGCGTCGAGGTCCGCCGTGCGGCCGGCTCCGAGGCCGCCGACCTGCTCACCGACCTCGTCGTCGACGGCACCCGGACCCTGGTGTTCGTTCGCTCGCGCCGCGGGGCCGAGCAGCTGGCGATGACCACCCGGCGGGCGCTGGCCGAGGTGCACCCCGACCTGGTCGAGCGCGTCGCGACCTACCGCGGCGGCTACCTGCCCGAGGAGCGGCGCGAGCTCGAGGCGCGGCTGCGGTCGGGCGACCTGCTCGGACTGGCCAGCACCAACGCGCTCGAGCTCGGCATCGACATCGCGGGCCTCGACGCGGTCGTGTCCGTGGGATTCCCCGGCACGCGCGCGGCCCTCTGGCAGCAGTGGGGCCGCGCCGGGCGGGCCGGCGTCGACAGCGTGGGCGTGATGATCGCCCGCGACGACCCGCTCGACTCCTTCCTCGTGCACCATCCCGAGGCCGTGCTCGGCGCACCGGTCGAGGCCACGGTCTTCGACCCCGACAACCCCTACGTGCTGGGTCCGCACCTGGCGGCGGCCGCGCAGGAGCTGCCGCTCACCGAGGCGGACTTCGACCGGTTCGGCCCGCGGGCGGCCGAGGGAGTGGCCGCCCTCGAGGCCGCCGGGATGCTGCGCCGCCGGGCGTCCGGCTGGTTCTGGACCAGCCGCGAGCGGGCCGCCGACCTGGCCGACATCCGATCCGCCGGTGGCCACCCCGTGCAGATCGTCGAGGGCAGCACGGGCCGGCTGGTCGGCACCGTCGACGCCGGGTCGGCGGACGCCGAGGTGCACGAGGGCGCCATCTACGTCCACCGCGGCGAGGACCACCTCGTCGAGGCCTACGACCCCGAGCAGGGCACGGCGGTCGTCCGCCGTGCGGACGTCCACCACACGACGAGCGCCCGCACGGCCACGGCGGTGACGATCGTCGAGCAGCGACGCGAGGTCGCGTGGGGTCCGGCGACGATCGCGTTCGGCGACGTCGAGGTGGTCAGCCAGGTGATCGGCTACCAGGTCCGCGACCGCAGCACGGGTCGCGTCATCGGCGAGGAGCCGCTCGACCTGCCCGAACGCACGCTGCCCACGGCCGCGGTGTGGTGGACGCTCGACACCGACGTCGCCCTCGGGCTCATGGACCCCGAGCTGCTGCCCGGCGCCGCCCACGCCGCCGAGCACGCGGCGATCGGCATCCTGCCCCTGCTGGCCACGTGCGACCGGTGGGACATCGGCGGGCTGTCCACGGCCCATCACGTCGACACCGGACGGCTCACCGTGTTCGTGCACGACGGCCACCGCGGGGGTGCCGGATTCGCCGAGCGCGGCTACGAGCAGATGGCCGCCTGGCTGCGCATGACCCGGCAGACGATCGCCGACTGCGGGTGCCGCGACGGGTGTCCCTCGTGCGTCGTGTCGCCCAAGTGCGGCAACGGCAACCACCCGCTCGACAAGGCCGGCGCCGTCGTGCTGCTGGACGCGGTGCTGGCCTCGGCCTGAGTCCCTCGGCGGCTGGCAGCGGTTGGGAACCCATGCAAGAGTGGACAAGTTTGCACACTGACCACACCTGTCACACGATGGAGGACTTCATGGCCACCGGCCGCGAGCGACCAGCCGACGACCACCTGACCGAACCCACCTCACACCCGGTCACGGAGACGCGGCTCGACCGTGCCGTCTTCGCCATCGCGGCCGTCGTGGCCCTGGGCGTGGTGCTGTGGGGCATCGTCGACCAGGCCTCGCTCGGCGACCGCGCCGGACAGGCCCAGTCCTGGGTGATCGAGTACACGGGCTGGCTCTTCGTGCTGTCGACCACCGGCTTCGTGATCTTCGCGATCTGGCTGGCCGCGAGCCGCTACGGCAAGATCCCCCTCGGGCGTGACGGCGAGCGGCCCGAGTTCCGGACGTCGTCGTGGATCGCGATGATGTTCAGCGCGGGCATGGGCATCGGCCTGATGTTCTGGGGTGTCGCCGAGCCGCTGACCTTCTACCTCGCCCCGCCGCCGAACACGACCGACCCGGCCACCGACGCCGCGGTCCAGGCCGCCATGGCCCAGACGCTGTTCCACTGGACCCTGCACCCGTGGGCCGTCTACGCCGTCGTGGGCCTCGCGATCGGCTACGGCACCTTCCGGCTCGGCCGGCCCCAGCTGATCTCGGCGGCGTTCGTCAAGGTGATCGGTCGGCGCCAGGCGCAGGGACCGATCGGCAAGGCCATCGACATCATGGCCATCTTCGCCACGCTGTTCGGCTCGGCCGCGTCGCTGGGCCTGGGCGCGCTGCAGATCGGTGCCGGGATCGAGCACAACGGTTGGGTCGACTCGGCCAGCGAGACGCTCCTGGTCTCGATCATCGTCGTCCTCACGGTGCTGTTCATCCTCTCGGCCGTGTCGGGCGTCGCCCGGGGCATCCAGTGGCTGTCCAACATCAACATGGTGCTGGCGCTGCTGCTGGCGGCGTTCGTGTTCGTCGCCGGCCCGACGCTGATGATGCTGAACCTGATCCCCACCGCGATCGCCGACTACGTCGAGTACCTGCCGCAGATGGTCGGCCGCACCACCGCTCGCGGCGAGGACGTCACCGACTGGCTCGGCGGCTGGACGATCTTCTACTGGGCCTGGTGGGTCTCGTGGACGCCGTTCGTCGGCATGTTCATCGCGCGCATCAGCAAGGGCCGCACGATCCGTCAGTTCGTCACCGGTGTGCTGCTCGTGCCGAGCGCGGTCAGCCTGCTGTGGTTCGTCATCTTCGGTGGCGCCGGCATCAGCGAGGCCGACGCGATCAGCGGCGGCGAGTCGTCGGTGGACTCGAACTACGCACTGTTCGACCTGCTGCAGCAGTACCCGATCGCGTCGGTCACGACCGTGCTGGTGATGGTCCTCGTCGGCATCTTCTTCGTCTCGGGCGCCGACGCGGCCTCGCTCGTGATGGGCACCCTGTCGCAGCGCGGATCGATCGAGCCCAAGACCTGGCTCGTGATCTTCTGGGGCGGCGTCACCGGCGCCGTCGCGGCGATCATGCTGCTCATCGCCGACCCGGGCGACCCGGTCGCGCTGCAGGGCCTGCAGGCACTGACCATCGTCGCTTCCCTGCCGTTCCTGCTGATCATGGTGCTGCTGTGCGTGTCGCTGTACCGCGACCTGCGCACCGACCCGATCATCCTGCGCGAGGACCTCGGCCAGAGTCTCGTCGAGGACGCGGTCATGCTCGGCGTCGACCGCCACGGTGAGGACTTCGCCCTCGTCGTGGAGGAGAGCGCCACCGGTGGGACGACGACGGTCGTCACCGCGGCAACGTCCGTCGACGACTGAGTCCGGGCGCCCCGGCCGGGTCCTCACTCGAGGTACCAGGCCGGGGCGGCACGGGCGCGCTGTTCGGACGCCCACCGGCCGATCGTCCACCGCGGGCCCACCGCCCGCACCGTGACGGTGGCGACGTCGGCGTCCATCCGGCACTCGGCGAGCCGGGCGCCGTTGCGTCGAGCCAGGCGGCGGGCCTCGGCGCAGGCGTCCTCGCCCTCGACGCTGGCCCGGGACGCCGCGAGTGCCGTCAGGTCGGCTGCGGCCGCCGCCCGCTGACGCAACGACACGGCGAACGCCGCCTGCAGACAGATGAACGCCACCAGGCAGGTCAGTGCCACGACCGCGAGCGCGTGGACCGTCGCGGACCCGCGAGCACCGCGCCTCACTCGACCACCGCCACCGACCGGCCCTCGAGGTCGAGGTGGACGGCGTCGAGGAGCGGCATCCGCGCCCGGAACCGGACCGTGACCCGGGCGAGCCCGTCGTCGACCTCGACCCTCACCCTGGACCCGGGCACCGCCGCGCGAGCGGCGCGACGGGCGTCACCCGCCCCCTCCCCTCGGGCCAGCACGCGAGCACCGTCGCGCGCCGCGTCGGCCACCCGCATCTGGGTGAGCCCCAGGGACACGACCCAGACGAGCGTGAAGGCCACGAGGACCACGAACGGCAGCACCATCGCCGTCTCGGCGGTGACCATGCCGCGCTCGGTGCGCCTCACCACGGCCACCGGAACAGCTCGGGCAGCGTGAGCGAGAACGCCCGCGTCACGTGTTCGACGAGGAACTCGCCGATCCAGTCGGACACGACGGGCTCGGGCCCGATGAGGATCCCCGCGATCGCCGTGACGCCCACGGTCGCCCCGACGGCGTACTCGGCCGTCACCTGACCGCGCTCGCACCGGCGCGGCGTCGTCCTTGCGTGCATGTCTCCTCCTCGGGGAGTGGCTCGCGCGGCGACCGTTCTCGGCGGACGCCGCGCGAGCTCGGGGTCAGAACGGCAGCAGGTCGGGGATCTTGGTGATCAGGTCCTGCATCAGGTCGCCGAACCAGTCGGACTGCCCGATCTTCACGAGGACGCCGCCGATGGTGCAGGCGCCCAGGGTGCCGACGGCGTACTCGGCGGTGCTCATGCCGCGCTCGTCCGTCCGTGCGGCGCGACGGAGCAGTGCGGTGGTGATCTTCATGAGGTGTTCCTCTCTCCGGATGATGTGACACCCGAAGATGGGGCTCAGCGGCCTCGAGGTGCGGTGCGCATCCGGGGCTGGGGACAACCGGCACCGCTGGACACGGGCTGGGGAGAACTCAGAAGCCGGCCGACCCCAGGGCGGCGAGCACGGTGGGCGCGACCCCGACGAGGACGAACGCCGGCAACAGGCACAGCCCCATCGGCACGGTGGTGCGCACACCGACGCGCCCGACGCTCTCGCGTCGCGCTGCGCGCGCCCGCCGGCGCAGGTCGTCGGCGGTGTCGCGCACCAGCGGCACGATCGCGGCCCCGGACGTCTCGGCCCGGGCGAAGGCGCGTCCCACCGGCTCGAGGACATCGCCGTCGAGCGACCGCCACGCCATCGCGGGGTCCGCCGCCAGCCTCACGCGGTGGGCCAGCGCGATCAGCTCCTCCCCCAGGGGCGCCGGCGTGTGGAGGGCCACCACCCGCACCGCGTCGTGGGGCGAGCGCCCCGCAGCCAGGACGGCCGCGACGAGGTCGAGCGCCAGCGGCGCCTGCCGGACGAGCAGCTCACGGTGCCGCCGCGACCCGGCCGACTCCCAGCCGGCGGCCTGCCGGTGCACCAGGGGCGCCGCCGCGAGCCCGGCCACCAGGCCCACGGGACCGAACAGCAGCAGCGACAGCAGGGGCACCGAGAGGGCAGCGACGGCGGGCAGCCCGGGCCGGGGCACCGTCCCGCCGCCGCGCAGCCGCGTGGCCCGTCGACCGGCCGCGCCGGGGAGTGCGACGAGGATGGCGGCCGCCACCAACAGGCCCGCGGTCACACGCCCGCCTCGACGCGGTCGGCGATGAGCTCGATCCAGCGCATCCCGACGAGAGCGAAACCGGTCCCCGCGGCCACGCAGAGCGCACCGGGCACCGTCGTGAGGACGACCTCCACGGGGTCGACCCCGAGCCCGGAGCCCAGGCCGAGCCCGAGTGGTGGCATGGCCACCATCAGAGCGGCCGTGGCCCGCGCGGGCGCCACGCCGGCGGCCAGCTCACGCTCGAGCTCGCGCTCCTCGCGCAGGGCCTCGCGCACCCGCTCGAGGGTCGCGACCAGCGGGGCACCGCACGCCTCCGACACCGCCCATGCCTGCCCCACGGACCGCAACGGCTCGGCTCCGGGACGGCCGCCCTCCGCCATCAGGGCGGAGGCCACGTCACCGCCACCACCCGCCGCGGTGGCCGCCGACGCGAGCGCCCCCGACTCGGCAGCCGCTCGCTGCAGCGCCAGGACGGGCGGGACGCCACTGCGCAGCTCGGTGACGAGTCCGTCGATCACGGCCTGGCACCGGTCGCGCTCCACGGTCCGGCGCCGGCGGGAGGCCGCCCGGGTCCAGCGCAGAGCCGTACTCGCCGCGATCGCCGACGCGGCCCACGCCACGATCGTGGGCGCCGGAGGGAGCACCAGCAGGCTGGCGACCAGTGCCGAGGCGATCACCAGCCAGAGCTCGCGGCGCCCCGGCCGCGGCCAGGCGGCCCCGGACACACGGATCCTCACCCACGACGACGGCGGTCTCCCCACCAGGACCGCAGCGGCCGCCAGCACCGCGGCCAGGAGGCTCACGCGTCGACGACCCGACCGCGGCGCACGACCAGCCGCGACCGCACGACCAGGCGACCACCGGGCTCTGCGGCGACGTCGGCGACGGCTGCGACCTCCCGGCGCCCGTCGGCGTGACGGACCACGTGGACGACGGCGTCGAGCCCCGCACCCACCTGCGCCTGCACCGCGTCGCGGCTGAGCCCGGCCGCGACGCCGAGCGCCTCGAGCCGTGCCGGGACGTCGTCCGGGGCGTTCGCGTGGACGGTGCCGCACCCGCCCTCGTGACCGGTGTTGAGCGCGGCGAGCAGGTCGACCACCTCGGCCCCGCGCACCTCGCCGACGACGATGCGGTCGGGGCGCATCCGCAGCGCCTGGCGGACGAGGTCCCGCAACGTGACCGTGCCGGCACCCTCGATGTTCGGCGGCCGTGCGACCAGCCCGACGACGTGCTGGTGGTCGGGTCGCAGCTCGTCGGAGTCCTCCACGACCACGATCCGCTCCTCCGCCGGGACGAGTCCCAGCAGGGCCGCCAGGACGGTCGTCTTGCCCGAGCCCGTGCCCCCGGTAACGAGGAAGCTGCGCCGGGACGCGACGAGCTCGCGCAACGCCGTCGCCATGGCCGGCGCGACCGATCCGCGCTGCTCGAGCTCGTCCAGCGACAGAGCCCGGCGGGGCGGGACGCGCAGCGAGATGACCGTCCCCGTGCGCGCCACCGGCGAGAGCACGGCATGCAGCCGCGTGCCGTCACCGAGCCGGCCGTCGACCCACGGCGACGCGTCGTCGAGCCGGCGACCGGTGGTGGCCGCCAGACGCTGTGCCAGCCGCCGCACCGTGGCCTCGTCGGCGAAGGTCACGTCGGGCCGGCGGACGAGCCCGTCGCCGGCGTCCACGTAGACGCCCTCCGCCCCGTTGACCAGGACGTCCGTGACGCCCGGGAGCTCGAGCAGCGGCTGCAGCACGCCGGCGCCGAGCACCTCGCTCCTCAGCTGCTCGACGATGGCCAGCACCGTGGTGGTGCCCCACAACTGGTCCTCGGCCCGCAGGGCCTCGGCGACCGTGTGGGGCGTGGGCTCGGCGCCCGATCCCGCCAGTCGCCGGCGCACCCGCTCGACCACGTCGCCGTCCGTTCCGCTCATCGGAGGCCGACCGTGTCGAGGACCCGCCGGGCGGCCGCCACGACGGACCGGGCGCGCATCGGCCCCAGCCCGTGCTCGAGGTCGGCGGGCAGCCGCCGCGACGAGCCGATGTCGGCCAGCACCGGGAGCCCCAGCTCGCGACCCACCGCTGCCGGCGGCATCCCCGATGGTGCGGAGCGGGTGACGACCGCCATCGCGCTCGACCAGGCCTCGAGGCGCTCCGCCAGGGCCCGTGCCGCCACCACCCCGCGCAGGCGGCGCGGCACGACGAGCACCGTGAGGACCGAGCGCGACACCAACTCACGCCCGAGTCCGTCGAGGTGACGCGGGACGTCGGCCACGACGACGTCGAACCCCCGCATCGCCGCCGCGATCACCGGGGTCGCGCCTCCCACCGGCGTGCCGGACCGGCCGAACGAGACCAGGGCGAGGCCACGGTCGACGGGCAGGGTGGAGACGAGCTCGGCCGCGCCGACGTGGCCGACCGCGCCGTCCAGGTCGTTCCAGCGCGATCCGGTCGCCGCCTCGCTGCCGGTGAGGAGGTCGAGTCCGCCGCCGGTCGGGTCGCCGTCGATCAATACCGGCGCGAGGTCGCGCCGTGCCGCGAGACCGGCCGTCGCCGCCGCGAGCGTGGACGCACCGACGCCACCCGTCGCGCCCACGACGGTGATCGCACAGGCCTCGCCCGACCCGTCGAGCGCGCGCACGAGGGCCCCGACGATCGCGGCGTCCTCGGTGGCCGCCAGGACGTCACGGGCGCCGAGGTCGAGCGCCTCCCGCCACGCCACTCGCGGGTCGGGAGCCACGACGACCACCTCGTCGCGGCGCGGGAGGTCGACCGCCAGCAGCGACCCGAGGTGGCGCGCGTCGACGAGCACCGCTGGCGCGGACCGCCAGGCCCGCCGGACCCGGTCGAGGTCGGCGATGGTCTCGGCCTCGTGGCCCGCGGCGGCACACCAGCGCCGAGCGCTCTCGGCGAAGGACTCGTCGCTCGTGACGACGAGAGGCGGGGCGAGGTCTTCACGGTGGTCCATGCGCCCACCGTGCCCGCGGCCCCAGCGCGGCGACAGGGGTCGTCACCGGGGTGTGGACGACGGGACCGATGTGACGCACCTTGTGGACGAAAGGCGAGGTCGACGGGGTCGGACCGCCTACGCTGGGGGCCATGGCGACCCCCGCGGGACGTCCCGCCGCCTTCTTCGACCTCGACAAGACCATCATCGCGAGGTCGAGCACGCTTGCCTTCAGCAAGTCGCTCTTCGCCGAGGGACTGCTCAACCGGCGCACCGTGCTGCGCAGCGCCTACGCCCAACTCGTGTTCAGCACGGGCGGCGCCGACCACGACATGCTCGAGAAGATGCGCGTCGAGATCAGCCGGATGGTCACGGGCTGGGACGCCGTCACCGTGCGCCAGATCGTCCGCGAGGCCCTGCACGACGTCATCGAGCCGTTGGTCTACGCCGAGGCGCTCGACCTCATCGACCAGCACCGCGAGGCCGGCAACGACGTCATCATCGTGTCGGCCTCCGGCTCCGAGATGGTCGAGCCGATCGCCGAGATGCTCGGTGCGAAGCACGCCATCGCCACGCGCCTCGAGGAGGTCGACGGCCGCTACTCGGGCCAGATCCTGCACTACTCGTACGGGCCCCACAAGGTCACGGCGATGCGCGAGCTGGCCGAGCGCGAGGGGTACGACCTGTCCCGCAGCTTCGGGTACTCCGACTCCGAGACCGACATCCCGATGCTCGAGGCCGTCGGCCACCCCTTCGCGGTCAACCCCGACAAGGGCCTGCGCCGCCGCGCGGTCGAGGAGGGGTGGACGATCCTGACGTTCGAGCGGCCCACCGCGCTGCGCTCGCGGCTGGTGCCCGAGTCGACCACCGGCAAGGCGATGGCGCTCGGCGGACTCGCGGCCTCGGCCTCGCTGCTGGCCTTGGGGATCAGCGCCGCACTGAAGCGACGGCCTCGCCCCGAACCCTTGTGATCCCAGCGCTTCTGGGGCACATTGGAGTCAGAACTCCAGAGCAGCCCGCACCACGGCACCCACGCGGCGACCTCCCTTCATTCAGGGCAATCGCACCCGGGACACCCGCAGCTTCTTCGACAACCGCGGCCCCGAGGCGATGATCAACGAAGGCACGCATGATCACCGTGACGTCCGGGCACCACGACGGCGTCGGGCCTCCCTCGGCGCCGTCGTCCTGTGCGCGAGGGCTCAGCGCGAGGGCTCAGCGTGAGGACAGGGGCGACGCCTCGGCCCCGCGGGTGTAGGCCTCCGCCGCGTACAGCAGCCACTGGTGCACGCCGGTGTCCTCGGACCCGTAAGCCGCGAGCCGACTGAAGTAATCGGGGGCCGCTGCCACGTGCCCGGCCTCGGGCACCGTCACCGACGCCGGGTCGACACCGCGGGACACCATGACCAGGCGCTCCGCGGCCCGGGCGACCACGCCGTTGTGCGAGACGAACGCGCCGGCCGCGGCGATCTCGGCGTGCACGAGCGCCGCGACGACGAGCGCCGGGGCCTCGGTCTTCTCCGCCAGCAGCGAGGCGAGCTGCGTGAGCCGTGCCGTGCCCGTGGGGTTCACGGGCCGTCCGAGATCCTCGTCCGGGACGGAGCCCGCGGCCGCCAGGGCGTGCAGCCGGGCGACGGCCTGGACGGGCGATCGCTGCCACGTGGGCAGCAGGCCGAGCAGCTCGGTCGAGAGCCGGACCGCCGCCCGGGCGGTGGCGTCGCCTCCCCCGGACGCGAGCTCGTCGAGGTCGCACTCGCTGCCCTCGAGGGTCGCGTTCGCCCAGGCCCCGATCAGCAGCGAGCGCGCCGTGTCGTCGGGCGTGCTGCGGCGCAGGCCGCGGTCGCGCAGGATCGCGTCCATCCCGTCCCGAGCGGCCCGGAAGGCCGAGGGGACACCCTCGAGGGAGGCGGCGGCGATGAAGGGATCGGACACGCACGCAGCGTACCCAGCGCGCGTCCGGGCCCCGGTCGTGCCCGGCGGTAGCCTCGGAGGGTGGACGTCATCCCCGCAGCACGCGCCGCCAAGTGGATGGTCGGCGACCGGCTGTCCACCGTGCTGCACCTCGGGGACGGCGGACTCGCCTACGAGCTGGCCGAGCAGGGGCACGACGTGCTCGTGCTGGGCGACGACGTCTCGCAGGTGCGCAACCCCGAGCTCTCCTACGTCTGCTCCGGCGGCGACCGGCTGCCGCTGCGGTCCTCGACCTTCGACGTCGTCATCACCCCCTTCTTCGAGGAGTCGCCGGCCGCGCTGGCCGAGTACGCCCGCGTGCTGGTGCCCGGCGGCCTGCTGTCGAGCATGAGCCGGCGGTACGACGACTCGATCCCGTGGATGCGCCGCCTGCGCGCCATCACCGGCGACCGCGAGGCCCCCGAGCCCGCCGTCGACACGTTCTCCGCCTCGGGCCTGTTCGGCACACCGGAGGTCGAGGTCTTCAACGCGTGGGAGGAGCTCGACCTCCCCCACCTGCTGCGCTTCGCCGAGCAGACCCGCCGCCCCACCGTCCCGGAGTCCGCGCTGGGCGCCGTGCACGACCTGTGGCGCGAGTACTCGACCAGCAGCTCCAAGCTGCGCCTGCGGCACGAGACGCGGTGCGTCCGCGCGGTCGTCGACAAGTCGGCGCTGGCCTCCGAGCCCGACCCGCCGGACGCGATCCTGCTCTCGCTGGACTGACGTGGGTCCCCTCGACGTCGCGACCGCCGTGGTGGTCGTCGCCGTGCTCGCCGGCCTGGCGCTGCTCACGCGGTGGGTGCTGCTGAGCCGCCGCCGCAGCCTCGGCTCGCCCGAGGACCGGGCCACCTACCAGACCCTGCACACCGCAGCCCTGGCCGCGCCCGCGCTGCGATCGGGCCTCGACACCGAGAGCGCGAGCCGCGCCCTGCCCCACCTGCGCCAGCTGATCGGCGGCCGCACGGTCGGGATCACGGACACCCACGGACCGCTCGGCTGGGCCGGCACCGACGAGACCGAGCTGACCGCCGACCTCGTCGGGGTCGTGCTCGAGTACGGCCGGGCGCAGGCGTCGAACCGCGTGATCGTCGCGCCGCTCTCGGTCGAGGGCCGGGTCGTCGGCAGCATCGTCGTGGTCGACGACAGCGCCTCCGCCGGACTGGCGCGCACCACGATCGAGGTCGCCGGGTGGGTGTCGAGCCAGCTCGAGCTCGCCGAGCTGTCAGCCTCCCGCACCGCGCTCATGGAGGCCGAGCTGCGGGCCCTGCGCGCGCAGATCTCTCCGCACTTCATCTACAACTCGCTCGGCGCGATCGCGTCGTTCGTGCGCACCGACCCCGAGCGCGCCCGCGAGCTGCTGCTGGAGTTCGCGGACTTCACCCGGTACTCGTTCCGCCAGCACGGCGACTACACGACGCTGGCCGAGGAGCTGCGCTCGATCGAGCGGTACCTCGTGCTCGAGAAGGCCCGGTTCGGCGACAAGCTGCGCGTCGTCACCCGCATCGCGCCGGAGGTGCTGAGCCTGACCGTGCCGTTCCTGACCGTGCAGCCGCTGGTCGAGAACGCCGTCCGGCACGGCCTCGAGCGCAAGCCCGGCCCGGGCACGCTGACCGTCACCGCCCAGGACGCGGGCGCGGAGTGCCTGATCTCGATCGAGGACGACGGCGTGGGCTCCGACCCCGAGACCGTGCGGGCCGCCCTGGCCGGCCGCACCAGCTCGCCGTCGGTGGGCCTGGCCAACGTCGACGAGCGGCTGCGCACGGTCTACGGCAACGACCACGGGCTGGTCGTGGAGACCGCCCCCGGCATGGGCACGAAGGTCACGCTCCGGATCCCGAAATTCACTCCCACCACGGTGGACTGAACGTCCGTAGACTTGCGCGGTGAGGTTTCTCAACGATCTGCAGCCCAGTCACGACCTGACCTACAACGACGTCTTCATGGTGCCGGGACGCTCGGACGTGGCGTCGCGCTTCGACGTCGACCTGTCCACGACCGACGGCACCGGGGCGACGCTGCCCCTCGTGGTCTCCAACATGACGGCCGTCTCGGGTCGACGCATGGCCGAGACGGTGGCCCGCCGCGGCGGCATCGCGATCCTCCCGCAGGACATCCCCCTCGACATCGTCGCCGAGACGGTCGGCCGGGTGAAGGCCGCGCACACCGTCTACGACACCCCGGTCGTGCTCACGCCCACGATGACCGTCGGCGAGGCGCTGAGCCTCGTCCCCAAGCGGGCACACGGCGGTGCGGTCGTGGTCGACTCGCTGAGTGGTCCCGAGCTGAAGGTCGTCGGGGTGTTCACCCCGAACCAGGCACACGAGATCGACCGTTTCGCCCAGGTTCGCGAGGTCATGCTGACGGATCCCTTCGTGCTGGAGGCCGGCGGCGACCCGCGCGAGATGTTCAACCAGCTGTCGGAGCAGCACGTCCCGTTCGCCCCGGTCGTCGACGGGGGCGCGCTGGTCGGCGTGCTGACCCGCAAGGGGGCGTTGCGCTCGACGATCTACACCCCCGCCACCGACCCCGACGGCCGGTTGGTCGTCGGCGGCGCGATCGGCATCAACGGCGACGTCCGGGCCAAGACGGAGGCGCTGATCGAGATCGGCGTCGACGTGCTGGTCGTCGACACCGCCCACGGTCACCAGGCCAAGATGTTCGACGCCCTGCCGCTCGTGGTCGAGGTGCGTGAGGCGCACGAGGCCGCCACCGGGCGCCGGCTGCCCATCGCCGCCGGCAACGTGGTCTCGGCCGACGGGGTGCGCGACCTGGTGGCCGCCGGTGCCGACATCGCCAAGGTGGGCGTCGGGCCGGGCGCGATGTGCACGACCCGCATGATGACCGGCGTCGGCCGACCGCAGTTCTCGGCCGTGCTCGAGTGCTCCGCGGCCGCGGCCGAGCTGGGCGCCCACGTGTGGGCCGACGGAGGCGTGCGCTGGCCGCGCGACGTCGCCCTCGCCCTGGCCGCCGGTGCTGGCAGCGTCATGATCGGGTCCTGGTTCGCGGGCACCCACGAGAGCCCCGGCGACCTCAAGCTCGGCGCCGACGGACGGGCCTACAAGGAGTCGTTCGGGATGGCGTCCTCGCGCGCCGTGGCCAACCGCACGCGTGACGCGGCCGGCTTCGAGCGTGCCCGGATGGCACTGTTCGAAGAGGGCATCTCGACCTCGCGGATGTTCCTCGATCCCGAGCGTCCCGGCGTCGAGGACCTGATCGATCAGATCACCGCCGGCGTCCGCTCGTCCTTCACGTACGCCGGCGCCCGCACCCTGGTCGACTTCGCCGAGCGCGCCACCGTCGGCCTGCAGTCCAGCGCCGGCTACGACGAGGGCCGCCCCCTGCACGCCTCCTGGTGAGCCGCCGGGGGGCGGTGAGTTGGGTCCCACCACCCCGCGGAGGGCGGTGAGCTGAGTCCCACGGAGACCGGCCCAGTGGGACTCAGCGCACCGCCCCTCGAGCGGTGCCGACCACCGGGACCGGACCGAAGAGCGAGAACCAGGTCCCGCCGAACACCGGCGCCGATCCGTCGTAGCCCCGCTCGGCGAGTCGACGATGGATCTGCGTCATCGTCGCGCGGGGTGACGCCAGCATCGCTGCGGTGACCTGGAGGTAGTCGACTCCCAGCCTCCGCAGGTCCGCGTACCGGGCGATGTCCCGGGCGAACTGACGCACGTCCTCGGCGTGCTGCCGTCCCTCGTACTCCAACGCGAACCGCCAGCGCGGGAACAGGTGGTCGACGACGGCCACCTCTCGCCCGACCTCGTCGATGACCGGAGCGTTGATCTCCGGCTCGGGCAGGCCGCAGGCCACGATCAGCGCGCGCAGCTCCGACTCCTTCGGTGAGCGCGACCGCTCCTGGAGCCACGGGAGCACGGCGTGGACCTGTTGGGCTCCCGGACGCCACGGGTGCTTGAGCGCGACGTGATGGATCTCGTCGATCGTGGCGTGCTCCTGGGCGAGCAACCAGTCACCGATCACGACCAGATCGAGCAGTCGGAGATCGGCGCAGCACTGCACGAAGGCCGCCGCCGGGGTCACTCCCAGGCCGTCGCGTGGCGGCATCGCCACCGTCCGGTGCAGGAAGATGCCTTCGGTGTCGATGTGATGGTCGCCCATGACCGTGAAGTGCAGCGGATCGGTCGGGCCGCGCTCCAACCCCAGTGCCTGGATGCGCGTCACGTGACTCAGTGCTGCACGTGGCGTCAGGGAGAGGACCGCCGCCTGGATGCGCTGCTCGTGCGTGAGCGCCGTCGCGGTCCACACGTTCGGGAACACGCGCGTGAAACGCCGGCCGACGAGCAGCTTCGGCGAGAGGCCGGCTTCGACGAACTGATCTCGGCGGAAGGGCCCGGAGAGGAACCGAGCAGGGACGGGGCTGGGAGCAGGCATGGACCGATCAGACGCCACGCGGAAGCTCGGGAACAGAGCAGCAGACGCCCTTGTGGAGGACGTCCTCGCGGCCGGCCCGCCTGTGGATCCGCCGAGGGCGGTGAGTTGAGTCCCACCCGGGCTACGTCGGTGGGAGCACGCTCACCGCTACTCCGGGAGCCGTGGGACCAGGCTCACCGCCCTCGGCGGGACCGTCAGCGCAGGATGAGGGCAAGCCCGCGGGCGAAGGAGGCGTCGAGGTCGGGGTCCTCGGAGAGGATGCCGACCTGGGCGGCCTGCCGGTGCATCTGCGTGGCCTGGGTGTGGCCGAAGACGTAGAGCAGCACGGTGCGCGCCACGTCGGCGGACGTCAGCGCCGCGAGCTCGTTCTCGAGGCGTGAGTCGCCCAGCCGGAAGGCGGACGCCGTCGCCACGACGTCGGCGCCGTCGCGCACCGCGAGCATCGCGTCGCGCAGGGCGTGGGCGGCCTTCTCGGGGTCGGACCCGACCTCGACGCCGGCGACGATGCGGTCGGCCATGAGGGCCAGCAGCGTCTGCTTGTCCGGGACGTGGTGGTAGAGCGCGCTCGGCTGGACGCCCAGCTCGCCCGCCACGCGTCGCATCGAGCAGAACTCGAGGCCGTACTGGCCCAGGACGCGCAACGCCCCGGAGACGACGTCGTCGAGGGAGTTGGCCATGCACCCACTGTATCGGCTAGCCTGAACACCGTTCAGGTGAACACCGTTCAGGAGACCTCATGCCCCGCACCGCCACGGCGAGCCGCCGACTCACGACCACCGACATCGCCCTCGTCGCGGCGTTCGCCGCCCTCATCGCCGCCTGCGCCCTGCTGCCCGCACTGCACGTCGGCGCCGGCCTCGTGCCGATCACGCTGCAGACCTTCGCCGTCCTGCTGTCGGGTGCCGTCCTGGGCGCCAAGCGCGGCTTCCTCGCCGTGCTGCTCTACCTCGCCCTCGGTGCAGCCGGCCTCCCGGTGTTCTCCGGCGGCGCCGCCGGACTGGCCGTCTTCGCCGGCCCCTCGATGGGCTACCTGGTCGGCTTCCCGTTCGCGGCGGCCCTGTGCGGGTTCATCGTCGAGCGGCTGCCCCGGGACAAGGTCGCCACGAGCATCCCGCTGATCTTCGTCGCAGGCCTGTCGTCCAGCGCCCTGCTGATCCACACCTTGGGCATCCTCGGGATGGCCTGGCGCGTCCCGATGGACCTGGGTGCGGCAGCGACGGTCGACCTCGCCTTCTGGCCCGGCGACGTGATCAAGAACCTCGCGATGGCGTCGGTCGCCACGGCCGTGCACCGCGCCTTCCCCGACCTGTTGCCGGCACGCCGGAAGTGATCGAGCTCGTCGAGGCCGGCGTCGAGGGACGCCTGGAGCCGACCTCGCTGCGCCTCGCCGAGCGGCGCGTCGCGGTCATCGGCTCGAACGGGTCGGGCAAGTCCACGCTCGCCCGCCTGCTCAACGGGCTCGTCGAGCCGACGAGCGGACGCGTCCTGGTCGACGGCCTCGACACCCGCCGCGACGGCCGCGAGGTCCGCCGGCGCGTCGGCTTCGTCTTCACCGACCCGAACGCCCAGCTGGTGATGCCGACGGTCGCCGAGGACGTCGAGCTCTCGCTGCGCAAGACCCACCGCGAGAAGGCGTCGCGGACGGCGGCCGCCCTCGCCGTACTGGAGCGCTTCGGCCTCGCCGATCTCGCGCAGCGCAGCGTCCACGCCCTCTCCGGCGGCCAGCGGCAGCTGCTCGCGATCGCGACGGTGCTGGCCACCGATCCCGCCGTGCTCGTCGCCGACGAGCCGACCACGCTGCTGGACCTGGCCAACACCCGCCGCGTCGGCGAGGTGCTGCTGGGGCTCGAGCAGCAGCTGGTCCTGGTCACCCACGATCTCGAGCTCGCGGCGCGGTGCGATCGTGCCCTCGTCGTCCACGCGGGCGCGATCGCCTTCGACGGCCCGGCCGCCACCGCGGTCGACCGGTACCGGACGCTGGTGTCGTGAGCGCCCCGCTGGGCGTCCACCAACCGGGGACGTCGCTGCTGCACCGCACCACGCCCGGCCCGAAGCTGGTCGCCCTCCTGCTGTTCAGCGTCGTCGTGCTGATGGTCCACGGCCCGTGGTCCGCCGTCGGGTTCGTGGCGGGGACGCTCGTCCTGGCCACCGTCGCCGGCCTCTCCGCGCGGTCGGTCCTCGCGGCGCTGCGCCGCTTCGCCGTCGTGGCCGCCCTGCTCCTCGCGTTCAACGCGTGGCAGAACGGCTGGCCGCGCGCGATCGAGGTGGTCGGCGACCTGACGGCCCTGATCCTGGCGGCGACCGTCCTGACGGCGACCACCGCGGTCAACGACCTGCTCGACACGATCGTGCGGGCGCTCGGCCCGTTCCGACGCCTCGGCGTCGACCCCGAGCGCGTCGGACTGGCCTTCTCGCTGACGCTGCGCGCCCTGCCGGGAACGCTCGAGCTGGCCGCCGAGACACGCGACGCCGCCCGCGCCCGCGGGCTCGAGCGCAGCCTCCGAGCCCGCACGACTCCCCTGGTCCTGCGGGTGGTCGCCCGCGCCCGCGACACGGGCGACGCCCTGCACGCGCGCGGCATCGCCGACTGACGTCGTCCGTCCACCGCAGTGACTAGGCTCACTCCCATGGGGCGCGCACTGCGGACGCTGGTGGTCGACGACGAGCAGCCGGTGCTCGACGAGCTCGTGTGGCTGCTGGGCCGCGACGACCGGATCGGCACGATCGACACGGCCCGGTCCGGCACGGAGGCGCTGCGCCGCCTCGACTCCGGCGACATCGACCTCTTGTTCCTCGACATCGCGATGCCCGGGCTGACCGGGATCGACATCGCGCGGCTGCTGGGCAAGTTCAAGTCGCCGCCGCAGATCATCTTCGTCACGGCTCACGACGCGCACGCCGTCGAGGCGTTCGACCTCAACGCCGTCGACTACCTGCTCAAGCCGATCCGCGAGGAGCGCCTGCGCGAGAGCGTGCGCCGGGCGGTCGCCGACTCCGACGGCGGCGGCGCGGAGTCCGACGACACGATCGCGGTCGAGCTGGCCGGCGTCACGCGCTTCGTCTCGCGCTCGAAGGTCACCCACGCCGAGGCGCAGGGCGACTACGTCCGCCTGCACACGCTGGACGGGTCCAGCCACCTGATCCGCACGCCGCTGGGCTCGCTGGCCGAGGACTGGGCCGACGCCGGCTTCCTGAGGATCCACCGCAGCCTCGTCGTGAACCGCGCGCACATCGTCGAGGTCCGGATGTCCTCGGGCCGCGCGAGCGTCGTCGTCCCCGCTCCCGGTGGCGGCACGACCGAACTGCAGGTGGCCCGGCGGCACACGCGTGCGCTCCGCGAGCTGATCGGCGAGCACACGCCGTGACGGAGCCGACCCCTCCGGCGGAGCCGTCGACCGGCCGGGTCCGGATCACCAGCCCGCTCTCGACGGCGTCGACCCATGTGCGCCGCACGGTGGGCCAGGAGATCGACGAGGCCACCGGCGTCGGCGAGGTCTACATGCAGTCCCTCATCCGGTCCCAACTGCGCGCGGCGGCCACGGTCGCGATCACGCTGCTGCTGACCGTCGTCAGCCTGCCCCTGGTCTTCCTGTGGGTCCCGGGCCTGAACGACGGCCGGGTCCTCGGCATCCCGCTGCCGTGGCTCGTCCTCGGGGGCGGGGTCCATGCCGGCGTCATCGTGCTGGGCTGGCTGTACGTGCGCCACGTCGAGCGTGCCGAGCGCCTCTTCACGCACCTGGTCGAGCCGAGCGACGGCCGTCCATGAGCCCCACGTGGGGGATCGTCGCGGTCTCGCTGGTCTCCATCGCAACGCTCGCCATCGGCGCCTTCGGCCTGCGGATCAGCCGGACCACGAGCGACTTCTACGTCGCCTCGCGGTCGGTCTCGCCGGTCCTCAACGGGTCGGCGATCAGCGGCGAGTACCTGTCGGCCGCCTCCTACCTGGGCATCGCGGGACTCGTCCTCACCCACGGCGCCGACATGCTCTGGTACCCGATCGGGTGGACGGCGGGGTACCTGCTGCTGCTGGTGTTCGTCGCCGCACCGCTGCGGCGCTCGGGCGCCTACACGATCCCCGACTTCGCCCAGGTGCGCCTGCAGTCGGTCGCGGTGCGGCGGGTGTCGACCGCGCTCGTCGTGGCGGTCGGGTGGCTGTACCTGCTGCCGCAGTTCCAGGGAGCCGGGCTGACCCTGCAGGCCGTCCTCGACGCGCCGCGCTGGGTCGGCACCGTGCTGGTGGCGGCCATCGTGACCCTCAACGTCGTCCTGGGTGGCATGCGCTCGATCACGTTCGTGCAGGCTTTCCAGTACTGGCTGAAGCTGACCGCGCTGCTCGTGCCGCTGATGTTCCTGCTGCTGGCGTGGTCGCGCGACGGCCGGCCGGCCGCGCAGGCGTCGGCCGACTGGTGGACCCCGCTCGGCGTCGCCACCCCCGAGGCGATCTACGGCACCTACGCCGTCATCGTCGCGACCTTTTTGGGCACGATGGGCCTGCCCCACGTCGTGGTGCGCTTCTACACGAACCCCGACGGCCGGGCCGCGCGACGCACGACGCTGATCGTGATGGTGCTGATCTCGGCCTTCTACCTGCTGCCGACGTTCTACGGCGTGCTCGGACGGGTCTACGCCTTCGACCTGATCGCCTCCGGCCGCGCCGACACCGTCGCCCTCGAGCTGCCGAGCCGGCTGATCGCCGGGTCGGGCGGCGAGCTCCTGACCGCCCTGGTCACGGCCGGGGCGTTCGCCGCGTTCCTCTCGACCTCGTCGGGCGTGACGATGGCACTCGCGGGCGTGGTCGGCCAGGGCCTGAGCGACCACGGGCCGTGGCGCGGCCGGCTGTCGTCGATCGCGGCGCTGCGCATCGCGGCCGCGGCGTGCGTGGCCGTGCCGCTGAGCCTGGCGTTCGTCGCCGAGCCGATCCCCGTGGCCAGCTCGGTGGTCTTCGCCTTCGCTCTGGCGGCCTCGACGTTCTGCCCCCTGCTGGTGCTCGGGATCTGGTGGCGGGGGCTCACCTCGGCCGGCGCGATCGCCGGACTGATCGGCGGCGGCGTGTGCGCCGGTGCCGCGCCCTTCGTCACCCTGGCCCTCGACGTCGACGGCTGGTGGGGCACGCTCATGAGCCAGCCGGCCGTCTGGTCGGTCCCGATCGGGTTCGGGCTGATGATCGCCGTGTCACTCGCGACGCGATCACGGATCCCCGCCACCGTGGGGCGCACGATGGTGCGCCTGCACACGCCGGAGCGGGTGCAGGTCGACCGGCGGTTCTGAGTCAGACGCGGCGCGAGGTGTCGAGCCGGTCGAAGGCATCGAGGACCTGGCCCATCGTCGGCTTCTCGATCGTCGCGACCGGCGCCTCGGCGCGGCCCTCGCGCTCCTGGCGCAGGTGCCGCTTCACCGTCGACGTGGAGCAGCCCAGGCGCTGGGCCAGCTCGCGGCAGGTCTCGTCGGGATGGGCCTTGCGGGCCCCCATCACCTCGGCGTGGTCGACCGGTCCGCCGCCCACGCGGGCGGTGCCGTACGGGCTGGTGTCGACCTGGACCTCGATGCCGAGCTCGCGGCGCATCGTGCGGCGCTCGGCCTCGCTGGTGCACGCGAGGAACCCGGCGACGTCGACGTCGACGACGGCACGGTAGAGGCAGTCGGCCAGGACCGCGCAGCCGGCGCAACGGCGGTGGGCCGCGTCGCGCTTGGAGAGGTAGTCACGCCACTGCTCGACGGTGACGTCGCGGCGGCCCGGCGGGTTCAGCAGGGTCTCGTCCTGGTACATCGCCGGCGCCATGGCGCACGGTGGGAGGGTGGGCCTCATTGCCATCTCCTGGAGTTGCTGATGACTCCAGTCTAGAGGTACATTCCGCTCGTTTCGGAAGGTGTGACCTGTTCGTTGCCGTCGGTTCCGTCACCCTGGGGGCCGCCGGGAAGGGCGAGCCGCATGTTCTGCAGCTGGCTCTGCGCCTGCACCTGCTGGGCGTACAGCGCGGCCTGGATCCCGTGGAAGAGTCCCTCGAGCCAGCCGACCAGCTGGGCCTGGGCGACCCGCAGCTCGGCGTCGCTCGGAGCCTCGGCACCGAAGGGGAGGCTGAGCCGCTCGAGCTCGTCGACCAGCTCGGGCGCCAGGCCGTCCTTGAGCTCGTCGATCGACTGGTGGTGGATCTCGCGCAGCCGGGACCGGCTGGCCTCGTCGAGCGGAGCGGACTTCACCTCGTCGAGCAGCTGGCGGATCATGCCGCCGATGCGCATCACCTTCGCGGGCTGCTCGACCAGGTCGGTGAGCGGCGTGCGGGTGGGCTCGGAGTCCTGCGCGGCGGCCACGGGCTGGCCCTGGGGGTCGATGATCCGGTCGTCGGTCATGGGCCCCAGCCTAGGCCGGGGAACCAGACCGCACGTCTCGACCTCAGCCGCGCAGGTCGAGCACGACCTTGCCCACGTGCGACGACTCCTCGAGGATCCGGTGGGCGTCGGCCACCCGCGACAGGGGCACGACCTCGTGGACGATCGGCCCCAGCCGGCCGGCCTCGATGAGCGGCCAGACCTGCTCGACGAGCTCGGCCACGATGGCCGCCTTCTCCTCCGCGGGACGGAAGCGCAGCGACGTCGCCGAGATCGTGCCCTGCTTCGCCAGCAGCGCGCCGAGGTTCAGCTCGCCCTTCATCCCGCCCTGCATCCCGATGACGACGATCCGTCCCCCGCGAGCCAGCGCGGCGACGTTCTGGGCCAGGTACCTGCCGCCGATGATGTCCAGGACGACGTCGGCGCCGCCGACCTCGCGGCACGCCTCGACGAAGTCGTCCTCGCGGTAGTTGACGACGACGTCCGCACCCAGGCCGCGCACGACCTCGGCCTTCTCGGCACTGCCGACCGTGGTGACCACGGTGGCGCCGAAGGCCTTCGCCAGGGGGACCAGCGTCGTGCCGATGCCGCTGCCGCCGCCGTGCACGAGCAGCGTCTGGCCCTCGGACAGCCCGGCCAGCATGAAGACGTTCGACCAGACGGTCGCGTAGGTCTCGGGGATGGCGGCTGCATCCACCAGCGAGACACCCGCCGGCACGCGCGCGACCTGACCCGCCGGAACGACGACCCGCTCGGCGTACCCGCCGCCGCTGAGCAGCGCGCAGACCTCGTCACCCACGGCGACGGACGTCACGCCCTCGCCGACCTCGGCCACGACGCCGGAGCACTCGAGGCCGATGACGTCGGTCGTGCCGGGCGGCGGCGGGTAGTGCCCCTGCCGCTGCAGCAGGTCGGCCCGGTTGACCCCGGCCGCGGCGACGGTGATCGCCACCTCGCCCGGTCCGGGCTGGGGGTCGGGCAGTTCGGCGACGACGAGGCTGTCGGGGCCTCCGGGTTCTTCGACGATCACGGCTCGCATGGCCTCCACGGTAGTGACCGGCACACTGGTGCGTATGCAGGTGACGCTCGTGCAGCTGGCCGCTGACCTCGACCCGGCCGCCAACCGTGAACTCGTCGTGGACTCGTTGCGCACCGTCGACGGACAGGACCTCGTGGTGCTGCCGGAGGCGATGATGCACGACTTCGGCCCGCCGGAGCACGACCTCGCCGCCGCGGCCGAGCCGCTGGACGGGCCGTTCGTGAACCTCCTGTCGCAGCAGGCGAGGCGCCTCGGCTCCACCATCGTCGCGGGCATGTTCGAGCGGACCGACGACCTGCCGTACAACACCCTCGTCGTGCTCGGCCCGGACGGCGAACTGGTCACGACGTACCGCAAGATCCACCTCTACGACTCGTTCGGCTACCGGGAGTCCGAGCGGCTGCGCGCCGCCGACATCGCCCCGGTCGTGATCCCGGTCGGCGACCTCTCCCTGGGCCTGATGACCTGTTACGACCTGCGGTTCCCGGAGCTGTCACGGGCGTTGGTGGACGCCGGCGCCGAGGCGTTCGTCGTGCCCGCCGCCTGGGTCGCGGGCGAGCACAAGGTCGAGCACTGGCGCACGCTGCTGCGCGCGCGGGCGATCGAGAACACGGTCTGGGTCGCGGCCGCCGGGCAGGGCGGGTCGCGCTACAGCGGCCACTCCTTGGTCGCCGATCCGTGGGGAACTATCGTGGTCGAAGCCGCCGGGGGGAACGAGCAGGTCACCGCGCAGATGACGGTGGACGCCGTGCGGCGGTCCCGCGAGGTCAACCCCTCGCTCGCCAACCGGAGGATGCAGACGCCGTGACGATCGCCCAGCCGGGCCGACGACGCCTCGACACGTCGGTCCCGACCCCGTACGAGGTCGCGACCCGCGAGCCGCGCGTCGCCTCCCGTCGATGGTCGCGCCTGCTGATCCTCGCGACGTTCGTCCTGTGGGTGCTCAGCACCGCGGGTGCGGCGACGTCGATCGCCGACGTGAACGCACCGTCGTGGCTGTGGCGGCCGTCGGCTGCCGCGCTGCTGGTGGCGTTCTCCCTGATCCTCACGCACCGGGTCGGCGGGTACATGCGCATCTGGGTCAGCCTCGCGATCGTCCTGGCCGCGCTCGCCGTCGTCACCGAGGTCAACGGGCTCCTCGCGGCGGCTGCGGGGGCCACGGCCGTGCTGTCGGCCGTGACGTCGGTGGTCTTCACCCGACCCGCCGACAGCCTGCTCGAGGTGCTGCGGGAGTACGTCGTGATGCTGTCCCTGGCGCTCAGCGGCGCCGCCGGCGTCGCCGCGTGGAACGCCACGGTGGAGGTCCGCCCGTTCGGCCTCATGGTCATGGCCGTCTCGGTGACCTTGGCCGTCGCGATCGTGTGGCGGCTCGGATCCGGCCTCCACGGGCTGGGCCGCAACCAACTGAAGATCCTCATCGTCGTCGCCGTGCTGGCCGTCGGCCTGTTCTACTACGGCAGCTTCGTCCGCACGGCCGGCTCGCCCGCGCTGAAGAACCTGCTGGACGACACGATCGTGTGGCTGCGCCAGAACATCGGCGGCGTGCCGCGCCCGTACGAGTTCCTCATCGGCTTCCCGGCCCTGGTGGTCGGCACCTCGATGCGCTCCCGGTACCGCGAGGGCTGGTGGGTCTGCGTCTTCGCCGTCGTCGGCACCGTGATCGTGGCGAACTCGCTCATCGACCCGCGGGCCTACCCCTCGTACTTCGCGCTCTCGACGCTCTACAGCGCGATCATCGGCCTCGTGCTCGGGCTCGTCGTGCGCGCCGTGTTCTTCCGGCCGCGCGGCGGTCGTGCGGCCCGAGCGGTGCAGCAGTCCCGCCGTTCCGAGCCGAAGCGGCTCGCACCCCTGCGCTGACCCCCGCGGACGCGCACCACCTTCCGCCGCCGCTGCCCACTTTTGGAACTCGTTCCACGTCGGATGGGACGTTCACGGTGAAACGAGTTCCAAAAGTGGGGGTGGGGCGATCCCGCATCCGGACGTCTCACGGCCGCTCTGCGAGAATCGCTCCAGGAGTCGTCGCCTCGGCGGTGGCCCTGGAGGGGTGCCGGAGTGGCCGATCGGAACCGCCTTGAAAGCGGTCGCTGGCAGCGATGTCAGCCGCGGGTTCGAATCCCGCCCCCTCTGCGTGACTCGTTACCGACTCGACCGGGCGCACCTGATGGTGCTCGCCGGCGCGTGCTTCATCGTGGCCGCCATCAGCGTGGTCGTGGCCTTCCTCGCGGCGGGCGGGGGCACCCTGTCCACCGGGGTGGTCATCGTGGCCGCGATCGTCGCCGTCGTGGCGCTGCTCGTGGCCGCGATCGCCAACCTGCGGCCTCCCGTGGTGCTGACCCTGGACCTCGCCGGCTACCGCGCGCGCGGCCGCCACGGCGACGGCACCTGGAAGCAGGTCGAGTCGGTCGAGGTCGACGACGGCCTGCTGCGCTTCACCGACGGCGCGGGCGCCGTCACCGCGTTCCCGCTCAGCCTCATCGACCGCACGCGCCGGGCCGAGCTGATCCGCGAGGTCTACGACCGGCTCAACACCGCGAACGGCTACCGCCGCTTCGATCCCACCGGCGGCAGCTGACCCGGGAACGACAAAGGTGGAGCAGGATCACCTGCTCCACCCTTGGTTGGCGGAGATGGAGGGATTTGAACCCTCGAGAGGTTTGAACCTCAACCCGCTTAGCAGGCGGGCGCACTAGGCCACTATGCGACATCTCCAGACAACCGGATCAGGATACCCACCCCGACCCCCAGTCACCGAATCAGGGCGAGCGCTTGACGATCGAGGAGCCTCGCTCGTGGAATTCCGAGGGCAGCTCCGCCAACGGCGTGGCCTCGTGGGGATGGTTCCGCATCCCGTCCAGGAGCAGGGCGCGCATCCGCTGGGCGAGCCATTCGCGGTTCTCCGGCGCGGCCGTGTGGACCGCGCCGAGCATGAGCGGAGCGGCGCTGAGGTCGGCGACCGACAGGTCGGGGCGTGCCATGCCCTCGGCGATGGCCCGTTCCACCAGCGACCGCAGGGTGCCCACCCACCGGTCGGTGGGACGGTAGTCCGGGTCGTTGATCGCCTGACGGCGCATGACCTCGGCCACGATGCGCCGGTCGATCATCACCTGCGTGGCCTCGTCGAGGACGAGCTCGATCCCCTCCCAGCCCGACTCGATGAGCAAGGCCCGCTCGGCGATCTCGTCGAAGAGCGCGATGTGCCGGTCGTAGAGCGCGCGCCACAGCTCCTCCTGCGAGGCGAAGTTGCGGTAGAGGGTGCCCGTGCCGACCTTCGCCGCCGCCGCGAGCCCGTGCATGGGTGCGTCGAGGCCGTTCGCGGCGAAGTAGACCTCGGCGGTGTCGATGATGCGTTCCCGGTTGGCCACGGCGTCGCGGCGCATCGGAACACGGGGCGTTTCTGACATCGGATCCAACCTAGCGCGAGAGCGCGGAACGGGAGTTGCCTCACCCAATTTCGCACCTCGGCAGGGTTCACGGTAGACTCGTCGAGGCCCGTGAGGGCGTGCGCCCGTAGCTCAACGGATAGAGCATCTGACTACGGATCAGAAGGTTAGGGGTTCGAATCCCTTCGGGCGCACCACGACCCCCGGTCGACCATCAGGTCGGCCGGGGGTTTCTTCGTTTCCAGCTCTTCGCCACCGTGGAACATCCTTGGCGGTCCTTGTCAGTGACTCCTGAGCAACACGCGCATTCCGTCACGAGCGAGGAAAGGTCTGTGTCAGCCTCTTCGCATGGAAACCGCTGCCATCACCGCCTGGACCCTGATCCAGGAGATCCCCATCCCCGCCGACGTGACCAATCTCCTCGTCGAGGGCGAGCAGGCGGTCGCGGCGTTCAAGACGTTCCGCGACTCCGCCGTATTCACCACCAAGCGCCTCATCGTGCGTGATGCCCAGGGGATGACGGGCAAGAAGGTCGAGGTCTACTCGCTTCCGTACAGCCGCATCGACATGTGGTCCTCCGAGAACGCCGGAGGGGTGTTCGACCGCAACTCTGAGCTGGAGCTGTGGACCAAGGCCGGTCACATCAAGATCAAGCTCGACAAGAAGATCGACATCCGCCGACTCGACCAGCTCATCGCCTGGGCAGTGCTCAACGCCTGAGACATGGCGCCCGCCGGGTCCTTCTCGAGATGCGACCGCTGACCATCCGTGTTGGCATGGAAGCGAAAGCAGAGTCGAGAGGAAGGCTGGAGTCATGGGACTTGATGACAAGTTGAAGAACACCGCTGAAGACCTCACCGGCAAGGGCAAGGAAGCCACCGGCAAGGCGACCGACGACGAGAAGCTCGAAGCCGAAGGCAAGGGCGACCAGGCCAAGTCCGACCTCAAGCAGGCCGGCGAGAACGTGAAGGACGCGTTCAAGCACTGAGCCGCACCCCCACGACGAGGGCCCCGGGAATCGCTTCCCGGGGCCCTCGTCGTTGCGCTCGTGGCGCGGATCAGATCGTCGGCGGCGCCGTCGTCCCGGTCGCGCCGGTCGGACCGGTCGGGGTCGTCGGGTACGTGGTGCCGGCCGTCGGCTGGCCCGGCGTCGTGTACGTCGAGGCGGTGTACGTCTGGTCGTCGGCCATCTTGGCCTTGACGAAGGCCGCGATGCCCGCCACGCCAGCCGTCAACAGGCCGACGAACGCGAACTTCCGCAGGCCGACGAACCGCTGGCGCTTCTGGATCGGGAGCTTGTCGCTGACCTCGTTCGGCAGCTTGTCGACCAAGCCGTCGCGCAGGTCGAGGAGCTCGTTCTTGTCCGGGAGACGCTCGATGAGGTCGTCGCGCAGCGCCAGCCATTCGGACCGGTCGGGGAGTCGCTCGATGAGCTGATCCTTCAGCTCGCGCAACTCGGCCGCGTCCGGCAGCTGCTCCACGACGGTGTCGACGTGGTCCTTCACGCTCTTCTTGCCCTTGCCCACAATGGCTCCTTCGCACAGATGTCGTCGGACTTCCATCGTGGCTCACGACGGGGTCAGTCGCACCTCGGCTCCCTCGATGACGACGTCGGCGGGGTCCTTGTCGGGCCGCAATCCGCGCCAGCTGGCGTGCCGCAGGCTCCCGTTCGGCGACCAGTCTCCGTAGACGACCTCGCCGACGACCCGGGGCGTCACCCACGTCGCGTCGCGGGACGCCGCGGTCTCCACCTCGTCGACGAAGGGTGACGTCTTGCGGGTCAGACCGTCGAGGAGCTGGCGCAGGCGCAGGCGCTCGGCCTCGGTGAATCCGGTGCCGACGCGACCGATGTACCGCAGGCCTCCCTCGACGGGGATCCCGAGCAGCAGCGAGCCGATCCCCCGCCCGCCCTTGCTGGGCCGCCACCCGCCGATCACGACCTCCTGCGCGTCCTGGTTCTTGATCTTGAGCCAGTCCGTCGAGCGCGCTCCCGGCACGTACGGCGCGGCACGGCGCTTGGCCACGATCCCCTCGAGCTTGTGGCGCCGACTCAGCGCGACGGCGTCCTCGAGCGACCCGCCGTGCGCCGGCGGCACCTGGACCAGCTCGCCGTCGAGCTCCAGCTCCTCGAGCGCCTCGCGCCGGTCGTCGTAGGAGAGGTCGCGCAACGAGGCCCCGTCGTGCTCGAGCAGGTCGAACAGCATCATCCGCGCCGGCACGGTGCGTCGCAGCCGCGCGACGTCGGCCGACTTCGTGACCCCCATCCGCTGCTGGAGGCGGCCGAAGCTGGGCACCCCCGCGTCGTCGAGCGCCACGATCTCCCCGTCGAGGACCGCGTCGAGGCCGAGCGCCGCGAGCTCTTCGACGAGCTCGGGATAGCTGGCGCTCACGTCGTTGTGGTTGCGCGAGTACAGCCGCACGCTCTCTCCGTTGACGACCGCGACGCACCGGATCCCGTCCCATTTCAGCTCGTACGCCCACCCGTCGGCGGACGCGTCCCTGCCCCCGGCGAGCACCGCGAGCATCGGCGGGACGAAGCCCGCACGGCCGGACTCCGTGGCCGACGCACCCCGGGACGGGGTGGCGGGAGCCGGGGGCGACGCGGCGGGCTGCTTCGCGACCGACTGCTCCTTCATCAGGTGGATGAGCCAGTTCTCACCGGTCTTGATCAGGGCGAGGCGCTTCGATCCGCCGAGGCCGCCGTCCGGCGACCCGTGCAGGGTGGCGATCACCTCGTGGTCGTTCCACTTCTCCAGGTCGTAGTGGCCGTGGTCCCAGATGGTGACGTGGCCGGCGCCGTACTCGCCCTTCGGGATGTCGCCGGCGAAGGTCGCGTACTCCAGCGGATGGTCCTCGGTCTGGACCGCGAGGTGGTTGCCCTTGGCCGAGTCGGGGACGCCCTTCGGCAGGGCCCACGACACGAGGACGCCGTCGCGCTCCAGGCGGAAGTCCCAGTGCAGACGGCTCGCGTGGTGCTCCTGGATGACGAAGATCGGGTCACCGGTCCGTCCGCGGACCACCGAGTCCGGCACGGGCTCGGGCGTCTTCGCCGCATCGCGCATCGAGCGGTAGGTCGCGAGCCGGTCGGTCACCGGCGCCGCCAGGGACGCCATCGGGTCGCCCCGCTCGGCGAGTCGTGCCGGCACCTCGTCGATCGTCAGGTGGCGGAGGTCGTCGTCGAGCTCGTCCCAGTCGCGCGGCACGGCCACCGTCGGATGGTCGCGCCCCCGCAGCGAGTACGGCGAGATCGTCGTCTTGTTGCCGTTGTTCTGGCTCCAGTCGACCAGGACCTTGCCGTGCCGCTTCGCCTTGGACATGTCACTGACGACCAGCTCGGGCATGACGCCCTCCAGCGCCTGGGCCACCTGCTTGGCGAACGCGTTGATGTAGTCGGAGTCGTGCTCGCCGTCCAGGGGGGCGAACAGGTGGATCCCCTTGCTGCCGCTGGTGACCGGCACGCACTCGAGCCCGACGTCGGACATCAGCTCGCGGGCGGCGTGGGCGACCTCGACGCACTCGGGCAGGCCGGCGCCCGGCCCGGGGTCGAGGTCGATGACGAGTCGGTCGGGGTTCTGGGCGACACCGGTGGCGTCCACCCGCCACTGCGGGACGTGCAGCTCCAGCGCCGCCACCTGACCGGCCCAGGCGAGGTCGGCCACGGACTCGAAGATCGGGTAGGTGTTCGTGCTCGTGCGGTGCTTGATCGAGACCCTGCGGATCCAGCTGGGGGCCGAGTCCGGCAGGTTCTTCTCGAAGAACACCTGCGCGTCGGAGCCGGTGCCGTTGACCCAGCGCTTGCGCGTGATGGGCCGTCCCGCCAGGTGCGGCAGCAGCCACGGCGCGACCTGGACGTAGTAGGCGATGACGTCGGCCTTGGTGGTTCCCGTGGCGGGATACATGACCTTGTCGCTGTTGGTCAGTCGCAACAGGCGACCGTCGACCGACACGGTCTGGGGAGACGTCCCTGCCATCGATCGTCCCCCTTCCCCGTACGATTGCCTTTCCACATTCTGAAGGAGCGGCCGTGAACGTGCCCGATTTCTTCTCCGAGGTCGCGCTCGACCTGCACGAGCAGCCGACGACGGAGAAGACCGTCGAGTTGATCACCGAGTACGCGAAGGTCGCGGCCGAGTGTGACGACGCCGGCATCATGCTCGTGCACAGCCGCACCCGCATCGAGACCGCAGCGTCGACGTCCGATCGTGTCGCCCTCTCACACCACCTGCAGCGCGACCTCGACGAGGGACCGTGCCTCGACGCCCTCGAGTCCGGGGGGAGCTTCGTCACGAACGACGTCCGGCTGGACCCACGCTGGCCGAAGTGGGGACCCGCGGTGGCCGACCTCGGGATCCACAGCGCCATGAGCGTGCTGCTGGAGACGCGCGACCGCCGCTACGGCTCCCTCAACCTCTACGCGGAGCGATCCGGCGCGTTCGACGGCAACGACCTCGCCACCGCCATGATCTTCGCCCGGCACGCATCGGTGGCCCTGGCCAACGCCCATCAGGAGCAGGGCCTGCTGACCGCGATCGACGCCCGCAAGGTGATCGGCCAGGCGCAGGGCATCCTCATGGAGCGGTTCGACATCGATCCCGACCGTGCCTTCGACGTGCTGCGCCGCTACTCGCAGAACCACAACCAGAAGCTGCACGCCGTCGCGTCCTGGGTGGTCGACAACCGCAAGCGGTCCGTCCACGAGTTCCCCGACGACGTGGCCGCCCAGGGCATCATCACCACCTGAGTCAGGCCGACGACTTCTTCTTGGCGGCCTTCTTCTTGGGCTTCTCGGCGTCGCCCTTGCGCGCCTCGACGCTGCGCCGCAGCGCCTCCATCAGGTCGACGACCTCGCCGCCCTCGTCCTCCTGCTCGCCGAAGGTCGCCTCGGTGTCGATGCCCTCGCCGGCCTTCTGCTTGGCCTCGATGAGGGTCTTGAGCTGCTCCTGGTAGTCGTCGGTGAACTGGCTGGCGTCGAAGTCGCCCGCGAGCGACTCGATCAGCTGCCCCGCCATCGCGAGCTCCTTCTGGGTGACCTTCGTGGCGTTCTCCAGCACCGGGAAGTCGGCCGTGCGCACCTCGTCGTCCCAGAGCAGGGTCTGCAGCACCAGCACGTTGTCGCGCACGCGCAGGGCGCCCAGGCGGGTGCGCTGGCGCAGGGCGAAGGTGACGACCGCCGTCCGCTCGGTCTCCTCGAGCGCCTGGCGCAGCAGCGCGTAGGGCTTGAGCGCCTTCTCCTCGGGCTCGAGGAAGTACGGGTTGCCCAGCCGCAGCACGTCGATCTGGTCGTCCGGCACGAACTCCACGACGTCGATCTCGTGGCTGCGCTCGGCCGGGAGCGACTTGAGGTCCTCGTCGGTCAGGACGATCGTCTTCTCGCCGGCGTCGTAGGCCTTGTCGATGTTCTTGTAGGCCACGATCTCCTTGCAGATCTCGCACCGGCGCTCGTAGCGGATGCGCCCGCCGTCCTCGTCGTGCACCTGGTGCAGCGACACGTCGTGGCTCTCGGTGGCGGAGTACACCTTCACCGGCACGTGGACCAGGCCGAAGCTGATGGCACCCTTCCAGATGGCTCGCATCTGGTCAGTATCCGCCCTCAGCGCCGCCAGCGCGAGCGCTTGGACGCGGCACCGGCCGGCCGCTCGATCGGGACGAAGCCCGGCGCGTAGGGCTCGAGATCGCCGACACGCTCCTCCAGCTGCGCGACGGCCCGCGGGAGGTCGTCGAACGTGACGCCCGCCAGCTGGTTGGGCGAGAACCGCCACCACGCCAGCTCCAGCAGCCGGTCGCGGGTCTCGGGGTCGACCCGGTCCCGGATCGGTCTGGCGGGGACGCCGCCCACGATCGAGTACGGCGCGACGTCCTCGGTGACGACCGCGCCGGCGGCCACCACGGCGCCGTCGCCGATCGTCACGTCGCGCAGGATCACGACCTTCGCGCCGATCCACACGTCGTTGCCGACGACGGACGGCTCGCCGCGGAACGACGGGCGGCCATCGGCCTCGGGGTCGATCACCTCGGAGGCGTCGGCGGAGAGGTGCCAGCCCCACGTCGCCTTCTTGTACTGGAACGAGTTCACGCCCAGCCACGTCAGCGGGTGGCCCGTGGCCCCGATCAGCACGTCGGGCGCGAACTCGCAGTACCGGCCGATCGTCGCGGACTGCGACTCCATCCCGTGGGCCAGGCTGGTGAACGCACCGACGGTGGTCAGGCCGCCGCGGACCACGAGGTCGCCGAGCATCCGGATGGGCGGCTCGGCCAGGAGCCGTGACGATCCGACGAGCCGCAGTCCCTCGGTTCCTCGCGCATGCTCAGCCACGTCCGTCAGCCTAGGGGCTGCGGCGCGCCCGTGGCCCGCGTTACACCGCCGCAACCCGGGCACGGAACAATGAGTCCCATGGCGTTCCTGCTGCGCGTGGAGCTTCCCGACGTCCCGGGCTCCCTCGGCGCACTCGCGACGGCCCTCGGTGGGGCCGGAGCCGACATCGAGGCGATCGAGATCGTCGAGCACCGCTCGGACGGCGTCGCGGTCGACGACGTCCTGCTGGAGCTCCCCCCGACCGTGATGCCTGACGCGCTGATCACGGCCTGTCAGGGCCTCGAGGGCGTGCACGTGCACTGGATCAGCCGGTACACCGCGGGCGCCAACCTGAGCATGGACCTCGAGGCGGTCGAGGCGTTCACCGACGAGCCCGACCTCGCCATCGAGCGGCTCATCGAGGTCATCCCGTCGACGTTCCGCACCGACTGGGCGCTCGCCGTCGGCCCGGGTGAGGACGGCGCCGCGTTCCTGTTCGGGTCGCCGGCCGCCCCGCGCGTCGTGCCCGAGTGCGACGCGTGGCTGGCCATCGAGCACGCGCGGTCGCTGGACGAGGTCGCGGCCTGGGACTCCACCGTGCTGGCGGGCTCCCCGGGCTCGACGCGCTCGGGCACCCCGTTCTTCGTCGCCGTGGGCCGACACGGGGGCCCGGAGTTCCTGGCCTCCGAGATCGCCCGCCTCGGCCACATGGTGTCGCTGGCCGCCTCGGTGCAGACCGAGGGCGACTGACCTACCGCTGGTCGGTGACCGGCGTGTGGGCGTGGTGGTAGCGACCCAGCGCGTTGACCTCGGCCTCCATCGCCGGCACGGTCTTGCGCGTCAGCAGCCGGATGTACGGCGTGGTCGCCGGTGAGTTCACGAACGCCTTCATCCAGTTCGCCAGCAGCACGGCCTTCGGCACGTAGACCCGGCTCTTGCGCTTGGCCAGACCGATGAGGATCTTCTCCGCGCAGGTCTCGACGTCGGTGGTGGTGTTGGCCGGGTACGGCAGCTTGCCGCGGATCGCCTTGAACGACGGCAGGTCGGCCTCGGCGTTGCGGACGATGTCGGTGTCGATCCACGACGGGTGGCAGATGCCGACCTTGATGCCCAGGTGCGCGACCTCCTGGCGCAGCGCGACGCCGAGCGCCTCGTTGCCGGCCTTGCTGGCGCTGTAGGCGCTCAGGCCCGCGATGTTGGAGAACGCCGCGAGCGAGGACACGACCAGCAGGTAGCCCTTCGTGCGCTCGAGGTGCGGCACCGCGTACTTGGCCGTGCGGAACACCCCGTTGAGGTTCACGTCGATCACGCGCTCGAAGGCGGCGTCGTCGATCTGGCGCACGGTGCCGTACGAGGCGATGCCCGCGTTGGCGACGACGTGGTCGAGGCGGCCGAAGTAGGCGGCCGCGGCGTCGATCGCGGTCCTGACCTCGTCGCTGCTGCGGACGTCGGCCTCCCACCAGGCGGCCGACTCGCCCAGCTCATCGGCCAGTTGGGTCATGAGCTCGGGCTCGAGCCCGACGAGGGCGACCCGGCCGCCGTGCGCGACGTACGCGCGGGCGACGTGGGCGCCGATGCCGCGAGCCGCGCCGGTGATGAGGGCGACTTTGCCGCGGAACTGCTGGGGCTTCAGAGAGGACATGCGGTCAAGATACCGTCGGTATGTGGAATGTGTCACCCTCGATGTCATATTGGCGCCCCTTCCCGGGTGAATCACGTAACGCAGGGTTAACGTGACCCACCTCATGTCCGGGGCCCTGACGATCCCGGCTATCCTCTGCGGGATGAGCACCCCTCCACCCGAGCTCGGCTCGATGCGGATCGGCGTCGTCAAGGAATCCGCCCCCGGCGAGACGCGAGTTGCGGCGACCCCGGCGACGGTGAAGCAGCTGACGGGCCTCGGTTACGTCGTCACCGTCGAACGCGGCGCTGGTGAGGCCTCGAGCTTCACCGACGCGGCGTACGAGGCCGCCGGAGCGAACATCAGCGACAAGCCCGACACCTGGGCCAGCGACGTGATCTTCAAGGTCAACGCTCCCACCGAGATCGAGATCGCCCTCATGCTCGACGGCGCGACGCTGATCAGCATGATCAGCCCGGGCCTCAACCCGAAGCTCGTCGACACGCTCGCGACCCGCCCCATCACCGTCATGGCCATGGACGCGGTGCCGCGCATCTCGCGCGCCCAGTCGATGGACGTGCTGTCGTCGATGGCCAACATCGCGGGCTACCGCGCAGTGGTCGAGGCGGCCCACGAGTTCGGCCGCTTCTTCACCGGTCAGGTCACCGCGGCGGGCAAGGTGCCTCCGGCCAAGGTCCTGGTCGCCGGCGCCGGCGTGGCCGGCCTCGCCGCGATCGGCGCGGCCTCCAGCCTCGGCGCGATCGTCCGCGCCACCGACCCCCGTCCCGAGGTCGCCGACCAGGTCAAGTCGATCGGCGGCGAGTACCTCGAGGTCGTCGTCCCCGACGAGGACAAGGAGGTCTCCTCCGACGGCTACGCCAAGGCCACCAGCGAGGCCTACGACAAGCGCGCCGCCGAGATCTACTCCGAGCAGGCGGCCGACGTCGACATCGTCATCACCACGGCCCTGATCCCGGGCCGTCCCGCGCCTCGGCTCATCACCGCCGCCGACGTGGCGACCATGAAGGCCGGCAGCGTCATCGTCGACATGGCCGCCGCCCAGGGTGGGAACGTCGAGGGCTCGGTCGCCGGCCAGAAGATCGTCACCGACAACGGCGTGACGATCCTGGGCTACACCGACCTTGCGGGCCGCCTGCCCACCCAGGCCTCGCAGTTGTACGGCACCAACCTCGTCAACCTGATGAAGCTGCTGACGCCCGGCAAGGACGGCCAGATCGTCCTCGACTGGGACGACGTCGTCCAGCGCGGCGTCACCGTCGTGCGCGACGGTGAGAAGACGTGGCCCCCGCCGCCCGTGCAGGTCTCGGCGGCCCCGGCGCCTGCGCCCGCCGCCGAGCCCAAGCCGGCGCCCGAGCCGAAGAAGCCGGTCAGCCCCGCGGTCAAGATCGGCGCGGCCACCATCGGCGTGCTGGTGTTCCTGTGGGTCCTGGCCACCGCGCCGGGCGAGCTGCCCCAGCACTTCACCGTCCTGGCCCTGTCGATCGTGATCGGCTACTACGTGATCGGCAAGGTGCACCACGCGCTGCACACCCCGCTGATGAGCGTCACGAACGCGATCAGCGGCATCATCGTGGTCGGTGCCATGCTCCAGATCGGCGACGACGACGCGGTGATCCGCGCGCTGGCCTTCGTGGCCGTCCTCGTCGCCAGCATCAACGTCTTCGGTGGTTTCGCCGTGACCCGACGCATGCTCAGCATGTTCTCGAAGTGAAGGGCTGACCTGTGACCGCCTTGTCCCTGGCCAATGCCGCGTACCTCGTCGCGGCCCTGTTGTTCATCCTCAGCCTCGCCGGCCTGAGCAAGCACGAGACCGCCCGCCGTGGTGTCGCCTTCGGCATCGCCGGCATGGCGATCGCGCTGGTCGCGACGTTCATCCTCGTCGCGAAGTCCGAGCCCGGCATCGGGCTCGTGCTGCTCATCGTCGCCATGGTGATCGGCGCCGCGATCGGCCTGTGGCGCGCGCGCATCGTCGAGATGACGGGCATGCCCGAGCTGATCGCCCTGCTGCACTCGTTCGTGGGCCTCGCGGCCGTCCTGGTCGGCTGGAACGGCTACCTCGAGTACCGCGACGAGCCCAACGACCTGCCCGGCGACGCCGGCACCTTGCTCGACATCCACAACGCAGAGGTCTTCATCGGCGTCTTCATCGGTGCCGTCACGCTGACCGGCTCGATCGTGGCCTACCTCAAGCTGAGCGCCAAGATGAAGAGCGCCCCGCTCGTGCTGCCGGGCAAGAACTGGATCAACCTCGGCGCCCTGGTGCTGTTCGTCGCGCTGACGATCTGGTTCGTCGTCAGCCCCGCCCTGTGGCTGCTGATCCTGGTCACGGTCGTCGCGCTCGCCCTCGGCTGGCACCTGGTCGCCTCGATCGGCGGCGGCGACATGCCGGTCGTCGTCTCGATGCTCAACAGCTACTCCGGCTGGGCCGCGGCCGCGTCGGGCTTCCTGCTCGGCAACGACCTGCTGATCATCACCGGCGCGCTCGTGGGCTCCTCGGGTGCCTACCTGTCGTACATCATGTGCAAGGCGATGAACCGCTCGTTCATCTCCGTGATCGCGGGCGGCTTCGGCATCGAGGCGGGCCCGTCCGACGACACCGACTACGGCGAGCACCGTGAGATCACGGCCGAGTCGGCCGCCGAGCTGCTGGCCGGCGCGAAGAGCGTCGTCATCACGCCCGGCTACGGCATGGCCGTGGCGCAGGCGCAGTACCCGGTCGCCGACCTGACCGCGCGCCTGCGCGAGAAGGGCGTCGACGTCCGGTTCGGCATCCACCCGGTCGCGGGCCGCCTGCCGGGGCACATGAACGTGCTGCTGGCCGAGGCCAAGGTCCCGTACGACATCGTCCTGGAGATGGACGAGATCAACGACGACCTCGCCGAGACCGACGTCGTGCTCGTCATCGGCGCCAACGACACGGTCAACCCGGCCGCCGCCGAGGACCCGACCAGCCCCATCGCCGGCATGCCCGTCCTGCACGTGTGGGAGGCCAAGCACGTCATCGTGTTCAAACGCTCGATGGCGGCCGGCTACGCGGGCGTCCAGAACCCGCTGTTCTTCCGTGAGAACAGCCAGATGCTGTTCGGTGACGCCAAGGACCGCGTCGAGGACATCATCAAGGCCCTCTGACCGCTACCCGCCTCCGGCGGGCCAGATGTGTAGCGCTCCCCACCTGTTTCGGCCCCTCGAGGCCGGATCCGGGTGGGGAGCGCTTCACATCTCAGCCGTTCGCGGCCTGCAGCTGCGAGCGCACGGAGACGGCCAGGGCCAGGGCAAGCACGCCCGCGGACGTCAGGAGCGCGACCCGTAGGCCCGCGTCGCCCCCGTGGCTCGACGCCGTGAGGCCGTAGACGGTCATCAGCGCGGCCGTGCCGAGGGCCGAGCCGATCCGCTGACCCGTCTGCAGGGCACCGCCGGCGGCGCCGCCCACGCTCGGCGGCACGTCCCGGAGCGTCAGCGCCTGGTTCGGGGAGACGACGCCGCCGCCGCCCAGCCCGGCGATGAACAGCAGCGGGGCGAACGTCCACCACAGGGCCGTGGTGCTCTGCCCCGGGGCGACGACGGCGATCGCGACGAAGCCGAGGATGATCACCGCCAGCGCGGCGAGCGTGACCTTGCGACCCACGCGACTGACCAGCCGCCCCGCGGGCGTCGACGTGAGTGCGGCGCCGAGCGCGAACGGGGTGAGCAGGAGTCCGGTCTGCAGGGCGCTCAGGTCGCGCTCGCCCTGGAGCCACACCGACGAGACCAGGAAGACCCCCGTGAAGCCCGCGAAGTACAGCGCCCCGATCACCACCCCGCTGCCGTAGGTGGGCAGCTCGCCGAGCATCTCGACGTCCAGCAGCGGCGCGCGATTGCGGGACCGCACGGACCGCTCCCACCGCACGAACCCGAATGCCAGGGGCGGCACCGCCAGCACCAGCAGCAGCGGCAGCCCAGCGCCCGACTCGGCCTCGATGAGCGGGAACAGCAGGCACAGCACGGTCAGTCCGAGGAGGACGGCGCCGACCACGTCGACGCGCTCCCGGTCGGCGTCGCCGCGGGCGACCGGCACCAGGCGTCGCACCGCGACCAGGGCGACCAGGCCGACCGGGACGTTGATCAGGAAGATCAGCCGCCACCCCAGATCGTCCCCTGCGAGCGCGATGACGGCGCCGCCGAGGACCGGACCGATCCCGGACGCCACCGAGACGGTCAGACCGAAGTAGCCGAACGCGCGACCTCGCTCCGCCCCGGAGAAGAGCTCCTGGATCAGCCCCGAGCTCTGGGGCGTGAGGAGCCCGGCGGCTGCCCCCTGCACCAGCCGCGCTGCGACGACCAGGCCCGCACTCGGCGCCAGGCCGACCGCGGCACTGGCGAGCACGAAGGCGATGAGGCCGACCGTCATCAACCGACGGCGACCGTACGCGTCTCCGAGGTGTCCGCCGGCCACGAGGACGAGACCGAACGTCAGGGCGTAGCCGGAGACGACCCACTGCACCGTGCCGGTCGTGGAGTCGAGGCCCTCCCGGATGGACGGGACCGCGACGTTGACGACCGTGACGTCCAGCAGGGTCATGAACCCGACCACGAGCGTCACGGCCAGGATCCGCCAGCGGCGAGGGTCGGGCTCGTCGACCGCGATCGGCTCGGGGCCGCCGCCCGTCGTCTCGTCGCCCACCCGACCACTGTGCCGCCGGGCGCGTCACCTGTCCTGTCGAGCGCCCGCGATCTCGTCGCGCAGGTGGGCCTTCATCGGCTCGGGGGCGAAGCTGGCATCGACCGCGGCCGTGGCCAGCGCCCGCAGTCCGGCCTCGTCGAGGTCGAGCAGCTCGGCCGCGATGGCGTACTCGTCGTTGAGCGTGGTGCCGAACATCGGCGGGTCGTCCGAGTTGATCGTGACGGTGACGCCGGCCTCCACCAGGGCGGCGAGGGGATGCTCGTCGAGCGACGGCACCGAGCGCGTGCGCACGTTGGACGTCGGGCACACCTCCAGCGCGATCCCGTCGGCCACGAGCCGCTCCATCAGGGCGGGGTCCTGGGCCGCGGCGATGCCGTGGCCGATCCGCTCGGCGCCGAGCGTGTCGATGCTGTCCCAGATCGACTGCGGACCGGTCGACTCGCCGGCGTGGGGCACGCTGTGCAGGCCGGCGGCCCGGGCGCGCTCGAAGTGTGAGGCGAACTGCGGACGCGGCACGCCGATCTCGGGCCCGCCCAGGCCGAAGCCCACCAGGGAGCCCGGACCGAGCCGCAGGGCCGTGTCGAGGGTGACGTCGGCCGCGGGGAGCCCGGACTCGCCGGGGATGTCGAAAATCCACTGCAGCGCGACGCCGAAGTCGCGCTCGACGGCGGCGCGGGCGTCCTCGATCGCCTCGACGTAGGCCTCGGCCGCGATCCCGCGCACGATCGACGTGTACGGCGTCATCGTCAGCTCGGCGTACCGCACGTTCTGCGCGGCGAGGTCGCGCCCGACCTCGTGGGTCAGGGTCCAGATGTCCTCGGGCGTGCGGAGCAGGTCGACCACCGAGAGGTAGACCTCGATGAAGTGTGCGAAGTCGGTGAAGGTGAAGTACTCGGCGAGCGCCGCCGCATCGGCGGGCACCGGCGAGTCGGGGTGGCGCTCGGCCAGCCGGGCGACGGTGTCGGGCGACGCCGAGCCGACGTGGTGGACGTGCAGCTCGGCCTTGGGCAGCGCCGCGATGAAGTCCTGCATCAGTCGACGATGCCGTAGAGCCGGTCCCCCGCGTCGCCCAGGCCCGGCACGATGTAGCCGTTCTCGTCGAGGCGCTCGTCGAGGCCGGCGCTGAACAGGTGCACCGGGACGTCGATGTGGGCGGTGTCCCGCTCGAGCCGCTCGATGCCCTCGGGCGCCGACAGCAGCGTGATCGCGGTGATCTCCCGGGCGCCGCGCGCGACGAGGAAGTCGATCGCCATGGCGAGGGTGCCGCCCGTGGCCAGCATCGGGTCGAGCACGTAGCACTGGCGGCCGTCGAGCCGGTCCGGGAGCCGCTCGGCGTACGTCTCGGCCTCGAAGGTCTCCTCGTTGCGGATCATGCCCAGGAAGCCGACCTCGGCCGTGGGCAGCAGCCGCTGCATGCCCTCGAGCATGCCCAGGCCCGCACGCAGGATCGGCACGACCAGCGGACCGGGGCTGGTGAGCCGCACGCCCTGGGTGGTGGTGAGGGGCGTGGTGACCTCGACGGTCTCGACACTGACCTCACGGGTCGCCTCGTACGCCAGCAGCGTGACGAGCTCCTCGGTGAGCCGACGGAAGGTCGGCGAATCGGTGCGCGCGTCGCGCAGGACCGAGAGCTTGTGGGAGATGAGCGGGTGGTCGGCGACATGGACACGCATGGGTCGAGGGTAGCGGCCGTGTGCGGACGTCTGTCACCATCGCAGGGTGGCCGAGGACGATGTCGACTTCGTGATCGCCGCGTACCGAGACGATGGTGCGTGGACCGTCGTCGAACTCCCGCCACGGCTGGGCGAGGATTTCGAGGGATTCACCGACGCCCTCGCGCGATTCCCGTCCGACGTCGGCGTCCTGGGGCTGGCCTCGGTCAACGACGACTTCTTCCTGATCGTGCGCCGCAGCGGCGACCACGTGCGCGCCCTGCTCTCCGACGCCACCGCGGTGTGGGACTGGCCGGTCGCGGCCGACCTCGCCGAGCTGGTGAACGCCCCGGACGGGGACGAGGAGCCGGTGCCCGTGGGCGACCTCGAGATCGTCAGCGACCTGGGCCTGGCCTCCGTCGAGCTCAGCCTGCTCTGCGACGACGACGATCTCTTCCCCGACGAGGCGCTGGCCGACGTGGCCGAGAAGCTGGGCTTCGGCGAGCAGTTCGAGGCGATCGTCGGGTGACCTGGGACCCGTTCATGCGACGGGCCCTCGAACTGGCTCGTGAGGCTGCCGACGGCGGCGACGTGCCGGTCGGTGCGGTCGTCGTGCACGAGGGCCGGATCGTCGGCGAGGGCCGCAACACCCGCGAGCGCGACGCCGACCCCACCGGCCACGCGGAGGTGGTGGCCCTGCGCGAGGCTTCGCGGTCCCTGGGCCGCTGGCGACTCGACGGGTGCACCCTCGTGGTCACGCTCGAGCCCTGCACGATGTGCGCGGGCGCCCTGGTGGCGGCCCGGGTCGACCGCCTGGTGTTCGGCGCCTGGGACGACAAGGCCGGCGCCGTCGGGTCGCTGTGGGACGTGGTGCGCGACCGGCGCCTCAACCACCGCCCCGAGGTCCTCGCCGACGTGCTCGCCGCCGACTCCTCCGTGCTGCTGCGCTCCTTCTTCGGTCGCTGACAGTCTCAGCCGCCCCCGGGAATAGTCCGCGCCGGCCCACGTTTTAGTAGTTGAATGTTTAACTAACTTCTGGGAGACTGAGGTCATGAGCAGCATGCAGATCGGCATCTTCACCGTCGGCGACGTCACGACGGACCCCACGAACGGCACGACGCCCAGCGAGCACGAGCGCATCAAGAACACGGTCGCGATCGCGAAGAAGGCCGAGGAGGTGGGCCTCGACGTCTTCGCGACCGGCGAGCACCACAACCCGCCGTTCGTCCCGTCCAGCCCGACCACGACGCTGGCCTACATCGGCGCGCAGACCGAGAAGATCATCCTCTCGACCTCGACGACGCTCATCACGACGAACGACCCGGTCAAGATCGCCGAGGACTACGCGACGCTGCAACACCTCGTCGACGGCCGCATGGACCTCATGCTCGGCCGCGGCAACACCGCCCCGGTCTACCCGTGGTTCGGCAAGGACATCAGCAAGGCCGTCGAGCTGACGATCGAGAACTACCAGCTGCTGCAGAAGCTCTGGAGCGAGCCGGTCGTCAACTGGGAGGGGAAGTTCCGCACGCCGCTGCAGGGCTACACCTCGACCCCCGCGCCGCTGGACGGAGTCGCACCGTTCGTGTGGCACGGCTCCATCCGCACGCCCGAGGTCGCCGAGCTGGCCGCCTTCTACGGCGACGGCTACTTCGCCAACAACATCTTCTGGCCGAAGGAGCACTACATCCGGTTGATCAACTTCTACCGGCAGCGCTACGCCCACTACGGCCACGGCACCCCCGAGCAGGCCATCGTCGGTCTCGGCGGCCAGTTCTTCATGCGCAGGAACAGCCAGGACGCGGTCAACGAGTTCCGGCCGTACTTCGACAACGCGCCGGTCTACGGCCACGGCCCGAGCATGGAGGACTTCACCGAGCAGACGCCGCTCACGGTGGGCAGCCCCCAGCAGGTGCTGGAGCGCACGCTGGCGTTCGCGGACTACTTCGGCGACTACCAGCGCCAGCTGTTCCTCGTCGACCACGCGGGCCTGCCGCTGAAGACGGTGCTCGAGCAGCTCGACCTGCTCGGCGAGATCCTGCCCACGATGCGTGCCGAGTTCAACGCGCGCCGCCCGGCGAACGTGCCGGACGCCCCCACCCACGCCGCTCGCGTCGCCGCGCGCGACGCCGCCCTGAACGAGGAGGTCTCGGCATGACGCGTCTCGTCGCGCTGTCAGCGGGCGTCGGCGAGCCGTCGACCACGCGCATGCTGGCCGACCGGCTCGCCGCGGCCTCGGGCACGGCGCTCGGCGGCGCCAGCATCGAGGTGGTGAACCTGCGCGACTTCGCGCACGAGATCACCGATGCGGCGCTCACCGGCTTCGCGGCGCCCCGGCTGCAGCACGTGTACGACCAGGTCGGGGCGGCCGACGCGTTGATCGTCGTCGTCCCGACGTTCAAGGCGTCCTACCCGGGCCTGTTCAAGTCGTTCGTCGACGCCCTCGACAACGACGCCCTGATCGGCAAGGTCGTGCTGCTCGCGGCCACCGGTGGCACGGCGCGCCACTCGATGGTCATCGACTTCGCGCTGCGTCCGCTGTTCGCGTACCTGCAGTCCGTGATCGTGCCGACGGGCGTGTTCGCCAGCCCGCACGACTGGGGCTCCGCGGGCGAGGGCACGCTGCAGAGCCGGATCGAGCGCGCCGCGGGCGAGCTCGCCAGCCTGCTCGCCGGCGCGGGCTCGGGCCGCTCGAAGGACGACGAGATCGACCTGTTCAGCGAGACGATGCTGTCGATCAGCCAGCCCGACTGACTCCCCGCCCTCAACTCCACTTTTGGAACTGGATCCACGCGATCTCGTCCAAATGACGTGAATCCGGTTCCAGAAGTCGGGAGGGGCGCGGGTCGAGTCAGGCCGCGGCGCGCACCAGCAGCGCGAGGGTCGGCACGCAGGTCACGGCCAGGAGGGCGGCGTTGAGGCGTCGGTGCTCCCACAGGATCGCGGCGTACTCCCGCAAGATCGCGCTGGGCCAGAAGTAGAGCGCGGTCCGCGCTCCGAGGCCGTAGCCGTCGAGTCCGACCTGCCGGAGCAGCAGGGCCGCCCTCAGCACGTGGTAGTCGTTCGTGACGACCGCGAACCGACCGCCGTCCACCCCGTGCCGGGCAGCCACCTGCGCGCTGAACCTCAGGTTCTCCTCCGTCGAGGTCGACGCGTCCTCGAGCCACAGCAGGTCGCGATCGACACCTGCCTCGACGAGGTGGTTGGCCATCGCGACCGCTTCGGGCACGACCTCGTCTGACCCCTGCCCACCGGAGCAGATCAGGTGCGTGTCCCGGCCCCGGGCACGGGATCGGTCGAGTGCCTCGCGGCCTCGGTCCAGACGCGCGGCCAGCAACGGCGTGGGGCGGTCGCCGCGGAGTCCGGCGCCGAGCACGATCACCGCGTCGACCGGGCGGGCCCAACGCCGGGCGGCCCAGCCGTAGAGCAGGCCGTAGCCGACGAAGGCGACGAACAGGACGGCCAGGTACGTGACGGGAGCCGCGAGGGCGACGAGCCAGAGGAACAGCTCACGCGCGACGTCCGTGTGGTTCTGGTCGACCCACCAGACCGTCAGCACGAAGGCGCAGAATCCCAACACCCCGACCCCGAACACGAACGAGAGCAGGTGGGCCGGACTGCGGCCCTCACGCCGGACCATCGCGATCCCGTTCGCGACGCTCGCCACGCCGAGCACCAGCAGCGCGGCGTAGGCGAGCAGCAGGACGCCGAGCATCGCCCACGCGAGCGGGAGCGGATCGTCGGAGTCGTCGAGCACCAAGGCCGCTCGACCGAGGACGCCGATGGTCGCAAGACCGGCCGCGAGCGCGATCAGCACCGCGATGCTCAACCGGCGCGGGTCACGCCACGCGAGGACGCCCGCGGCTGTCGCCAGCAACGCCACGAGTGCCCACCCCACGCGTCGGACTCTAGTCGGCGCGGCGCCCGAGAACCCCGATTGGGACGGAACCGGGTCGCTGACGTAAACTCCTCGGCGGTGGCGTGTCCGAGCGGCCTAAGGAGCACGCCTCGAAAGCGTGTGTGGGTTCACGCCCACCGTGGGTTCAAATCCCACCGCCACCGCCAGCGTGACCAGAGCCCCCGTCGAGTGCGAACTCGACGGGGGCTCTCTCATCCCCGAACTCCCTCCCTCGGCGATCCGCGCCGATAGGATCGCGGCCACCCCCGGGAGGAGGAGGAGACCGTGCACGTCCGCACACCCGTCGCACCGTGGCTCGTCGTCGCGGTGCTCGTCGCCGTCGCAGCGGCCGCGGTGATCGCCTTGGACGACTCGGACAGCGACGTCACTCGGGCTTCGGTCCGGGGAGACCTCGCCTCGCTGCCCGGGATACCGCTCGTTCTTCCCGACCAGGTGCCCGAGGGCTACTCGTGGCAGGGCCTGGACTCCCACGAGATCGACCCCTCGGGTCGGGTCGTCGGTCGCTCGTCGACGTTCGCGGCATGGGGGAACCTCGATCACGCGCCGACCGTGCAGGTCTGCTCGCACACGCCCGCGGTGCAGACCTGTCCCCGGGGTGACTGGTCGATCGAGCGGAAGGTCGACGGACTGGGCGTGACGATCGCCTTCATGGGCGGGCAGCGCGACCGCGCCGGAGACACGGCGTTCTGGGAGTCCGTGCGACTGTCGGACTCGCTCGACGTCTCCTGGCTGGACGAGGGCTAGGGAACGCGCGAGCTGACGCCGCCGCTCAGATCTCCTGGAGCCGCGGCGCGGTCTTCTCGGCGAACTCGCTGACCCAGCCGACCGGGTCGGGGCCGTGCGGCGAGACCGAGACCGACTGAATGCCGAGCTCGGCGTAGGCGGCGACGTCCTCGAGGAACTTCTCGGGATCCTTCACGGCGTCACCGGGCGACTGCAGGGTCCGCAGGATGTCGGCGGGGTCGCGGCCCACGTCGGCGCAGTGCTGGTCGAGGACCTCGAGCTTGTGCTTGATGACGTCGGTGCCGGCGGGGAAGAGGTTGCAGGCGTCGCCGTACTCGGCCACGAAGCGCAGCGTCTTCTTCTCGCCCATGCCGCCGAGCAGGATCGGCGGGTGCGGCTCCTGGATCGGCGCGGGATGGCAGATCGTCTCGGCGAGCTGGTAGTGCTTGCCCTCGTACGCGCCGTCGTCGTCACTCCACATCTGGTGGATGATCTGCAGCGTCTCCTCGAGCCGCTCGAACCGCTCCTTCATGTCGGGGTACGGCACGCCGAGACCGTGGTGCTCGCGCTCGTACCAGGCGGCGCCGAGTCCCAGGATCGCGCGACCCCCGGACAGCACGTCCAGGGTCGTGGCGATCTTCGCCAGCAGGCCCGGGTGCCGGTACGTGACCCCGGTGACGAGCAGGCCCAGCTTCACGCGCTCGGTCACGCCGGCCAGGTAGCCCAGGGCCGTGTAACCCTCGAGCATCGGGTCCTCGGACTTCCCGACGGTCTCCATCTGGAAGTAGTGGTCCATCAGGGTGACGGCGTCGGCACCGGCCTGCTCGGCCCGGCGCGCCGTCTCGGCGAGGGTCGGGGCGAGCGACTGCGGCTCGCCGGGGATCGTGAAGTTGTAGACGTGAACGCTGAAACGCATTCCTCAGCCTAGGCACGCTTCGACGACGCCGTCGACCGCTGAGCGGTCGCAGAAGTCGACGCGACGCGGTTCCAGGGCGTCGAGCATGGCCTGCTCCTCGGTGGTGCGCTCCTGCTTGGCCTTCAGGCTGCGGCGGATCGCGGCCATCATCGACCGCTCGAGCAGGCTCAGCCGATCGCGGTCCAGCGCGCCGCGCACGTGCCGGACGGCCAGGCGGTCCCGCAGCTCGGGCGAGAGCTTCGACGCCACCAGCTCGTCGCGCTTCGTCGACAATGCCGGGTCGCTCAATCCCACGGTGACGAGCACCCAGCGCGTCGCGGTCTCGAGCTCCATCGCGCGACGCAGGTCGCCGATGCCGCGCAGCTGCGGTCCGTAGATCGAGGCGCAGAACACCACCGTGCCCTGGGCGGCCAGTCGCTGAGGGGTGACGTCGTCGACCGCGGCGACCGGGGCACCGAGCGCCTCCCCGATCCACTCGGCGTACCGCTGGGCGGAACCGTACTTCGAGGCGTGCACGACGAGGGTGGTCACGTCCCGAGGCTAGGCGGCCGGCGGGGTCACCCGTCAGTGCCGCGGCCCCCGGTAGGTTGGCGCCGTGACCACGCGCCGGCTGCTGCTCGTCAACGGGCCCAACCTGAACCTGCTCGGCACGCGTGAGCCCGAGATCTACGGCTCCGAGACCCTCGATGACGTCGAGGCCCTGGTCACGGAGGCCGCCACGGCCCACGGGTACGAGGTGCGGTCGGTCCAGAGCAACCACGAGGGCGTGCTGATCGACGCGATCCACGCCGCCCGCGAGGACTGCTCCGGCATCGTCATCAACCCCGGCGGCCTGACGCACACCTCCGTGGTCCTGCGAGACGCGCTCTCGGGCGTGGCGCTCCCCGTGGCAGAGATCCACATCTCCGACGTGATGGCGCGCGAGCCGTTCCGCCACCACTCGTACGTGGCGGACGTCGCCGTCGTTCACGTCATCGGCGAGGGCGTGCCCGGCTACCGCACGGCCACCGATCGCCTCATCGCGCACATCGCCGGCCGATAAGATCGGTCCACCGACGACGGCTGGGAAGGGGATGATGTGACCTCCCACGACCTCGACGTCATCCTGCTGACGGGGTCGGGAGTCCTCATCCTCGCCGTGCTGGCCGTGCGGCTCTCGGTGGGCATCGGGCTGCCGTCGCTGCTGATGTACCTCGGCCTGGGCATCCTCATCGGCTACGACGGGGCCGGCGTCCAGTTCGCCGACGCCAACATCGCCCTGGTGCTGGGCCTGTCGGCGCTGATCCTCATCCTCGCCGAGGGCGGCCTCACCACGAACTGGGCGCGGATGAAGCCGTCGCTGGGGCTGGGCGTCCTGCTCGCCACACTGAGCACCTCCCTGAGCGTCGTCATCGTCGCCGGGGGCGCCCACTACCTGTTCGGCCTGGACTGGCAGCTGGCCGTCCTCATCGCCGCGGTGCTCTCACCCACCGACGCGGCCGCCGTCTTCTCCGTGCTGCGCACCGTGCCGCTGAAGTCGCGCGTCTCCGGCGTGCTCGAGGCCGAGTCGGGCCTCAACGACGCCCCGATCGTCGTCCTCGTCACCGCGATCAGCGTCGGCGAGATCGGCGAGTACGGCCCGGCGGGCTTCTTCGCCCTCGTCGTCTTCGAGCTGGTGATCGGCGCGCTGATCGGCCTCCTCGTGGGTGCCGGCGGGGCGAAGCTGCTGCGCCGCGCCGCGCTCCCGGCCGCGGGCCTGTACCCGCTCGTCGTGTTCGCCATGACCGTGCTGGCCTACGCGCTGGCGGCCACCATCCACGCCAGCGGGTTCGCCGCCGTCTACGTCGCCGCGGTGGTCCTGGGCAACACGGAGCTGCCCCACCGGTCGGCCACGCGCTCGTTCGTCGAGGGCATCGGCTGGCTCGCCCAGATCGGCCTGTTCGTCATGCTCGGCCTGCTCGTGCACCCCAGCGACATCGCGCTGTGGCACCTCGGCGTCGGGGTGGGGGTCGGCGCCCTGCTGACCTTCGTCGCGCGCCCGGTGTCGGTGGCCGCGTCGGCCGTCTGGTTCCGCGTCGGCTGGCGCGAGCAGCTGTTCATCAGCTGGGCCGGCCTCCGCGGCGCGGTGCCCATCGTCCTGGCCACCATCCCGCTCGCCAACGGCGTCCCGCACTCGATCGACCTGTTCAACATGACGTTCGTGGCCGTGGTCGTCTACACGATCATCCAGGCCGGTCCGCTGGGCCGATTGGCGCGGTGGTGCGGCGTCGAGACCGACCGGGGCCGCGACGTCGAGATCGACGCTGCTCCCCTCGAGCGCATCTCGGCCGACCTGCTGCAGATCCACGTGCCGCCGGCGTCACGCCTCGCCGGGGTCGAGGTCGGCGAGCTGCGGCTGCCGCAGGGCGCCTCCGTCACGATGGTCGTGCGCGACGAGTCCACCCTCGTGCCGCACCGCACGACCCGGATCCTGGTGGACGACGAGCTGCTGGTCGTCACCACGCGCGACCTGCGCGAGCAGGTCGAGCGACGGCTGCGCGACGTGGCGCGCCATGGTCGCCTCGCCGGCTGGGACCTCGACCCGCGCGCCGACCGGGACGCCTAGCCACCTCGGTTCGCTACGGCAGCGTGATGGCCGGGACGCAGACCGACACGTCGCGGCTGGCCTTGACCTTCGTCTTGGCCTTCTTCAGTCCCTTGTAGTCGGGGCCGATGAGGACCGAGATGCCGTCCTCGGTCTCGAAGTCGGGGGCCGCCTTGGCGACCTTGCCCTTGAACTGCTGGGCGACGAGCTTGACCCGGGGGTCGTCGGGGTCGGGCGCGAGGACCGTGACGTTCTTGACCTTCACCCGGCCGGGGTTGTTCTTCGCGACGCCGCCGAGGAAGCCACGGCGCTCCAGGTTGATCTTGACGCGGTTGGCGATGCCGGCGCGCTTGCTGGAGTTGTAGACGTGCACCATGACGAGGTTGCTGCTGAGCACCTCGCCGCGGGCGACCTTCTTGATCTCGCAGGTGGCCTCCTCGGCCACGGGCTCAGGCTTGGAGAAGGCGAGGTTGACGCCCAGGAACGTCCCCGCGACGAAGACTCCTGCCGCGCCGAGGACGACGAGACGCTCGATGGCTCTGCTCATGCCTGCTTGCCGATCGTGTGGACGCGGGCGTGGACCATGGTGCGCTGCTGGAGCGCGGCACGCAGTGCGCGGTGGAGGCCGTCCTCGAGGAAGAGCTCGCCCTTCCAGCCGACGACGTGGGCGAACAGGTCGCCGAAGTAGGTGGAGTCGGTGTCGAGCAGCGTCTCGAGGTCGAGGGTCGTCTTCGTCGTCGTGAGGTCGTCGAGGCGGACCTGGGTGGGCGCGATGGCAGCCCACTGACTCTGGGTCAGTCCATGGTCGGGGTAAGGCCGCCCGTCCCCCACGCGGCGAAAGATCACCCGCCCAGTCTAAGGGGCCCGCCACGGCAAAGTTCGCGACCGCCATGCCGGCCTCGGGGAACTAGCCTGAGCACATGACCGACACCGAGCCCTCCGCCGACGCCGTCGCGGCCGCTGCCAAGACCGCCGCCGACGCCCGGATCGCCGCCGACGAGGCGCAGCGCCGGGCCGACGAGCTCGCGGCAGCGGCAGCGGCGGCCCAGGAGGCCGCGCAGCAGGGCGCCGCCGAGGCACCTGCCGCCGCGCCGGTCGCGAGCGAGCAGGCCGACGCGATCCGCGCCGGCTACACGTTCGACGGGCTGGCGCTCGAGATCGGCGCGCTCGTCGAGAACGGCGAGCCGCGCGCGGACGTCCCCGTGCGGATCCCCTTCGCGATGCTGAACCGCCACGGCCTCGTCGCAGGAGCGACGGGCACCGGCAAGACGAAGACCCTGCAGGTGCTCGCGGAGCAGGTGTCCGCCGGTGGCGTGCCGGTCTTCGCCGCCGACATCAAGGGCGACCTGTCGGGCATCGCGACGCCGGGCACGCCCAGCGAGAAGCTGCTGGCACGCACGCAGAGCATCGGCCAGGACTGGCAGCCGCTCGCCGCGCCCGCGGAGTTCTACTCGCTCGGCTCGAAGGGCGTCGGGGTGCCGATCCGCGCCACCGTCGAGTCCTTCGGCCCGATCCTGCTGGCCAAGGTGCTCGACCTCAACGCCACGCAGGAGTCGTCGCTCTCGCTGGTCTTCCACTACGCCCGCAAGACGGGCCTGCGCCTGGTGACGCTCGAGGACCTGCGGGCCGTCGTGGCGCACCTCGACAGCGACGAGGGCAAGCCCGAGCTCAAGGCCATCGGCGGCCTGTCGAGCGCCACGGTGGGCGTCATCCTGCGTGAGCTCGTGACGTTCGCCGACACCGGCGCCGACGCCTTCTTCGGCGAGCCGGCGTTCGACGTCACCGACATCCTGCGCACGAGCGAGTCCGGCGCCGGGGTCGTGTCGCTCCTCGAGGTGCCCGGCGTGCAGGACCAGCCCGAGCTGTTCTCCACCTTCCTGATGTACCTGCTGCGCGAGCTGTTCGCGACGCTGCCCGAGGTGGGCGACACCGACAAGCCCAGGCTGGTCTTCTTCTTCGACGAGGCGCACCTGCTGTTCAAGGGCGCGTCGAAGGACTTCCTCGAGATCGTCGTGCAGACGGTGCGCCTGATCCGCTCGAAGGGCGTCGGCATCTTCTTCGTCACCCAGACCCCCAAGGACGTGCCCGACGACGTGCTGGCCCAGCTCGGCTCGCGCGTCCAGCACCAGCTGCGCGCCCACACGCCCCAGGATGCCAAGGCGCTGAAGGCGACCGTGTCGACCTACCCCCACTCGGGCTACGACCTCGGCGCCGTGCTGACGCAGCTGGCCACGGGCGAGGCGATCGTGACGGTCATGAACGAGAAGGGCGCGCCGTCGCCCGTGGCCTGGACCCGCGTGCGGGCCCCGCAGGGATCGATGGAGCCCACCCCCGCCGAGACGATGCACGCGGCCGTCGCCGCCTCGCCGCTCACGGCGAAGTACGCGCCCGCCCCGTCGGGTGAGGGCGCCGCCGCCGTGCTGGGCGCCAGGACGAAGGCGGCCACCGAGGCCGTCGCGGCCGAGGCCGAGCGCCAGCGCGCGGCGGAGGAGGCCGAGAGGCTCGAGAAGGACCTCGGCCGCTCGCGTTCGACGAGCACCGGCACCCGACGTCGAACCCGCACGTCGACCCGGATGTCGCCGATGGACCGCGCGATCAACGAGGCCAGCCGGACGGCCGCCCGCGAGATCATCAAAGCCATCTTCAAGAGGAAGCGGTGAGCCCATGCACGCACGAGTCCTGAGGACCGGGACGGCACTCGTCCTGTCCGCCGGGTTGGTCGCGCCGACGCTGGCCGGCGTGCCGGCGCAGGCCGCCGAGACGACCTACGTGAAGAAGAAGGTCGTCATCGGCACCAGCCACGAGGGGCGCAAGATCGTCGCCTGGTTCCGCGGCGACCCGAACGCGAAGCGCACGCTGCTCATCGTCGGCCAGATGCACGGCGACGAGCCCGCGGGCCGCAAGACGGCCCAGCACGCCGTCAAGCGGGTGAAGCCCAAGCGGGGCACCGGGCTCTGGATCATCCCGACGATGAACCCCGACGGCGCGGCGAAGGGCCGGCGCACCAACGCCCGCGGCGTCGACCTGAACCGCAACTGGCCCACCAGCGGCTGGATCAAGGGCACCAAGGGCTCGCGCACCTACGGCGGCTCCAAGAAGGCCAGTGAGCGCGAGACGCGCGTGATGATGAAGTTCCTCAAGAAGCACCAGCCGCGCTACATCACCTCGCTGCACCAGCCGCTGAAGGGCATCGGCAAGTCCGGCAAGGACGTGGCGTTCGAGAAGCGCCTCGCCAAGGAGCTCAAGCTCAAGCGCAAGTACTTCGGGGTCGCCCAGGGCAAGGGCACCTCGCCGACGATGACCGGGTGGTACAACCGCTACCACGGCAAGCGCGGCACGGCGATCACGGTGGAGTTCGGCAAGAAGCCGTCGAGCGCGTCCGTCAAGGGAGCCAGCCGCGGCCTCATGCGCGCGGCGCGCGTACACCCCTAGGAATGAGAGGACCCCTCGCGTACCCGACAGGGACCACTGACCCTTGCTGCATTCCTGCCCTGGGGGAGTTGGGTGATGTGCCGCCACGCGAGGGGCTGGACACCAATATACGGGCCCGCCGGTGACACGGGGAGCCGACCTCCGCCAGCGACGCGATCCGATCCCGATTGGCCCGGCTCCGCGGGTGCCACGTAGACTCCCTCGCGGAGGATTCGCATAGTGGCCTAGTGCGCTCGCTTGGAAAGCGGGTTGAGTGAAAGCTCTCAGGGGTTCGAATCCCCTATCCTCCGCCAGTGGTTGAGCGCCTCTGACCTGCGAAGACATCTCCCGGGTCGGGGCGCTCACCTGCTTCATGTGCTGAGATAAGTGCTAAGAGCCTCTGAGATACGCCCGGAACGAGTCAGAACGGTGGCTCTTCAGCCTTGACAGGCGTCGCGACTTTCCGCTGCGACTCGACAATCCGGTCCGTCAGTTCGATGGTCGACAGGTACACCCAGAACACCCAATCGAGGTAGTCGTCCGCGTAGTCCGCCTTCTGGTCGGCGCGTTGATGGCGAATTGCGAACTCGTTGGCGATCTGGAAGAGCGCTCCCTCGTCCTTCTTGAGGAGGTTGTCCTTCAGGTGCTGGCGCCTCCGCTCAAGCACTCCAGACAGCGACACACAAGCCGCCCTCTTGTCGAGCCGGGATGCGCCACGAGCGCGGAATTGCGCGATGGCGTGTCGGACTTCCGCGGCGTCATCGTCGTGCTGGTTCGCATTGGCAGAAACTCGCTCCAGAGTCCGCAACACAAGTTCGTCTCGGTCATCCCCTGGAGCGCGGACCAGTCGCCCCCTGTCTTCGCCTGAATCCGCCAGCGCTAGCCCAAGGTCGCCCTGCGCGAACAGGGCGTTGGTCTTCCAGCGGTAAATCCCCTGACCAACTCCCGGGACGTAGTCATCGAAATGCCAGCCGCAGTTGCCGTAGGTGTGGTCGTATCTCAACCGGGGACGCGCAACCAGGTCGTGAATGACCTCGACAAGTGTGTAGAAGTCGTCGACACCCAAGGGCGACTCTGACGTAAGGGGCCACGCAATCCGAAGACCCGCCCGCCTCAACACCTCTGACTCGATCTTGCGGTCAGGCGGCGGTACCGGCTCGCCGTCCACGCACTCCTTCGGCGCCACTCTGGAGAGGAATCCGAGCCTCTGGAATTCGAACATCTCCGCAGCCCACTCCCGTTGCACTTCGAGCATGGACAGCATGGCCGCAGGGGCATCCGGCCGGGTCCGCGCGTTCCAATAGCGCGCTCGCTCCGTCGGGAACTGGTCGACGTCGTTCGCCAGTTGAGTCAAGTAGGTACGGTCCTTCGGGGCCCCACCCCAGCCAGTGCTCCGTAACCGACGCTCGAACTCCTGCTTGGGCTCCGGACCATCGAAGGCGTCCTCCAGCAGGATCGCTCCAGCCGTTTCGTAACCGGCGATCGACGCGATCGCTCGGGACTCCGCAGCGAATACCTCGCGAGGCCAAGTTAAGTGGAACTCGGGGCCGTACGAATTCATCCCCGAAGGCTAGCGCCGGTTGCACTCCCACGATTGGTTCTATGTCCCAGAACGTGCGCCAGTTTCCAAGTCTCCCTCGGTTCAAGTCACCGTCGGCGGGCGGCGAATCGCCGGCTGAACTCTCGACTTGCGCGTAGCAACTATGAGCCCTCAAGGTGCGCCGCAAAGCGATCCGCCGCAGCCTTCTGCATCGTCGGGGTCACGTGGCTGTAGATGTTCATCGTCGTCGTGATCGTCGAGTGTCCGAGTCGTTCTTGGACGACCTTGGGATGTTCTCCCAGTTCAAGCAGCAGGGTCGCGTGCGTGTGCCGCAGGCCCTTGAGGGTCAGCGCCGGCAGGTCGATGAGGTCGTCCTGCGCTCTCCGGACGCGGTACCTCCAACGCCGGCTGATCTCGTTGGGCGACCGGATCTCGCCCGCGTCGTTGCCGAACACGTAGGCGTCGGCCCGCGCGAGGTCGAGGGAGATGGTTCCGCGCGTGGTCTTGTACGACTTGAGCACGGCCAGCGTCTCGGAATCGAGGTCGATCACGCGCGCCGAGCCGGTTTTCGTCGTCTTCGCCTTGTTGCGCACCGTGACGTCCGCAGCGCGCCTGATCGCGAGCCGGCCGGTCGCGAAGTTCAGGTCCGCCCAACGCAGCGCGAGTGCCTCGCCGCGGCGAACTCCGGTGTAGGCGATGGCGTGCCACAGCGGGAAGAGGTCGTCGTCGAACACGTCCCGATTCCACCGCAGGAACGCATGGAGCTCGACGCCCGTCCAAGTAAGAATCTCGGGGCGCTGAGCCCGGATCTGTGAGGCGCGCGGGGCGTTGACCGTGCGCTTCTTTCGGGCCGGGTTGATCGCGATGATTCCTTCGTCCACGGCTGCGTCGAGGATCGCCCCGAGGACGACGTGGACCTTGTTGACCGTGTTGGCCGCCAGCGGTGTGCCGTATCCCCGCTTGTCCCGCCGGCCAGAGGCCTCCAGTTCTCGGTAGTGCCGCCCGATTCTGGTGGCGGTCAGGTGGTCGAGCCGGATGTCGCCGAGCGCCGGGACGATGTGGTTGCGGATGATCTTCTCGTAGCCCAGCATCGTCGAGGCTTCGAGCCGCAGGGACGCACACCACGACGTGGCGAAGCTGCCGAGAGTTGGCACCCTCCCTTGGAACCGCTCGTTCTGGGCTCGCTTCTTCAGCGCAGCGGCCAAGGCGTCCTGCGCCTCCTCCAGGTTCTTGAAGCCACCACGGGTCAGCCGCGTGTCACCGAGTTCCGGCTGTTCGGGGTCCTTGGGGACGTAGATCTGGAACCGCCACCGTCGGCCCTGGCGGGTGTCGTAGGCGGTGATCGACCCGGCGTGGCGAGACCGGGATCGGCGCTGGCGGTTCGCCGACGCCTGTTCGTCACCTCGGGTGGACGTTGACTGGGTCATGGTGTGTCCGTGCTTGGGGCGGGCCCCCAGCGGCTCGGGTCTTCCTGCACAATGCGATCGGCGGCGGCGGGATCGAGCGCAACGATTCGGGCCTTGATGAAGAGCAGTCGATCTTCGTCCTTGGCAATCCGCGCCTCGTACTCAGCAGCCGTGGTGATGCCCTCATCCTGGCCCTTGGCCACGTGCATCTCGACCAGATTCTTGTTGAGCTCAATGCGGCGTCGTGTCGACTCCGCCTGCCCGTACCAGAACCACACGAGTCTACCCGCGATGAGCGGGCTGAGATCGCGCATCCATGCCCAGATCTCCTCGTCGAGATAGTCCCCGTCCGGCAGACCCGTCGGCGCCGGGGCATCCTCGGGCGGGGTAAGGAGCGCCGCCGGTGTCGTGTCCAAGACGTAGGCGAACACAACAAGATCGTCGACGTCGACACGGCGCTCTTCGTTCTCGATCTTGCTGATCGCGGAGTGAGAGATGGCGCGGCCCGCTCGTTGGACCCGTGACGCAAGTTCGCGCAGGTCCAAGCCCGCGCTCTGACGTGCACGTCGGAGGTTGGCCGCCACGTGGGCATTGGTGTTGCCGGCTGGGTTCCCACGTTGCCGCTGTTTCATATAAGAACCATACAACGCGATACTTGACACAGCAACTCGAGGCGCCTAGATTCGAAGGACTCCATTACTGGAGTCAGATGAGGCGGGGGCAGGCATGCAGCCGAGCACGGTGACGATCGACCAGATCCGCAGTTCTCGCAGCCTGGTCATCACGCGAGTGGAAGCAGCGGCGGCGCTCGGCGTCGACCCGCGCACCGTGACCGTGGGGATCGAGAACGGCAGTATCCCCTCGGTCCGACTCGGCAGGCGAGTCGTCATTCCACGCGAGAAGTTCCTGCGGCTGTTCGACCCGAAGGACGCGTGACTCAACCTGCGCGGTTCGGCTGAACATAAAGGTGAGCGGCTCTGCCGCATTTCTCGCTTAGATGCCTTAAAGTAGAAATGTGGTCATGAGAGGCAACGCTGATGGGTGAGTACATCGAGCGTCTGTGGCGACCCGATGACGCCGGTGGACTGAGCCGCAAGGACCGCACCCCTGGGCGCTTCCTGGCGTACGTGCCGGACGAGCTGGGGGATCACCTCCCGATCCTCGGAGCCGAGGCGCAGGAGGCCGCGGAGGACGCGCTGGCCGTGTTGGCGCGCGCCGACGAGCGGATCGGGGCGGGCGGCGGCTACCTGAACCACCTGCTGATCCGCTCCGAGTCCATCTCGTCGTCGTGGATCGAGGGAAACCGGGTCACCCCGAAGAGACTGGCGATCGCCGAGCTGCTGCATCACGGCCCCCGGCAGGCCCTCGACGTGGTGGCCAACGTGCGGGCCACGGAGTCGGCCATCGCGGATCTCGCGGAGCGGGACCACCCGATCACGACCGAAGACATCGTGACGCTGCAACACCTCATCGAGCCGCGCCTCGACCGGGGTCTCCGCCACGAGCAGAACTGGGTCGGCGGTGCCGGGTGGTCTCCGTTGCGTGCCGACTTCGTCCCGCCTCCCGAGAGCGAGGTGCCGCGCCTCGTCGCCGACCTGGCGCGCTTCCTCACAGCGACAGCGGGCAATCCGGTGGTGCGCGCAGCCATCGCGCACGCGCAGTTCGAGACGATCCACCCTTTCGTCGACGGCAACGGCCGCACCGGACGTGCGCTGATCCACACGGTGTTGCGTCGCGCCGACGCGGTCCGGCACACCCTCATCCCGATCAGCACCGTGCTCGCCGGCGACACGGACAGCTACATCGCCGGCCTGACCGGATACCGATCCGATCCACCCCAACTGGATGCATGGGTGACCGGGTTCGCCCTCGCTACCGAGCGCGCCACCGGCAATGCCGTGCGACTGGCCGAGAGCATCACCGCCCTCGATGAACAACTCCGCGACGAGTTGGTGTCCTTCCGCCGCGACCGCGGCCGAAGTCCGGCAGTGCCCCGTCGCGACGCGGCAGTGTGGCGGATCCTGGAGTCGCTGGCCGCAGAGCCGGTGATGACGGCCGAGTCGGTCAGCACCAAGTTGAACGTGTCGCCGGCGGCGGCCCACCGAGCGCTGACCGAACTCGCCGAGGCACAGATCCTGGGCCGGACGACCGACCGAGGGCGTCTGGTGTGCTGGACAGCCGACCGGCATCTGGCCCTGGTCACCCTCACTGAACGGAGCAACCGCGTCGGCGGTGCCGACACACGCGATCGCCGGCCCCGTCGTGGCTCGGCGGCACCCCAGATCAATGCGTTCGATCGACCCCGGTCGGCCCAACGGACCGATCCCGGCATCCAAGGCCCCTGAAGCTCGGGCCAGGCGCACCTACAGCGAAGGACCTCGATCCGGCGACGGATAGCGGGAGTGGCCGCGGTCCGACTCGCGGGCACGAACGACGCGGGCACGCTCCTCGACCTCGTGCCGCGCGCCGGCCCGTTCGGCGATGTAGTCGGCCGCATCCGCCACCCTGACCGCGGCGATGGTCGCGAGGTCACGGCGCGCTGCGTCGATGTGTCGCTGCCACCACGAGATCTGCTCGGCGGGCCTGATCGGGCGACCCGCAGCGCCGAACAGGCGGAGTCGCAGCGCGGCACGTTCGTCCTCCTGCGTGGCGAGCGTCGCTCCCAGCGCTTGCCACGCCGCGGCAAACTGCTGTCGTGCGCGAACCACTCGCGGGTCGGAGTCGGCGACCCGAGCGGCTGCTTCGTGAGCCCAGCTCGGGACGGATTCGCGGTGGTCGGGCAGCCGCCCCCACCGGTGCCGTCCGTGTTCCTGGATACTGGCGCATTGAGCCGACGCGTCCTCGACGGCGCGGGCGGCCGTTCGGCGTGCCCAACCACGGGTGGCGCGTTGGGCGGCTGATGCGGTCCACAGCCGTTCTCGTGCGTCGAGGTACTCCGTGCCGTCGATGACGGCCTGCTCGATCAGCGGGGCCGACACCTCCGACTCCGTGCTCGTCACTCGCGCTTGGGCGGCGTCGACCTCGGCGTGGCGATGCTCGATCTCCGCCTGGTGCTCGCTGCCTTGCTCGGCCAGGACGATGTCGACCTGCTTCCACCACTGGACCTGGTCGGCGGCGTGGTCGACCAGCGCGGCGAGCCGGCTCCGTTCGGCGTTGACGATCGCGACCGGGCCACGGTCGACCAGACCTGCGACGGCTTCGGCCGCCAACGCGGTGGCGTGAGCCAGCCCTCGGTCGGCGCGGTCGCGCTGCGCGGCATCGATGAACTGGTCGCGGGCGTCGGTTAGGTCGGAGGCGACAAGATGCAGCAAGTTGTTCCCGCGTCCTCGGGTCATACCGACGTACACACTCGAGGCGTTGAGACCGTCGCTCACGATCGTGTGCGACCCGGTCGCGGTGATGCCTTGGACGCCATACGCGGTGCAGGCGTACGCCAGGTGTGTGTGCTCGCGCACATAGGCGGCCGGCAGCGGCACCGTGCGCTGGATTCCTCCGCCCGGTTCTGCCGGTCGCACCCAGACGGCGCCGTCGTCGTTGACGTACTGCACGCGCCACATCTGGCGGTTTGCGACAGAGATCGCTGGGTCGTTCCGGCGGGTCTGGAGCAGGTCGCCAACCCCGATCGGCAAACCGTCGTTTCCCACCGCGATGCGTGTGTCGTCGACCAGTCCCGCTGCAACGCCGCGCTCACGGATGGCCTCGTTGAGCTGCCGTGCTTCGTCGTTGGACGCCACCGTGATCGACTCACCATCTCGGGCCTGCGAGGCGACCAGATCGTGTGCCGCGTCGGCGTCGGCGTGCAGACGGATCAGCCCGAGTCGGTGGAGCTCGTCGAACACCGCGCCGGGGTCGCGACCGTCGCGCATCCGGACGGTCAGGGTGGCGTACTCGGGGTCGGTGAACCGATGGACCTGTGCCATGTCGATCGTCCGGCCGCGCAACTCGGCGGCGATGTTGAGCACGCCTCCACGTCCGACGGCGGGCAGCTGCGCGCGATCACCGACCAGCGCGATCTTCGCACCGGCCTCGTTGGCCACGGTCAGCAGCGCGATGGCGGTCCGCTGGTCCAACATCCCGGCCTCGTCGACGACGATCCTCTCCCCGGCCTGCACCGCGGCGTGAAGTGGGATGCCGGCGTACGGCACTCCCGTCTGCGGGTCGGGCTCGCCGACTGCGAGGCGGGTCCAGACGCCGTCGGCGTTCCAGCGCCAGCCGTGGGCGTGGACCAAGGCCGCGACCGACTCGGCTTCGATGCCCAGCTCACGGTGCGCGACCTCGGCGGCGACCTTGGTCGGTGCGACCACCCGCACTCGCCCGCCCTCGGCCCTGATCGCCTCGATGGCCGTCGCGAGCATGGTCGTCTTCCCGGCACCGGCAGCGCCCTCGACGATCACCAGGGGATCAGTCGAGGCGACTACTGCCGCTGCCCGCACCTGATCGGCGTCCAGTTCCTGCCGCAGCGATGCGGCATGGACGGTGGCGTCGGGGAGCTCTACCGAGTGGTCGGCGACGCGCGCTGTCAGCAGGTCCCGCAGCCGAGTCTCGTCAGCGACGACCGCGAGCGAGGTCCAGTGCGCGACGTGCTCCGGCATGGGCGCCTCGGGCGGCAGGATCGAGAAGCAGTCGCTTGCTGCCAGGGCGGTCGCGAGCTCGATGAACTCGCGCAGGTCAGCCGGGGCGGCCCGCACCCCTGACTCGTTCACGACCCGTGCCACCTGCTCGCCGATGGTGTGGGTGGTCCACGCCGATGCGGTGGCGGCGCAGCGGTTCAAGGCTCGCGAGGCGACCTGTTGCGCCGACAATTCGTCGAGCGAAGCCGCCGCCAGCCGTCGCTGCTGCACCAGGGCATCGGGGTCGCAGCCTGCCGCGCGCAGTTCGGCGACCCAGGCAGACTCCTCGCGCAGCGTCGTGGGCTTCTTCGCCGGACGATCAAGCGCCCACGCCCGGGCACGCAGGCGCACCGCCACCGCCGGGCCGATCGCTTCGCCGGGGTGGTCGTCCTGCCACCCATCCTCAAGCCGTTCCAGATTGCGGCACACCTGTTCGGCGCGCTTGCTCATGGCGCGATTGAACGGCTCCAACTCGACGACTTCACCCGAGACCGGGTCCAGGGTCAGACCCCGGCGGTCCAGCACGGCCGCGAGCTCCGGATGCGCGGCCAACACGTCCGTCCCGAGTGCCCGGATCGCTCCTTGCTGCTTGAACAACGCCGCGGTGTCCAGGCCACGCCACTGACCGGCAGCCCACACGCGAGTGCCGATCTGGAGATGGACGTGGCGGTGGGGATCACCGGCGCGTGAGGTCCGGTGCGCCACCGCGACGGTCTGCAATCGCTCGACCGGCACGACCTCCTGACGTCCCCGAGGGCCCACGCGAGTGACCGAGTGGCGGGCCAGCCAGTGCTGGATCTGCGCCACCGCGTCCTGCTGCGCGGTGCCCAGCGCTTCCGAGACGTCCGGATACAGGGCGGCTGCGATCGACAGGCTCTTCGGAGCGTTGACCACCATCTCGGCGAACCGCGGTGAGCCGCGGCGACCATCCCCGGACAGACGTGGAACACCCATCGACCGCGACGTCATCGGATTGGTCCAGTCGACCCACCCCGCGTAGGTGGCGGGATCCAGATCCCGCGAAGCAACCACCGCGCCCGCGCCGTCCAGCGTGGTGAACGAAGCCACCGAACCGTCAGCACCCAAGTAGTAGTCATCGGCCCGTGAGCGCTCAGCCTCGACATAGCGGCGCGCGTCAGCGCCGCTACCTCGAAACAAGATCACTCCGCCGTGCATGCTCCGCTGCGTTTCTAGTATCGCAAAATGTGTATCTACCACGGTAGCATACGTCCATTCGAGTCGAGAAGCGAATTTCGAGGCGGTTGACGCGATCGACGTAGTAACGGCGGTGGCGTTGGCTCCGTCGATGGCGTCGCAGCTGATAAGTCCGACCTGGAGCTCCTCATAAATTCCCAGGACGGCAAGGTGTGGCTGGTTTGACGAGCGGGCGCAAGTGATGGTCACGGACCACCGCCACCCGATATCAACGTTCTCCGCAGAACCCGCTGGTCGCCTCTTGTCGATGGCCGTCGGGGAGATGACGAACATGAAGGAGTTGCTTGCTGCCGCCGCCGGGACCTTCGTCGTCGCTGCCGGGGTGACCACTTTGGCGGGCTCCGCTTGGGGCGATGAGTAACCTCCTCCGGCCGAACCGACCGCCTACGTCGCCGCCTCTGGGGTGACCCCTGATGGTCGTACATACGGACCACTTGCCGATGATCTGAAGGCCGCGGTTCCGTATCTGGTGAGCGTGCACGGAGACCACGGAGGATTCGGTTACACGGAATCCGACTTGGTGTTTGCCGAGCCGCCCGCCGACTTGGGGCCCGACGACCCGGGACCCTCGGAGTACGTAGAGAACAGTCCCAAGACTGTTCCCCGTCTACGCCGAGGATGGCAAGACGCGGATTGACACGTTCACCTTGAGCGAGCCGGTTCACGAAGCGAGCCAGGACTAACCAATCGATCCGGATCTCACGAAACCCGCATGTTCTCTGGCGCGAGATTGCGGCTTCGTCGACCACGACCAGCAGCCTGACGCGATCACCCAGAGACGCGAGTTCTCGCATCTAAAATTCGCAATCTGGGACGAAGCAGACTCCACCAGGTCGCGGTGATCCACGAGCTCGGCCTCAACCGGTGCCGGCAGTCGAGCGAGCCTCGTCAAGTGGCGCTCGACCACACGCTGCCCGCCGGCCGACAAACGATGGAAGGCCAGGAGCGCAGCTCGAAAGGGTCGCCCGTGCCGAGCTCGTGCCGTAAACGAAGAACACTCCCGAACGCCGTGAGAGTTTGGGAGTGTTCTTCGTTCTTCGGGGCTGCCCGGCTAGTGCAGTTCGACTTCCAAGTCGGTCCAGTAGTCCGTGATATTCCGGATCGGAATGAAGAAGGTGCGTCGCCAGCAGTTCCCACCTGGGCTGAAGGCGGTCGACGGGCATGAAACCCTGTCTGCCGCAACGTCGTAGATGCCTGCCGAGATGATGCCTCGGACTCCGGCCGAGCCGTCTGCTCGGACCCTATAGACGGGTCCGCCGCTGTCTCCGTGCGTGCTGGTTGCGGAATGTCGGAACGCTTCACGATGTGGCCGTTACAGATGCTCGACGAGTCTCCAGGGCACAGAATCTGGGCTCCCATCTCAGTCACTAGCGCGTTGCAGTGGTCCCCGGAGTTTGCGCCTCCAGTGCAGAGCGCATCCCCGGCGGCACTTCCTCCCGCGCCGGTAACCCATCGCGAACTCGAACTCCCGTAGCCGCCGGACCAGACCTTGGGGCTGGTTCCGCCCTCTGGATCGATTCGCATGGCGTCGATAGAGGGGTGACGTACCGTGACGTTGGTGCCTCCTGACGTAATCAGGGTGCCTGCCGCGGTCCGCCATGCGGCGTTGCCGCCTGGGTCACAGTGAGCAGCAGAGATCAGCCGACCGTATCCACCCGGAGTCACTGCGGCGACTCCCAGAGAGCAAGTCGAGTTCGTACTGTCTTTGCGCATAATTCCAGCTCCGAACCAAGGGGAGCTGTCGTTCTGCCGGGCGAGGCCGGTTACTGACGCTTGGCGGCCGTGACGGGAGTCCCCGCGATCCGTTCCAAGTCAGCCTCCAGCTCGTTGGTTGACCGCGTGTCGTCGGCCTCGCCGCGAACGCTTGCCTTGAGGCCGCTGAAGTCTTCGGCGGGCGTGACGTACGCGATCAAGGGCTCACCACTCTTGGCCCGCGCGTTGAGCAGGAGGGCGGCTCCAGCCTTTCTCAGTTCATCTTCTGAGTACTTGGACTTGCGGATGATCAGTTCGGTCCCGGCGGGAGGGTTCTGCTGTAGTTCAGCGAGTTCCGCAGGAACTTCGCCCTTCCAGTTGAGGACCACGGTGGAGGGGTCGCTGCCTGCTTGCAGCGATGCTTCGTATCCGAGGATGTCGTGCAGCGCTGTGGTCAGTTTTTCTGTGTTCTCCGCGGTCCGGATGTCGTCGAGGCTGACTCCGTCTGGGATGGAGGTAACGACGGTGTCGTCCTTCGCTTCCAGCTCGGTCACCGAGTCATCTGGTGAAGGCAACCCGCTCGGCAGCGCGACAGCGCCGGCGGGGATCAGCAATAAGGGCGCAATCGACGCCAGCACTACGAATCGCTTCATGAACTTTCTCCCTTGTGGATACGCGCGTAACCATGCTCCGCCGCAAACGCCTTGTCAATCGAGGTCCTGGCGGGCACACCCCAGACACCGCGGCGTTCACGAGAATGGTGACCTCGTTGAACATCGGGAACGATGAACCCGAAACGGACCAGAAGGAGATGGCCTAGATCGCCGCGGAAGAGCGCCAAGCCCTTGGCTTCGGATTGATGGACCCTTGGACCCCTGCCTCCTCGCGGGCAAGTGGGGGCATCCCGGTGTACCCAATCACCGCCCTTGTCGAGGACGAACGGCCCCGACGCGACCATTGAGCACTTCCAGACCACAAGTCTATGCGGGGGTCCGCCGCCCTGATCCCTGTCGGTCGAAGCCGGATCATTGTCGAGAACGACAGCCACCATACCGTCCGACGACGATCGAGCGTGGCGCACGAGATGAGCCACCACTCGCTGTCTTCCCCGAGGGAGTCCTCTGCTTCAGACCACGACAGGCTGTGCAGCACGACCGTAGAGAAGCTGGCCCTCTTTATGTCCGGCCAAACTTCTAGCACCGAAGGCCGCCTGCAAGAAGCTCGCGTTCCGCCGGGCCGACAACGCCACGGTGGCCGCTACGTTCAACATCAGCACCCAGATGGCTCAGATGCAGATGAAGGGTCCACGAACATACGTCAACACGCTCTGGCGAAGCAGGCGCGCGCGCAGGCACCGTCGTAGACCGCCAGCGTGACTACTTGGCTTGTGGGTGACAGCCAGCGGATCGGGTGTGACTCTCCTCAGACGAAGTTACGGGGACGGGGCAACGTCGAGCAGGTCAACCGGTGCACCGGACACGACCGAGACCACTCTGAGAAGCTCTTTCCACAATTCTGGGCGACCCCGGGCGAAGGGGCGGGGTCCACGACCTGCTTTCGAGCCCTCATCGACGAGCAAGCCGGCCGCAACAAGACGGAGCAAAACCGGCCGCACGACGCTGTCGGAACGGCCGATCGCGGCAGCCACCTGCCTCGTCGTCACCGTTCCGTCGGGGGCTGCAAGCAAGATGTGGGCAGACGCCAGCACCTCCGAGAACGCCGCGTTGTTGAACAACGCGGCAGACACGCTCCTAGCATCAGCGAACTGCCCCTGCATCACAATAGTGTAGGTGACGCGAACTACGTCACGCGTTACACGCCACGAAAGAGGCCAAGATGACCTTGCTTCATTCTGCCGCGCGCACGATCGTGCCCCCCCGGTCCCTTGCCGGCCGGGTGCTCGAGGGGCAGGGACACCTTCGCTACCTCGCCACCCCTGACGGCCTACGCGACGCCTCTCAAAGGATCGCAGACGCCGCGATAAGCCTCGGATGCTCCAGCGTCGCGTCCGTGTCACAGCACGCTGCCGGTCCTCTCGCAGCCGCAACGCTTCTGAACCCAGACCTTCAACTTGTCTCGATGGACCATCTCTGGGCAGGAGAAGTCGACAAACTACTACTCGTCGAGACGGTTGCGGTCTCGGGACACCAGGTCCGAGCCGCTATCGAACGAGCGCTCGAAGCTGGCGCGACTTGGGTGGGTGTCGTCATTCTCTTTCCTGTCCTGGGGACAAACGAGCTCGGACTCGTTGAGGCGTTCGGGCTCGCAGCGGCAGACGCCGTGTACGTTGCGGCGTAGGGCCCGGTCTCCACGATCCGGGGAGTTCAGAGGGCACAAGCAACGAAGGCAGCCCCAGCGGCGTCCGCATCAGCCGCGCCCGCCAGTGCCTTGCCCTTCATAATCAACTCGGGGCCTCTCAGGCCAACCACATTTCCGAGCACACGCTTGTCGCCCAACGTGACGAGGTGTGTTGCCCCACGCAACACACCGACTGCTGCACCCTCACCGCGTAGCCGTAGCTTCGTTTCCTTCGTCAGACCGGCGCGTGCCGCGAACCCGGCCTCCATCAACGCGGCAGCACGGATGGGGTGTACCTGAAGTTGCGAGGACAACGCCTGCACAAGATCGAGCAACTGAACCTCGGGTTCCGTCCCGGCAGTTGTCGCGTACTCGAAGCGCCTCGAGACCGCCATCTGGTCAGCCTCGTCGATAACCACTCCGCGCAGCACGGGACAACCGTGCTTGATTCTTACGGTGACTCCGACCACAAGCGCCATTCCGGCACCGTACTCTTCCGGAGTGAACTCCGTCAGTACGGCCGTGGTGGGGGACCTGTTCGCCGGCAGGTACCTGATCGAAGCGCGTCTCGGAGACGGCGCCTACGGCGAGGTCTGGCGCGCCAAGGACCGGCACCGAGACCAAGTGGTCGCTCTGAAGATCCTCTCGAGCACCCAGCCGGACGACGCTTGGCAAGAAGCTCGACGCCTCACCGAGCTTGAGAGTCCCAACATCCTGCGGGTCAGCAACGCCGACCTCGCGATCGACGTTCCGTACATTGCATCAGCGCTAGCTACCAGAGGTACCGCTGCCGATGAGATGAAGCCGCTCGGGATGGCGCCTGCCCGGGCAGTGCACCTGATCCGAGGCACGTTGCGAGGCCTGCAACTGTGCCACGATCGGAGGATTCTTCACCGCGACGTGAAGCCGGCGAACATCTTCATCGGAGGGACAGGCGACGCCCAGCTGGGAGACTTCGGCTGTGCGGCACTAATGGCACCCGACGATACCGGCAACCCGCACGGCGACCCGGACATCAGAGCACTGGAGGTCCTGAAGGGCGGTTCGTGCACGAGAAGTTCGGACATTTACAGCGCCGGCCTCTCCCTCTACGCGATGCTGACCGGGTCGCTGCCGTTCTCGTTGGCCGCCCTGGGTGACTTCAAAGCTCTTAGGGAAGCCGTCACAGCCGGGATGCCAGATGTGCGAGACGTTGCTCCTCACGTCAGCCTCGGCCTCGCGCAGGTGGTACGGAAAGCCACTGCGCCCAAGCCAGCGGACCGGTACGGAACGGTCGCAGAATTCAGCGCTGCGCTCGCCAAGCACGCAACTGCCCACGCGGACATCTGGCGAGTTGAACCTTCGTCGGCTGCGCACTTGGACCACGTGGGGCACGACCGCTGTTGGACGGCCGTTCGTAGGCACGATGCTCAGATGATTTACGTCTGCGTCGACCCGTCTGGTCGAAAGTGGGACGTGTTGGTGCGGCGTTCGAGCGGCCGGCGCGCGAACACCCTCTGCCGCAGCGGTCTGAACTCTTCGGCTACGACTGTCCACCTCCGGAGAATCTTCGATAAGCTGCGCTGATCCGCTGGACGCATCGTGCATCGCCAAGAGTCGGGCTCCGGGCCCGCCGCATTCCCTCGCTGCGGCGCAGGCTTCCGCTTCGCTCCCATGTGCTAACTCAGGTGCTACCGACGGTGTAGATCTACGAATCCAGATGAATCTCTCCGTTGCGGCAGCGAGCTCTTTTCCCTCCGTTTCTGGGCGTTGTCGTCATGCTTCGATTCTTCGCGCAACCCCGCGATGAACAGTTCGAATCCCCTATCCTCCGCCAGCCAGAGCCGACCCCCGGATCTCCGAGGGTCGGTTCTGTCGTTCTCGGGGCCTCGCCGGCCCGCTGCTCATAATGCGGACACTGCCGATCCATGGCACCGTCATTCCCGACCGAAACGGTCGTCGCATCCGCGTCGGCCCTCATCGAGGGAAGGGACCTGACATGTACTTCGGTGGATCCATTGCTCTCATCGCGATCGGCGCGATTCTCGCGTTCGCGGTGACCGACGCCATCAACGGCGTCGACCTGACCATGGTCGGCTACATCTGCATGGCGGCCGGCGCGCTCGGCATCGTGCTGAGCCTGATCGTCAACAGCCGTCGCGGCGACGCCGCCGTCCGCGACACCCGTCGCGACGACATCCCGCCGGCTCGCTGAGTCGTCACGGCACGCCCGGGTCGGCGCCCGTCGGAAGCATCTGACACCGGCTGGCGTTGACCCGGACATGCGCGGTGAATACAAGGTCCCCGGAGGCAAGCTGGTCGCGGTCGATCTCGAGGTCGAGAACGAACGCCTGAGCCAGGTCAGTGTCTCCGGGGATTTCTTTCTCGAGCCAGAAGAGGCTCTCCTCGACGTCAACGCAGCCCTGACCGGCCTCTCCGTCGACGCGTCCGTCGAACAGCTGACGTCGTCGATCGAGGGCGCCGTCGACTCCCAGACCGCCTTCATCGGCTTCACGCCCGAGGCCGTCGGCATCGCTGTCCGCCGCGCGCTCGGCAAGGCCACCGGGTGGCACGACCACACGTTCGACGTCATCGGTCCGGTCACGATGGACCCCGCGATGCACGTCGCGCTCGACGAGGTGATCGGCCGCGAGGTGGCCGACGGCACCCGTCCGCCGACGTTCCGCTTCTGGGACTGGGACAGTCCGCTGGTCGTGATCGGCTCGTTCCAGAGCTACGTCAACGAGATCGACGCCGACGGCGCCGCCCAGCACGGCATCGACGTCGTGCGCCGCGTCTCCGGCGGCGGTGCGATGTTCATGGAGCCTGGCAACTGCATCACCTACTCCCTCGTCGTGCCGGGTTCCCTGGTCGAGGGACTCAGCTTCGAGCGCTCGTACTCGTTCCTCGACGACTGGGTGATCGAGGCGCTGGCCGAGGTGGGGGTCAAGGCGCACTTCGTGCCGCTCAACGACATCGCCAGCGACGCCGGCAAGATCGGCGGCGCGGCACAGAAGCGGTTCGCCGGCGGCTCGGTGCTGCACCACGTGACGATGGCGTACGACATCGACGCGGACAAGATGACCGAGGTGCTGCGCATCGGCCGCGAGAAGATGAGCGACAAGGGCACCCGCTCGGCCAACAAACGCGTCGACCCCATGCGCTCGCAGACCGGCCTGTCCCGCGACGCCATCATCGACGCGTTCCTGCAGACCTTCCGCCGTCGCTACGCGACCCACGAGTCCGACTACACCGAGGCCGAGCTGGCCGAGGCGCGCGAGCTGGTCGCCGCCAAGTTCTCGACCCCGGAGTGGACCCACCGCGTGCCCTGAGCACGCCCGCGTCCCAGCCCCCCCACTTTTGGAACCGGATCCACCCTCCGACAGACACATCGCGTGGATCCGTTTCCAAAAGTGCGGGAGGGGACCCAGCCGCGGCCGGACGGTGAGATAACGAGACCCGCCGACCCCCGAGGGGGTGGCGGGTCTCGTTCGTGAGGTGACTCAGCCGATCGGGTCGAAGACGTCGTGGTCGCCCACGGTCGCCGCGAGACGGGCGCGGTGGAACTCGCCGTCGCCGATCAGGTGCTCGATCGCGATGAGGCGGCTGGCGTAGTGACCGACCGAGTACTCGGCGGTCATGCCGATGCCGCCGTGCAGCTGGATCGAGTCCAGGCCGATGTGACGGCCCGCGACGCTGACCTGCAGCGCCGAGTGCGAGGCCGCCGCGGCCAGCTGCGCCGGCGTGGTGTCCTCGTCGGCCGCCACGATCGTGGCCCACGTGATCGTGCTGCGCGCGAGCTCGAGCGCCACGTACATGTCCGAGGCCCGGTGGTTGAGCGCCTGGAACGTGTTGAGCGTGACGCCGAACTGCTTGCGCGTCTTGAGGTAGGCGACCGTGGTCGTCAGCGCGGTCTCCATGGCACCGAGCGCCTCGTGGGCGTACGCGATGCGGGCCCGGTCGAGCGCGACCTCGATCGCGCCGGTCTGGTCGCCGCCCTCGCCGAGCTGGACCGCGGGGGTGTCGCCGAAGGTGACCGTGGCCGCGCGGCCGCCGTCGTTGGTGACGACGGTCTCGACCGCCGTGGCGCCCTCGACCAAAAACACGCCCGTGCCGCCCTCGGGCAGCGCGGCGGTGACCAGCAGCAGGTCGGCCCGCTCGGCCTGGACGACGGGGGCCTTGACGCCGTTGAGCTTGCCGTCGGCGAACGTCACCGAGGACGCCTCGGCCGACCAGCGCTTGCCCGGCTCCAGCCACGCCAGGATCGGCAGGATCTCGCCGCCGGCGACGGCGTCGACGTACTGCTTCTTCTGGTCGTCGGTGCCCAGGGCGTCGATCAGGCCGCCGGCCAGGACGATCGCCTCGACGAACGGGTCGGGCGCGATGACCTTGCCCAGCTCCTCGGCGGCGAGCGAGACCTCGACGGCGCTGGCCTCGAACGGCAGGCTCAGCACGCCCATCTCGGCGAGCTGCTCCCACGCGGCGAAGCCGGCATCGGTCTTGGTGATCTCACGACGGGTCTCGGACGAGTCGTAGACGTTGGTGATCAGACCGCGGACGGCCTTGACGAGAGCCTTCTGCTCGGAATCGATGGTGAAGTCCATGTCACAGTCCCAGGATCGTGCCGGCGATGATCTGGCGCTGGATCTCGTTGGATCCGCCGTAGATCGACACCTTGCGGTTGTTGAGGAAGATGCGGGTCTCGTGGCTGGTGATCGCCGACGGGCCCTCGAGGTCGACGAACAGGTCGGAGACGGCCTGCGTCAGCTGCGAGCCCTTGATCTTCAGGACGCTGGACGCCGGGTGCGGCTTGTCGCCCGAGGAACCGGCGGCGACGCGCAGCGCGGTGAGCTCGAGCGCGGTGAGCTGGTTCTCGATGTCGGCGATGCGGCTCGCGTACTGGTCGAAGACGCCCAGCTCCTTGGCCTTGTCCTTCGCCGTGGCGAGGTTGCGCTGGCTGGCGCCCACCTGGGCGATGCCGACGCGCTCGTTGCCGAGCAGGAACTTGGCGTACGTCCAACCCTTGTTCTCCTCGCCGACGAGGTTCTCGACGGGGACGCGCACGTTGTCGAAGAAGACCTCGTTGACCTCGTGGCCGCCGTCGATCAGCTCGATCGGGCGGACCGTCAGGCCCTCGGTCTTCATGTCGATGAGCAGGAAGCTGATGCCCATCTGCTTCTTCGGCGCGTTGGGGTCGGTGCGCACGAGGCAGAAGATCCAGTCGCCGTACTGGCCGAGCGTGGTCCAGGTCTTCTGGCCGTTGACGACGTAGTGGTCGCCGTCGCGCACCGCGGTGGTGCGCAGGCCGGCGAGGTCGGAGCCGGCGTCGGGCTCGGAGAAGCCCTGGCTCCACCAGATGTCGAGGTTGGCGGTCTTCGCCAGGAAGCGCTCCTTGATCTCCTGCGAGCCGAAGGTCGCGATCACGGGGCCGACCATCGAGGCGTTGAACGCCAGCGGCGGGATGACGCCGGCCAGCTGCATCTCCTCGTGCCAGATGTGGCGCTGCAGCTGCGACCAGTCCTTGCCGCCCCACTCGACGGGCCAGCCCGGAACGGCGAGCCCGGCCGCGTTGAGGGCCTGCTGCGAGCGGACGATCTGGTCACGGGTGATCTCCCCGTGGTTGATCATCGTGTCGCGGATGTCCTGCGGGACCTGGGTGGTGAAGAACTCACGCATCTCCTCGCGGAATGCCTGGTCCTCGGCTGACAACTGAAGTCTCATGAGTGCCCCTTCGCACTAAGCGCTTGCTTAGTCTTGAGAATACTGTGCAACTGCCGTTGACACCAGCGAGTCACTTCCGCTTGGACTTGGCACGGAAGGGCCCCACCAGACGTGGCCCGGACAGCCGTCGCTCGAGTCGCCGCGTCTCGCGGCCGAGCGGTTGTGCAGCATACTCACCGAGGATGACACCGGCCGCCAGGGCCAGCGCGACCGCGGTGGCGGTGATGCCCGACGAGATGCCCGAGAGGTTCTCCTCGGCCAGCTGAGCCAGCGACCGATAGATCGTCAGGCCCGGCAGCAGCGGCACGATGGCCGGCACCACCATCACGAGTGCCGGCACCCGCAGCCAGCGCGACGCCGGATAGCTGACGACGCCGATCAGGAACGCCGCGATCCCCGCGCCCCAGGGCCGGTCGAGGCCGTTCTGCACGAGCGCGGAGGACAGCGCGCCGGCCCCCGCCCCGATCAGGGCGATCACCGGGCTCGACGACCAGGGCGCGTACGACTGCACGGCGAACCCGGCGGCGGCGATGCCCGCGCCGATCGTGACGAACGGCAGGTGCGACAGGTCGGGCCAGATCGTGCCGGACCCGAGGTCGACCCCGAGCATCCGGCCGACCATGAGGCCGCCGCTGACGCCCGCCACGATGCCGCCGGTGGCGAGCATGACTTCGAGCAGGCGCGCCACGGCCGTCAGGTGGTAGCCGGTCAGGGCGTCCTGGATGGCGCCCATCAGGCCCAGCCCCGCCAGCAGCACGACGATGTTGGCGGCGATGACCAACGACGGCGGCGCCGGCAGCGAGAGGGCCGCCGCCGAGACCGCGATGAGCGACGCGCACAGCCCGCCCACGACCTGGATGTAGAAGTCGGGGAGCCGGCGCACCTCCAGCGGCCGCCGGAGCAGCTCGATCGCCACGGCGGCGACGAACGCGGTCAGCGAGACGAAGAGGCCGCCGCCGAGCATGAGCGCGACCCCGGCGCCGACGAGGCCCGAGGCACCCACCACGACCGAGCGCGGCCGGGCGTGGCCGCTGGTCTGGATCGCGGCGAGCCGCGACCGTGCCTCGTCGAGGTCGATCTCGTCGTTCAGCAGGTCGCTGACCAGCCGGTCGATGGCGGTGACGTCCTCGAAGTCGGTCTCGCGGCGGACGACGTTGCGACGCAGGAGCAGGGGCGGCTCGTCGAGCTGTTGGTCGTGGACCATCGTCAGCATGATGTGGGTGACGTCGACGTAGGTGCCGCGCAGGCCGAGGTGCCGGCAGATCGACGACATCGTCGCCGAGACGTCGGCGGTGCCCGCCCCGTTGGACAGCAGCATCTCGCCCGCCTTCAGCGCGAGGTCCATGATCCGCAGGGTCTGCGGTGCCGAGCTACTCATGGCTCCACCCTGTCGGATGACGCGCGACGGCGGACCGGGCCATGGCCCTGCCCGCCGTCGAGCATCGTCAGACGTCCGCGATCATGCCTTCTTGAGCACCCGCTGCACGTACGGCTGGTTCGCGGCGTTCCAGTCCAAGCGGCCCACGTAGAGGTACTTCGGGCCTTCCTTGCGCTTGAAGTTCGGTCGATGACCGTTCCAGAAGAACCACCAACGTCCCAGCGAGTCGCCGACGGCCTGCGCGTTGCCGCGGCCCAACGTGTTGGTGCCCTTCGGGAACGTCAGGCGCGTGGGCTTCGTCGACCAACCGCGCCACGGATCGGTGGACTGGCGGTACTGGGTCCAGTACTTCGGCGTGCCGTACCAGCCCCACGACGTGAACAGCGTGAACGTGCCGCCCCGTTCGACCATCACCGGGTTCTCCTCGATGTACCGGTGGCGCTTGCGAATCAGCTGGACGCTGCGCGGCTTCTGGTTCACGGGGTTCGCGATGACGCGGTGGGGCGACACCGGGTCGAGGTTGAGCATGCGGGTGGACGTGTCCCACATGATCGTGCCGTTCTTCTTGTAGGAACGCTGGGTCTTGAACAGCAGCACCGTCCGGCCGCCCACGACAGCCGGTGTCGCGTCGATCAGGCCGATGCGGCGCTTGCCGCCGACCGGATCCTGTGGCTTGGTCTTCTTGTTGCCGCGCCAGCAGGCGATCGGCTGGCGCGCGGGCTTGAACGGGCCGCGGTGCGTCTTGGCGGTGCCCGTGCCGATGCACCGGGTCGTGGTGCTGCCGCGCACGAGGGCCGAGTAGTAGACGACCCACGTCCCGGTCGCGCCGCGGACGATGGAGGGTGCCCAGACACCCCGCTTCTTGGGGTTGGCCCACTTCGGGGCCGGCTTCAGCAGCCGCTCCTTCGTCGACTTCCACGGACCCCGCGGGTGGGCGGCCGTGCGGATGACCCCGGCCTTGTCCCAGCGCCCGGTGCGCAGCATGACGAAGCCCCCGCCGGGAACCTCGGCGACGCCCGGGTTCGCCCAGCTCTTCAGGATCGGCTGGTCCGGCGCCGCCTGCGCCGCGGGTGCGACGAGTGCGCCGGTGGCGAGCACGGCGAGCGCGGTGGCTCCCGCCGTGGCCACGCGTGTGTACAGATTCCTCATGAGTTTCCTTCCCCCGATGGATCGACCAGACGGTCGATCGGAGCATAACTCCGACGGGGGACACCGCGGCGTTTCCGCGGACGGGCCTGCCCGGGGGTCGTCCGCGTCCTAGGGTGGTCACGCCGACGACGTCCCAGGAGGACCCATGAGCGAGTGGACCGAGGACATCCTCACGGACCCCTACGAGCGGATGACGCTCGATCTGGGCACCGACCCCGACGGCGAGGGCGCCATCACCGCCACGCTGGTCCGGCGCCGCTTCGAGGGCGAGCCGCGGGCCGCGATGATCTACGTGCACGGGTTCACCGACTACTTCTTCCAGACCGAGCTGGCCGAGTTCTACGCCGACCGCGGCTACGCCTTCTACTCGCTCGACCTGCGCAAGTGCGGCCGGTCGCTGTCCGACGGGCACACGCCGCACTACGTCTCGGACCTGTCGCTGTACGACGCGGAGCTCGACCGGGCGCTCAAGATCGTCCGCTCGGAGGTGCCCGACGTGCCGATCGTGCTGTCGGCGCACTCCACCGGCGGGCTGATCCTGCCGCTGTGGCTCGACCGCATGAACCTCGAGCCCGGCGGCGCGCGCGGCCGCGGCATCGCCGGGCTCGTGCTCAACAGCCCGTGGTTCGACCTCCAGGGCGCGCCGTGGATGCGCACCATCGGCACCCAGGCGATCCGCGCGTTCTCCAAGGCCAAGCCCCGCACGCCGATGAAGCTGCCGTCGACCGACGCGTACGGCGTGAGCCTGCACCACGAACACGGTGGCCAGTGGGACTACGACCTGGTGTGGAAGCCGCTGGCCGGGTTCCCCGTGACCTTCGGCTGGATGACGGCCGTGCGCCGGGGGCACGCGGCGCTGCACCGCGGGCTCGACATCGGCGTGCCGTCGCTCGTGCTGCGCTCGCACCGCACGTGGTTCAGCCGCAAGCACCACGAGAAGACCGACACCTCGGACGCCGTCCTCGACGTGCGCCAGATCGGGCGCTGGGCCGGCTGCCTCGGTGGCGACGTCACCTCGCTGCAGGTCCGCGACGCGCGCCACGACGTCTACCTGTCGAACGATGAGCCCCGCGCGGAGGCCTACCGGCTCACGGCCGAGTGGCTCGACCGCTGGATCCCATGAGCCGTCTCTGGGACGGTCGAGACCGCGCCCCCAGCCACTTTTGGTCCCGGATCCACGTGGATCCGGCGGGCCGACGTGCATCCGGGACCAAAAGTGGAAAGGGGGCTGCCGGATGAGCCGCACGATCGGGTTCGACCTCGACATGACGCTGATCGACTCGCGGCCGGGGATCCGCGCCGTGTACGAGGAGCTGTCGCGGCAGACCGGCGTGTTCATCGACGCCGAGCTGGCCGTGTCGCGGCTGGGCCCGCCGCTGACCTGGGAGCTGCAGCACTGGTTCCCCACCGACGTCGTCCCGGAGATGTTCACGCGGTACCGCGCCATGTACCAGGAGATCGCGGTCCCCCGCGTGCTGGCGATGCCCGGTGCCGCCGAGGTCCTCGCCGCCGCGCAGGAGCTGGGGCGCGCCATCGTCATCACGGCCAAGAACGCCTCCAACGCCGAGCACCACCTCGCCCACTTGGCCCTGCCCCATGACGCGGTGATCGGCGATGCGTGGCGCGAGCAGAAGTCCGAGGTCCTGATGCACCACGGTGCCGACACCTACGTCGGCGACCACGTGCACGACATGGACGCGGCCCGGATCGCCCGGGTGACGGGCATCGGCGTCACCACCGGACCGTGCTCGGCGGACGAGCTCAGCGAGGCCGGCGCAGACCACGTCGTGCCCGATCTCGACGCGGTACGCGCTCTCCTGCGCTGAGGGTCGGACCGCTGTCAGGACGGGCGTCTAGGGTGGTCCTCGTGGACGCACCCCTGGCCCTGTATCGGCGCTACCGACCCGAGACGTTCGCCGAGGTCATCGGTCAGGATCACGTGACCGCGCCGTTGCGTCACGCCCTGGCCAACAACCGGGTCAACCACGCGTACCTCTTCAGCGGCCCGCGCGGCTGCGGCAAGACCACCAGCGCCCGGATCCTGGCGCGCGCGCTCAACTGCGAGAAGGCGCCGATCTCCGACCCGTGCGGCGAGTGCCAGAGCTGTCGCGACCTGGCGCGCGGCGGGCCCGGCAGCATCGACGTCATCGAGATCGACGCGGCCAGCCACGGCGGCGTCGACGACGCCCGCGACCTGCGCGAGCGCGCGTTCTTCGCGCCCGTCAGCAGCCGCTACAAGGTCTACATCATCGACGAGGCCCACATGGTCTCCCCGCAGGGCTTCAACGCCCTGCTGAAGCTGGTCGAGGAACCGCCGCCGCACCTGAAGTTCATCTTCGCCACGACCGAGCCCGACAAGGTCATCGGCACGATCCGCTCGCGCACGCACCACTACCCCTTCCGGCTGGTGCCGCCCAAGCTGCTCAGCGACTACATGCTCCAGCTGTGCCGCAGCGAGGACGTCGGCCTCGAGGCCACGGCCCTGCCGCTGGTCGTGCGGGCCGGCGGTGGCTCCGTGCGTGACTCGCTCAGCGTGCTCGACCAGTTGCTCGCCGGCTCCGGTCCCGACGGCATCACGTACGACCTCGCGGTCCAGCTGCTGGGGTACACGCCCGACTCGCTGCTCGACGAAGCGGTCGAGGCGTTCGCCGCCAGCGACGCGGCCACCGTCTTCGGGGTCGTCGACAAGGTGATCGAGTCCGGCCAGGACCCCCGCCGCTTCGCCGAGGACCTGCTGCAGCGCTTCCGCGACCTGGTGATCCTCAAGGCCGTGCCCACCGCCGCCGAGACGGGCCTGCTCGAGACGCCGGCCGACCGCACGGCGGTCCTCATGCGGCAGGTCGCGGGCTTCGAGCCCACCGAGCTCACCCGCGCCGCCGACCTCGTCAGCACCGCCCTCACCGAGTTCCGGGGGGCCACGGCGCCGCGCCTGATGCTCGAGCTGATGTGCGCCCGGATCCTCGTGCCCGGTGCCGACAACTCCGTCGAGGGGTTCCACGCCCGGCTCGATCGGCTGGAGCGTCGCCTCTCCGGCGCCGCCCCGGCGCCCGAGACGGTGGCCGCGCCCCCTGCTGCGCCGGCACCGACGCCCGCGGCGGCTCCCGCGCCCCAGCCGACGCCGCAGCCTGCGCCGGCACCGTCCGCTCCCGCCGCCACCGAGGACGAGCCCAGTGGCTGGGGATCGACGCCCGAAGCGCCGGAGCCCGAGGCGGCCACGCCGACCCCCGAGCCCGTCGAGCCGGCACAGCCCGCCGCGGTCGCGCCGACTCCCGAGCCCCAGGCGGCCCCCGCACCCTCGCCCGAGCCCGCGGCCGCCCCCGGCGCCCTCACCACGGCCGACGTCCGGCGGATGTGGCCGCAGGTCCTCGAGCGCGTCCAGCAGCTGCGCCGCTTCACCTGGGTCATGCTCAGCCAGAACGCCCAGGTCGCCGCGCTCGACGGCTCCACGCTGACCCTCGCGCTGGTGAACACCGGGGCCCGCGACTCGTTCACCAAGAGCGGGTCCGACCAGATCGTCCAGCAGGCGCTGTCCGACGTCATGGCCGTCCAGTGGCGCATCGAGGCGATCGTCGATCCCTCCGCCACGCCCGCCGGCACCACCGCCACGTCGGCTCCGGCCGCCACTCCGGCCCCGGCACCCGCCGCGCCCACCGAGTCGCGCGTGCCCGAGTCGGTCCGCGAGGCGCTGCGCCAGGGCCCGGTCCCCATCACCCGGGTCGACCCCGACGCGGGCGTCGACCCCGACGACCCCGTCGTCGACGACGGCTCGCAGGACGCGGAGGCGCTCCTGGCCGAGCACCTGGGGGCCGAGGTCATTGACGAGACTCCCCACGGGCGCTGAGCCGACGCGCGCGCCCGTCCGACGACGGCTCGCGCTCGACGCCTCACCCACGGAGGTCCTGCGCCGCCTGCGGGGCCGCGACCGCCTCGTCGCGCTGATCGGCGCGTGGCACCAGGGCGAGGCCCTGATCGCGTGTGAGCCCACCCGCCTGCTCGACGCGTGGGACGAGGTCGACCTGCCCCGGCACAGCGGTGACGGGTTCGGCGGCGGGTGGATCGGCGCGTGGGGGTACCGCCTCGGCCGGTACGTCGAGGACCTGCCCGACGGGCCACCTCGTCCCGTCCCCCAGCCCGACCACCGCGTCGGCTTCTACGACCTCGTGCTGCGCCGCGTGCGGGGCACGTGGTGGCTGGAGTCGACCGGCGAGCCCGACCCGTTGCGCGTGACCGAACTCCTCGACGCCGTCTCCCGCCCGGTCGCTCCCGAGCCGTTCTCCACCGGCACCTTCGCGATGACTCCGTCGCCGGCCCTGCACCGCGAGGCCGTCCGCCGGGCCCTCGACCACATCGCCGCGGGCGACATCTTCCAGGTCAACCTGTGCGCTCGCCTCGAGACCGAGTTCACGGGCGACCCCCTCGACGCGTTCTGCGCGGGCGTCGACCAGCTGGCACCGGCCTACGCCGCCTTCGTCTCCTCGCCCGAGGGCGCGCTCGCCAGCTTCTCACCCGAGCTGTTCCTGCGGCGCACCGGCGACGAGGTCCTGGCCTCTCCCATCAAGGGCACGGCCCCGCTCACGGCCGACCCGCTCGAGTTGGAGGCGTCGGCGAAGAACCGCGCCGAGAACGTCATGATCGTCGACCTCATGCGCAACGACCTGGGTCGCGTCGCGGTGCCGGGGTCCGTCCGGGTGCCGGCCCTGAACCGGCTCGAGCGGCACAGCGTGTGGCACCTGGTCTCGGACGTCGTGGCCCACCTCCCCACGGGGGTGGGCGACGGCGACCTGCTGCGCGCCACCTTCCCGCCCGGCTCCGTCACGGGCGCACCCAAGGTGCGCGCGATGGAGATCATCGCCGACCTCGAGGCCACCGGGCGTGAGGCCTACACCGGTGCGATCGGGCACGTCAGTGCGACGGCCGGCCTCGAGCTCAACGTCGTGATCCGCACCTTCGAGTTCGCCCCGCAGACCGACGGCACCTCCCGCGTGTGGCTCGGCGTGGGCGGCGGGATCGTGGCCGACTCCGACCCCGACGACGAGTACGCCGAGTGCCTCCACAAGGCGCGGCCGCTGGTCGAGGCGATCGGCGGACGCCTGGACCTGGAGTCCCCTCGCCGCTCCCCGCTGGCCCTCGCGGAGCCCTCGGAGGGCGACGCGGTCCGGCCCGTCGACCTCGGCCGCGGGATCTTCGAGACGGTGCTCGTGCTCGACGACCGCGCCGTCGACCTCGACGCGCACCTCGCCCGCCTCGACGCCGGCGTCCGGGCCGTCCACGGCACCACGGTGCGGGCCGGCCTCGAGGAGGCGGTGCGTCGTCAGGTCGCCGGACTGTCCGGGCGACACCGTCTGCGCATCGACGCGGCGCCGCACGACGGCGACGTGCGGATCTCGATGACCGTCACCAAGGCCGGTCCCGCCGAGGCCTCGTGGTCACTCGTCCCTCGCCTCGTCCCGTCCGGCCTGGGTCCGCACAAGTGGGCCGACCGCGACCGGGTGCCCGTCGTACCCGGCCACGAGCCGCTCATCATCGACACCGACGGCTCGGTGCTGGAGACCGCCCGCGCCAACCTCTTCGCGGTGCTCGACGACGGTCTGCACACCCCCGCTCTCGACGGTCGCCTGCTGCCCGGCACGGTGCGGGCGCGCGTCATCGAGGTCGCCGGTGCGCTCGGCCTGCCCGTCCTGCAGCACCGGATGACCACGGCCCTGCTGGCCGAGGCCACCGAGGTCTTCGCCACCAACGCGCTGCGCGGCATCGTGCCGGTCACCTCCTGCGAGGGCGTCGGCCGCTGGTCGCCCGGCCCCGTCACCGCCCGCCTCACCGAGGCCTACCGCGGTGCCCTGCGGGGCGACGGATCCTTCGACCTCCGGGTCACCCCCACGACCCCGAGGTCGAAGGATCCGTCCCCGTCGGCGCGGGCCCGGGTGCTGTTCATCGACAACTACGACTCGTTCGTGTTCAACCTCGTGCAGTACGCGCGCGAGCTGGGGGCCGAGGCCGAGGTGGTGCGCAACGACGAGACCTCCGTCGATGAGCTGCTGCGCGGCGACTTCACGCACGTCGTCGTCTCGCCGGGGCCCGGCACGCCCGCCGAGGCCGGGATCAGCGCTGAGGTCGTCCGCCGGTTCACCACCCCGCTGCTCGGCGTCTGCCTGGGCCATCAGGTGATCGGCGAGGTCTTCGGCGCCCGCGTCGTCCGCGCCGACCGGGTCGTGCACGGCAAGTCCTCGCTCGTGCACCACGACGGCCTCGGCGTCTTCGCGGGGCTGCCGTCACCGATGACGTGCGCCCGCTACCACTCCCTCGTGGTCGAGGACGTGCGCGAGCCGCTGGTCGTCACCGCGCGCACCGGATCCGGCGTCGTCATGGGCCTGCGCCACCGCGACCAGCCCATCGAGGGCGTGCAGATGCACCCGGAGTCGATCCTCACGTCCCACGGCCACGACCTGGTCGCCGCCTTCCTGCGCCGGAGCGGATCACGCATCGTCTGAGACGATGGAGGCACGGCCCCAAGCAGGCCGCCGGACGAGTGGAGTCGTACCCGGATCGCGACAAGACGGCCACCGAGGAGTGCGTCATGTCGTGGATCGTCCTGGTCGTCTCGGGCCTGTTCGAAGCCGTCTGGGCCACCGCCCTCGGCCGCAGTGAGGGCCTCACCAAGCTCGGGCCGACGCTCGTGTTCGGTGGCGCGCTGATCGTCAGCATGGGCGGCCTGGCCTGGGCCATGCGCGGACTGCCGGTGGGCACGTCCTACGCCGTGTGGGTCGCGATCGGCGCGGCCGGCACCGTCACGTACGCGATGGTCACCGGCACCGAACCGGCCTCGGTGGCGAAGATCGCGCTGTTGCTGGGCCTGATCGGGTGCGTCGTCGGGCTGAAGATGCTGGACCACTGACTAGGCTGGCGGCGTGTACGAAAGTGTGATCCAGGACCTCATCGACGAGCTCGGACGTCTGCCGGGCATCGGCCCGAAGAGCGCCCAGCGGATCGCCTTCCACCTCCTCGACGCCGACCCCGACGACGTGAAGCGCTTCGCGCAGACGCTGGTCGACGCCAAGACCAAGGTGCTGTTCTGCTCGGTGTGCGGCAACGTCACCGTCGACACGACGTGCCGCATCTGCGCCGACCCGCGACGGGACGAGTCCGTCCTGTGCGTGGTCGAGGAGAGCAAGGACGTCATCGCGATCGAGCGCACGCGCGAGTTCCGCGGCCGGTACCACGTGCTCGGCGGCGCGATCAGTCCGATCGCCGGCATCGGACCCGACCAGCTGCGCATCAAGGAGCTGCTCCTGCGCCTGCAGGACGGCGCCGTCACCGAGGTCATCATCGCCACCGATCCGAACCTCGAGGGCGAGGCCACCGCGACGTACCTGATGCGGATGCTGGTGCCGATCGGCCTGCGGGTCACGAAGCTCGCCAGCGGCCTGCCCGTCGGCGGCGACCTGGAGTACGCCGACGAGGTCACCCTCGGTCGCGCGTTCGAGGGCCGCACCGCCGTCGGCTGAGGGTGACCGTCGACCGCGAAGACTTCCCTCGTCCGACGGCCGGACTGGAATCTCGGGGCAGCCGGAGCACGGGCTAGACTTGCCCGGGCGCAGCGTGGCGCCGTCCCGCTGTGTTCGCAGATCCCTCAGAGCAAGGAAATGTCCATGGGCATCGTCGTGCAGAAGTACGGCGGCTCGTCGGTGGCCGACGCCACCAGCATCAAACGAGTCGCCCAACGCATCGTGGCGACCAAGAAGGCCGGTCACGACGTGGTCGTCGTCGTGTCCGCGATGGGCGACACGACCGACGAGCTGATCGACCTGGCCAACCAGGTCTCCCCCCTGCCGCCCGGCCGCGAGCTCGACATGCTGCTCACCGCCGGCGAGCGCATCTCCATGGCCCTGCTGGCCATGGCGATCGAGACGCTCGGCCAGGAGGCGCGCAGCTTCACCGGGTCGCAGGCCGGCGTCCTCACCGACGACGTCCACGGCAAGGCCAAGATCATCGACGTCACCCCCGGTCGCCTGCAGTCGGCGATCGCCGACGGCGCGATCGTGATCGTCGCCGGGTTCCAGGGCGTCTCGCAGACCACGAAGGACATCACGACGCTCGGCCGCGGCGGCTCGGACACCACGGCCGTCGCCCTCGCCGCGGCGCTGGGCGCCGACGTGTGCGAGATCTACACCGACGTCGACGGCATCTTCACGGCCGACCCGCGCATCGTGCCCACGGCCAGCCGCATCCCCGCGATCTCCTACGAGGAGACGCTCGAGATGGCCGCCAACGGCGCGAAGATCCTGCACCTGCGGTGCGTCGAGTACGCCCGCCGCAACACCATGCCCATCCACGTGCGGTCGTCGTTCAGCGACAAGACCGGCACGTGGGTCGTGGCCGCCGAAGACGTCAGCAAGTACACGGAAGAAGGACAGGCGATGGAGCACGCGATCATCTCCGGGGTCGCCCACGACCGCAGCGAGGCCAAGATCACCGTCGTCGGGGTCCCGGACAAGGTCGGCTACGCGGCCGCGGTGCTGCGCGCCCTGGCCGAGGCCCGGATCAACATCGACATGATCGTCCAGAACGTGTCGGCCGCCGCCACGGCGCTGACCGACATCTCCTTCACGCTCCCGCGCGACGACGGCCAGACCGCCATGACCGCGCTGGCGCGGCTCAAGGACCAGATCGGCTTCGAGCGCCTGCAGTACGACGACAGCGTCGGCAAGGTCTCGATCGTCGGCGCGGGCATGCGCTCGCAGCCGGGCATCACCGCGACGTTCTTCGAGGCGCTCGCGTCCGCGGGCGTCAACATCGGCATGATCTCGACCTCCGAGATCCGCATCTCGGTCGTCGTCGGCGAGAACGAGGTCGACGCGGCCGTCAACGCCGCGCACGAGGCGTTCGGCCTGGGCGCGGCCGACACCGAGGCCGTCGTGTACGGAGGGACCGGACGATGACCAACATCGGAGTCGTCGGCGCGACCGGCCAGGTCGGCGCCGTCATGCGTCAGCTGCTCGAGGACCGCGACTTCCCGGCCGACTCGGTGCGCTTCTTCGCCTCGGCCCGCTCGGCCGGCAAGACCCTGCCGTTCCGCGGCCAGGAGATCGTCGTCGAGGACACCGCCACCGCGGACGTCTCCGACCTCGACATCGCGCTGTTCAGCGCCGGCGCCACGATGAGCAAGGTGCAGGCCCCGCGCTTCGCCGAGGCCGGCGTCACCGTCATCGACAACTCGTCGGCGTGGCGCAAGGACCCGAACATCCCGCTGGTCGTCAGCGAGGTCAACCCCGACGCCATCCCCGCCGGCGACTCGGCGCGCGGCCGCGGCATCATCGCCAACCCGAACTGCACCACGATGGCCGCGATGCCCGTGCTGAAGCCGCTGCACGACGCGGCGGGCCTGGTGCGGCTCACCGTCAGCAGCTACCAGGCGGTGTCGGGCTCCGGCCTCGCCGGCGTCGAGGAGCTGCACTCGCAGGCGCTGGCCACGGTCGAGAAGGCCGACGCGCTGACCCACGACGGTCACGCGGTCACGTTCCCCGAGCCGAACAAGTACGTCGCGCCGATCGCGTTCAACGTGATCGCGCTCGCGGGCGCCATCGTCGACGACGGATCGAACGAGACCGATGAGGAGCAGAAGCTCCGCAACGAGTCGCGCAAGATCCTCGGCCTGCCCGATCTGCGCGTCGCGGGCACCTGCGTGCGCGTCCCGGTGTTCACGGGTCACTCGCTGTCGATCCACGCCGAGTTCGCGGACGACATCACGCCCGAGCGGGCCGCCGAGATCCTCGCGGCCGCGCCCGGCGTGCGGCTGGCCGACGTGCCCACCCCGCTCGACGCGGCCGGCGGCGACGAGAGCCTCGTCGGCCGGATCCGTCAGGACCAGTCGGTGGACGGCAACAAGGGCCTCGTCCTGTTCGTCTCTGGCGACAACCTGCGCAAGGGCGCCGCGCTCAACACGATCCAGATCGCCGAGCTGCTGGTCTGACCCAGAGCCCGCTGAGTTGCACGTTCCGCCACGCTCGCACCGCGTGTCGCGGGCCGAACGTGCAACTCAGCGGGTTCGGAACGCCTCGAAGTCGTCCAGGACCTCGGGGTTCTGCAGGGCGCCCTTCGCGGCGGCCTGGTCGACCGGGGTGCCGCGCAGGATCTTCTTGACAGGCACCTCGAGCTTCTTGCCCGAGAGGGTCCGCGGCATGCCGCGCACCTGGTGCACCTCGTCGGGCACGTGCCGCGGCGAGAGCTTGGTGCGCAGCTCGACGGCGATCCGCTTCGCGAGGTCGTCGTCGAGCACGGCGCCCTCGACCAGGGCGACGAACAGCAGCAGTCGGCCAGCGCCGCCCTCGTCGTCCTCGAGGTGCACGACGATGCTGTCGGCCACCTCGGGCAGGGACTCCACGACGGAGTAGAACTCCGAGGTGCCCAGGCGCACCCCGCCGCGGTTGAGGGTGGCGTCGCTGCGGCCCGTGATCGTGCACGATCCGTACGACGTCAGGTTGATCCAGTCACCGTGTCGCCAGACGCCGGGGAAGTCCTCGAAGTACGCCGCGCGGTAGCGCGAGCCGTCGTCGTCGCCCCAGAAGCCGACCGGCATCGACGGCATCGGCTGCTTGATGACGAGCTCGCCCAGCTGGTCGCGCACCGGCCGGCCGGAGGGGTCGAAGGAGTCGACGTCGCAGCCCAGGCACCGGCACGAGATCTCGCCGGCGTAGACCGGCACGGTGGGCGCGGCGCCCACGAACGCCGCGCAGGTGTCGGTGCCGCCCGAGACCGAGGCCAGCTGCACCCTCGGATCGAACTCGTCGTAGACCCAGCGGAAGCCGGCCTCGGGCAACGGGGCGCCGGTGGACCCGAGCGCCCGCAGCGCCGACAGGTCGGCCACCCGCGCGGGGTGAAGCCCCTCCTTGCGGCACTGCAGCAGGAACGGGGCGCTGGTGCCGAAGTACGTGACGCCTACCTCGGCGGCCATCTCCCACAACGCGCCGAGGTCGGGGTGGGCGGGGTTGCCGTCGAACATCACGACGGTGGCGCCGACGCCGATGCCCGAGACGAGGTAGTTCCACATCATCCAGCCGGTGGTGGAGAACCAGAAGAAGCGGTCCTGGGACCCGAGGTCGCTCTGCAGGCTCAGCGCCTTCAGGTGCTCGACCGTGATCCCGCCGTGTCCGTGCACGATCGGCTTGGGTAGCCCGGTGGTGCCGGAGGAGAACAGCACGTACAGCGGGGCGTCGAAGGCGACCCGCGTGAACTCCAGCGGGCCGGTGCGGGCCGTGAACTGCTGCCACGTGACCGCCGCGGCCGGCGCGGGCGCGTCCTGGTCGAGGTACGGCAGCCACACCAGCGTCCGCAGGCTCGGCAGCGCGGCCGCGATGGTCTCGACCTGCTCGCGGCGATCGATGCCCTTGTCGCCGTAGCGGTAGCCGTCGACGGCCAGCAGCACGACCGGCTCGATCTGCTGCCACCGGTCGATGACGCTCTGGGTGCCGAACTCGGGGGCGCACGACGAGAAGATCGCGCCGATGCTGGCCGCGGCCAGCATGAGCACCAGCGTCTCGGGGATGTTGGGCGAGTAGGCCGCCACCCGGTCGCCCGCGCCGACGCCTGCCTCAAGCAGGCCGAGCCGGGCCCGAGCGACCTGGTCGCGCAGCTCGGCGGCCGTCAGCGTGACCTCCGCGCGGCTCTGCGACCGCGCAACCACCACGACGTCGCCATCGGCCCGGCCGGACATCCGCAGCATGGCCTCGGCGTGGTTCAACCGCACGTCCGGGAACCAGCGCGCGCCGGGCATCGACGCGTCGGCCAGGACCACGGACGGATCGCCGTCGTGCGGAAGCTCGAGGTACTCGAACCACGCGCCCCAGAAGCCTGCGAGGTCGTCGACCGACCACTGCCAGAGGGCGTCGTAGTCGGCGACCTCGACCCCCCGCGTCCGGGCGATCCACGCGGCGAAGCGCTCGATCGCCGTGGTCCCTGTGGTGGGCGGGTTCCAGAGAACGTCGGCGGACATGAGGGCAGTCTAGGAGTGGCCCACGACACACCAGGACGACGGTCCGCGTCGAGGCGACCGGCGCCCTGGCTTCCCCGGCAGGCCGACGATCGCCTCGACGTCCACGTGGCAGCTCCGTTGCGGTCCGCCCACACCGACGGACCCGAACTGCCGACTCACCGGACCCCTCCGGCAACAGGACCATCATGCCTAACTCGCAGTTACACCGTGGCCGTTTTCGCGAGAAAAGGTTCCGACGGAGCGGCGTGGTCACCGGAGGGGAGAAAGCAACGAGCCCGGCATTCTGGGGAGAATACCGGGCTCGGTGACCGGGTCGGGGTGACAGGATTTGAACCTGCGGCCTCGTCGTCCCGAACGACGCGCGCTACCAAGCTGCGCCACACCCCGTGCAACCTCAGGAAGTTTACCCGGTCAGGGTCACGACTGTCGCCTCGGGTCGGCACGAGAATCGGAACGGGGTGTACGGCGACGTCCCACAGCCCGCCGAGACGTGCAGCCAGGAGGCGTCGTGACCGGGCGTCCGATGCTGGTGCAGGCCGTTCGCGCGCCGTCGGTCGATGTCGCAGTTGGTGACGAGCGCCCCGAATCCGGGCACCTGCAGCTGACCGCCGTGGGTGTGTCCCGCGAGGATCAGCTCGTTGCCCGCCGCGTTGAACGAGTCGAGCACGCGCAGGTACGGCGCGTGCGCGACGCCGATGCGCAGGTCGGCCGTGAGGTCGGCGGGCTGGTGGTCGAGCCGGTCGAGCCGCAGGTGCGGGTCGTCGACCCCCGTGAACGCGATGCGCGTGCCCTTGACGGTCAGCTCGCCGCGGTCGTTGTTGAGGTCGAGCCAGCCCTGCCGGGTGAAGGCAGCCCGCAGCGCGTCGAACGGGAGGTCCCGCTCGCGCTCCCAGTCGCCCTCACGGTCGACGCCCGTGCCACCACGGAGGTAGCTCGCCGGGTTCTTCAGCTTCGGCGAGAAGTAGTCGTTGGAGCCGAACACGAAGGCACCCGGCACGTTGAGCAGCTTCGCCAGGCCTCCGACGAGCGGGGCGACGGAGTCGGGGTGGGCCAGGTTGTCGCCGGTGTCGACCACCAGGTCGGGCTCCAGCTCCGCGAGGGAGTTCAGCCACTCGCGCTTCGGCAGCTGGGTGGGCACCAAGTGGATGTCCGACAGGTGCAGCACGCGGATCGGCTCGTGCCCGGCGGGCAGGACCGGCGCCGTCACCTCCCGGACCACGAACCGGCGGGTGGCCTCGAGGTACGAGTACCCGAGGGTGCCGATCCCGAGTGCCGCGGTCGCTCCCAGCCTTCGGCCCAGTCCCATGGGCCCAGCCTAGTGGCGTGGCGCCTCGGCGCTCAGATCCAGCCGTGCTCGTAGGCGTGCTCGGCGGCCTCGTGCCGCGAGGAGGTGTCCGTCTTGGTCATCGCACTCGACAGGTAGTTCCGCACCGTGCCATCGGCCAGGTGGAGGGTCTCGGCGATCTCGGCGACGGAGGCGTGCCGGCGGGTGAGGCGCAGGGCGTCGAGCTCGCGGTCCGACAGCGGGCAGGTCTCGGCCTCGAGCGCCGCCGCGGCCACCTCGGAGTCGACGTACCGCCGGCCCGCCGCGACCTCGCGGATCACCTGCGCCAGGGCCGAGACCGGGCTCGACTTCGGCACGAACCCCGCGATGCCCGCGGCCATCGCGCGACGCAGCACCCCCGGCCGGGCGTGGCGTGTCATCAGGACACACCGGGTCGGCGGCTCGACCTGCACCGCGACCTCGATCCCGTCGGTCGGCGGCATCTCCAGGTCGAGCAGCACCACGTCCGGGGCCTCGGCCCTCACCACGTCGAGGCCCTCGCTGCCGTTCGCGGCCTCGCCCACGACCTGGAGATCCTCCTCGAGGGTCAGCAGCGCCACGATCGCGCTGCGGATCATCTCCTCGTCGTCGATCACGACGACCCGGATCACCGGTGGACCTCCACCGTGAACGCCTCGCCGTCGCGCCGGACGGCCAGCCGGGCACCACCCGCGGCGACGCGCTCCGTCAGTGCCGCGAGGCCCGACCCCCCGGACGAGCCTGCGCTGGTGGCACCATCGTTGCTGATCGTCAGCCGTTCGGGCGTGGCCACGATGCGCACCGTCGTGGCGGTGCTGTGCCGCAGGATGTTCGTCGTGGCCTCGCGCAGCGCGAGCGCGAACAGCGGCTCGTCGAGCCCCTCCGGGCACTCCACCGTGACGGCCGCGCCGGCCGCCTCGAGGACGGCGGCGGCGTTCGCCATCTCCTCGCGCAGGCTGGTACGGCGGTAGCCGCGCACGATCTCCTTCGTCTCGGCGATGGCGGCGCGGGCGATGTGCTGCACCTCGCTCATCGAGGCACGGGCCGCGCCGGGATCGCGGTCGAGCTGCCGTTCGGCCAGCTCCGCCTTGAGCGCGATCACCTGCAGGTGATGGCCCTGGACGTCGTGCAGGTCCGCGGCGAGCCGCAGGCGCTCACGGACCGCGGCGAGGTCGGCCTCGGCCTCACCACGGGCGCGCACCTGCAGCATGAGCTGCCACAGCCAGACCTGGAAGACGGTGACGGCGGGCAGGAAGAGCGCGATGAAGCCCAGGGCGTAGGCGCCCTCCCAGTCCAGCCTCCTGAGGCCGTCCCAGCCACCGAGGGCGTACAGGCCGACGAGCGTCAGCAGTGCCGCGGGCAGGAGGTTGTTCCGGCGCCTCGGGGCGACGTCGATCGCCACCAGCGACACCACCAGCCACGGCACGAGGACGACGCCGGGCGGGAACGTCGGCGACAGCCACGCCAGCGGGTAGACCAGCAGCGCCGGGGCCAGCAGCGTCGCACGCCGGGACCACGACAGCTGCTCCTGTCCCAGGCCGGACTTCGCGGCGGCGACGAGGGGACGGCAGGAGAGCCACACGACCGCGGCGATCACCACGAGCAGCAACCCGCCACGGACGACGGCGGTGCCCTCGACGATGTCGGCCACGGCACGCGCCACGGGGCCGATCAGTCCGATCACCACATAGAGCCACAGGCTCGACGCCGTGTAGCGCCAGGTGGCGACGAAGCCATCGGGGTTCGAACTCACGCCGTCGACCGTAGCCGAGACCGCGCATGACAGATGTCATCAGTTGTGGTGACGCCGCACGCTGGCGAGGCACCGTCCTCCCCAGCAAGGGTGGGAGGCATGGACACCACCGACGCCACCGTCATCAAGGCCCGCGGCCTGTCGTGCTCGTACGGGGACTTCGTCGCCGTGCGCGACGTCGACCTCGCCGTTCGACGCGGCGAGCTGTTCGCCCTGCTGGGCACGAACGGAGCCGGCAAGACCACCACCATGGAGACCCTCGAGGGCCACCGGGCCGCCGGCGGCGGCGAGGTGCGGGTCCTCGGCCTCGACCCCCGGCGCGACCGCGCGACCCTGCGGCCGCGGATCGGCATGATGCTGCAGGAGACCGGGTTCGCCGGCGACCTGACCGTCCGCGAGACGCTCCGGATGTGGGCCGCCCTGACGACCCGCCCCGATCCCGTCGACGACGTGCTGGCGCGGGTCGACCTGGCCGACCGCGCGAGCACCCGGGTCGTCCAGCTGTCCGGTGGCCAGCGACGTCGTCTCGACCTCGCGCTCGCCACGCTGCACCGGCCCGAGGTGCTCTTCCTCGACGAGCCCACGTCGGGACTGGACCCGGAGTCGCGCCAGCGGGCGTGGGGCATCGTGCGCGACCTGCTCGCCGCCGGCACGACCGTCGTCCTGACGACGCACTACCTGGAGGAGGCCGAGGCGCTCGCCGACCGCCTCGCGATCATGCACGCCGGCCGGGTGGTGCGCGAGGGAACCCTGGAGCAGATCGTCGGCACCGCACCGGCGCACGTCTCGTTCCGTGCTCCCGTCATCGACGGCGCTCGACTGGAGCGCGAGCTGCTCACCGTGGTGGACCCGCAAGGGCTCGACATCCGCGGCGACCAGGTCCGGCTCGAGGTCACCGACCTCCAGTCGGCCCTCGGTCGCCTGCTGCGGTGGGCCGACCAGCACGACCACCGCCTCGGCCGGTTGCACGCCCAGGAGGCGAGCCTCGCCGAGGTCTTCACCCGCATCAGCCAGGACCGCATCGAGGAGCACGTATGAGCGCCACGCCCACCAGCCCCACGTCCGCACGCCGGTCCGCGCTCGGCGCGGCCCGGGTGATCACCCGCACCGAGCTGCGCCTCATCGTCCGGTCGAAGGCCACCTTGGTGAGCGCGACGGCGTTCCCGTTCCTCTTCGCCGGCTTCGTCATGCTCCAGGCCGAGGCGGCCCGCAACGCCGCCGTCGGGATGATCTCGATGATCCTGGCGTTCTTCGCCCTGTTCGCCATCTACCTCACGGCCACGACGACGCTCGTCACGCGCCGCCAGGACCTGTTCCTCAAGCGTCTCCGGTCGGGTGAGACCTCGGACGGCGCGATCCTCGCCGGCCTCCTCGGAGCGCCGTTGGTACTCTTCGTGGCGCAGTCGGCCGTGGTCGCGGTGGTCCTCGTGTTCCTCGACGTGCCGGGCCCCGCCCGACCCTGGTGGATCGTCCTTGCCGTCGTCGGACTGGTTGCGTCCACCCTCGCCGCGTCGACCGCCACCGCTGCCATCACGCCCAATCCCAGCGCAGCCCAGATCTCGACGACGCCCTACATGCTGGTCGTGCTCGGATCACTGATCGCCGCCCCGCTGCTGGACCACGCTTGGTTCGACCTGACGCCCGGAGGCGCGGTCGTGACCCTGGTCCGCTCCGCCTACGAGCTCGACGTGGCGGGCTCGCCGTGGTTCGCGATCGCCGGCCTGGCGCTGTGGACCTGGCTCGGCGTCGACCTCACCCGACGTCACTTCCGGTGGGAGCCTCGCCACTGACCGGAGCCCGTCCGCCGCGGTGGGAGAATGGGCGCATGTCAGTTCTCAAGGACCGCCTCCGCGACGACCTCAACACCGCCCTCAAGTCCCGGGACGCGCTGCGCACCTCGGTGATCCGGATGGTGCTGGCGGCGATCACGAACGCCGAGGTCGCCGGCAAGGAGGCCCGCGAGCTCACCGACGACGACGTCCTGACCGTCCTGTCGTCGGAGGCCAAGAAGCGCCGCGAGTCGGCCACCGCGTTCGACGAGGGCAACCGCCCCGAGCTCGCCGAGAAGGAGCGGGCCGAGGCCCAGATCCTCGCCGAGTACCTGCCCGAGCCGCTGTCCGACGAGGAGGTCTCGGCCATCGTCGCCGAGACCATCGAGCAGACCGGCGCGGCCGGCGAGGGCATGAAGGCCATGGGCAAGGTCATGGGCGCCGTCACGGCGAAGACCAAGGGTCGCGCCGACGGTGGCGTCGTTGCGGCCGAGGTCAGGCGCCAGCTCGGCGCCTGACCCCGGCTCACTCCACGGTCGTCACGGCCGCGGTGTACACGCCGATCTTGGTCCGGCCGTCCTCGGCATAGACGTTCAGGACCACTTCAGGCGTTCCCAGCTCACGCGGGTTCGCGCGGTTCATCTCGTCGACGCGGATGAACCCCTGCTTGCCGTCGTCCGTTCGCGCCGGAATCAACTCCGGTCCCGGTCGCTGCGTCTCTCGCGGTGGTGCGTCCGTCGACGTCGACCCCGGCGGCACGGCTTGCGTCACCGCGATCACTCCGCCCCCGACCGCCAGCCCGAGGGCGAGTGCGCAAGCCAGCAGCACACCCGCCCATCGCGCCGAGACTCGGTCGGTTCGGCTCACCTGAACCTGTAAGCACCGGTCTGGCGGTACTCGACGTAGGAGGCGCCGTTGTCCGCGATACGCGCGTGGGACGTGACCGCGTAGTACGTGCCGTTGGCGGGGCACACGGACTGGACCCGGAGGCTCGCAGTCACCGTGAGCGTGGCCGTAGAGGTGGAGTTCCACTTCCCCGCCTCGCCGCACATGTACGAGGTGTTGGACCGATAGAGAGACGTGTGCGCGTACATGCGGTTCGCCGGCACCGCCCTCGGTGCATTGTTGACATCGCAGCCCACACGGTTCACGGTCTGCGCCCCGCCCTTGTGGGTCGTGTCATTGATCGACCCGATGCCCAGCGTGCATGAGGTGCTGTGGCCGAAGACCTTGATCGGACTCGTCTTGTAGGACTGGGCATATGCCGCCGGCATCGCCAGCCCCAGGACGAATCCCACCACGGCAAGAATGGACACGGTACGTAGCTTCATCGATTCCCCCGATGACTGAAGTCACGCACGAGCAGCAACGCACCCGTTGCGCACTTCGTTTGATGAGTGCCGGGCGTCGTTGCCAAGCTGATGTGGCCCAGACACTAGCTGCGTCATCGAGCGCGCAACAAGCCCTGGTCCACCCCGCGGTCGGACTTCGATCAGTCGTCGTCGCCGCCGCGCCCGCGATCGCCGCGACCGCGGCCGGGGCGGTCGTTGCCACCCTTGGTGGCCTTCGGCTGGAAGCTCGGCAGGCTCGCGGAGTCGAACTTGGCCGGGGTGAGGTCCTTCTCGATCTCACCCATGGCCGCCTTCCACTGCGGGCCGGCCAGCGACGAGCCGCCGGCCTGGTTGAACGACACGGGCACGCCGCGCAGGCTGGTGTTGACCAGGCCGGCCGGCTGACCCTTCTTGTTGATGCCGGCGATCATCGAGGCCGCCGAGATCTCGGGGGTGTAGCCGACGTACCAGACGGCCTTGCTGTCGTTGGTCGTACCGGTCTTGGCCGCCGACGGGATGTTTAGACCGGTGCCGTTCTGGTAGCCGAAGCCGTTCGGCTGCTGCAGGCCCACGAGGATCGCGTTGATCGTGGCGGCGGTCTTCTTGCTCATGACCCGCTTGCACTCGGGCTTGTACTTCTTCAGCGAGCGGCCGCTGCGGTCGAGGATCTCGGCCACCGGCGCGGGCTCGCAGTACTCGCCGCCGGCGGCGGGGGTGGCGTAGGCGGCGGCCATGTCGAGCGGGCTGACGTCGATCGGGCCGAGGGTGAACGACGGGATGTAGCTGCCCGGCTGGCCCTTCTTGATGTCGGGCTCGGCCGTGGGGATGCCCATCTTCTTGGCCATCTTGACCGTCTCGCAGAGGCCGGCATCACGCTCGAGCTGCGCGAAGTAGGTGTTCACGGACTGACGCAGGCCCGTCACCATGTTGAAGCCACCGGCGCCCGTGGAGTTCTTGACCTCCCACTGGCCCGTGCCGTTGCCGTCGCAGTCGAAGTACGTGCCCGTGGGGATCTTCATGGTCTGCGGGGAGTTGTACGACTTGCTGGGCGGGATGCCGTCCTCGAGCGCCGCGGCGGCGGTGAACATCTTGAACGTCGAGCCGGCCTGGAAGCCGTTCGAGTCGCCGTACCGCCGGGGCACCGAGAAGTTGATGTACGTCTCGCCCTTCTTCTTGCCCATGGAACGCGACTGGCCGATCGCGCGGACCTTGCCGGTGCCGGGCTCGACGAGCGCCAGCGAGCCGATCGCCTTGTCGGTGGGGCCCACGTACTTCGAGACCGCCTTGTTGACCGACTTCTGCATCGACAGGTCGATGTTCGACTTGATCGTCAGGCCGCCGCGCTCGAGCATCGCCTGGCGCTCCTTGACGGTCTCGCCGAGCGCCGGCTCCTGCAGCAGGTAGCGACGGATGTAGTCGCACGAGAACGCGGCGTCGGAGTCGACACAGCCGTTCGGGAAGGACGTGATCTTCAGGCCGATCGGCGTGGTGCTGAGCTTCTCGGCCTCGATCGCCGGGACCTTGCCCAGTCGCGCCATGACGCCGAGCACCGTGTTGCGGCGCTGCAGCGCGCGCTCGGGGTAGACGCGGGGGTTGTACTGCTCGGGGTTCTGCACGAGGCCGGCGAGCGTGGCGGCCTGAGCGGTCGTCAGCTTGTCCGGGCTGACCGAGAAGTAGTGGTACGCCGCGGCGTTGACGCCGTAGGCGCCGTCACCGAAGTAGGCGATGTTGAGGTAGTGCTCGAGGATCTCGTCCTTGGAGTACTTCTTCTCGTAGTTGATCGCCAGTTTGAGCTCGCGGATCTTGCGCGCGGTGGAGACCTCGGTGGCGGCGGCGCGCTGCTCCTTGGTGGCCGCCTGCTGGACGAGGGTCAGCTTCACCAGCTGCTGCGTGATCGAGGAGCCGCCCTGGGTGTTGCCGGCGGAGGCGTTGTTCATCAGGGCGCGCATCGTGCCCTTGAGGTCGAGGGCGCCGTGCTCGTAGAAGCGGTAGTCCTCGATCGAGATGATCGCCTGCTGCATCACCGGCGCGATCCGCTTGAGCGGCACGTCCTGGCGGTTCTCCTGGTAGAAGTACGCGACGCGCTGGCCGTTGGAGGCCAAGATGCGCGTGGTCTGGGGGTTCGGCAGGTCCTGCAGGGCCAGCGGCAGGTCGACGATGTCCTTGCTGGCCTTGTTGGAGGTGGAGGCCAGGAAGGCGGTGCCCGGGATGAAGATCGCCGCCACGATCACTCCGGCCAGCACCGAGAGCCACGCGATCGAGCCGATCGCCCCCAGCTTCGACGTCGGCTTCGGTTCGGTCTCGGCGACCTTCTTGATCGAATCGCCCATCTCCTGCCACGCCATGGCACGAGGATACGGGAGTTTCGCAACCACTTCGCTCACCGCGGCGACGCGCGCGTGCGGCCGTCCGCGCACCCTCGCGGGATCGAGTCCCATGGGACCCTACTGACTCTTTGGAACTATGTCCCAACTACCCGGAGGAATCTGTCCGGTTCGTCGGAAAATCCCTACGCTGGTGTCACAGCAGAAACAAATTCGCCTTCCGGTCATGGGGACCGGGTGGATCTCGGGAAAGGGTCTCTGCGCATGTGGAACGACAACTGGTCTCAAGAGGCCGCCTGCTTGGGCAAGTCCGACGATCTCTTCGTCAAGGGTGCCGAGCAGAACCGCGCCAAGCTCGTGTGCAACGGCTGCGACGTGCGGGCCGAGTGCCTCGCCGAAGCCCTGGACAACCGCATCGAGTGGGGCGTGTGGGGCGGCATGACCGAGCGCGAGCGTCGCGCCCTGCTCCGTCGCAAGCCCAACGTGCGCAAGTGGCGCGACCTGCTGGTCCCCGCCGCGAGCTGACCCGAGTCCCTCAGGCGCCGGGCGCGCCGAGGTGGGAGCCGATGGTCCGCAACCCCTCGAGGTCGTGGACGTCGGAGTCCAGGGCCGGGATCGCCACGACCTCGACGTTGCGGTGCGCCGCACTGAAGCGGTCGCGCAGCCGGTTCTCCCGCTCGGCCAGCCGCATCCGCTCGGCGTGCACGTCGAGCAGCTCGGCCGTCCGACGCTCCGCGGCCTTGCCGTCCGCCAGCCGGGGTGACGCCGACTCCGCGTCCGCCGCACTGACGCCGGCCGCCGCCTCGTCGTGGACCCGGTTGACCACCAGGCCCGCCAGCGGCATGTCGTCCGCCGCCAGCCGCTCGACGAAGTAGGCCGCCTCGCGCATCGCCGCCGACTCCGGCGCGGCGATGACCAGGAACGCCGTCCCCTCCGCCTGCAGCAGCGAGAACGTCGCCTCGGCGCGCTGGCGGAACCCGCCGAACAGCGTGTCGAACGCGGCGATGAACGTCTGCATGTCGGTGAGGACCTGCGCCCCGAGCACCTTGTTGAGCGCCCCGGTCACGATCGCCAGCCCCGCCGAAAGCAGCTTCGCCGGCCCTCGCGCGGGCGCCAGCATCAACCGGATGAACCGCCCGTCGAGCAGCGACGAGAGCCGCTCCGGCGCGTCGAGGAAGTCCAGCGCCGACCGCGAGGGCGGCGTGTCGACGACGATCAGGTCCCAGCGCTCCTCGGCGTGCAGCTGGCCCAGCTTCTCCATCGCCATGTACTCCTGCGTGCCCGCGAAGGAGCTCGACAGCGCGACGTAGAAGGGGTTCGTCAGGATCTCGGCGGCCTTCTCGGGCGAGGCGTGCGCCTCGACGACCTCGTCGAAGGTCGTCTTCATGTCGAGCATCATCGCGTCGAGCGATCCGCCGGCGGACGTGTCGATGCCCTTCACCGGGCGTGGCGTGTTGTCGAGTTCCAGCAGGCCGAGCGACTGTGCCAGCCGGCGGGCCGGGTCGATCGTCAGGACGCAGACCGTGCGGCCCTGCTCGGCGGCGCGGAGCGCCACGGCGGCCGCGGTCGTGGTCTTGCCGACGCCACCGGAGCCGCAGCACACCACGATGCGGGTGCGCGGGTCGGCGATCAGCCCGTCGACGTCGATGCGCGCCGGCTGCTGCGTGGACGAGAGCCGCCGCTCGGTGTGGGGACGGCGCTCGCGCGGCGTGGTCGTCGCGCGGCCGCTCATCGGGCGTCCTCCACGAGCGGGGCCAGCTCGACGGCGAGGTCCTGCAGGGCTCCGACGTCGATGCCGCCGGTCAGCAGCGGCAGCGCCACGTGCGGCCGCCCGCAGTCCTCGATGATCGCCTGCTGCGCGGTCTGGAGCCGCTGGCGCTCGACGTGACCGTGCCCGTCGGCCACGAGCGTGGCCGCCGCCGCGGCGGGCAGGCCCGCTCGCTCGAGCACCGGGGCGACGGCCTTCGCGTCGAGCCGGCCGCCCTCCAGCGCCTCGATCGTGTCGTCGGAGAGCAGGGACGGGCGGACGAGGTTGACGACGACGTGGCCGACCCGGAGACCCTCCCGGGTCAGCTCGTCGATGCCGTCGAGGGTCTCCTGCACGGGCATCTCCTCCAGCACGGTGACCAGGTGCACGGTCGTCTGCGGGCTGCGCATCATCGTCATGATCGACTCGGACTGCGTCTTGATCGGGCCCACCTTGGCCAGGCCGGCGACGTCGTCGTTGACCCCGAGGAAGCGAGCGATCCGCCCGGTGGGCGGGGCGTCGACGACGACGGCGTCGTAGACGAACTCCGAGGACTTGCCCCGGCGCCGGCGTGCGGCCTCGTAGACCTTGCCCGTCAGCAGCACGTCGCGCACACCCGGCGCGATCGTCGTGGCGAAGTCGATGACGCCGAACTTGTCGAGAGCCCGGCCGGCGCGGCCGAGGCGGTAGTACATCTGCAGGTACTCCAGCAGCGCGGCCTCGGGATCGATGGCGAGCGCGTGGACGTGTCCGCCCTCGTCGCTGGTGGCGATGCGGCGCTCCTCGTACGGCAGCGGCGGCACGTCGAAGAGCTGGGCGATGCCCTGGCGGCCCTCGACCTCGCAGAGCAGCACCTTGCGGCCCCGGCCGGCGAGGGCCAGGGCGAGGGCGGCGGCCACGGTCGTCTTGCCGGTGCCGCCCTTGCCCGTCACGACGTGCAGGGGGGTCGAGTTCGCCACGTCGTCGAGACTACCGAGGGTCGGGCGGTCGCGTCGGGCGAGAACTCGGCCCCGCCGCGCCCGATACAGTCGGGACCATGACCCAGTGGGAATACCTGACGGCCCCCGTGCTCGTCCACGCGACCAAGCAGATCCTCGACAACTTCGGCCGCGACGGCTGGGAGCTCGTGCAGATCGTTCCCGGCATGAACCCCGAGAACCTCGTCGCCTACTTCAAGCGGCCGGTGGCCTGACATGGGCGCCGTCGTCGAACGACTCGCGTCGCTGGGGCTGACCGTGCCCGACGTCGCCGCCCCGGTGGCGTCCTACGTCCCCGCGGTACGCAGCGGGGCCCACGTGTACACCTCGGGTCAGCTGCCGTTCGTCGACGGCGTGCTCCCGGGCACGGGCAAGGTGGGCGCCGAGGTGACCCCCGAGGACGCCCAGGAGTACGCGAAGCTCTGCGCCCTCAACGTCATCGCCGCGATCAACTCGATCGTCGACCTCGACTCCGTCGTGCGCGTGGTCAAGCTGACGGTCTTCGTCGCCAGCGCCCCGGACTTCACCGGTCAGCCCGCGGTGGCCAACGGCGCCAGCGACCTGATCGCCGCCGCCTTCGGTGCCGCCGGATCGCACGCGCGCAGCGCCGTCGGCGTCGCCGTCCTGCCCCTGGACACGCCCGTCGAGGTGGATGCGATCGTCGAGGTGGCCTGACGTGCTCGTCCCCGTCCCGCCGAACATGCTGGAACGGCTCGAGGGCTTCGACCCGGCGACTGCCGTCCAGCCCAAGGACGCCGCCACGATCGCCGTCGTGCGCGACGGGGAGGACGGGCTCGAGGCGTTCCTGATGCGCCGCCACTCGGCCATGGCCTTCGCCGCGGGGATGTACGTCTTCCCCGGCGGCGGCGTGCAGGACGACGACGGCGAGCCGATGGAGTGGGTCGGCCCCTCCCCCGAGGACTGGGCCGTCCGGTTCTCGTGCGAGCCGGACCGCGCCCGGCGCCTCGTCGTCGCGGCCGTACGCGAGACCTTCGAGGAGACCGGCGTGCTGCTGGCCGGCCCCGACGAGCACTCCGTCGTGGGCGACACCACCGACCTGGCCGGCGCGCGGGACGACCTCGAGGCCAAGAAGATGTCCTTCGCGCGCTTCCTCGCCGACGAGGGGCTCGTGCTGCGGGCCGACCTACTCGGCGGCTGGGCACACTGGATCACCCCCGCACTCGAGCCGCGTCGCTACGACACCCGGTTCTTCGTGGCCGCGCTGCCTCAGGGCCAGCGCATCGGCACCGTCAGCACCGAGGCCGACAAGTCGCTGTGGGCCCCGCTGTCGAGCGTCCTGGCGCTCGTCGACCAGGGACGGGCGGCGATGATGCCGCCCACCGCCGTCACCTGCCGCGAGCTGGCCCCGCTGTCGGCCGGCGAGGTGCTGGCCGCAGCCGCCGCGCGCACCATCGGCGCCATCGAGCCGCGCTTCGTCCAGCAGGACGGCCGGTGGTTCCTCGACGTCGACCGCGAGGAGCAGCTGTGAGCACGCAGGTCACCTCCCGGGCGTCGTTCATCCTCGCCGACAACCCCGGGATCATGACGCTCGACGGCACCAACACGTGGATCCTGCGTGAGCCGGGGGCGTCCCGGTCCGTCGTCGTCGATCCCGGTCCCGACCTCGCCGAGCACATCGACGCCGTCGTCGCCGCGGCCGGCGAGGTGGCGCTGGTGCTGTTCACGCACCACCACTGGGACCACACCGACGCCCTCGCGAGCATCGTCGGGGCGACGGGCGCCCCGACCCGCGCGCTCTCACCCGAGCACACACGGGCGGCCGAGCCGCTGCGCGACGGCGAGACGATCGAGGTCGACGGCCTGCGCATCGACGTGGTCGCCGCGCCGGGCCACACCCGCGACTCGATGGCGTTCGTGCTCCCGCAGGACGGCGCCCTGCTCAGCGGCGACACCGTGCTGGGTCGTGGCACCACGGTGGTGGCCCACCCCGACGGGGCGCTCGGACCGTACCTCGACTCGCTGCGCCGGTTCCGCTCCCTGGTGACCGACGGCCACGTCGGCACGATCCTGCCCGGGCACGGACCGGTGATCGACGACCCGGCGGCGGTGCTGGACTTCTACCTCGCCCACCGCGAGGAGCGGCTGGAGCAGGTCCGCGCGGCGAGGGCGGCCGGTGCGCGCACGGCGCGCCAAGTGGTCGAGACCGTCTACGCCGACGTCGACCCGGTCCTGTGGGACGCGGCCGAGGCCTCGGTCCGCGCCCAGCTCGAGCACCTCGACGAGGCCTGACCTCCCGGCTCAGCGCGAGCGGCGCTTGAGGCGCTCGAGGTCGAGGATGATGACCGAGCGGGGCTCGAGGCGCAGCCAGCCGCGCGACGCGAAGTCGGCGAGGGCCTTGTTGACCGTCTCGCGGGACGCGCCGACGAGCTGGGCGAGCTCCTCCTGCGTGAGGTCGTGGTTGACGTGGATGCCGTCGTCGGCCTCGCGCCCGAAGCGGGCGGCCAGGTCGAGCAGCGCCTTGGAGACACGGCCGGGCACGTCGGAGAAGACCAGGTCGCCGACGACCTCGTTGGTGCGGCGCAGCCGGCCGGCCAGCTGGTTCAGCAGCGCGTACGCGACGTCGGGGTGCGACTGCAGCACCGGGTTGAGCGCGCTGTGACCGAGGCTGCGCAGCTCCACGTCGGTGACGGCGGTCGCGGTGGCCGAGCGCGGGCCCGGGTCGAAGAACGACAGCTCGCCGAACATCTGGCCGGGGCCGAGGATGGCGATGAGGTTCTCGCGCCCGTCGACCGAGCGGCGGCCCAGCTTGATCTTGCCGTCGATGACGACATAGAGCTGGTCACCCTCGTCACCCTCGCCGAACAGGACCTCGCCGCGGCGCAGGGTCACGGTCGACATGGAGGACTCGAGCGCGCCGGAGGCGTCGTCGTCGAGGCCGTTGAACAGGGGGGCTTGGCGCAGAACATCATCGGTCACACCAGTAGTTTCCCACATGCAACCCAGATCACACCCACGTTGTCGCCCTGCGCGTGTGACGAGGCCGGATACGGTGTTAGCGTGCCCGCCGATCCGAGCCCCGCGACCGCCCGCCCGGCGACGTCGTTGGTCCGGCGCGCGCGCAAGATCAACCGGGTCCTGGCGCAGACGTACCCGGACGCACGGTGCGAGCTCGACTTCGAGGATCCGTTCCAGCTGCTGGTCGCCACGGTCCTGTCGGCACAGACCACCGACCGCCGGGTCAACGCCGTCACGCCGGCCCTGTTCGCGGCCTTCCCCGACGCCGCCGCGCTGGCCGGGGCCGACCGCACGGTGGTCGAGGAGATCGTCCGGCCCACCGGCTTCTTCCGGGCCAAGACCGAGAGCGTCCTCGGCCTCTCGGCCGCCCTGGTCGATCGGTTCGACGGCCGGGTGCCCGGCCGGCTCGCCGACCTGGTCTCGCTGCCCGGCGTCGGCCGCAAGACCGCCAACGTCGTGCTCGGCAACGCGTTCGGCGTCCCGGGGATCACGGTCGACACCCACTTCGCGCGGCTCGTCCGCCGGTGGGAGTGGGTCGACGAGGCCACCGCCAAGGATCCGGTCAAGACCGAGCACGCCGTGGGCGCCCTGTTCCCACGCGGCGACTGGACGATGCTGTGCCATCACGTCATCTGGCACGGACGGCGCCGGTGCCACGCCAAGCGACCCGCGTGCGGCGCCTGCCCGGTCGCCCAGTGGTGCCCCTCGTACGGCATCGGGCCCACGGACCCCGAGGTCGCCGCGGCGCTGGTGGCCACGCAGGGACCCGCATGACGACCACGCCCATCGCGTCGCTGCCCGAGTGGCTGCGACCCCTGGCGGACATGCTCGACTCCGTCGAGGCCGAGCACCTCGCGCCCCGGTTCCCCCATCCGCCCGCCGACGCGCGCCCCGCCGCCGTGCTGATGCTCTTCTCCGAGGGCGAGCACGGCCGCGAGCTGCTGCTGACCGAGCGCGCGGCCACGCTGCGCAACCACGCCAGCCAGATCTCGTTCCCCGGCGGCCGCCAGGACGACTCCGACCGCGACCCGGTGCACACGGCGCTGCGCGAAGCGCAGGAGGAGGTCGGCCTCGACCCCAGCGAGGTGGTCGTCTTCGGCTCGCTGCCCACGCTGTGGCTGCCGCCGAGCAACCACGCCGTCACGCCCGTGCTGGGCTACTGGACCAACCCCCAGGTGCTCCACGCGCACAGCCCCGACGAGGTCGAGCGGGTGCTGCCGACGCCGCTCGATTTGCTGCTGGACCCCGACCGGCGCTTCAGCATCGTGCACCCCTCCGGGTGGACCGGCCCTGCCTTCGACATCGGCACCGACGTCCCGCTGTGGGGCTTCACCGCCGGCATCATCGCCCGACTCTTCGAGCGCCTGGGCTGGGAGCGGCCCTGGGACGCCTCGCGGACCCGCCCGATCCCGGAGTGACATGAACTGGCTCGATGTCGTCCTCCTGGTGACGTTCGTGGTCTACGCCTACGCGGGGTGGGTCCACGGCTTCGTCTCGAACGTCTTCTCCGGGGGCGGCCTGCTGCTGGGGTTCCTGCTCGGCATCGCCCTGGCGCCCCGCTTTTTCGACCAGGGCAGCGGTGAGCCCGTGCAGGCGGTCCTGTCGATCGCCTTCGTGTTCGTCGTGGCCGGGATCGGCAACTTCACCGGCACGCTGATCGGACGGTCGCTGCGCATCCGCCGGGGCCCCGGCCGCGCCGTCGACGCCGTCCTGGGTGCCGCGTTCGGCACCAGCATCGTCATGGCGTCGTCCTGGGCGCTCGGCTATGCCGTCAGCGCCTCCACGCTGCCCTACGTCAGCTCGGCCGTGCGCGACTCCAGCGTCCTGGCGCGCGTCGACCAGCTGATGCCGCAACGCGCGGGCGAGGCGCTGCAGGCGTTCACCGACTCCCTCACCAGCGACGTCTTCCCGCGCTACCTCGACCCGTTCGAGACCGAGATCATCCCCGACATCGCGGCGCCGGACCAGAAGACGCTGGCGCTGCGCTCGGTCCGGGCCGCCCGCAAGAGCGTCGTGCGGGTGCTCGGCGAGGCCGACTGCAACCGCATGATCGAGGGCTCGGGCTTCGTCATCGCGCCCGAGCGGGTCATGACCAACGCACACGTGATCGCCGGCGTCGACGAGCCCACCGTCACCCTCGGCGACCGGCGCTACGACGCGCGACCGGTCTGGTTCGACACCACGCTTGACCTCGCCGTCGTCGACGTCCCCGGACTCGCCGGCACGCCCCTGCGCTTCGACACCGGTGCCGACCAGGGCGACCCCGCGGCGGTGCTGGGCTTCCCCGAGAACGGCCCCTTCGACGCCCGCGCGGCCCGCGTCCGCGGCCAACTGAACCTGCGCGGACCCGACATCTACGGCGAGGGCCGCATCGCGCGCGATGTCTTCTCGATCCGCTCCCTGGTCCGGTCCGGCAACTCCGGAGGTCCGCTGATCTCGGCCCAGGGCGACGTCATCGGGGTGATCTTCGCGGCGTCGATCTCCGACAGCGAGACGGGGTACGCGGTCACGGCGGCGGAGACGCTCCCCGTCGCGCGGGCGGCGGTCCGCGCCAGCTCGACGGTCTCGACGGGACGGTGTGCCTGATGCGTCCTCTCCTCACCGCCCTGCTGTGGTGCGTGGCGACGCTGGCCACGGTCGTCGCGATCGGCGCCGGCTGGACGGCCGCGCACGTGCAGAGCGAGAGCGGCTTCGTCCGGCTCGTCTCGGCGGTCGGCGACGACCCCGAGGTCCAGGCGGCTGCCGCCGACGTCGCGGGCGAGGCGTTCGCCGACCAGACGGGCCTGCCCATCGCCTGGCACGACCGCATCGCCGCCCGGACGCGCGACGCCGTGCTGCGGTTCACCGCGTCGCAGGGCTGGAGTGAGGCGTGGCGTGAGACGACGCGGCGCACGCACCAGCGGCTCTACGCGGACCAGACCCCGACCGATCTGCGGGCCGATGTCGCGCCCCTGGTGGGCGTCGCGGTGGGCGAGCTCGCCGCCGACCTCCCCTTCGACCTCGGTGGTCCCGACGAACTGTGGGTGACCGTCAGCGAGGAGGACCCCGGCGACCTCGTCGGCGTCACCTCGCAGGCCGGGACGGTCGCGGTGGTGGCGGTCGGGACGGCCCTCGTCGCGGCCCTGCTGACGCTGGTGGTCTCCCGCCGCCGGTCGACGACGTGGGCGGCCCTGGGCGCCGGAGCGCTCCTCGCCGCGGGCACGTGGTGGGTCCTCGGCCGGGTGACCCTGCCGCGCCTCGTCGAGGACCGCGCCGCTGACACCGGCGCCGACAGCGACCTGCAGCAGGTGCTGGTCGACCGGGTCGTCGGCTCGCTCGACGCGACGCTCGTGTGGGTGGCCGTCGCCGGGGCCGCGATGGTCGCGGCCGGGCTGGTCAGCCGCGCGCTGCGGTCTTGACGCGGGCGCCGGCCGGCGGACCGCCGGGCGTGAGCGCCGACGGGATCTGGCGCGCGGCACCGATCGACTTCTCGGGCACCCGGATCTTCTTGAACCGCGACCACGCCACGAGCAGCAGCACGACCGCCAGCAGCAGGTAGAAGGCGGTGACGATCAGGAAGGCCCACGCGGGGTGGAGGCCGGCCATCGTCAGGAAGTAGGCGATCGTGACCGAGGCGAGGATCAGCACGAGCAGCAGCAGGAACGCGGCGGCCGCGACCAGGGCGGCGCCGATGCCACCGGCCTTCACGCTGACCCGCATCTCGGACTTCACCAAGGCGATCTCGTGCTGGACGATGGACGAGAGGTCGCGGGTGACGTCAGCGACGAGTCGTCCGATCGTGGGGTCGTCCGTGGGCTTCGTCATGGAGCGAGCGTACCCAAATCCGGGCGCGGCAGCCCTTCGTGGCCGCTGCGCCCGGATTCGACGGTCACTCCTGGTCGGCTGCGGGCTTCTTCATCCCGGCCGTGATGAGGTCCATGACGGACGAGTCGGCGAGCGTGGTGGCGTCGCCCACCTCACGGTTCTCCGCCACGTCGCGCAGCAGCCGGCGCATGATCTTGCCCGAGCGCGTCTTCGGCAGCTCCTGCACGACCATGATCGACCTCGGCTTGGCGATCGGACCGATCTCCTTCGCGACGTGGTTGCGCAGGGTGGCGATGTGCTCGTCGGTCGACTCGGCCGCGGACTCGCGCAGGATGACGAAGGCCACGACGGCCTGGCCGGTGGTGTCGTCCGTGGCGCCCACGACCGCCGCCTCGGCGACCGTCGGGTGCGACACGAGCGCCGACTCGATCTCGGTGGTCGACAGGCGGTGCCCGGAGACGTTCATGACGTCGTCCACGCGACCGAGCAGCCAGATCGCACCGTCCTCGTCCTTCTTGGCGCCGTCGCCGGCGAAGTACATGTTCGGGAACCGGGCCCAGTACGTGTCCTTGAAGCGCTGGTCGTCGCCCCAGATCGTGCGCAGCATCGCGGGCCACGGCTCGGTCAGCACGAGGTAGCCGCCCTCGCCGTTGCCGACCGGGTGACCGGCGTCGTCGACGACCTCGGCGCTGATGCCCGGCAGCGGGCCCATCGCCGAGCCCGGCTTCGCGGCCGTGACGCCCGGGAGCGGGCTGAGCATGTGCGCCCCGGTCTCGGTCTGCCACCACGTGTCGACGATCGGCGTGCGGTCGCCGCCGATGTTCTTGCGGTACCAGACGTAGGCCTCGGGGTTGATGGACTCACCCACCGAGCCGAGGATGCGCAGGGTCGACAGGTCGAACTCGGCGGGGATGTCGTCGCCCCACTTCATGAACGTGCGGATCGCCGTGGGCGCCGTGTAGAACAGCGTGACCTTCTTGTCCTGGATGATCTCCCACCAGCGACCCTTGTGCGGCGAGTCCGGGGTGCCCTCGTAGAGCACCTGCGTCGCGGCGTTGGCCGTCGGTCCGTAGACGATGTACGAGTGGCCGGTGACCCAGCCGACGTCCGCGGTGCACCAGAAGACGTCGGTGTCGGGCTTGTGGTCGAAGACGGCGTGGAACGTGTAGGCGCACTGGGTCAGGTAGCCGCCGCTGGTGTGCAGGATGCCCTTCGGCTTGCCCGTCGTTCCGGACGTGTACATGACGTAGAGCGGGTGCTCGGCGTCGAACGCCTCGGGCTCGTGCTCGGTCGAGGACTCGTCGACCAGCTCGTGCCACCAGACGTCGATGTTCTGGTCGAAGGCCACCTCTTGGCCGGTGCGTCGCACGACGAGGACGTTCTCGACCGGGCTGGCGTCGCCGAGCTTCGCGATCGCCTCGTCCACGGCGGGCTTGAGCGCCGAGCCGACACCGCGGCGGTAGCCGCCGTCGGCGGTGATGACGAGCTTGGCCTCGCAGTCCTCGACGCGGCTGGCGAGGGCGTCGGAGCTGAAGCCGCCGAACACGACCGTGTGCACGGCACCGAGCCGGGCGCAGGCCAGCATCGCGACGACGGCCTCGGGGATCATCGGCAGGTAGATCGCGACGCGGTCGCCGGCCTCGATGCCCAGCTCCGTGATCGCGTTGGCGGCCTTGCAGACCTCGTCCTTCAGCTGGGCGTACGTGAGGTCGCGCGTGTCGCCGGGCTCACCGACGAAGTGGATCGCGACCTTGTCGCCGAGGCCGTTCTCGACGTGCCGGTCGACGCAGTTGTAGGCGACGTTCAGCTTGCCGCCGACGAACCACTTCGCGAAGGGCGGGTTGGTCCAGTCGAGGACGTCGGTGAAGGGGGTGTCCCACGTCAGCCGGCCGGCCTGCTCTCCCCAGAACGCGAGGCGATCGGCGGCGGCGCGGTCGTACTCGTCGGCCTTCACGTTGGCGGACGCCGCCAGCTCGGCCGGCGGCTCGAAGACACGCTGTTCCTTGGCGAGGTTGTCGATGCCGGTCTGAGTCACGAGGGGGCCTCCTGGCGCGGGGTTCTGGGTGTCGCAGGTCACAACTGGCGACAAATTTACGGTGCCCCATCGGGGCGCTGTGCGCCAGACCACACCGACGAGCGGTGGGCGACCTGCGACGAACGGTGCGGCCCGCCGCGGTTTCCCCGGTTACCGTCAGTCCAGCCAGCGCACGAGCTCGTCGGCGAGGCCATCGGCCTCGACGGGGCCGGTGACGGCGTCGGCGACGCGCTGGACGTCGGCGGGCGCCTGGCCCATCGCGACGCCGCGGCCGGCCCAGCGCAGCATCTCGACGTCGTTGTTGCCGTCGCCGACGGCGAGCACGTCCTGCGCGGTGATGCCCATCGTGCGGCAGACGACGTCGAGGCCGGACGCCTTCGACACCCCCTCGGGCGCGAGGTCGAGCCAGGCCGTGTAGCCGATGTAGTAGTTCGTGCCGTCCAGGCCGAGGTCCTCGACCAGCTGGGAGAACTCGTCGCGGTCGTGGTCGGGGGCGCGCACGACGACGCGGGTGACCGGCTGCGACACCATCCGCTCGACCTCGTCGAGGATGATCTTGCCGGTGATCTCGCCGTGCGGGAACGCGCGGTTCACGCGGTAGCCGACGCCGACCTCCTCGACCGCGACGAGCGCCTCCGGCACCCGCTCGAGGACGCGCCGGACGGCCTCGCGCGCGTCGAAGGTGGTGGTGTGGACGACCTCGAAGGGGTCGACGTCGAACACGACCGAGCCGTTGCTGGCGACGCCCAGGCCCTCGCGGAACCCGAGCTTGTCCAGCACGTCGTAGACGCCCGGCACCGCACGACCCGTGGCGATGACCACGGGGATCCCCTGCTCACGCAGGCCCAGCACGGCGTCCTTCACCGCGGGGCTGAGCGTGTTGTCGTGGTCGACGATCGTGCCGTCGACGTCGAGGGCGACGAGCCGGGGGCGCCAGGTCATCGCTCAGCGACCCTCGGCCGGCCGGAGCACCTCACCGAGGTACGGGTGCAGCGCCGCCGGCAGGCGGACCGAGCCGTCGGCCTGCTGGCCGTTCTCGAGCAGCGCCACGATCGTGCGCGTCATCGCGCACAGGGTGCCGTTCAGGGTGGCGACGTGACGCGTGCCGTCCTCGGCCGCACCGCGGGTGCGGACGTCGAGGCGGCGCGACTGGAACTCGGTGCAGTTCGACGCGGACGACAGCTCGCGGTACTTGCCCTGCGTGGGGATCCACGCCTCGCAGTCGAACTTGCGCACGGCGGACAGGCCGAGGTCGCCGGCCGCGACGTCGATGACGCGGAAGGGCAGCTCGAGCTTCTGCAGCCACGCCTTCTCCCAGCCCAGGAGGCGCTCGTGCTCGGCGGCCGCCTGGTCGAGGGTGGTGTAGACGAACATCTCGACCTTGTCGAACCAGTGCACGCGGAAGATGCCCCGGGTGTCCTTGCCGTACGAGCCCGCCTCTCGCCGGAAGCACGGGCTGAACGCGGCGTAGCGACGCGGCAGCGACTCGGTCGGGAGGATCTCGCCGCCGTGGTAGGCCGCGAGCGGCACCTCGGACGTGCCCACGAGGTAGAGGTCGTCCTTCTCCAGGTGGTAGACGTCGTCGGCCGCCTGGCCGAGGAACCCGGTGCCCTCCATCGCCTGCGGCTTGACCAGCGCCGGCGGGATCATGGGCGTGAAGCCCCACTCGGCGGCGGTGGCCATCGCCAGCTGGACGAGCGCCAGCTCGAGCTGGGCGCCGACGCCGGTGAGGTAGTAGAACCGCGAGCCGCTGACCTTGGCGCCGCGCTCCATGTCGATCGCGCCGAGCATCTCGCCCAGCTCGAGGTGGTCGCGCGGCTCGAAGCCCTCGGCCGCGAAGTCGCGGGGCGTGCCGATCTCCTCCAGCACGACGAAGTCGTCCTCGCCTCCGGGCGGGGCGTCGACCGTGGGGTTGGGCAGGGTCCGCAGCAGCTCGTCGAAGGCCTGGGCGGTGGCGGACTGGGCGCCCTCCGCGGCCTTGACCTCGGCGCTGAGCTCCTTCGTCCGCGCCAGCAGGGCCTGCTTCTCCTCCCCCTGCGCCCGGGGGATCTGCTTGCCGAGCTGCTTCTGCTCGCCGCGCACCGCCTCGTACGTCACGATGGCGGCGCGTCGTGCCTCGTCGGCGGCGATCAGCTCGTCGACGACCTGCGAGGACTCGCCGCGACGCTCCTGGGCGGCTCGCAGCAGGTCGGGTTCGTCGCGCAACAGTCGGGGATCGATCACCCCGCCAGCCTAGCGAGGCACGACCGGCCGACCTGTCTCGGCGCGGTTACGCTTGGCGGGCCCCACCGACGGAAGGACTGCTGTGACGATCGACCTGCGCCGCGCCGACGGCGACCGGCCGCTCCTCCCCGCCGCGCTGGCGGCGGTCCAGGGCGTCCTCTTCGTCGTGCTCGCGATCATGGTCGTCACGACGTGGCAGCCGCTGATGGACCTCGACCAGACCGTCGCCGAACGGGCGTACGACGTCACCCACGGCCGCCCGTGGCTCATCGACCTTCTCGACATCACCGCCGTCGTCACGAGCAACTGGACCGTCGGCGTGGTGCTCGCGATCGCTGCCGGGCTGCTCTGGTGGCGCAGCGAGCGCCTGCTGGCGATCTGGGTCGTGGTCAGCGCCGTGGGGGTGCTCGGCGGCAACGCCCTGATCAAGCTCGTGGTCACGCGCGAGCGTCCCGTGTGGGACCTGCCGCTGCACGAGATCGGCGGCTACTCGTTCCCGAGCGGACACTCCGCCGGCGCGGGCCTGTTCTTCACCGTGCTGGCCCTGCTGAGCATCGTCCTGACCGGGCGCGGCCTGCGTCGCCGGCTGCTGCTGGTGCTGTGGATCGTGCTGGCGCTGCTGGTGGCGGCCGACCGCGTCTTCCTGGGCGTCCACTACCTCAGCGACGTCACGGCGGGCCTGTGCTTCGGCGGCCTCGTCCCGCTCGTGCTGTGGCGGGTCATCGTCAGCGGCAGCGGCCGCGCACCGGCCGAGACCGCCGTCCTGACCGGCTCGGGCCGCCGCCGCGCCGCCGTCGTCATCAACCCGGTCAAGGTCGGCGACGTCGCCGACTTCAAGGCCAAGGTGTCGCAGGTCGGCGCGCTCCACGGCTGGGACGAGCCGCAGTGGTTCGAGACCACGATCGAGGACCCCGGGCACGGCCAGACCCGGGCGGCACTCGACGCGGACGTCGACCTGGTCATCGCCGCCGGGGGCGACGGCACGGTGCGGGCGGTCTGCGAGGAGGCCACGCGCTCGGGGGTCGCCGTCGGCGTGCTGCCGCTGGGCACCGGCAACCTGCTCGCGCGCAACCTCGACATCCCCGTCAACACCCGCGACGCGCTCGACGTGGTGTTCGGCGGCCAGGACCGTGCCATCGACCTCGCCAGCTTCTCCACCGACGGCGGCACCGACACGTCGTTCCTGGTGATGGCGGGGCTGGGCATGGACGCGATGATCATGACCGGCGTCAACGAGGACCTCAAGAAGCGCGTCGGCTACCTGGCGTACTTCGTCTCCGGACTGAAGGCGGTCACGTTCCCCCGCACGAAGGTCGAGATCACGCTCGACGACGAGGAGCCGCTCCACTTCCGCGCGCGCACCGTCGTCATCGGCAACGTGGGGTTCCTGCAGGGCGGCATCCCGCTGCTGCCCGACGCCCAGATCGACGACGGCCTGCTCGACGTCGTGGTCGTGGCGCCGAAGCGCTTCATCGGCTGGCTGTCGATCGTGGCGCGCGTCGTGATGCGTCGCAAGGCCAACGACGCGCGACTCACCCGGCTCTGCGCCCAGCGCGTGCACGTCCGCGCCGAGAAGCCGGTGCCGATGCAGCTCGACGGCGACCCCGTCGGCGAAGGCCAGGAGATCACCGCCCAGATCCATCCCGGCGTGGTGCTGGTCCGCGTCCCCGCGACCCTGGCGCCCGCCGAGTAGGACTCAGGTGCCCGGGATGATCGCCGTGATGACGGTGCCGTCCGCGCGGCGACGACCCGCGACCGGCGGCGGGGTGCCCTCGATGTTCGGGCCCTGCCCGTCGAGGGGCACCACCACGGGGTCGCCCGGCGCCACCTTCACCTGACGGCCGCGGACGTCGAACACCGGATCGACCATCTCGCCGAGCCCGTTGGGCTCACGGTCCTCGACGAAGAGCTCGAGCTCGTCCTTGCGGACCGTCACCCGGACGCGCGTGCCCTGCACCGTGATGCGGTAGACGAGCTCGTCCCACGACTCGGGCAGGCGCGGGTCGAGCGAGAACTCGCCCTGGTGGTCGCGGAAGCCGCCGAAGCCGCACGCGAGGGCGCTCCAGACGCCGCCGGTGGAGGCGACGTGGACACCGTCGGTGGCGTTCTTGTGACGATCGGCGAGATCGACGAAGAGCGCGCCCAGGAAGTACCGGAACGCGAGGTCGCGGTAGCCCACCTCGGCGGCGATGATCGACTGCACCACGGCCGACAGCGTCGAGTCGCCCGTGGTGATCGGGTCGTAGTACTCGAAGTTCGCGCGCTTCTGCTCGTCGGTGAAGTGGTTGCCCTGCAGGAACAGCGCCAGCACGACGTCGGCCTGCTTGATCACCTGGAACCGGTAGATCACCAGCGGGTGGTAGTTCAGCAGCAGCGGCCGCTTGTCGAGTGGCGTGTTGTCGAGATCCCACACCTCGCGCTCGAGGAAGTGCTGGTCCTGCGGGTGGACGCCCAGGGCCTCGTCGTACGGGATCGCCATGTTGCGCGCCGCGCGCTCCCAGTCGGCGACCTCGTGGTCCTTCAACGCCAGCCGCGTGACCATGCGGTCGTAGGCCACGGAGTCGCGCTCGGCCAGGCGCTTCACCGCGAGCGCGGCCGCGCCGAGGTTGAACCGCGCCATGACGTTGGTGAACATATTGTCGTTCACGACGGTGGTGTACTCGTCGGGCCCGGTGACGCCGTGGATGTGGAACGTGCCCACCTCCTCGTCGCGCCAGAACCCCAGGTCGGTCCACATCCGGGCGGTCTCGACGAGGATGTCGATGCCCTGGCGGATCATGAAGTCCTCGTCCGAGGTGGCCAAGTAGTACTGCGCCACGGCGTACGCGATGTCCGCGTCGATGTGGTACTGCGCCGTGCCCGCCGCGAAGAAGGCCGACGCCTCCTCGCCGTTGATCGTGCGCCACGGGAAGAGGGCGCCGGACTGCGACATCTCGCGTGCCCGCTTGCGGCCCGCGTCGAGCAGGCTGTGCCGGAACCGCAGGGCGTTCCGCGCGTGCTCGGGGTTGGTGTACGTCAGGAACGGCAGGACGTAGACCTCGGTGTCCCAGAAGTAGTGGCCGCTGTAACCCGAGCCGGTGACGCCCTTGGCCGGGATGCCGGCACCCTCGGCGCGGGCGCTGGCCTGCGCCACCTGGAACAGGTTCCACCGGATCGCCTGCTGGATCTGCGGGTGCCCGGGCACCTCGACGTCGGACCGCTCCCAGAAGTCCTCGAGCCACGCACGCTGGTCGGCGTACTGCTGGTCGACGCCCTCCTCGTACGCCCGGTCGAGCGTGCGGCGGCACCGGTCGACGAGCTCCTTCACGGGGACGCCGCGCGAGGTGTGATAGGCCACGAGCTTGGTCAGCTTGATCGGCACGCCGGGCTCGGCCGCGATGCGGTACGTGACCTTCGCGAGGTCGTCCTCGACCTGCACGCGGGCGTTGCAGGGGTTGTCGGTGACGAGCTCGTGGTCGGCCGAGACGGCGAGTGTCATGCCGCTGTCGAAGCAGCGGAAGCCCAGGGACACGCGGCCCTGGTCGGCGTCGCCCCACTTGTACTTCGGCTCGAGCACGCGCCGGTCGAAGCCCTCGGACTTGCGGGGGTCGTGTCCCTCGCCCATCGCCTTGGAGCGGACGTGGTACTCGTCCTCGCCGTCCTGGCGGTTGAGGATCTGCGACGAGATCGCCACCGGAGCGCGGTGGTCGAGCATCGTGACCTCGAACTCCAGCACGGCGAGGTGCCGCTGGGCGAACGAGACCATCCGGGTGGCGACGACCTTGACGAGCTTGTTCGACGGGGTGCGCCACAGGATCTCGCGGCGCAGGACGCCGTCGCGGAAGTCCAGCGAGCGCTCGTACTCGAGCAGGTCGGCGACGCTCAGCAGCAGCGGCTCGTCGTCGACGTACAGCCGGATGACCTTCGCGTCGGGGGCGTTGACGATCGTCTGGCCGACGCGCGCGAAGCCGAAGGCCTCCTCGGCGTGGTGGATCGGCCACGTCTCGTGGAAGCCGTTCACGAACGTGCCGTGCGTGTGCGAGTCGCGGCCCTCGGTGACGTTGCCGCGCATGCCGAGGTAGCCGTTGCCGACCGAGAAGATCGTCTCGGTGACGCCCAGGTCGGTCTGGTCGGCCTCGGTCTCGACGAGCCGCCACGGGTCGACGGGCCATCGCGTGCGGTCGAGGAAGTCGTGGGCGGCCGGCGCCTCGTGTGAGCTCATCAGAGGAGCTCCGCCAGGTCGGAGACGACGACGTCCGCGCCGTGCTCGCGGAGGACGTCGGCACCGGCGCCGCGGTCGACGCCGATGACGAGGCCGAAGTCGCCGGCGGCTCCGGCCTGCACGCCCGAGACCGCGTCCTCCAGGACGACGGACCGGGTGGTGGGCACGCCGAGGCGCTCGGCGGCGGCCTCGAAGGTGTCGGGCTGCGGCTTGCCCGGGATGCCCTCGGCAGCGGCGACCTCACCGTCGATGATCACCTCGAACCGGTCGGAGAGACCGGCGGCCTCGAGCACGAGCCTGGCGTTGCGCGAGCTCGAGACGAGGGCCGACTTCACGCCGCGGGCCTCGAGGTCGTCGAGCAGCCGCACGGAGCCGGGGTAGGCCTCGACGCCGTCGGTGCGGAGCACGTCGGAGAAGTAGTCGTTCTTGCGGTTGCCGAGGGCGCAGACGGTCTCGGCGGCCGGGTCGTCGGAGGGGTCGCCCTGCGGCAGCGAGATGCCGCGCGACGCCAGGAAGGAGGCGACGCCTTCGTAGCGAGGCTTGCCGTCGACGTACGCGAAGTAGTCGTCGTCGGTGTACGGCGCGACCCCGGGATGGCCCTGCAGGAAGTCGGTGAACATCCGGGCCCAGGCCCGCTGGTGCACCTCGGCGGTCGGAGTGATCACTCCGTCGAGGTCGAACAACGCGGCATCGTAGTCGTTCCAGTCCACGCGTTCAGCGTAGGCGTCCCACATGACGACGGCGTGAATGCGGGGGTCGACACGGCCGGAGCGTGGCGGAACGACGGCGAAAAGCGGGCCCTCAGCGGATGGTGACCTGCCGGCTGACCAGCTCACGGCGCGCGGTGCGCTCCTCGGACGTGAGCTCGTCCGTGGAGCCCTTGGCCTCCTCGAGCACCGCGGTGAAGTCGGGGACGGCCGCGTCGAGCTCCTCGGCGCCCACTCCGTCGAGCTCCCACACCGGCACGAGCAGGCCGTGCGCGCGGAAGATCCCGATCAGCTCCGTGCCCTCGCCGAGCCGGTCGGTGCCGGCGGCGCGCAGCCGGGCGAAGGCGTCCAGCAGCGGGCCCTCCTCGTCCAGCATGATCCAGCGCAGGTAGGCGTGGTCGCCCATGTGCGTGACGTAGGCGGACTCGGTGGCCGTGAGGCGCGTGGTCGGCGCGACCGTCGCGTTGGCCTCCTCCAGCGCCGCGGCGGCCTGGGACGATCCGCGGTCCTCCTCGACGAGCCACCAGTCGAAGCCCTCGTGCAGCTCGACGCGGAAGTCGCTCTCGGGGTCGATGAGGTCCTGCAGACGCGCGCCGACACCCGGCGACGTCATGCGGATGGGGGTGCCGGGCTCGGTCTCGCGTGCGGTCTCGATGACGTGCGCCAGGTCGCGGCTGATGTCGCCGTGGTTGTGCATGACCTGCAGGCCGACCCAGATCTCGCCGTCGGGCCGGACGAGGCCGGCGCCCGCGCCCGGGAGCAGCGAGCAGATCCGGACGGTGCCCCCGTCGCGCAGGCGGACCACCGCGGTGGCCGACGGCACGAACTCACGCAAGGCGACCCAGTCGCCCTCGGACGGGAGTCCCTCGAAGGTGCGCGCGACGAACGGCATGCGCTGCTTGGCCGGCTTGGTACCCCTCGACTTCTTGCCCATGGCCGACACGCTATCCGTCGGCTGCCCGGCGCGGTCGGTCAGGCCAGCGTGAGCTCGGCGCGCACGCAGGTGCCGCCGCTGAGGTCGACCGACCAGCTGTCGGCGACCCGGCTGATGATCGACAGGCCCCGTCCGCCCAGGGAGTCCTCGTCGAACGGGCGCGGCACCATGTCGACGCCGTGGCCCGAGTCGCGGACGCTGAGCAGCAGGTGTCCGTCCTCGATGCTCCAGCCGATCTCCATCGTGCCGTCCTGGTCGGGCGTGCCGTGCGCGACGGCGTTGGCGATCATCTCACTCAGCACGATCAGGGCGTTGTCGATCACGGCCAGATCGGTGCGGTTGAGGGTGAGGAAGGCGGCCAGCTTCGTGCGGGCGATGCCCGGAGTGGAAGACTCGAATGGCAGTCGCACCACATCGCGACTGTGCACCATCGGTCCTCCTCCCTGACACCGCTGCGCGCGGTGCCCCCTGGCCATGCAAGCACGCCGACCCGCGGCCGCGCAGACATGACTAGTACCAATTAACCATTCAACCGTCATCGAGACAAGGCCCCGCGGAGGTTCCCGAGATCATGAGCGACCACGAACCGCCCCGCGTCGAGGTGTCCGACCTGCCCGATCCGGTGCCGGCCGACTGGGTCGTGCTGGACGTCCGCGAGCCCTTCGAGTGGGAGGCGGGGCACATCGCGGGCGCCACGCACGTGCCCCTGGGCGACCTCCCGACGCGCGTGGACGAGCTCGATCCCGAGCGCCCGCTGCTGGTGGTGTGTCACCTCGGCCAGCGGTCGGCGTACGCCACCGCGTGGCTCACGTCGATCGGCCGTGAGGCCGTCAACCTCGAGGGCGGAATGGACGCCTGGGAGGCCGCCGGCAGGCCGGTCGTCACCCCGTGACCCATCGCACGTGACGAATTCTTTGCACCACTAGTCCCCGAGTGCAAGAATGCACTGCATGAGCGATAGTGCAGGTGGATCACGCCGGGAGCGAACGCTCCGGGCGATCATCCGCAGTGCGCGAGAGCTCACCGACGAGCACGGGCTCGACGGCTTCACGATGGAGCAGCTGGCGGAGCGGACGGGCGTCTCGCGACGCACCCTGTTCAACTACGTCCCGGGCAAGGTCGACGCGGTGCTCGGCCCCGAGAAGACGCTCGACCCCGCGATCATCGAGGCCTTCCTGGCCGGTGGCCCCACCGGCGACCTCCTGGTCGACGTCAAGGAGATCGTGCGGGCCTCGCTCCAGGCCGACGTGCCCGACCCGGCGGAGCTGGCGGCGGTCCGCCGCCTCCTGCGCAAGGACACGCGCCTGATGCTGGCGGTCCACGAGCGGTTCGTCGAGAAGTCGCGCGAGCTCTCGGACGCGATCGCCACCCGCGAGGGCCGCCAGGTCGATCCCCTCGACCTGCGGATCATCGGGACGCTCATCATCAGCCTCTGCGACATCGCCCTCGACGAGTCGCTCGCCCAGCCCACCCGCACCGTCGCGGAGTGCTTCGACCACGCCTTCGACGCGATGAGCTCGCTCTTCGCGCCCCGTCCGGCCTGACCCCCTTTCCGCACCACCTCACCCACGGGAGAACACCGCCTCATGGCAACCCTGCTCTATCGACTCGGCAAGACCGCCTACCGGCGCTGGCCGATCTTCATCGCCGGCTGGCTCGTGGTCCTCGTGGGCCTCGGCGCCGTGGCCGGCTACCTGTCCAAGCCGATGTCCAACACCTTCTCCATCCCCGGGATCGAGTCGGTCGAGACCGCCGAGCTGCAGCAGGAGCTGTTCCCCGACGCTGAGGCCGTCGACGCCCCCACCGCGACGATCGTGGTGGCGGCCCCCGAGGGCAAGACGCTCGCGCAGCAGCCGCAGGCCGCCGCCGTCGCGTCCCTGGTGGCCGACCTCAACGCACTCGACGACGTCACGGACGGCGTCGTCGGTCCCGTCGAGGCCGCCGCCGGCCTCGAGGCCCAGGTGAACGCCGGCATCGACGACGCGGAGGCCCAGGCGAAGGCGGCCGGGCAGCCGTTCGACCGTGAGGCCGCTCTCGCGCAGGCGAAGACGCAGATCGCGTCCGCCACCCCGCTCTCCGACGACGGACGCGTCGGCACCGTCGCGTTCACCTTCGACGAGCCCACCGTGCTCGAGGTGACGCCCGAGATGCAGGACGAGGTCCGTGCGGTCATCGACGACGCCCGGGACACCGGGCTGACCGTCGAGGTCTCCGGCTCGGCGATGCAGTCCATGGAGCCCGGTGGAGCCTCCTCCGAGCTCATCGGCATCGCCCTGGCGCTGGTGATCCTGGCACTGACGTTCGGCTCGCTCGTCGCGGCCGGAATGCCCATCGTCACCGCCGGCATCGGCGTCGGCATCGGCATCACCGCCATCACGGCGATGACCGCGATCACCGAGGTGCCCTCGAGCACCACGGCGCTGGCCAGCATGCTGGGCCTGGCGGTCGGCATCGACTACGCGCTGTTCATCCTCGCCCGCTACCGCAACGAGCTCGACCACACCGACGACCGCGAGGAGGCCATCGGCGTCGCCGTCGGCACCGCCGGCTCGGCCGTCGTGTTCGCCGGCCTGACCGTGATCATCGCCCTCGTCGCACTGAGCGTCGTGGGGATCTCGTTCCTGACCGCCATGGGCCTGGGCGCCGCCGCGACCGTCACCGTCGCGGTCCTCGTCGCGCTCACGCTGCTGCCGGCCATCCTCGGCCTGCTGAAGTCGAAGGCGTTCGGCGGCACCTTCCGCCGCTACACCCCCGCCCGCGAGGCCAACGGCCACATCCTCAACAATGGCGTCCGCTGGGCCCGGTTCCTGGGCAAGGCGCCGCTGGTGTGGGTGCTGCTGGTGATCGTGGGCCTCGGCGCCCTCGCGCTGCCGGTCAAGGACATGCACCTGGCACTGCCCACCGACAGCACCGCAGCGAAGGACACGACGCAGCGCAAGGCGTCGGACCTAGTCACCGAGGCGTTCGGCCCCGGCCGGCTCTCGCCGATGCTGCTGGTCGTCGACGCTCGCGAGATCGAGGACCCGCAGGCCCGGCAGGCGGCCTACCAGGCCGTCACCACCTGGGCCGCCGGCCAGGACGACGTCGCCAACGCGATGATGGCGGCGGGCAACGAGAAGGGTGCGATGGTCCTCATCCAGCCCTCCTCCGGCGCCGAGGACGCGGCCACCGAGGACCTGCTCGAGTCGCTGCGCGACGGCGAGGAGGCCATCGAGTCCGAGACCGGCACGAAGGTCGGCGTCACCGGACTCACGGCCATCCAGGCGGACGTCTCGGAGAAGCTCGCCGACGCGCTGCCCGTGTACCTGGCGATCGTCATCGGCCTGGCGTTCGTGCTGCTGGTGATGGTGTTCCGCTCGCTGCTGGTGCCGCTGACCGCCACCCTGGGCTTCCTGCTCTCGGTGATGGCCACGCTCGGCGCGACCGTCGCGATCTTCCAGGAGGGCATGTTCGGGATCTTCCCGGGCCAGCCCATCGTCAGCTTCATCCCGATCTTCCTGATCGGCGTGGTGTTCGGCCTGGCGATGGACTACCAGGTGTTCCTCGTGACGCGCATCCGTGAGGCCCACGTCCACGGCGCCTCGTTCCGCGAGTCGGTCGTCGACGGGTTCCGCAACAGCGCCCGCGTGGTGACGTCGGCGGCCCTGATCATGACCGCCGTGTTCGCCGGCTTCATCTTCATGGACGAGCCGATCGTGCAGTCGATGGGCTTCGCGCTCGCCGCCGCGGTCATCTTCGACGCCTTCGTGGTGCGCCTGGTGCTGATCCCGGCGCTGATGTACCTCATGGGCGAGAAGGCCTGGTACCTGCCGAAGTGGCTGGACCGGATCATCCCGAACGTCGACATCGAGGGCGAGAACCTGCACCGCCCCCACCTGGAGGAGCACTACGCCACGGTGAAGGCCTGATCCACGACCGGCACGGGCTGTCCACGGTGCGTCCGTGGGCAGCCCGTCGTCGTTCGTGCGGGACTCAGCGACCCCAGACGCCGGGGTCGCCGGGGTAGAACGGGGCGTTGGACGGCACCTCCGGCCGCGGGGCGGCGACGGGCGCGGCCGGTGGCGCGGGTGGTGCGACCACGGGCGGCATCTCGCCCGGCGGGACGTACGGCGGCGGGGGCACCACGCGGTACGCCGGTGCCGGGGTGGGCAGCGGCGGCAGGGGCGCGCGACGGCGCTGCAGGCCGCCCCGGCGGGCGAACCACTCGACCAGCGCCCAGTAGACCAGGCACATGAGGGTGGACGGCACGACCTCGTCGAGCAGGCCGGCGCCCTCGCCACTGGAGTCGACCAGGCCGACCAGGTCGAGCACCATCAGCACGACGTTGTTGGCCACGTGCAGGCCGATCGCGGCCTCCAGGCCCCCGGTACGGATCGTCATCACCGCGGCGATCACGCCGAAGGCGAAGACCGACACCAGGCCCCAGAAGTCGTACAGGTGGCCGGCCGCGAACAGCACGCTCGTGGCCAGGACGGGCACGGCGGCCCACCGCGTCCACGAGCCGATCAGCTGGAGCAGGCCGCCGCGGAACACGTACTCCTCGGCTGCGGCCTGGAACGGCACCAGCAGCAGCACGACGAGCAGGGACGCGACGGCGCGGCCGTCGAGGGAGTCGAACCGCACGGACTCGTCGCCGCCGATCGCGGCGACCACCACCGCCAGGCCCAGGCTCACCCCGACCACGACGAACGCCAGCACGGCGCACCGGCCGAGCCACCCCCACCGCAGGTGCCCGGCGACCGAGTGCAGGAAGCCGACGTGACGCCGCCAGACGACGGCGACCGGCACGAGCACGCACGGGAGCATGGCGGCGATGACGCCCAGCTGGAACGCCAGCTCGCCGGGATCGTCCAGCGGGACCTCGTCGGACATCGCGTCCAGCCACGCCTCGGGATCGTTGCCCGCGATCGCCAGGACGACCATCGCGACGAGGACGATGCCGAGAGCCAGGAACGCGTAGGCGACGGCACCGAGGAGGGCGGCCACGGGCAGGCGCCAGTGGGCGAAGTCGGGAGAGTCGCGCACGAGGCGGTGGTAGGGCGTCACCGTGGCATCGTCACACAACGCACGACGCCCCCGGCCCTGAGTCCACAGGGGCGGGGGCGTCGGAACGCGAAAGGACTTACTTCGCGGCGGCCTTGAGGCGCGAGCCGGCGCTGACCTTCACGCCGAAGCCGGCCGGGATGTCGATGGTCTCGCCGGTGGCGGGGTTGCGGCCCGTGCGGGCGGCGCGAGCGACACGCTCGACCGAGAGCACACCGGGGATGGAGATCTTCTCGCCCTTGGCGACCGAGTCGATGACGAGCTCGGCGAAGGCGGTGACGAACTCGTCGACGTCCTTCTTGGTGCTGCCGGTCTTGGCGGCCAGCTCGGCCACGAGATCGTTGCGGGAAAGTGCCACGATTCTGCTCCTGAAATGGATGAAATGGGTACTGCGTCAGTCTAGGGATGAAGCATTGGGCCCTGACCCCCGGGGCCTCCCGGCGTGTCGCGAGATTTCAGTCCCAATCCGGCGCAGGACCGTCGACGAGTCCCTCGATCGACCCGAGGTAGGACTCGCGGGACACGACGCGGACCCCGAGCGTGGCCAGGTGCGGCGTCTGCCACTGGGTGTCGACGAGCCAGTCCGGCAGCTCCGACATCAGCTCGACCAGACCCACCAGCGCGGCCTTCGAGGCGTCGGTGCGGTGGTGGAACATCGACTCCCCCGCGAAGAGCCCTCCGAGCCCCACCCCGTACAGCCCCCCGACCAGGCGACCGTCCTCGTCCCGTGTCTCGACGCTGTGCGCGTAGCCCAGCGCGTACAGCCGCACGTACGCGGCGCGGATCGACCGGTCGATCCACGACCCCGGCCGGCGTGGGTCGGCGCAGGCGTCGATCACGGCCTCGAAGTCGGTGTCGACGGTGATCGTGAACGACCGCATCGAGCGCCTCAGCGAGCGCGAGACGCGCAGGTCGCCCGGCCCGATCACCCCGCGTTCCAGGGGAGACCACCACAGCAGGCGGCGCCGGTCGGGCATCGGGAAGGCACCGCGCCGGTAGGCCTCGACGAGGGTCTCCGGCTCGAGGTCGGCGCCGAAGGCGATGCAGTCGTCCTCGGGCCACTCCGCGGGATCGAACGCCCACGGCGTCGGCGGCAGGGGGACCGGCTTCATGCGTCCAGCATGGAGGTCAGGTGGTGGTCGACCGCCGCGCCCCACTCGCCGATCTCCGCCGCGGTCGCCGTCAGCAGCGCGCGGTGCCAGGTGACGGCCCGGTTCACGGCGTGGGTGAAGCCCGAGGCGCGCCACAGCTCCTCGAACTCGTCGGGCTCGACCTCCCACGCCTCGGTCCACGCGGTCACGACCTCCGACCACGGCACGGATCCCTCCCCCGTGACCACGCCGTACGGGACCGAGAGGACCTCGACCGCGTGCGCCCACATCCCGTCACCGAGGTCGAAGAACGAGATCCGGTCGTCGTGGCCGTGGAGGTTCCACGGGTGGAGGTCGCCGTGCTGCCACGTGGACGGCACGGGCGACTCGACCAGTCGGGCGCAGGCGTCGACCAGCTCGGGGCGGCGGGCCCGCAGCTCGGTGATCCGGTCCGGGGGGACGCGTCCGCCCTGGTCGGCGGGCGACTGCTCGTGGATCTCCAGCAGCCGGTCGAACCGTGCCACCACCGTCTCGGGGCCGGCGTCCGGCAGGCCCGTGGCGAGGAGTTCGTCCCGATGTCCCGCGAGGGCGCGCTGCACCCGCGCGGCCTCGTCGAGCGCACGGCGCCAGTCCTCGAGCGTCGGCGTCCGCTCGTCGCCGAGCGTCGGACCGTCGTCGAGCGTGAGCATCCACCCCTGCTCGGCCTCGACCGCGAGCGGGTCCTGCACCGACCCGGGCACCAGGCGCGCCATCTCCCGCTGCAGCGCCGGCTCGAACGCCATCGACGGACAGGTGGCCTTGAACCAGACCCGGCCCCGGTCGGTGGGGATCGTCAGCTGGGTCGACCACGGCCGGATCCGTGGCTGCTCGACGGGACCGCTGATCGTCAGGTCGTGGACGGCGAGCGCGTCCTCGATCCAGGCCCGCGCACGGGCGTGCCACTGGGGAGTCGCCACCTGCACGGAGAACGGCTCTTGCGCCATGGAGCCACCCTAGGGGCGCTCCGCCGCCGGTTCCGTGCTCCGACGCGGTCGACAGGCGCATTCGCGCAGCCTTCCTATGCTTGCGGCATGGGAATGAAGGACCGCATCGCCAAGGAAGCGGGCACGCGCGTCGTGCCCAACGTGGCATCGGGATACGTCCGCACGGTCCTCGACAAGGCGATCGACGGGGTCGGCCCGCTGCGGCCGGTCGTCGAGACCGCCGGCGCCAAGCTGGCCTCGCACGGCGGTGACGTCGAGAAGGCCGTCGCCGCGCTCGTGCGCTCGCACACCAGCCTGGCCGGCCTGCAGGGCTTCGTCACCAACCTCGGCGGCATCGCGTTCGCCGCCGCCAGCGTGCCGGCGAACGTCGTGGGCGTCACGATCGTCCAGTGCCACCTCGTGGCGAGCATCGCCCACCTGCGTGGCTACGACCTCGAGGACCCGCGCGTGCGCAACGCCGTGCTCGCGGTGATGCTCGGCGAGGACACCGTGACCGAGATGGTCAGGAAGAAGCGCCTGCCGTCCTCGCCCATGGCGCTGGCGACCTCGCCGATGCACGACCCCGTGCTGGACGACGCGATCGCCAAGGAGGTCACCGGCGAGCTGGTCGGCCGCACCATCGGCCGCCGCGCCCTGATGCTCGCCGGCAAGCGCATTCCGCTGCTCGGTGGCGCCGTCGGCGCGGGCGCGGACGGCTTCGGCACCTGGCAGGTCGGCCGCTACGCCCAGAGCGAGCTCAAGGACCGGCGCCTGCGTTCCCGCTGAGTTGCACGTTCGACCCGCGACACGCCGTGTGCGGGTGGCCGAACGTGAAACTCAGCGGGTCAGGACAGGGCGCGGACGACGGCTGACGGGCTCTCGCGGCCGAGCGCCCGCGCCATCTTCACGCTGGCCTTGACGAGGGCGGCGAGGTCGACGCCGTGCTCGATCCCCAGGCCGGTGAGCATCCAGACGAGGTCCTCGGTGGCGAGGTTGCCCGTCGCGCTCTCGGCGTACGGGCAGCCACCGAGGCCGCCGGCCGACGCGTCGAACGTCGTGATGCCGCAGCGCAGCGCCGCCAGGGCATTGGCGAGCGCCTGGCCGTAGGTGTCGTGGAAGTGCATGGCGAGGCGGTCGACGGGCACGCCGGCGTCCCCGAACTCCGAGACCAGACGAGCCACGTGGGCGGCGGTGCCGACGCCGATCGTGTCGCCGATCGACAGCTGCGTGGCGCCGAGGTCGAGCAGTCGCGTACCCACCCCGACGACGCGAGCCGGGGCGACAGGACCCTCCCACGGGTCGCCGAAGCACATCGACACGTACGCCCGCACGTCCACGCCGGCGTCGAGCGCGCGGCGCACCACCGGCTCGAACATGGCGAACTGGCCCTCGACCGAGCTGTTGAGGTTGCGCTCGGCGAACGTCTCGGTGGCACTGGCGAAGATCGCGATGTGCCGCACGCCGGCCTCGAGCGCCCGGTCGAGCCCACGCTCGTTGGGCACCAGGACGGGCAGCGGGACCCGCCCGGCGAGCGGCAGCCGGTCGACCACCTCAGCGGCGTCGGCGAGCTGCGGCACCCACCGCGGGTGGACGAAGCTCGTGGTCTCGACGATCGGCAGCCCGGCCGCCATCAGGTCCTCGATGAACGCGACCTTGACGTCGACCGGGGCGATCCCCGACTCGTTCTGGAGGCCGTCGCGCGGCCCGACCTCGTAGATCGTGACGCGGTCCGGCAGCGAGGGATCGCGCTCGACCATCGGCAGCGCGCTCATCGGTCCTCCTGCGCCTCGACGTGGAACAGCAGCTCACCCATCTTCACCTGCCGGCCGGCCACCGCCGACACGTGCGTGACGACGCCGTCGTGCGACGCGGTGAGCGCCAGCTCCATCTTCATCGCCTCGACGGCCCCGAGCCGCTGCCCGGCGTGCACGCGATCGCCCTCGGCGACCTCGACCGAGATGACGGTGCCGGGCATGGGGGCGGTGACCTCGGCGTCTCCGGCGTGCACCGCGCGGGGACGGCGCGTGCCGTCCGGCCGCTCGAACACCCACGGCTGGCCCTCGACCGCCACCCAGGCGCGGACGCCGTCGATGGTCGCGGGGCCGGAGGGCGCGAGCGCGTCGGTGACGTCGTGCCGCTCGCCGGTCTCGTCCACGACGGGCCGCACGACCGGAGCGGCATCGCCCGCGACGCGCCAGCCGTCGCCGGCCTCCGGCCACAGCAGGGCGGCCGCGCCGTGGACGGCCTCGGCCGGCAGGGTCGGCGCCTCGAGCAGGTCGCCCGCGCTCGTGTCGAGCCACCCCGTGTCGACGTCGCCGGCGCGGAAGGCGGCCGAGTCGACGAGCCGGCGCAGGAAGCCGACGTTCGTGGTGACGCCGAACAGCGCGGTCTCGTCGAGTGCCTCGACCATCGCGGCGATCGCCTCGTCACGGTCGGCCCCGGTGGCGACGACCTTGGCCAGCATCGGGTCGAAGGCCGACGAGATCGTGGTGCCGTCCTCGACGACGGTCTCGACCCGCGCCACGGGCCACCATGCCTCGCGGACGCGGCCCGCCTGCGGCAGGAAGCCCGCGTACGGGTCCTCGGCGTAGACCCGCACCTCGATCGCGTGACCGCGGCAGGTGAGGTCGTCCTGGGTCATCGGCAGCGGCTCGCCCGCGGCGACCGCCAGCTGCCAGTGCACGAGGTCGGTGCGGGTGACCTCCTCGGTCACCGGGTGCTCGACCTGCAGCCGGGTGTTCATCTCGAGGAAGAACGCCTCGTCGCCCTTCACGAGGAACTCGACCGTGCCGGCGCCGACGTAGCCGACCTCGCGACTCAGGGCGACGGCCGCGGACAGGATCCGCTCGCGCACGGCGGAGTCGAGGTGGGGCGCGGGTGCCTCCTCGACGACCTTCTGGTGCCGGCGCTGGGCCGAGCAGTCGCGCTCGAAGAGGTGCACGACGTCGCCGTGGCGGTCGCCGAAGACCTGCACCTCGACGTGGCGGCCTCCCTCGACGTAGCGCTCGATCAGCAGGGTGTCGTCGCCGAACGCGGCCTGCGCCTCGCGGGCCGCGGTGGCCCACGCGTCGGCGAGGTCCTCGGCGCGGCGCACGACGTGCATGCCCTTGCCGCCGCCGCCGGCCGCGGCCTTGACCAGCACCGGGAAGGCGTCGGACGGCACGGCGTCGGGCTCGTAGCGCGGCATGACCGGCACGCCGGCACGCTCGGCCACCTCGCGGGCGCGGTCCTTGCGACCCATCAGCTCGATCACGTCGGTGTCCGGACCGACGAACACCAGTCCGGCGTCCGTCACCTGCCGGGCGAACCCGGCGTTCTCGGACAGGAAGCCGTAGCCGGGATGGATCGCCTCGGCACCTGCTTCGCGGGCGGCGGCGACGATCGCGGCGCCGTCGAGGTACGACGGCACCTCGACGACCGCGGCGGCGGCGGCCAGGTGCGCGGTGTCGCCCGCGACGTGCACGGCGATGCCACGGATGCCGAGCTCACGGCATGCGCGCAGGACGCGCGCGGCGATCTCGCCACGGTTGGCGACGAGGAGGGACTGCAGGGTCATGGGACTCACATCCGGAAGACGCCGAAGCGCGGCTCGGGAACGGGGGCGTGGGCGGCGGCCGAGAGACCGAGCGCCAGCACGCGGCGGGTGTCGACCGGATCGATGATCCCGTCGTCCCACAGCCGTGCGGTGGAGTAGTAGGCCGAGCCCTGGGTCTCGTACCGGTCGCGGATCGGGGCCTTGAAGTCCTCCTCAGCCTCCGGCGACTCGAAGTCGCCGCGCACGGTGGCCAGGACCGAGGCGGCCTGCTCGCCGCCCATGACCGAGATCTTCGCGTTGGGCCACATCCACAGGAAGCGCGGGTCGTAGGCCCGGCCGCACATGCCGTAGTTGCCGGCGCCGAACGAGCCGCCGATGACCACGGTGAACTTCGGGACGACGCTGGAGGCGACCGCGGTGACGAGCTTGGCACCGTCCTTGGCGATGCCGCCGCTCTCGTACTCGCGCCCCACCATGAAGCCGGTGATGTTCTGCAGGAAGACCAGCGGGATCCCGCGCTGGTTGGCCAGCTCGATGAAGTGCGCGCCCTTGAGCGCGGACTCGCTGAACAGGATGCCGTTGTTGGCCAGGATCGCGACGGGCCAGCCGTCGATGTGGGCGAACCCGCAGACCAGCGTCTCCCCGTAGAGCGGCTTGAACTCGTGCAGGCGCGAGTCGTCGACGATGCGGCTGATGACCTCGCGGACGTCGTACGGCGTGCGCGAGTCGACGGGGACGACGTCGTAGAGCTCGTCGGGGTCCTCCCGCGGCGGCAGCGGCTCGCGCCGGTCGATCGACGGGGTCTGGGGCCGGGCGAACGTGTCGACGATCGACCGCACCAGCTGCAGGGCGTGGTCGTCGTCCTCGGCGAGGTGGTCGACAACGCCCGAGACCTTCGCGTGGACGTCGCCGCCGCCGAGCTCCTCGGCCGTCACGACCTCGCCGGTGGCGGCCTTCACCAGCGGCGGGCCGCCCAAGAAGATCGTGCCCTGCTCACGGACGATCACGGTCTCGTCGCTCATGGCCGGGACGTAGGCGCCGCCGGCGGTGCACGAGCCCATGACGGCGGCGACCTGCGGGATGCCCTGCGCCGACATCTGCGCCTGGTGGAAGAAGATCCGGCCGAAGTGCTCGCGGTCGGGGAAGACCTCGTCCTGCATCGGCAGAAACGCGCCGCCGGAGTCGACCAGGTAGAGGCACGGCAGCCGGTTCTCGGCGGCGATCGTCTGGGCGCGCAGGTGCTTCTTGACGGTCAGCGGGTAGTACGTGCCGCCCTTGACGGTGGCGTCGTTCGCGACGATGACGCACTCGCGTCCCGCGACGCGGCCGATGCCGGTGATGATGCCGGCGCTGGGCACGGCGAACGGGTCGTCGCCGTAGAGGTCGTACGCGGCCAGGGCGCCGATCTCGAGGAACGGCGAGCCGGGGTCGAGCAACCGGTCGACCCGGTCGCGCGGCAGCAGCTTGCCGCGCGCGACGTGGCGGTCGCGCGCCTTCTCCGATCCGCCCAGTCGCGCGGTGGCGGTCCGCTCCCGCAGCTCGCTGACGAGCTCTCGCATGTTCACGGCTCGAAGGTTAACACTCATTAACCTGCGCTGCTATGCTCCCGGTGTGAGCCGCCGCGAGCAGATCCTCGACACGGCCGCCGGCCTGTTCGCCGAGCGCGGCTACCACGGCGTCTCGGTCAACGACATCGGCGAGGCCTGCGGGATCTCCGGCCCCGCGCTCTACAAGCACTTCGCCGGCAAGGAGGACCTGCTGGCGCAGTCACTGACCTCGATCAGCGACCAGCTGGTCTCCGAGGGACGTCGGCGTCGCGCCGAGGCCCCCGATGCCGACGCCGCGCTCGACGCGCTGATCGCCTGGCACGTCGGGTTCGCCCTGCAGCACCCCGCCCTCATCGTCGTCCAGGACCGCGAGTGGTCGAACCTGCCGCCGGCGGCGCAGGCCACCGTCCGCGAGCTGCAGCTGTCCTACATCGACACCTGGGTCGGGACGCTGCGCGAGCTGCGCGCCGACCTGGACCGCGCGACGGCGCGCGCCGCTGTCCAGGCGGTGTTCGGACTCATCAACTCCACGCCGCACTCGGCGCGCATCAGCGCCGACGCGATGGCACGGCTGCTGGCGTCGATGGCTCGGGACGCGCTGCTCGCGACCTGAGCGACACCGTCGCCACCGCCACGCCCACCATCATCACGATGCCGCCCGCCCACTCGAGCGCGGCCGGCACCTCGTCCAGCGCGACCCACGCCGACAGCACCCCCACCGGCGGGACGAGCAGGATGAACGGCACGACGCTCGCCGCGGGGTACTTCGCCATGAGCCCGTTGAAGATCGTGTAGCCCACGAGCGAGGACAGCACCACGGTGTAGAGCGTGCTGACCCAGGCCTCGACCCCGAACCGGCCGAGCGCGGCGGAGATCTCGGCCGGCCCCTCCACGACGAGCGAGACGGCCAGGGCGGGCAGCGGCACCACGAGCGCCGACCACACCACGAGCGAGAGTCCCGACGACACCTTCGCCGCCCGGGCGATGACGTTGCCGACCGCCCACGAGAGCGCGGCGCCGACCGTGACCAGCAGCGGGACCAGCGGCGCGTCCTGGTGGAAGCCCCAGGCGACGATCGCCAGGCCCGCGGTGCCGATCGCGGCGCCGATGCCCTGCCGCCGGGACGCACGCTCGCCGAGGACCCCGGCGGCGATCAGGATCGTGAAGATGACCTGCGCCTGGAGCACGAGCGCGGCCAGGCCGGCGGGCATGCCGATCGCCATCGCGAGGTACAGCAGCCCGAACTGGCCGAAGCTCATGAAGAACCCGACGGCGACCACGACCTGCCAGGACGCCTGCGGACGGGCGACGAAGAACACGAGCGGGAACGCCACGAGCAGGAACCGGATCGCCAGGAACAGGAAGGGCGGCACGTCGGCCAGGCCCACGTGGATGGCGACGAAGTTGCAGCCCCAGATCACCGCGACCAGGACGGCGAGGAGGCTGTCACGGCGGGTCACCGACTCATGCTCGCAGGGTGCCGGCGGAGGTGCCGCCGCACCGCCTGCCAACCTTCGTCGAGTTCACGCCACCGGCACGCTAGAGCGGCAGCGAGATGACCGGCGGGACGGGCCTGCCCGCCGCGAGGAGGTCGAGCACGTCCCGCTCGTGGGGCACGAACGGCTCGGGCAGCGCCGAGAGCGGGTACCACCCCGCCGACGCGGCCTTGTCGGCCTCGACGTGCGTGGCGTCGCCGCTCCACCGCGTGGCCTCGAAGAACAGGTCGATCCGTTGTTCGACCTGCGGGCCACCGCGCTCGAAGCGATGGATCGCGGTGACGGGACGCAGGTCGTCCGGAGCGACGGTGACGCCGGCCTCCTCGAGGGCTTCGCGCACCGCGGCCTCGTGGGCGGACTCGCCGGGGTCGACGTGCCCGGCCACGACCGCCCAGTACCCGTCGCGGTAGCCCGTCCCCGCGCGCTGCTGCACGAAGACCTCGTCGTCGCGGCGCAGGATCACGTAGGCGGCGGCGACGAGCAGCGAGCGGGCGTCGGCGTGGTCGTCCAGCCGGTAGTGCTCGGTCACGTCGCCAGTGTGTCAGCCGGCGGTCAGGGGCGGCAGCGCTCGCCGTAGAACTCCTCGAGCGACGCCCGCGTGGCGTCGTCCAACGGCAGGGTGAAGTAGGCGTGGTCGACGTCGGCCGTGCGGACGCGGACCCCGAACCGGGTGCCCACCTTGTCCTCGGCCACGACGTGCGGATCGCAGCGTCCCATCACGACGTCGAGCCGGGCCCGCCGCGGGCGGTCGAGAGGCAGCTCGACGTCCACCGGGGTGGCCGGCCCGAAGGCGAACCGCAGGGTGGGCGCGAACCCGAGCAGCACGACGTCGGTCTCCGCGCGGGGCGTCAGCACGACGTCGCTGGACCAGGTGTCGCCCGTCACGCGCGGCTCCTCGACCCGCATCTCCACGGCCTCGTCGAAGGCCTGCCGGCCGCAGTCGCCGTCGACGAGGTCGCGCAGGACGCCGTACGGATCGTCGACCGGCACGCGGGACGTCCGGTCCTCGTCGCCGAAGCGGTACGTGAAGTCGGCCGTGACGGACAGGTCGCCCTCGTCGGGGCACGTCCCCAGGGGCGCGGCCACGTCGATGCCGGTGCCGAACCCCGGACCGACCTCCTCGGCCCCGTCCCAGGCGAACGCGTCCGACCACCGGTTCGACGACAGCCGCAGGCTGGTCAGCTCGATCGACCGGTCGGTGCCGTTGGTGACGGCCAGGGCGATGTCGCGGGTCAGTCGCTTGCCGCGGTACTGCATGACCTCGGCCGTGAACCCGTCCGGCGGTGCCGTGCGCTCGGGCTCCGCCGAGCAGGCGGCAGCCAGCAACAGCACCCCCGCCAGCGCGACTCGACCCCGCATGGGCCGAGTGTAGGTCCGCTCAGCCGTGCCGCAGGGTGCGTCGCGAGACCAGCGCGGCACCCAGCGCGACGAAGATCGCCGCGCCGGCGGTGTACTGCACGCCGAGATCGAACGCGGAGGCCGCGGACGCGTGGATCCAGCCCTGGACGGGTGCGGCGAACCGCTCGCCGAACTGCAGGGTGCTGCCGAGCGTCTCGAAGGCGTTCTCCTGCTCACCGAACTTCGCGACGGCCGGGACCGTCAGGTGCGAGCGGAACGTCGCGGTCAGCACGCTGCCGAGCACCGCCGTGCCCAGGACGGCGCCGATCTCGTAGGCGGTCTCGGAGATCGCCGATGCGGCGCCGGCCTTCTGCGGCGGGACGCTGGACAGGATGAGGTCGTTGGTGATGGTCTCGGCGAACCCGATGCCGATGCCCAGGATCGTGAACGCCACGGCCACCGACACGACCGTCGGATGACCGGTGAAGGCGGCCAGCGCGTAGCCGCTCGCCGAGAGCATGAAGCTCAGCGGCACGAGGGTGCGTGCCGGGACGTGCTCGACGAGGGGCACGGCCGCGAAGCCGGCGATCATCGTCGCGATCAGGCCCGGGACGAGGACCAGGGCCGATTCCAGCGGCGACAGGCCGAGCACGAGCTGCAGCAGCTGGGCGCCGAAGAAGAGGAACCCGGCCAGCGCCATGAGGCTCAGCGCGTTCGCCGCGAGCGCACCGCTGAAGACCGGGTTGCGGAAGAGCGCGAGATCGAGCATCGGCGAGGCGCTGCGCTGCTGCCGTCGGACGAACAGCCAGCCGGCGATCCCGCCCACGGCGAGCGCCGCGAGGGTCGTGTCGTCCAGGCCCGCGCTCGCGCCGTGCTTGATCGCGTAGACGAGCGGGACCATCGCCAGGAGGGACAACGCCACCGAGATCGGGTCGAACCGGCCCGGATTCGGGTCGCGGGACTCGGGGATCACGGCGAGCGCCGCCGGCACGAACACGATGATCATCGGGACGTTCAGCAGGAAGACCGAGCCCCACCAGAAGTGCTCGAGCAGGTAGCCGCCGACGACCGGGCCGAGCACCGCACCGCCGGAGAACATCGACGCCCACGCCGCGATGGCGGTGCGCCGGTCGCGGGCGTCCTCGAAGATGTTGCGGATCAGCGACAGGGTCGAGGGCATCAAGGTGGCGCCGAAGAAGCCCAGCAGGGCCCGGCCGGCGATGAGCATCTCGGCCGAGCTGCTGAACGCGGCGAGGGCCGATGCCGCGCCGAATCCGATCGCGCCTGCGATGAGCAGCCGACGACGGCCGATCCGGTCGCCCAGGCTGCCCATCGCGATGAGCAGCCCGGCCAGCATGAGCGCGTAGATGTCCACGATCCACATCAGCTGGTTGCCGCTGGGCCGCAGCTCACGGCTGATCTCCGGCAGCGCGAAGGACAGCACGGTGTTGTCGACCGAGACGAGCAGGACGGGCAGCATCAGCACCGCCAACGCGATCCACTCGCGTCGGCCGGCACGCGTGGTGGCGGGGGTGAACGTGGACATCAGTAGGACTATACCGTCCAGACGGTACAGTTCCAAAATGACTGTCATCACAGCCTGTTTCGTGATCGCGCTCACAGTTCGTCGCGGGTTGCCCACCCCCGCCCGGCCGAATCACTAGGCTGGGCCCATGGCCGAGGAACGCAGCACCCGCGACCGCGTCCTCGACGCCTTCGAGCGCCTGCTGGTCGGCGCCGGGAGCCGCGCCGCCACCCTCGACGCGGTGGCCGCCGAGGCGGGCGTGTCCAAGGGCGGCCTGCTCTACCACTTTCACAGCCGCGAAGCGCTGGTCGACGGGATGGTCGAGCGATTGCGCGAGCAGGCCCGTACCGACGTCGTGAAGATGCTGTCGGCGCCGCAGGGTCCGGTGGAGTTCTACCTCGAGACCTCGGTCGACACCGGCAGCGACTTCGACCGCGCGCTCATCGCCGCGTCACGGATCGCCCAGGAGAACGACCACGGGGCCCGCACCGCGCTGGCCGACATCCGCGACGCCTGGTTCGACGTCCTCAACGGGCACCTCGGCGACGAAGCCCTCGCCCGGACGATCCAGCTGATCGGCGACGGCCTCTACTTCGACGACACGACGGGCCTCGGCAATCCCGACGCCCTGACCCACGTGCGCGAGGTCCTCGGCCGCCTCGGCCGCTGACCGAGTGGGTTTCCCACCTCACGCATCGCGCCAGACAGGCGCCAGCTCCTCGAACGGCAGGCGGTCGAGCACCGCGAGGTCGGGGGCGGCCACGTCGTAGGTGACCTGGTCGGCGGCGTAGGCCACGTCGAGCACGTCGGCGCCGCGGCGGAGCCGGTTCTCGAGGGAGCCCGCCTCCGCGATCGGCACGACCAGCCGAGCCCGGCGCCACAGCACCCGCTCGCGCGTGCCCGCCACGTCGAGTGCCGCGGCGGTGGCGTCGGCATATGCGCGCGCCAGACCGCCGGTGCCGAGCAGGGTCCCACCGAACCAGCGGGTCACCACGACGACGACGTCGCTGACCCCATGGCCCGAGATCACCTCGAGCATCGGGCGGCCAGCGGTCCCGGAGGGCTCGCCGTCGTCGTTGCTGCGGCGCAACGCACCGTCCGGGCCGATCACGAACGCGGTGCAGTGGTGCCGCGCGTCGTGGTGGGTGGCTCGCACCTCGGCGATCAGCGACCGCGCCGACTCCTCGTCCTCCACGCGGCCGACCCGGGCCAGGAACCGCGACCTGAGCACGACGACCTCGGCCTCGGCGGAGCCGCCGAGGCCGAGATCGATGGTGCGGTAGGTCGCCACCCCTCAGTTCTTGCGCAGTTCCAGGAAGATCGAGGGACCGAAGTCGCTGGCGGCCAGCGGCTTCTGCAGCACCCGCTCCACGGCGACGAGCGCCTTGGCCGGCACGATGCGCTTGAGCTTCTGGCTGCGCAGGTTCGACACCGAGAGCTTGCTCTGCAGGGTCAGGCCGGCGGCGGCGAGCTGGCTCACGACCGTGTCGATGTTGTGGTTCACGAAGGCGATCGCGTCGGGCTGGTCGGCCGCCACGGTGCGGATGCTGACGGGCTCCTTCGGCAGCGTCTTGCCGGCCTTCTTGAACGCGCGGCGGTTCTTGAAGTGGCCGTAGTTCGCGACCTCGATGATCGCGGTGCCGCCGGGGGCGAGCACGCGCGCGATCTCGGCGAACTCCGCCGTCGGCTCGGGGATGTGGTGCATGACGCGCACCATGGTGATGAGATCGAGCTCGCCGTCGGCGAACTTCAGGGCGTCGGCCTGCTGGCGCTCCTTGATGACGTCGCTGGCCGCGAGGAACGTCTCCGCGGCGTCGAGCTGGGTCTGGCTCGGCTCGGCCAGGGTGACCCGGTCGGCGTACTCGCGCAGCAGCAGCGCGAGGCGACCGAAGCCGCCTCCGACGTCGGCGGCCTTCGTGAAGCGGCGGCCCTTCAGGAGTCGGCGGATCGCGACCTGCTCGGCGGCGTTCTCGTAGTCGCGGTTGTTCCAGTACTGGGTGTAGTCGTATCCCCGGTCGTACTGGTCGGCGACCTTCTTGCTGGGCTTGTCCTCGTTCACCGGGCAACCCTAACAATCAGGTGCTGATCGGCCCGCATCCGCAGACGCGCGTCAGCGACCGAAGGTGCGCGGACCGAACTCCGGGTCGGTCTTGGCCATGCCGGCCTTGCGCGCGACGGCCGTGTTGGGGGCCTTGAACATCGCCTTCTGCAGCTGGCGCTCGAGCTTGAACGCGCGGCGCGGCTGCGCCCGGCGGGTCTCGTTGAGCAGCTTCTTCGACGCGGCGACCGAGTCGGGCGAGCGCGCCAGGATCTGGTCGATGAGCTCCAGGGCGGGCTTGGTCGGGTCCTCGGCGACGCCCGAGGCGATGCCGTACTCGACGGCCTGCTCACCGGAGAAGACCTCGCCGGTCATGACGAGGCGCTTGGCCAGGTCGGCGCCGACCAGCTCCGACAGCGCGACCGTGCCGCTCATGTCGGGGACGAGGCCCCACTTCGCCTCGAGGATCGACCACTGGCAGTCCGGCGAGGTGAAGCGGAAGTCGGCGGCCAGCGCGAGCTGGATGCCGCCGCCGAACACGTGGCCGCGGGTGACCGCGATGACCGGCACCGACAGCTCGCGCCACGCCCACAGCGGCTGCTGGAACCGGTTGGTGCCCTTGAGCGGGTTGGGCAGGAAGTACTTCGTGACCTTCTTCTTGTCCGTCATCACGGAGCCGAAGTCCAGGCCGGCGCAGAAGGAGGGACCGCGGCCCTCGAGGATCACGGCGCGGACGTTCGGATCGGCCTCGATCCGGTCGGCTGCCTCCATCAGGCCGTCGAGCACGCCGAACGTGATGCCGTTCAGCTTCTCGGGGCGGTTGAGCCAGACGTGGGCGATGGGCCCCTCGATCTCGGTGACGACGTGCTGTTCGGCCATGCGCTCAGGGTAGATCGTCGCCGAGCGCGTCCCGCAACTGCTCCACCGCCTCGCTCAGCGAGTGCGACGTGGCGACCCCCTCGGGCCAGCCCGTGCCCCCGAGCACCAGCCGGGTGTGCTGCGCCATCGCGGCCAGGCGATCCATGTCCTCTGGGGGCGGGGTGACGTACGAGGACCACAGGAACACCGCGTCCGGCTGGCTGCTCTGGACGAACACCTCCAGCGACTCCATCGGCAGCCGGGCACCGAGCTCGGTCCACGGATGACCGTGCTTGGCCAGGGCCGCGCCGAGGGCGACGATCGGCAGCTTGTGCTGCTCGTCCTCGACGCACGCCAGGACCACGCGCGACGGGCCGTGGGTGGGGCGCTCGTGGGCCGCGGCACGCAGCGCGCTGAGGATGGAGGCGGTGACGAGGTGCTCGGCGGCGACCCCGAGTCGGCCGTCCTCCCACTGCAGGCCGACCTCGATCATCGCGGGGGCGATGACGGAGTCCCAGCCCTCCTCGATCCCGTACCGCTCGATCGCCTGCTCGGCGGCCCGCTGGACCTTGGCCGGGTCGAACTCCTTGGCTCCGGCCAGGATCGTGAACACCGCCTGGTCGTGGCCCGAGGTGCGTAGTCCTTCCGAACCACCACCGACGATCGCCGCCAGCTCGTGCGGTGCCAGACGCTTCACGCGTTCGGCCGCCTCCTGGGCAGGCACGCCCGCCTCGATGAAACGGGCCAGGGTGGCGACCCGGTCGGCGTCGATGATCGTGTAGCGGCGGTGACCGCCGGACGTGCGGAACGTGGGGCCGACGCCGTACCGGCGCTCCCACGTGCGCAGGGTGGGAGCGGCGATGCCCAGCATCTCGGACAGCGCCCCCACCGTCCAACGGCGGTGCATGGGTCAGATCATAAAACTTATTCAAGGTGCTTGCCAAGTGAATAGATTGACTAGTACGGTCGAACTACTTGACCGGGTTGTGCACCCAGCTCGGATCTCGCTCCTCACCCTTGGGGAAGGGCAGGAAACATCATGGTCAACATCAAGCGACTCCCGTCGCCCATCATCGAGTCCTACGAATGGCAGTGGGAGGGCGCCTGCATGGGCGTCGATTCCTCCGTCTTCTTCTCACCCGAAGCAGAGCGCGGCATGAAGCGTCACCGCCGCGAAGAGTCCGCCAAGGCGGTGTGCGCCACGTGCCCCGTCATCGATCGGTGCCGCGAGCATGCGCTCGCCGTCCAGGAGCCGTACGGCGTCTGGGGCGGTCTCACCGAGTCCGAACGTGCCGAGATCCTGGCCGGCCGCGTGTCGGCCGTCGGCTGATGTCCAAGGCGAAGCAGGGCAAGGCCAGTACGTCGGCCAAGATCCTGTACCAGCCGGTCGGACTGATCTCCTCGTTGCTCGCGGGACTCATCGCCACCGCGATCTTCAAGCAGGTCTGGAAGCGGGCCAGCCCGAACAGTGAAGGCGATCCGCCCACACCCACCCAGTCGGAGTTTCCGCTCAAGGAGATCCTGCTGGCTGCGGTGATCCAAGGCGCGATCTTCTCCACGGTCAAGGCCATCGTCCAGCGTCAGGGAGCTCGCGCGTTCGCCAAGGCGACCGGCGAGTGGCCCGGCGACTGAGCACGCAGCGAGTGCTCACGACGTCGAGCCAGCGCAGAAGAGACGCCTGAGAAGCATGCCGATGGCCCCGGGATCACTCCCGGGGCCGTCGGCCTTTCTTGGGCCATCCGAGGCAAACGAGAAAGGGCCGGATCCCGTGGGATCCGGCCCTTCACCTGTGCGCGAGGGGGGATTTGAACCCCCACGCCCTTGCGGACACTGGCACCTGAAGCCAGCGCGTCTACCATTCCGCCACTCGCGCATGGCCCGGATAACCGAACCGACGTCAGAGTCTAACAGGCGGCTTCGCGGGCGCGAACCCGGCGGGTCACCCGCCGATCCGCACGGGGGTGTGCGGCGGGTCGCAGGCGCAGACGACGCCGATGTGGTGCCGTGTCGATACGATCGACAGGACCAGCCGTCACTGAACGCCCGCGCGCCCGAGGAGGTGAGCACCATGGCAGGAGTCCTGCAGCGTTTCGAGAAGCGCCTCGAGGGTGCTGTCACCGGGGCGTTCGCCCGCGCGTTCCGCAGCGCCGTCCAGCCGGTCGAGATCGCCGCGGCCCTCCAGCGCGAGGTCGACCAGAGCGCCACGATCCTCAGCCGCGAGCGCACCCTCGTGCCCAACGACTTCACCGTCGAGCTCTCGCCGGCCGACCACGACCGGCTCGCTCCCTACGGAGCCACCCTCGCCACCGAGCTGGCCACGCTGCTCAAGGAGCACCTGGCCGAGCAGCACTACACCGCCGCGGGCCCCCTCCACATCGAGTTCGCCCTCGACGAGGAGCTGCACACCGGCCGCTTCACGATCGTCAGCGCGTCGAACGCGTCGGTCACGCCCGTGCGCGGCGAGCCCATCACCGACACCGCCGTGCGGCGCGCGAAGGTGGTCCTCGACATCGGCGGCCTGCGCCACCCCGTGAACCCGCCCGGCATCACGATCGGCCGCGGCTCCACGGCCGACCTCAAGATCGACGACCCCGGCATCAGCCGCAACCATGCCGAGGTCTCGTTCCTCGGCTCGGGCGTCGAGGTACGCGACCTGGGCTCCACCAACGGCGTGATCGTCGACGGTCGCCGGGTCGACGCCGCCTTCCTGCGCAACGGATCCACGATCCGGCTGGGCAACACGACCATCTCGGTGCAGATCAGCGAGGAGGTCGTGTGACCGGGGACGCGGAGATGCCATGAGCGAACTCACCCTCACCCTGATCAAGCTCGGCTTCCTGGCCGTGCTGTGGCTGTTCGTGCTGTCGGCCGTCTCGGTCATCCGCACCGACATCTTCGGCACCAAGGTCCAGACGCCGAAGCAGCCCAAGGGCGAGAAGAAGCCCAAGCAGCCCAAGGGCGGCACGCGCACCCGCCGGGTTCGCGGCGCCCCGAGCCAGCTCGTGATCGTCGACGGCCCCAACGCCGGCCAGAGCGTGCCCGTCTCGACCGAGCCGGTGCTGCTCGGCCGCGGCACCGACGCGGCGATCCGGCTCGACGACGACTACGTCTCCACCCGCCATGCCCGCTTCGCCACCAACGGCGAGCAGTGGTTCGTCGAGGACCTCGGCTCCACCAACGGCACCTTCATCGGCAGCCAGCGCGTCACGTCCCCCGTGCCCGTCGCGCTCGGCACCGCGGTCCGCCTGGGCAAGACGATCGTGGAGTTGCGCAAGTAGATGGCGCCCCTGACCTACCGCTTCGTGGCGATGACCGACGTCGGCCTGCGTCGCTCCAACAACCAGGACTCCGGCTACGCGAGCCCGCGCCTGCTCGTCATCGCCGACGGCATGGGCGGTGCCGCGGCCGGCGACCTGGCCTCCTCGGCCGCCCTCGCCGAGATCCGCCAGATCGACCGCGACCTCGACCCGGAGGAGGACGGCGACGCGCTCGAGGCGATGCGCACCGCCGTCGCCCACGCCAACCACCGGCTGGCCGAGCTGATCGCCGACGACCCGGCCGTCGAGGGCATGGGCACCACCCTCGAGGCCATGCTCTGGGACGGCGAGAAGCTGGCCGTGGCCCACATCGGCGACTCCCGCGCCTACCGTCTGCGCCACGGCCGCCTCAGCCAGCTGAGCATCGACCACACCTTCGTGCAGAGCCTCGTCGACGAGGGGCGCATCACGCTCGAGGAGGCGCGGGTCCACCCGCACCGGTCGCTGCTGCTGAAGGCGATCCTCGGGCGCGACGACTTCGAGCCCGACTTCACGTGGCTCCAGCCCTCGGCCGGCGACCGCTACCTGCTGTGCAGCGACGGCCTGACCGACATGGTCGACGACGCCACCATCGAGCGCACGATGAAGCTCGAGACCATCGACGTCGCCGCCACCGAGCTGGTGCGGCTCGCCCTCGAGGCCGGCGGGTACGACAACGTCACGGTGGTCCTGGCCGAGTTCGTCGACGGCGACGAGACGGTCGACGAGGACCTCGTCTGCGCCGACGGCCGCCCGCAGTTGGTGGGCGCGGCCACCAGTCAGCCGCGGGGCCGCACGGGCTCGGTCCGGGCCGCGACCGCACCCACCTCGAACCTCACCTCGCACACCGGCGCGGTCGAACCCGACCCCGAGGAGCTGCGCTACGCACCGCGTCCCGTCCCCCGTCGTCGCTGGGTCCGGTGGCTGCTCGTGGGCCTGGTGGTCGTCGGACTGGTCGGCGGCGCCGGGGCCTACGCCTACGACTGGTCCCAGCGCCAGTACTTCGTCGCCCCGTCCGACGACTCGGTCGCGATCTTCCGCGGCGTCGACCTCTCGGTGCCGGGCCTGACGCTCGCCCACGTCGACGAGATCACCCGCATCCGGATCGACACGCTGCCCCCGTACCAGCGCGACCGCGTCGCCGCGGGCATCACGGCCGCCGACCGCGACGAGGCCAAGCGCATCGTCACCAACCTGAGCATCCAGGCCACCGAGCCCACACCGACACCCACGCCCACCCCGGCGCCGCGGCGCAGCCGGGCGACGACCGCGCCGACGGAGACGCCATGAGCGCCCCGGGCAGCACGCCGACCTGGATCCCCCGCAAGCGCCGCACCGCCGAGCTCGGCCTGCTGCTGCTGGCGATCGCCATCGGCATCGGCTCCTACGCGGCCGTCGGCCTCGGACTCGACGGCAGCGTCCCGCCGGGGATCTACACCGTGGGTGCGGTCTACGCGATCGTGGCGCTCGGCGCCCACGTCGCCGTCCGGCGCTTCGCCGGGTACGCCGACCCCGTGCTGCTGCCCCTGGTCGTGGCCCTCAACGGCATCGGCCTGGTGATGATCTACCGGATCGACCTCGGCCTGGACGCCATGGGATCGCCCTACGGACCCTTCGCGCAGGGCCAGCTGCGGTGGACGGTCCTGGGCATCCTGATGTTCGTCGCCGTGCTGGTGCTGATCCGCGACCACCGCCGGCTGCAGCAGTACACCTACACGTTCGGCCTCGCCGCCATCGCCCTGCTGGTCCTGCCGATCCTGCCCGTCATCGGCAACGCCAAGCGCGGCGCGCAGATCTGGATCCAGCTCGGCCCCTTCAGCTTCCAGCCCGCCGAGGCCGCCAAGATCGCCCTGGCGATCTTCTTCGCCGGCTACCTGGTCGCCAAGCGCGACGCCCTCGCGCTCGCCGGCCGCCGCATCCTCGGCGTCGACCTGCCCCGGGGCCGCGACCTCGGCCCGATCCTGCTCGGCTGGCTGATCAGCGTCGGCATCCTGGTCTTCCAGCGCGACCTCGGCTCGTCCCTGCTGTTCTTCGGCCTGTTCGTCGTGATGCTCTACGTCGCCACCGAGCGTCCCGGCTGGCTGTTCGTCGGCACCGCGCTGTTCGCCGTCGGCGCCTGGTTCGGCTATGCCGCGTTCGGTCACGTGCGCGAGCGGTTCGACGCCTGGCTCGACCCGTGGTCCGACCCCGACCAGAACTACCAGCTCATCACCGCGCTGTACGGGCTCGGCCACGGCGGTCTGCTCGGCCGCGGCTGGGGCGAGGGCAGCCCCGAGCTGACCCCGTTCGGGTTCTCGGACTTCATCTTGTCGTCCATCGGCGAGGAGCTGGGCCTCACCGGCCTCATGGCGGTGATCGTGGTCTACGGCCTGATCGTCGAGCGCGGCCTGCGCATCGCCCTGACCTGTCGCGACGCCTTCGGCAAGCTGCTCGCCGTGGGCCTGTCGGTGTCCTTCGCCCTGCAGGTGTTCGTCGTCGCCGGGGGCGTCACCCGACTCATCCCGCTGACCGGCCTCACCGCGCCGTTCCTGGCCGCCGGCGGCTCCTCGATCATCATGAACTGGATCATCGTGGCGTTGCTGCTGCGGATCAGCGACCAGACCCGGCGCCCGGCGCCGGAGGTCAGCACGATCAGCGGCGACGACGAGACCCAGGTGGTGAAGCTGTCGTGAACAAGCCCGTGCGTGCCATGGCCGTCGTCTGCCTGCTGATGTTCGTCGGCCTGCTGCTCAACGCGAACTACGTGCAGTTCGTGCAGGCCGACGACCTCAACGAGAAGCCCGGCAACCGCCGTGTCATCGACGAGGAGTTCAGCCGTGAGCGCGGCGCCATCATCGTCGACGGCAAGCCCATCGCGCAGTCGGTCCCGGTCAAGGACAAGTGGCAGTTCCAGCGCCGCTACACCGACGCCAAGCTCTACGCGCCGGTCACCGGCTACTTCTCCTACCTGTACGGGCGCGAGGGCATCGAGCAGACCTACAACTCGATCCTGTCGGGCAGCGACGACCGGCTCTTCGTCAACCGCGTCATCGACGTCATCTCCAACGACCAGCCCCAGGGCGGCAGCGTCGAGCTCACCCTCGACCCCGCCGCGCAGAAGGCCGCGTTCGACGGTCTCGCCGACCTCGGCGAGAAGACCCGTGGTGCGGTCGTGGCGCTCGACCCGCAGACGGGTGAGGTGCTGGCGATGGTCAGCCAGCCCACGTACAACCCCAACGCGCTGGCCAGCCACCGCCTCGAGAAGGTCGCCCAGAACTGGCGCCGCCTCAACCAGGACGAGACGCAGCCGCTGATCAACCGCTCGACCCAGACCACCCTGCCCCCCGGCTCGACGTTCAAGGCTGTGACGGCCGCAGCGGCGCTCGAGGACCTCGGCCTCAAGGCCGACGACGACGTGCGCGGCGGCGCCACGCTCGGCTTCCCCGGGATCGACTACAAGCTCACCAACCAGGGCGGCAGCACCTGCGGCGGCAACCCGATCAGCTTCCAGCGTGCGCTCGAGGTGTCGTGCAACGTGTCGTTCGGCTGGCTGGCCCGCAAGGTCGGCCAGGACAAGCTCGCCGAGCAGGCCACCAAGTTCGGCTTCGGCGAGCGCCCCATCGACGACCTCGTCTCCTACGCCAGCCGTTTCACCGCCGACCCCGACACCGACCTCGAGGCGCCCCAGCTGGCGCAGTCCGGCATCGGCCAGTTCGAGGTGGCCGCCACCCCGATCCAGATGGCGATGGTGGCCGGGGCCGTCGCCAACGACGGCGTCCTGATGAAGCCGCACCTGGTGCGCACCGTCCGCGCCCCCAACCTCTCGGTGCTCGAGCAGCCCGAGCCCCAGGAGCTCGGACGGCCGATGTCCGCCGGCGACGCCCGTGAGCTCAGCGACATGATGGTCTCGGTCGTCCAGGACGGCACCGGGTCTCCCGCCCAGATCCCCGGCGTCGACGTCGGCGGCAAGACCGGCACGGCCGAGTCCGCCCCCGACCGACCCCCGTACGCGTGGTTCATCGGCTTCGCGCCGGCCGACGACCCGAAGGTGGCCGTGGCCGTCCTGGTCGAGTCCACGCAGAACACCAGCGACATCGGCGGCGGCCGCCTCGGCGGCCCGATCGCCCGCTCCGTGATGGAGGCAGTGCTGCGATGACCCTCATCCACCCTTTGGGAGACTGGACACCATGACCGACACTGACTCGACGATGAGCCCGCTCGGCGACCGCTACCAGGTCGGCGAGCTGGTCGGGCGCGGTGGCATGGCCGACGTGCGCGCCGGCCACGACATGCGCCTCGGTCGACCCGTCGCCATCAAGCTGCTGCGGCCCGACCTCGCTGCGGACGAGACGTTCCAGGAGCGGTTCCGCCGGGAGGCCCAGTCCGCCGCCTCGCTGAACCACCCGTCGATCGTGGCGGTCTACGACACCGGTGAGGCCACGGAGGACTCCGGCGCCACGGTGCCGTACATCGTCATGGAACTCGTCGAGGGCCGCACGCTGCGCGACGTCCTGCGCGACGGCCGCAAGATCCTGCCCGAGCGCGCCCTGTCGATCACCGCCGACATCCTGGCCGCGCTCGACTACAGCCATCGGGCCGGCATCATCCACCGCGACATCAAGCCGGCCAACGTCATGCTGACGCCCGAGGGCAAGGTCAAGGTGATGGACTTCGGCATCGCCCGCGCGATCGCCGACACCTCCAGCGCGATGACCCAGACCGCGGCCGTCATCGGCACGGCGCAGTACCTGTCGCCCGAGCAGGCCCGCGGCGAGACCGTCGACGCCCGCAGCGACATCTACTCCACGGGCTGCGTCCTCTACGAGCTGCTCACCGGCCGTCCGCCGTTCGTCGGCGACAGCCCGGTGTCGGTGGCGTACCAGCACGTGCGCGAGGAGGCCCGGCCTCCGTCGCAGCTCAACCCCGACGTCTCGCAGGCCGTCGACCACGTCGTCGCCAAGGCGCTCGCCAAGCGCGTCGACGACCGCTACTCCAGCGCCGGCGAGATGCGCAAGGACATCGAGCGCGTGCTGGCCGGTGGCGCGGTCGACGCCCCCACCCAGGCCGTCCCCGTCGTCCCGCCGGCATCGACGCAGGTCGCCCCGGCCGTCACCGCTCCGATCCTGCCGCCGCCCGCGGACGACGAGGAGAAGAAGGGCAACGGCAAGTGGTGGGCGGTGGCGCTGGTCCTGCTGGCGATCGCGGCCGCCATCGGCGTCGCGCTCATGCTCACCAACGGCGACGAGAAGGTCCAGACGCCGCAGGTCGCGGTGCCGCGGGTCGAGGGCCTCGACGTCGAGACCGCCACGAACCGGCTCGAGTCCAAGAACCTCACCGTCGGCGACACCTCGCAGGCCACCAGCGCCGACATCCCCGAGGGGCAGGTCATGTCGACCGATCCCGAGGCCGGCACGACGGTCGACGAGGGCACCTCGGTCGACCTGGTCGTCAGCTCGGGCCCCGAGCTCGTCGACCTGCCCAACCTGACGAGCTACTCGTACGACGAGGCCAAGGAGCTGCTCGAGGGCGATCGCTACGGGCTCAAGGTCAAGCGCCAGAACACCGACAGCGACCAGCCGAAGGGCCGGGTGCTCAACACCAACCCGCCCCCGGGCACGTCCGTCGAGCGCGGCAGCACCGTCACGCTGATCGTCTCGCGCGGCCAGGTCGACGTGCCGAACGTCGTCGGTCAGGACGTCGACGCGGCGCGCAAGGCGCTCGAGGACGCCGGGCTGAAGGTCACGGTGCAGAACGACCCGGCCGGCACGGCGCCCGACGGCACCGTCACCGAGCAGAGTCGGGAGCCGGGCACCATGGTGGCCCCGGGCACGTCCATCACCATCACGGTGTCGAAGCCGCCGGTCGCGACCACGCCCCCTCCGCCCAGCCCGACCGCCGAGCCGACGGACGACTTCCCCCTGCCGTAGGGCCAGGCCCGTCAGTCCACGACGGTGGCGTGCCGCATCGACACGCTGCCGAGGTACGCAGGCGCCGTGACCTCGTCGAGGTCGCGCTCCTGGAGTCCGAGGCCGTACTTCTCGGCGTACTGCCGGTAGGTCGTCACCTCGGGCGACGCCGTGAGCGCCGCCTGCAGCTGTGACCTGTCGCCGATCGCCTCGATGACGTACGGCGGGGCGTAGGGCACGCCGTCGAGGACGACGGTGTTGCCGACGCACTTGATGCCCGTCGAGGAGATCAGACGCTGGCCCTGCAGGGTCACGGCCTCGGCGCCGCCAGCCCACAGGGCGTTGACGAAGGCCTGGATGTCTTGCTGGTGCACGACGAGGAGGTTCGGGTCGAGGCCGGGGATGTCGACCGATCGCGGCGCGTCCTCGAGGGCGATGCGCAGGCCCGGACCCTCGACCTCGGTCAGCCCTGCAGGGTCGGCCAGCCGGGCCACCCGGCGCAGCTCGCGACGCATCTCGGCGTCGTCGACCTTCTTGCCCATCGTGTCGACCTCGCCCTGCAGCTTCGCGACCTCCTGGCGACGGGTGTCGACCTCGCGGGCCCGGTCGCGCAGCACCGAGTTGAGGTCGCCACCGGCGGGTCGCAGGTCGGAGCCATCGGAGGTCACGGCCGCAGCCACGAGCACGAATCCGCACACGCAGGCGAGCACCAGGGCCGGCAGGCTCCACCTGCTGACGGTGATGTTCTTCCCCTCGTGGCGTGGCGAGTCCGGCACGACGACTACGCTAGCGGAGTACGTCACACTGCGGCCCTGCCGCCGGCCCATCGGGAGAAGATCCGTGTTCAACAGGTTCAAGCGCAAGTCCGTGAACGACGACGGTCCCAAGCCCGTGCGCATCGGCAACCGGTGGGCCGCTCCGTTGATGGTCGCGTGCGCGGTCATCGGCCTTGCCTGGATCGTCGTCTTCTACACGATCAGCAACACCGACGTGACGATCCCCGGCTACAGCGACCTCGGTGGCTGGAACCTCGCCATCGGCATGGGATTCATCCTCGCCGCGTTCGGCTTCGCCATGAAGTGGGAGTGAATCACACCCATGTGATTCCCCACAGGTGTGCACACGCCTGTGGACAACGACAGCAGGGTGACGCCGTGCCGGTCGCTCAGACCAGGCCGGGCAGCGCCGAGCGCAGGTCCTCGGTGCGCCAGAGCACCGCGGCGACGAACACCACCGCGAGCGCGGTGAAGGTGGCCACCTGGTAGACGGTGCGTCGCTCGCGCGGCGCGTAGGCGAACATCAGGCCCAGCACGATGCCGGTGAGGAAGCCGCCCAGGTGGCCCTGCCAGCTGATGCCCTCGCCCAGGCTCACGTAGCCGTTGATCGCCAGGATCACGATCATGCCCGTGATGTTCTGGCGCGTGCGGATCAGGAAGATCAGCGCCAGGCCGAACAGGCCGAACACCGCTCCCGACGCCCCGATGGTGGGGGTGAACGGGTCCTCGAGCAGGTAGACCAGCACCGACGAGCCGACGGCCAGCATCAGGTACGTGGCGATGTAGCGCGCCCGGCCGAGCGCCTCCTCGACGTACGGGCCGAACAGGTACAGCGAGAGCATGTTGAGCCCGATGTGCACCAGCCCGCCGTGCAGGAACGCGGCGGTGACCAGGCGCCAGTAGTCGCCCTGGGCGACCTCGACGCCGCTGAGCCACCCCCACGTGAAGAACCCGCTGAGGTTGGGATTGCGGGCGCCGCCGGTGGCCATGACCACCAGTTGGGCCGCGACGTTGAGCCCGATGATCGCGAACGTGACCGCGCCGACCCGCGAGGAGACGGCTCCGCCGGCCATGGTGCGCGGCTGGCGGACGGCGGCCTGACCCCGGTTGACGCACTCGGGGCACTGGAAGCCGACGCTGGCCTCGCGCATGTCCTCAGGACAGATGAAGCGGGAGCAGCGCTGGCACTGGATGTACGCAGGCCGGTTCGGATGCCGGTAGCAGGTCTGCTGACCGGCGCCCTCGTGCGTCACCGATCGATGGTCACGGATTCGATCACGACGGGCTCCGTCGGACGGTCGAACCGGTCGGTCTCGGTGGCGCCGATGGCGTCGACCACGGCGCGGCTGTCGGCGTCCTTGACCTCGCCGAAGATCGAGTGCTTGCGGTTGAGCCACTCGGTCGGGGCGACCGTGATGAAGAACTGCGAGCCGTTGGTGCCGGCACCGTTGGGCTTGGTGCCCGCGTTGGCCATGGCCAGCAGGTACGGGCGGTCGAACTGGAGCTCGGGGTGGAACTCGTCGTCGAACTCGTAGCCGGGGCCGCCGCGGCCGTCGCCGAGCGGGTCGCCGCCCTGGAGCATGAAGTTGGAGATGACCCGGTGGAACGTGAGGCCGTCGTAGAAGGGCTTCGTGGACACCGAGCCGGTGGCCGGGTCGACCCATTCCTTGGTTCCCTCGGCCAAGCCGACGAAGTTCGCCACCGTCTTGGGCACGTGGTGGTCGAACAGCTCGATCTTGATGTCTCCACGGTTGGTGCGGAGCGTTGCGGTGAGGGGCACTTCACGTCCTTTCAGGGGTTGGTTCCATCCTTGCACGACCAGTCCAACGGAGGCCGCTAGCGTGGGGGCATGTCGAGACTTGTCGTCCTCCTGACCGTTGCCGCGGCTGTCGCCGGGGTGCTCAAGAAGGCCACCGCCGACCGCGGTGGCTCCTACGATCCGCGGACCGAACGGTGACCGTCGACCTCCGGACCGAGGGCGGCGTCACGACGCTGACGTTCTCGTCGGGACCGGTCAACCTCTACTCGCTGGAGCTCCACGACGAGTTCGACGCCGCCCTCGACCGGGTCGAGGCGGACCTTCCCCGAGTGCTGGTCGTGCGCGCCGAGGGCAAGATCGTGTCCGGCGGCGTCGACGTGGCGCAGTTCCACGCCCGCACGACCAAGGCCGACACCCAGGCCCTCTACGACCGCATGCTCGAGCTGCCCGAGCGGTTCGCCGCGCTGCCCGTGCCGACCGTGTTCGTCGCCCACGCCCTGACGCTGACGTGGGCCCTCGAGGTCGCGCTGGCGTGCGACGTCCTGCTGGCCTCGTCGAAGGCGAAGTTCGGCCTCGTCGAGCGCGTCATCGGGCTGACCCCGACGATGGGCGGCACGCAGCGGTTCGCCTCCCGCGCCGGGGTGGCCCGCGCCAAGGAGTTCGTGTTCACCGGCACGCCGTACGACGCAGCGACCCTCGAGCGCTGGAACGTCGTCAACCGCGTCGTCGCGCCCGAGGAGCTCGACGCGACGGTCGACGCGTTCGCCGCCGATCTCGCCGCCGGCCCGACGCAGGCCTTCGGCGCCGCCAAGCAGATCCTGCGCGAGTTCGAGGCCTCCGGCGTCCCCGGCTCCGTCGCCCGCACCACCGCCATCGCCGCGGAGCTCTTCGACACCGAGGACCTGCAGCACGGCATGGCGTCCTTCCTCGCCGACGGCCCCGGCAACGCCACCTTCACGGGACGCTGACTGAGCGCTGGCAGTGACGTTTGCGGGGCCGAAACGCCGTGTGGGACCCCCGAAACGTCACTCCCAGCGATTCAGGCGGCGGCGGGAGCAGGGTCGGCGGAGCGGACGCGGCGGGTGGTGCGGCGCTCGGCCCAGAAGGAGACCACGGGGATGCAGGCGAGCAGGACGACGCTCAGCAGGTAGCCCCAGGACCACTTCTCGCGCAGGGTCAGCTTGGCGGCGAGCACGATCAGGACCATGAACAGGAAGCCGTGGAGTTGGTCGATGACCAGGAAGACGTCCTGGTTGCGGTTGAACCACGAGCCCTCGTCGGTGGCGTACTTGCCGATGAAGCCCGCCATGACGATCAGCAGGTTGATTCCGACGATGGTCGCCATGACCTGGTACGCGCGCAGAAGACGGTCGTTCACCGCCCCAGATTACCGCTCGCGGCCAAGCACCATCTCGCGGGACATCCGCCACCACATGAAGATGACGAACCCGGCGAAGACCCACCATTGCAGGCCGTATCCGAGGTTCTGGCCGCCGGCGAGCCAGGACACGTCGGTCTCGGGCACTTCGGCGACCTCGAGTCCGCCGGCCACCTCGCCGTCGGTGGCGATCGCGTAGCCCGACCACAGGTCGTCGTAGCCGAGCTCGTTCAGCAGGGTGGGGATCCGGACCGAGCCGATCGTGCGCGCGTCGGGGTCCCAGCCGGCGCCGGACTCGTCGCCGGGCTGCAGCACCGCGTCGAACGTGACGAGGCCTCCGGGGACGTCGGGAAGGGAGGCGGCCGGGCGGGGCGCCCAGCCGCGGACCACCATCAGCTCGGCGTCGTCGACGGTGACCGGGGCCAGCAGCCACGCGCCGGTCTCGCCGCCCTGCTCGCGGTCGGTGACCCACAGCTGCTCGGCCGCCGGCCGGAACCGCCCCGTCACGGTGACGGGACGCTGGTCCTGGTCGGTCGTGAAGACCTGGCCCGGTCCCCACACGGACTCGAGGTCGGCGGGGCCGGCCGCCAGCTGCTCGGCGCGCTCATCGGCCTGGCGCTGGTCGTAGACGCCCAGCTGCCACGACGCCATGAAGACGCAGAACACGACCGCCGCGATGGCGAACAGGTGCAGGCCGAGGAGGCGCGGGGCGAACCACGCGCTCGGCCCCGGCCGGTCGGTCATGACGTGAACGGCTTGATGCCGGGGTACAGCGGGAAGCGCTCGGCCAGGACGGCCGTGCGCTTGCGCAGGCCCTCGATGTCGACCTCGCCCGGCTGCAGCGCCGCCGCGATGATGTCGGCGACCTCGGTGAACTCCTCGGCGCCGAAGCCGCGGGTGGCCAGCGCCGGCGTGCCGATGCGCAGGCCCGACGTGACCATCGGCGGACGCGGGTCGTTGGGGACGGCGTTGCGGTTGACCGTGATGCCGACGTGGTCGAGCCGGTCCTCGGCCTGCTGGCCGTCGAGCTCGGAGTTGCGCAGGTCGACGAGCACGAGGTGCACGTCGGTGCCGCCGCTGAGCACCTGGACGCCGGCGGCGACCGCGTCGTCGGCGAGCAGCCGGTCGGCCAGGATGCGGGCGCCCTCGATGGTGCGCTGCTGACGCTCGGCGAACTCGGGCTGCAGGGCCATCTTGAACGCGACGGCCTTGGCGGCGATGACGTGCTCGAGCGGACCGCCCTGCTGGCCGGGGAACACGGCCGAGCGCATCTTCTTGGCGATGGCCTCGTCGTTGGTGAGGATCGCGCCGCCACGCGGACCGCCGAGGGTCTTGTGCGTGGTGGTCGTGACGATGTGGGCGTGCGGCAGCGGGCTGGGGTGCAGGCCCGCGGCCACGAGGCCGGCGAAGTGGGCCATGTCGACCCACAGGACGGCGTCGACCTCGTCGGCGATCGCGCGGAAGGCCGCGAAGTCGAGCTGGCGCGGGTAGGCGGACCAGCCGGCGATGATCACGCGGGGGCGGTGCTCGATCGCGAGCGCGCGCACCTCGTCCATGTCGACCAGGCCCGTCTCGGGAACGACGTGATAGGCGATCGGGTTGTAGAGACGGCCCGAGAAGTTGAGCTTCATGCCGTGCGTCAGGTGACCGCCGTTGGCCAGGTCGAGGCCCAGGATCGTGTCGCCCGCGGTGGCGATGGCGTGCAGGGCGGCGGCGTTGGCCGAGGCGCCCGAGTGCGGCTGGACGTTGGCGTACGCCGCGTCGAAGAGCTGCTTGAGCCGGTCGATGGCCAGCTGCTCGACCTGGTCGACGAACTCGCAGCCACCGTAGTAGCGCTTGCCGGGGTAGCCCTCGGCGTACTTGTTCGTCAGCACGCTGCCCTGCGCCTCGAGCGCGGCGACGGGAGCGAAGTTCTCGGAGGCGATCATCTCGAGCGTCGTCTGCTGGCGGACCAGCTCGGCGTCGAGGAGCGCCGCGACGTCGGGATCGAAATCGGCGAGATGCTGGTCATGGCTCATGCAGCCCAGCCTATCGCCCGCACCGGACACGCTGTTTCCCCTGTCCGCGCGCAGGTTAATCGAAACGCAACCTCCCGGTCGTGGCCCCACCGCGCGCACGGGAGTAGCGTGCGGGACGTGTGTCCAGATGGTGGACACCCGACAGGAGGATCGGATGAATTCCATGCGGCGACGCGTCACCGCGCTGGCAGCTGCCACCCTCGCCGGCTCCGTGCTGGCAGCGTGCGGCTCCGGCCAGGGCGACGACGACAGCGAGTCGAGCCTGATCGTGGGCACCACCGACAAGGTGGTGTCGATCGACCCGGCCGGCTCGTACGACAACGGCTCGATGGCGGTGCAGACGCAGGTCTACCAGTACCTGCTCAACTTCCCGGCCGGCAGCACCGAGCTGACGCCCGACGCGGCCGAGGAGTGCGACTTCGAGAAGCCCACCGTCTACGTGTGCACGCTCAAGTCGGGTCTGAAGTTCGCCAACGGCAACGAGCTCACCGCGTCCGACGTGGCCTTCTCGTTCCAGCGCATCGTCGACATCAACGACCCGAACGGCCCGGCCTCCCTGCTCGGCGCGATGAAGAAGGTCGAGGCGCGCGACGACACCACGGTCGCGTTCACGCTTGCCGCGCCGAACGACCAGACGTTCGCCCAGATCCTGGTGACCTCCGCCGGCCCCATCGTCGACGAGGAGACCTACCCCGCCGACAAGCTGCTCGACGACGACGCCGCGGTCGAGGCCAACGCGTTCTCGGGTCCGTACACGCTCGGCGAGTACAAGAAGAACGAGCTGGCCGAGTTCACGATCAACCCCGACTACGACGGCACCTACGGTGAGCCGAAGTCGGACGTCACGATGCGGTACTACGCCGACTCGAACAACCTCAAGCTCGACGTCGAGAAGGGCGACATCGACGTCGCGTACCGCTCGCTGACGCCGACCGACATCGAGAGCCTCGAGAAGTCCGACGACGTCACGGTCCACACCGGACCCGGCGGCGAGCTGCGCTACATCGTCTTCAACCTCAAGACGATGCCCGGCGAGACGGACGCCCAGAAGCAGGCCGTCCGCCAGGCGGCCGCGTACCTGGTGAACCGTGAGGAGATCGCCTCCGAGGTCTACAAGGGCACCTACACCCCGGCGTACTCCGCCGTCCCGGACGGCCAGGTCGGTGCGACCGAGGCGTTCAAGGACAAGTACGGCGACAAGCCCGACGCGGACGCCGCGAAGAAGACCCTCGCCGACGCGGGCGTGAAGACGCCGGTCGAGCTCAACCTGCAGTGGAACCCCGACCACTACGGCGGCAGCTCCGACCAGGAGTACCAGGCGGTCAAGCGCCAGCTCGAGGACAGCGGACTGTTCAGCGTCAACCTGCAGTCGACGGAGTGGAACACCTACTCCGAGGAGCGCGTCAAGGACGCCTACCCGGCGTTCCAGCTGGGCTGGTTCCCGGACTTCCCGGACCCGGACAACTATGTTTCCCCGTTCTTCGCGCCGAACAACTTCCTGCAGTCGCACTACGAGGACGACGCGATGACGAAGCTGCTCGACTCCGAGCGCGGCGACGCCGACAAGGCCTCGCGTGAGGCGACGCTCGGCAAGATCCAGGACATGGTCGCCGACCAGGTCCCGATCCTGCCGCTGCTGACCGGCGCGCAGGTCGCGGTGGCCGGCAAGGACGTGAAGGGCGTGAGCGACACGCTCGACCCGTCGTTCAAGTTCCGGTTCTCGTCGCTGTCGAAGTAACCCACCACCCAGGATCGGGGTCCCGGCACGTGCACCACGCGCGCCGGGACCCCGCTTCCACGCCGGCAGGAGTCCCTCGTGACCACTGATGTCCTCGTCGCCGCCGACGCCCCGTCGGCCGAGCCGCCCGCGCGCCGCGGCGGGCTGAGCCCGCTCGCGCGCTACCTGCTGCTGCGGCTGGCCCTGATCGTGCCGATGCTGTGGGTGCTGGTCACCCTCGTCTTCTTCCTCATGCGCGTGATCGGCGACCCGATCACCGCCGCCCAGGGCGGGCGACTCACGCCCGACCAGATCGCCGAGCGCAAGGCCGAGGCCGGCCTCGACCGGCCGATCCTGACCCAGTACTTCGAGTACCTGGGCAACATCGTGCGCGGCGACTTCGGCACGACGCTGACCGACAACCGCGACGTCACCGACATCCTGGTCGTGAACGGCGCCGCCACCCTCGAGCTCTCCTTCTGGGCGCTGATCGTCGCCTTCGCCGTCGGCATCCCGCTGGGCCGCATCGCCGCCCGGCACCGCGACCGCTGGCCCGACGTGCTGCTGCGGCTGTTCGCGATCGTCGCCTACGCCGCGCCCGTCTTCTTCGTCGGCCTGCTGCTGAAGCTCGCCACCGCGCCCTTCGGCTGGCCCACCTCGGGTCGCGCCTCGACCGCCACCGAGCTGACCCTCGCGAAGGTCGATCCCCAGACCAACATCATGATCGTCGACGCCTTCCTGTGGGGCGAGCCGGAGTACATCTGGGACGTCCTGCAGCACGCGGTGCTGCCGGCCGTCGCCCTCGGCCTGCTGACCGGCGGCGTCTTCCTGCGCCTCGTGCGCGTCAACCTGCTGCAGACCCTGCGCGCCGACTACGTCACGGCCGCCCGCGCCCGCGGCGTCTCGGAGCGCCAGGTCGAGCGCAAGCACGCGTTCCGCAACGCGCTGGTGCCCGTCGTCACCGTGATGGGCATGCAGATCGCCATGCTGCTGGCCGGCGCCGTGCTGACCGAGACCACCTTCGAGTGGAAGGGCATCGGCTACGAGCTGGCCCAGTACCTGATCCGGCGCGACTTCCTCGCCGTGCAGGGCATCGTCACCGCGATCGCGTTCGTCGTGTGCATCGCGAGCTTCCTGATCGACGCCATCGTGGCGCTCGTCGACCCCCGAGTGAGGTTCTGATGCGGTACCCGGGCAAGAGCGTCATCGACTCGTCCCACGGCCTGCAGCGGTTCATGCTGCTGCTGGGCGCCGGACTCATCGCCCTGTTCATCGTCCTGGCGATCCTCGCGCCGTGGATCGCGCCGTACGACTTCAACCAGGTCCGCGGCGACGACGGTCAGCTGTTCGGCACCCAGCAGCCGCCGAGCGCCGACCACTGGTTCGGCACGTCCGTCGGCGGCGCCGACGTGCTGTCGCGCGTGATCTACGGCGCCCGCACCGCGGTCGAGGTGATCGTGCTCGCGGTCCTCGTCTCGAGCCTCATCGGCGTGCCCCTGGGGCTCGTCTCGGGCTACCTGGGCGGCTGGCTCGACAAGGTCCTCGTCCTGGTCATGGACGCGCTGTACTCGTTCCCGTCGCTGCTGCTGGCGATCGTCGTGTCGATCGTGGTCTCGGGTGGCTCGAGCGGCGCGCTGGGCGGCATCGCGTCGGCGGCGATCTCGATCACCGTCATCTTCATCCCGCAGTACTACCGCGTCATCCGCAACGCGACAGTGTCGGTGAAGACCGAGCCGTACGTCGATGCCGCGAAGGTCGTCGGCGTGCGCACGCCGCGCATCCTGTTCCGGCACATCCTGTCGAACGTCGCCCAGACCCTGCCGGTGATCGCGACGCTCAACGCGTCCGAGGCGATCCTGACCCTCGCCGCGCTGGGCTTCCTCGGCTTCGGCATCGAGCCGTCGGCGGCGGCCGAGTGGGGCTACGACCTCAACAAGGCGATGCCCGACGCCACCAACGACATCTGGTGGACGGGCCTCTTCCCGGGCCTGGCCATCGTCCTGGTCGTGCTGGGCGTGACGCTGCTCGGCGAGAGCCTGAACGACATCATGAACCCGCTGCTGCGCACCCGCGGCGGCGACAAGGCCGAGAGCGAGCTCGAGATCGAGCTGGCCGAGGACCTCGCGGCCGATCCCGAGAGCGCGCCGGCGACCGGTGCCGGCGTCGCCGCCGCTGCGGACGGGAAGGACACCCGGCGAACCGCCGTGCTGTCGTTGTCGGATCTGCGGGTCAGCTTCGGCACCGACGCCGGCCGGGTCGTGGCGGTCGACGGCGTCGCCTTCGACGTCGAGCCCGGCGAGGTCGTCGCCGTCGTGGGCGAGTCCGGGTCGGGCAAGTCGGTCACCTCACGGGCCGTCATGGGCCTGCTGCCCGGCACCGCGAACGTCGACGGGTCCGCGCTGCTGCGCACGCCCGACGACGGTGAGCGCCAGCTGATCGGGATGAGCCCGGCCCAGCTGCGGCCCGTCCGCGGCGACGAGATCGCCATGATCTTCCAGGAGCCCTCCACCGCACTCGACCCCGTCCGCACCGTGGGGTGGCAGATCGTCGAGGCCATCCGCGCCCACCGCGACGTCAGCAGGTCCGAGGCACGGGCGCGGGCCGTCGAGCTGCTCGAACTGGTGGGCCTGCCCGACCCGGCGCAGCGCGTCGACTACTACCCGCACCAGCTCTCGGGTGGGCAGAAGCAGCGCGTGATGATCGCCATCGCGATCGCCTGCGACCCCGACGTCATCGTCGCCGACGAGCCGACGACGGCCCTCGACGTGACGGTGCAGGCGGCGATCCTCGAGCTGCTGCTCGACCTGCGCGATCGTCTCGGCACCGCCATCGTGCTCATCACGCACAACATGGGCGTCGTCGCCGACATGGCCGACAGCGTCGTGGTGATGTACCGCGGCAAGATCGTCGAGAAGGCGCCGGTCGACCGGCTGTTCTCGGCCCCCGCGCACCCGTACACGCGGGCGCTGCTGGACTCGGTCCCGCACCTGGGCCGCACCAAGGTCACCGAGGGCACGCCCGCGCGCGGACCGCTGCCGCTGGAGAACGCGCCCGTCGTGCTCGACCTCGACGACATCGTGGTCGAGTTCCCCGGCCGGTGGGGCGAGCCGCCGTTCCGCGCCGTCGACCACGTCAGCCTGCAGGTGCACCGCGGCGAGGTCCTCGGCCTCGTGGGCGAGTCGGGCTCGGGCAAGTCGACCCTCGGCCGCGTCGCCGTGGGCCTGCAGCAGCCGACGTCCGGCACCGTCCGGGTCGGTGGCGAGCTCGTCTCCGGGCTGAGCGACGCCGACCTGCGACCGTTCCGTCGCCGGTTCGGCTTCGTGTTCCAGGACCCCGCAGCGTCGCTGAACCCGCGGATGTCGATCCTGGACTGCATCGCCGAGCCGCTGCGGGTCCACACCGACCTGACGGACGCCCAGGTCACCGAGAAGGTCCGCAGCCTGCTCGACTCGGTCGAGCTGCCGCGCGACTTCGCCGAGCGGTTCCCGCACGAGCTGTCGGGGGGTCAGCGCCAGCGCATCAGCCTGGCGCGCGCCCTGGCGCTCGACCCCGACCTGCTCATCGCCGACGAGCCGACCTCGGCGCTCGACGTCTCGGTGCAGTCGCGGGTGCTCGACCTGTTCCTGGAGCTGCAGCAGCGGTTGCAGTTCGCCTGCCTGTTCATCACCCACGACCTCGCGGTCGTGGACACGCTCGCCAACCGGGTGGCCGTGATGCAGCGCGGCGGCCTCGTCGAGCTCGGCGACCGCGAGCAGGTGCTGCGGCACCCGACGCAGGAGTACACGCGCAGCCTCATCGCGGCCGTGCCCGTGCCCGACCCGGCCGAGCAGCGCCGGCGCCGGGCCGAGCGCGGCGACCTGCTGACGGGGGCCTAGCCCGCGACCGACCGGGGAATGCCACCCCGCGACGCGCTCAGCGGTCCCAGGCGGCGACCTGGGCGCGGCGCTCGAGGCCGAGCTTCGCCAGGACGGTGGAGACGTAGTTCTTCACCGTCTTCTCCGAGAGGAAGAGCTCGGCGGCGATCTCGCGGTTCGAGCGGCCCAGGCGCAGCTGGTCGAAGACCTTGTGCTCCTGCGCGGTCAGGTCGGCCAACGGGTCGGGGGCGTCCTGGCGGCGCAGTCGCTCGAGCACCGAGCGCGTGACGGCGGGGTCGAGCAGCGACTGCCCGGCGGCGACGCGCTGGACGGCGTCCACGAGGTCGTTGCCGCGCACCTGCTTGAGCAGGAAGCCCGCGGCCCCGGCCATGATCGCCTCGAACAGCGCCTCGTCGTCCTCGTACGAGGTCAGGATCAGCACGGCGGTGCGTGGGGCCGCCCGGCGGACGTGACGGCACAGCTCCATGCCGGAGCCGTCGGGCAGGCGCGCGTCCAGCACGGCGACGTCGGGCTGGAGCCGCTCGATGTCGGCCGCCGCCTCGGCGACCGTGCCGGCCTGGCCCACGACGGTGATGGTGCCCGAGTCCTCGAGCAGGTCGCCGACCCCGCGGCGGACGACCTCGTGGTCGTCGAGGAGGAAGACGCGGATCGGTTCGGTCACGGGCTCAGCCTACGGATGCGGCTCCGCCGGGAGGTCCTGATCGAGCGGAACGCTCCAGACCAGCCGCGTGCCGACACCGCCGGGCCCCGGTTCGATGGTGAAGGACCCGCCCTCGCGGCGGGCGCGCTCCGCGAGGTTGGCGAGTCCGCTCGCGGGCCCCCGGTCACCGATGCCCACGCCGTCGTCGGTCACGGTCGCGACCACCTCGTCGGGCCCGACGCGCAGGCACACGTCCACCCGCGTGGCCCGGGCGTGCCGGACGACGTTGGCCAGCGCCTCGTTCATCACGGCGTGCACGTCGCTGCGCAGGCCGATGCCGAGGAGGCCGAGGTCGCCGTCGACCTCGATGTTCGGCGCGAAGCCCAGCGGCGCGGCCGTGGCCTTCAGCAGCCGCACCAGTCGGGGCCCGTCGGTGGTGGCGTCGGACCCGAGGGCGAAGATCGCTCCGCGCAGGTCGGCGATCGCCCGGTCGACGTCGTCCACCGCCTGAGCGGCGCGCCCGGCCCACGGCTCGTCGACGTGGCGTGAGATCCGGTCCACCGAGAGGCCCACCGCGAACAACCGCCCGATCACCAGGTCGTGCAGGTCGCGAGCGATGCGGTTGCGGTCCTCGAGGACGGCCATCCGCGCCAGCTCGGCCCGGGTGCTGGCGAGCTCGTCGAACAGGCGCGCGTTCCTGATCGCGGTGCCGGCCACGGCTGCGAGCCCGGCGACGATGCGCTCGTCGTCCTCGCTGAAACCGCCCGGCTTCTCGGTCAGGTACAGGTCGCCGAAGACGACGCCGTTCACTCGGACGGGCACCCCGAGGAAGGCACCCATCGGCGGGTGGTGGGGCGGGAAGCCGACCGAGTCCGGGTGCGATCCCACGTCGTCGAGCCGCAGCGGCCGACCGTCGCGCAGCACCACTCCGAGGACGCCGCGGCCTCGCGGGAGCGTGCCGATCGAGGCGGCCATGCCGGCGTGCACGCCCTCGGTGAGGAACTCGACCAGCTCGTCGTCGGAGTCACGGCCGAGCACGCCCAGCGCGGCGTAGCGGGCGCCGGTGAGGTCGCGGGCCTGGTGGACGATCCGGGTCAACAGGCTGTCGAGGTCCAGGTCGGAGGTGACGGCCACCGCGGCGTCGACGACGTTCTCCCAGCGGTTCCTCTCGAGTGCGTCCACGCGTCCACCGTAGCGGCGGCGTCGGGCCCAACGTCCCTCGAACTCGTGACGTTCGGCCCTGCCCGGTCCGCGGTGACCGGCGCACGATGGAGGTGTTCGAGAAAGGAACGAGTCATGAGCACCAACACCATCGTCGTCGGAGTCGACGAGACCCCCGCCGGCGTCACCGCCCTGCAGTGGGCCGCCCGTGAGGCTGAGCTGCGTGGGGCCGACCTGAAGATCGTCCACGTCTGGCAGATCGACGCCGCCGTCGCCATGGCCGGCGCCGAGGTGCCGTGGATGGCCTACGAGACCGACGCCCGCTCGAACGCCGCACGCTGGGTGAGCGAGACCATCGGCGCCCAGGACGCGAACGGTCAGCCCCGCCGCATCGACGTGGTCCAGGGCGCCCCCGGCCCGACCCTCGTCGAGGCCTCGCGCGACGCCGCGATGCTCGTCGTCGGCACGCGGGTCCACACCGGCATCAGCCGCGTGCTGTTCGGGTCCGTGAGCCACTACTGCCTGACCCACGCGGAGTGCGTCGTGGTCGCCGTGCCGACCACCTCGACGGCGGAGAGGTCCGACGTCGCGTCGGCCGACCAGCCCGTCACTGCCTGACCCGTGGCCCCGGCGGCTCCATGCCTCCGGGGCTACGTTGGCCGCATGATCGAACGCGTCCGTGAGCACGCCGGCTCGGTGATCTTCGCCCGGGTGGCCGGCACCGAGGGCTCCCAGCGACGCGCGCGCATCCACGGCACCCCGGGTCCGCGCCGGTTCAGCCCCGGCGACCCGATCTGGCGCGTCCACGGCGACGCCTCCATGTTCGTCGGCGGCATCCGCGCGCTGCTGTTGCAGTCGCTGCACCCGCTGGCCATGGCCGGGGTCGACCAGCACTCCGGGTTCCGCGGCGACCCGTGGGGCCGCCTGCAGCGCACGAGCGGCTTCATCGCCGAGACCACCTTCGCCACCGTCGAGCACGCCGACCGTGCGATCGGCGCCGTCCGCCGCATCCACGAGCGCGTCGCCGGCACCACGGACGACGGCCGTCCGTACGCCGCGTCCGACCCCCACCTGCTGCGGTGGGTGCACGTGGCCGAGATCGACTCGTTCCTGCGCGCCCACGATCGCTACTCCGCGCGTCCGCTCACGCCGGACGAGCGCGACCGGTACGTCGCGCAGGCCGCCGTCACGGCGCGGCTGCTCGGCGCCACCGACGTGCCCGAGGACGTCGCCGGGCTCGCCGCGGTCGTGGCCGCCTACCGCCCCGAGCTCGAGAGCACCCCCGCTGCGCGGGAGGCCGCCCGCTTCATGCTGCTGCGTCCGCCCGTCCCGCTGGCGTTGCGGGCGCCGTACGGCCTGCTCGCCGCCGCGGCCGTGGGCCTGTTGCCCCGGTGGGCGCGCGGTCCGCTCCGGCTGCCCTGGCTGCCGGTCACGGAGGCCACCGCGGTGCGTGCGGGCGGCACCGCGATCACGCGCGGGATCGGCTGGGCGATGGCACCGCCGGCTCGCTCCACATGAGGAACCGGACGAATCGCGCCACAATGGGAGACGACCCACCTAACTCCAGGAGTGATCAGTTGTGAAGAAGCTCGTACTGCTGACGGCCGTCGCCATCGGATACGTCCTCGGAACCCGCGCCGGGCGCGGTCGCTACGAGCAGATCAAGCGGCAGGCCGACAAGGTCTGGCACGCCGATCCGGTCCAGAACGCCGCCCACAAGGCACAGGACACCGCCACGACCACCGCCGCCGACGTCGGCCACCGCGTCGCCGAGACCGCCAAGGACGTCTCGAGCACCGTGACCGAGAAGGTCAGGAGCACGGGCGGCAAGGGTGACGACAAGGTCTCGGCCACCCCCGAGCCCGAGGCGTCGGCGCCCTCGTACAGCACGAGCTCGGAGGGCCTGCGCGCCGGCGCGGCCGAGGCTGACGCGAAGTCGGCCTACGACATCAACGAGGCCGGCTCGGACGACCTCGCGTCGAGCCCGAACCCGCTGAGCGACGCGAAGCCGGAGAAGGGCTCGCCCGCCTGATGCGACTGCGCATCTTCACCGAGCCCCAGCAGGGCGCCTCCTACGACGACCTCCTCGCGGTCGCGCAGGAGAGCGAGCTGCTGGGGTTCGATGCGTTCTTCCGGTCCGACCACTACCTCGCCATGGGCGGCGACGGGCTGCCCGGCCCGAGCGACGCGTGGATCACGCTGGCCGGCCTGGCGCGCGACACCTCGACGATCCGGCTCGGCACGCTGGTCACCAGCGCGACGTTCCGCCTCCCGGGCCCCTTGGCGATCAGCGTCGCCAACGTCGACCAGATGAGCGGCGGCCGGGTCGAGCTGGGCCTCGGCGCCGGTTGGTTCGACGACGAGCACCGCGCCTACGGCATCCCGTTCCCGAGCACCCCGGAGCGCTTCGATCACCTCGAGGAGCAGCTCGAGATCGTCACGGGCCTGTGGAAGGACACCTCGGGATCGTTCTCGTTCGAGGGCGAGCACTACTCCGTGCACGGCTCGCCGGCGCTGCCCAAGCCCGCGCAGGGCTCCGTGCCGGTGATCATCGGCGGCAAGGGCAAGCGCCGCACCCCCACCCTCGCGGCGCGGTTCGCCGACGAGTTCAACGTGCCGTTCGTGTCGCTGGACGAGACCCGCACCCTCTTCGCGCGCGTCGCGAAGGCGTGCGAGGACGCCGGCCGCGACCCGTCGTCGCTGACCTACTCCAACGCCCTCGTGCTGTGCGCGGGGTCCGACGAGGCGGAGATCGCACGTCGCGCGAGCGCGATCGGCCGCGAGGTCGACGAGCTGCGCGAGAACGGCCTGGCCGGCACCCCGGCGGAGATCGTTGAGAAGATCGGCACGTTCGCCGACGCCGGCTCCGAGCGGATCTACCTGCAGGTGCTGGACCTCGCCGACCTCGACCACCTGCGTCTCGTGGCCGAGGAGATCCTGCCGCGCGTCTGAGCGGCGACGCTCAGGGACGGTCGGCGTCGGAGCGGCCCACGTCGAGCGCGTCGCGCTCCATCTCGCGGGTCAGCGCCTCGAGGAACTCGATCACGGCCGGACGCGCCTCGTCGGGAACGGCCGAGGCGATCCGCTTCATCCGGTCGTGCATGTCCGCGAGGTGCCCCTCCATCTGGGTGCGGGCGAGCTCGGTCGGGAGCAGCAGCACCGAGCGCCGGTCGGTCGGGTGCGGCACGCGGGTGAGGTGCCCCGACGCGACCAGGCGGTCGACCAGGGTGGTGACGGCGGCCGTGGTGATGCCCAGGTGGTCGGCCAACTTGCGCGGCGTCACCCCGGCCGACGGCGCATCGGGGCTCTCGCCCGACGCCGGTCCGACGACCCGCATGACGTGCCGGAGCGACCGCAGGTCGGTCGGGTTGACCCGCATCGAGGCGCTGAGGCGGGCCCGCATGTCGCGGTCGGCCCGCACGAGGTGCCGGACGGCGCGCAGGAGGGCACGCTCGTCATCGGAGTACTCGTGCGTCATCGGGGTACTCGGGGGGTGGTGCGACGACACGCGGCCAGCCTACACTTCCTTACAGAAGTTGATATCTAGGTTGCTTAGCAATATGGTGCGAGGGTCGTCGAGGAGGCCCCATGGAGACCGTGTTGGACCAGGAGTCGGCGGGACACCCACCTGACCGGTTGCCCGCCGACGACCCGCGCGACCTCGTCGTGCTCCTCGACGACGAGCACCGGCCCGCCGGGACCGCGCCCCGATCCACCGTCCACGGCCACGACACCCCGCTGCACCTGGCGTTCTCCTGCTACCTCTTCGACGAGCAGGGTCGCGTGCTGCTGACCCGTCGCGCGCTCGGCAAGCGCTCGTGGCCGGGCGTGTGGACCAACTCCTTCTGCGGCCATCCGCGTCCGGACGAGTCGCTCGCCGACGCCGTGCGCCGGCACGGCCGCAGCGAGCTCGGCACCGACGCCCGTCACCTCCGGTCGGTGCTGCCCGAGTTCAGGTACCGGGCGGTCGACGCGGCCGGGGTCGTCGAGAACGAGTTCTGCCCCGTGTTCGCCGCCCGCGCCGACGGCGCGCTGCAGCCCCACCCCGAGGAAGTCGCCGAACTGCGCTGGGTCGGCGTCGACGAGCTGCGCGAGACGATCCGCGTCGCGCCGTGGGCGGTCAGCCCGTGGCTGGTGGCCCAGACGGCCGCGCTCGACGAGGCCGACGCCTGGCACCTCCTGCGCCCGAGCGACACGGAGACCTCCGCATGAGCCTTCAGGACGAGCTCGACTCCCTGGTGAGCCCCACCCGCGCGCCCGACCTCGCCCGCGACCACGGTGCGCTGCTGGCCGCCCTCGAGCTCGGCACCTCCGGCGGCAAGCGGTTCCGGCCGTGGCTCGTCAGCACGGTCCACGCCGCCTTCGAGGGCGCGCAGGCCGAGACCGTCGTCGACAGCGTGGCCGCGGCCACCGAGCTGCTGCACACGGCCTTCGTCATCCACGACGACGTGATCGACAACGACGACACGCGCCGCGGTCGACCGAGCGTCCCCGGCTGGTTCCGTGCGGACGCCGTCGCGCTCGACACGGCCGACGAGGACCAGGACACCTACACGCGGGCCGGGGCCATCCTGGCTGGCGACCTCGCGCTCGCGGCCGCGATCCGCGCCGTGGCCACGTGCGGCGCCGACCCGCAGACGACCGGACGCCTGCTCGACCTGCTGGACGCCACCCTGCACGCCTCGGCCGCGGGCGAGCTGGCCGACGTGCGGCTCTCCCTCGGCCCGCGCATGCCCGACGCCGAGGAGGCCCTCGCGGTGGCCGAGCACAAGACGGCCGTCTACTCCTTCATGCTGCCGATGCAGGCCGGCGCGGTCCTGGCCGGCGCGAACGACCACCTGGTCGAGGCGCTCGGCGAGATCGGACGCTGCCTGGGCATCGCCTTCCAGCTGCGCGACGACGTGCTCTCGATCTTCGGCGACCCCGCCGAGACCGGGAAGGACCGGCTCGGCGACCTGCGCGAGGGCAAGCGCACCCCGCTGATGGTCCACGCCGCCCAGACCTCCTCGTGGGGTCGGATCGCGCCACACCTGGGCGATCCGCACCTGACCGAGACGACCGCGGCCACCGTGCGCGGCCTGCTCGAGTCCTGCGGCGCCCGCCGGCACATCGAGGAGCTGGCCGACCGCCACGTCGAGATCGCCCGCGAGCAGGCGCGCTCGCTCGGCCTCGACGGCTCCCTGCTCGAGCCGCTGCTGGCCCACGCCTGGGGCGTCACGACGGCCGCCACCCGGGTCGGTGCCGCATGAGTGCCCCGTGGACACACGACCGTGACGACGAGCCCACCACCGGGTACGCGCTGTACGACGAGGTCGCCGAGCGCAGCGCCGCGCTCGTGATCAAGCGCTACTCCACCTCGTTCGGCCTGGCGTCACGGCTGCTCAACGGCCCGGTCCGGACGCGCGTGCGCAACATCTACGCCCTGGTGCGGGTCGCCGACGAGATCGTCGACGCGCCGCGGCCGCAGGCCGATCCGGCCGACCAGGAGCGCCTGCTCGACGACCTGCACGCCGAGGTGCACCAGGCCCTGCGCACCGGCCACAGCGCCAACCTCGTCGTGCACGCCTTCGCGCTCACGGCGCGCTCCTGCGGCATCGGCCCCGACCTGATCGATCCGTTCTTCGCCTCGATGCGCACCGACCTGTTCCGGGTCGAGCACGACGAGAAGAGCTTCGCCGAGTACGTCTACGGATCGGCCGAGGTCGTCGGGCTGATGTGCCTGCGCGCGTTCCTCAGCGGGCGCCCGAACGCCGACCGGGAGTACGCCGAGCTCGCGCCCGGCGCCCAGCGGCTCGGCGCGGCCTTCCAGAAGGTCAACTTCCTGCGCGACCTGGCCGCCGACCGCGACCAGCTCGGGCGCAGCTACTTCCCGGGGCTGGACCCCGACCGGTTCGACACCGAGGCCCGCGACCGCTTCCTCGACGACATCGACGCCGACCTGGCCGCCGCGGCCGAGGTGATCCCGCGCCTGCCCGTCGGCAGCCGTCGCGCCGTCGCGGCCGCGCACGCCCTGTTCGCCGAGCTCTCGCGTCGCCTGCGTGCCACCGCGCCCGAGCGCATCCGCACCGAGCGCATCCGCGTCCCGTCGGCCGTCAAGGCCCGCATCGTCGCCCGCGCCGTGCTGGTGGGGGCCTCATGAGCCGCGTGACCGTGATCGGCGGCGGCATCTCGGGCCTGGCCACCGCCGCCCTGCTGGCCGCCGACGGCTGGTCGGTCGACCTGCTCGAGCAGCGCGACGAGCTCGGCGGCCGTGCCGGCAGCTGGAGCAGCGACGGGTTCCGCTTCGACACCGGACCCTCCTGGTACCTGATGCCCCAGGTCTTCGAGCACTTCTTCCGGCTGCTCGGCACGACCGCGGCCGAACAGCTCGACCTCGTGCGCCTTGACCCGGGGTACCGCGTCTTCTTCGAGGGCCACGACGCCCCCGTCGACGTCCGCGCCACCCGCGCCGAGAACGTGGCCCTGTTCGAGTCGATCGAGCCCGGGGCCGGCAGCCGGCTGGAGGAGTACCTCGACTCCGGCGAGGACACCCACCAGATGGCCGTCGACCACTTCCTCTACACGAGCTTCGAGCGGCCGGCCAACCTCGCGCACCCCGACGTGCTGCGACGCGCGCCCCGACTGGCGGGGCTCCTCGGCCGATCGCTGGAGTCGCACGTCGCGTCGCGGTTCACCGACCCGCGGCTGCGCCAGGTGCTGGGCTACCCGGCCGTCTTCCTGGGCTCCTCGCCCTCGCGCGCGCCGAGCATGTACCACCTGATGAGCTGGATGGACCTCGCCGACGGGGTGCAGTACCCCCAGGGCGGGTTCTCGACGATCATCGACGCGATCGCGGCCCTCGCGGTCTCGCGCGGCGTGCGCATCCGCACCGGCGCCACGGTCGTCGGCATCGACACCGAGCGGATCGACACGTCGCGGCTGTCGCGCCGGCGGGCCCGGGTCACCGGGGTCACCGTGCGCACCGCCGACGGCATCGAGCAGGTCCCGGCCGACGTCGTGGTGGGAGCCAACGACCTGCACCACCTCGAGACGACGTTGCTGCCCGAGCACCTGCGCACCTACCCCGAATCGTGGTGGCGGCGTCGCGACCCCGGTCCCGGTGCCGTGCTGGCGTACCTCGGCGTGAAGGGTCGCCTGCCCGAGCTGGCACACCACTCGATGTTCTTCACGAACGACTGGGACAAGAACTTCGACGACGTGCTCGGCCGTCCCGGCCGCGTGCCCGACCCGGCGTCGTCCTACGTGTGCCGGCCCTCGGCCACCGACCCGTCCGTGGCGCCCGAGGGCGACGAGAACGTGTTCGTCCTCGTCCCCGTCCCGGCCGACGTCCGGTTGGGTCGCGGCGGGATCGACGGGGCCGGCGACGCCGAGGTCGAGAAGGTGGCGGACGCGGCCATCGCCCAGATCGCCCACTGGGCGGGCGTGCCCGACCTCGCCGAGCGGATCGTCGTGCGGCGCACCGTGGGTCCGCGCGACTTCGCCGACGACCTCAACGCCTGGTCCGGAGGCGCCCTCGGCCCGGCCCACGTGCTGCGCCAGAGCGCCTTCCTGCGCGCCAACAACGCGTCCCGCACGGTCGACGGCCTGCTGTACGCCGGGTCGAGCACGATCCCCGGCATCGGACTGCCGATGTGCCTCATCAGTGCCGAGCTGGTGCTGAAGCGACTGCGTGGCGACCGGTCCGCCGGTCCGACGCCCGAGCCGGGGACGACCACTACGGTGGTCGCGTGAGCTGGCTCTACCTCGCCTCGGTGATCGGTGCGGGCTTCTGCATGGGCCTGGTCGACCGGCGCTGGAGTCTCTTCCTGTTCCGCGACGCCCGTCGCGCCGTCACGATCCTCGTCGCCGGCTTCGTGTTCTTCCTGGTCTGGGACCTGGTGGCGCTCGAGCTCGGCGTCTACAGCCGCGGCGAGTCGCCGGCCATGACCGGCATCGAGGTCGCCCCGGACCTGCCGCTCGAGGAGCTCTTCTTCATCGCCTTCCTCTGCTACGTCACGGGGGTGCTCCACGGGCTGTTCGACCGCGTGCTGCGCCGTGAGCAGGTGCGCCGATGACGTACCTCGGTCTCGCCGCGATCTTCGTCGCCGCGACCGTGCCGGTGCTGGTCGCCGCGGTCGTGCTGCGTCGACCCGACCGTCGCTGGTGGGCGGTCACGGGGCTGACCGGACTGGCGCTGTGCGTCCTGACCGCCGTGTTCGACAGCATCATGATCGCCGCCGACCTGTTCCGGTTCGACGAGTCGAGCCTGACCGGCATCCACGTGGGCCTGGCCCCGATCGAGGACTTCGCCTGGCCGATCGCCGTGACGATCCTGGTGTCGTCGCTGTCGCTGTTGCTCGACCGGCCGCGGGAGCGCGCGTGAGTCCCGCCGCGCAGGTCCTGGCCTCGTCGCGCCCGTTGTCGTGGGTCAACACGGCGTTCCCGTTCGGTGCCGCGTACCTGCTGGCCGGCGGCGGACCCGACGTGCTGTTCTGGGTCGGCTGCCTGTGGTTCCTCATCCCCTACAACCTGCTGATGTATGGGATCAACGACGTCTTCGACTACGAGTCCGACCTGCGCAACCCGCGCAAGGGCGGGGTGGAGGGGGTCGTCCTCGATCGGCGCGTCCACCGCCTCACCATCTGGTCGGCGATCGTCTCCAACGTGCCGTTCGTGGTCGCGTTCGCCGTGCTCGGTTCGACCGTGTCGAACCTCGTCCTGGCCCTGAGCGTCTTCGCGGTGGTGGCGTACTCCGCGCCGGTGCTGCGGTTCAAGGAGCGCCCGTTCCTGGACTCGCTCACCTCCAGCACGCACTTCGTCAGCCCGGCCGTGTTCGGACTCGCGCTCGCCGATGCCCGCGGCCACGAGGTCGAGGTGGGCGTCACCGTGGTCGCCGCACTCGCCGGGTTCTTCCTCTGGGGCATCGGCTCGCACGCCTTCGGCGCCGTGCAGGACGTCACCGCCGACCGTGCCGCCGACATCGGGTCGATCGGCACGGCGATGGGCGCCCGCACGACCACGTGGTTCGCGTTCGCGGCCTACCTGCTCGGCGGTGCCTGCCTGCTCGCGCTGCCGTGGCCCGCCACGCTCTCGGCGCTGCTGGTGCTGCCGTACGCGGCGAACATCGCGCCGTTCCTGTCGATCACCGACGCCACCTGCGAGCAGGCGAACGCCGGGTGGCGCCGCTTCCTGTGGCTGAACTTCGCCACCGGCTTCCTGGTGACGCAGCTGCTGATCTGGATCAGTCTGCGCTGATCGATCGCAGCCGGTCCTGCCACCGGACCCACGGCGGACGGACGGCCCAGTTGAGCCGGAGCGTCGTGACGGCGCGCCGCATCCGTCGCCGCAGCTGGGGCATCCCGCGCAGTGAGCGCGCGGAGACGCCGACGCGGAGCGACCGGTCGTAGCAGATGACGGCCTCGGGCCCGAGCACGAACGCCAGGTCCATGTCGTCGTGCACGTCGTCGAAGCGGTGCACGTCGCCGCGCACGCGCTCCCAACTGGTGCGCCGGATCGCCATGCTCGACCCCCACAGGGGCACGTGGGCCAGCGCGAGGTACGTCAGCGCGAAGTAGGCGCCGAGGTAGACCAGCCCGGCGAGCGGCCGCAGGACCGCGGGCAGGTCGTGGAACCGTCCCGGACCGGTGACGGCGTCGACCTGCGGATCTGCCATCGCGCGCGCCACGCGGGCGATCCAGTCGGGCCCGGGGCGCGAGTCGGCGTCGAGCCGGGCGATGACGTCGCCCGTGGCCGCGTCGTACCCGGCGGCCGTGGCGACCGGGATCCCCAGGACGGGCTCGACGACGACGCGGGCACCGAAGGCGCGGGCGACATCGGCGGAGTCGTCGGCGCTGGCGTTGTCGACGATGACGATCTCGTCGGCGAGCTCGGTGCCGGCGGCCAGGCGACTCAGGCAGGCGCGCAGCTCGGTGGCGTCGTCATGGACGGGGATCACGACGGAGATCGTCGGTCGGGTCACTGCGGCTCCGCCATGGCGGTGCGGCTGACGATGAGGGCGGCGATGACCGCCCCGAGGGCGCCGGCGGCGAGGTCGCCGATCGTGTCGAGGTAGCCCACCTGGATGCGGTCGTCGAGGTAGGTGTGGCCGAGCCACTCGCCGAACTCCCACAGGACCGCGAGCGTCACGGCGGACGTGGCGGTGACCACGAACGCGCCGAGGGCGGGCCGCTCGAGCCGCGGGTCGGCATGCCCGGGCAGCGCGCCCGCCCTGACCAGGACCTGCCACGTGATGACGGCGATCAGCCCGGTGGCGGTGGCGTGGACGATCAGGTCGAGCCCCGGGACGGCCAGGTACCAGTCGAGCTGGGCCGCCCAACCGCCGATGAGGAGCGTCGCACAGTACGCGACGTCGAGCAGGAACGCGCTGCCGATCGCGCGCGGGATGAACAGGGCACCGAGCACGAGGAAGAACAGCGCGAACCCGATCCAGCCGCCCTCGATCGTCGCGGCGACCACGCTGACGACACCGGCGGCGCGCAGCGCGTCGGAGGCGATCAGGGGCATTCGGCCATCCTACTGAGCGTCCGGTGGACGCTGCTGCCCCGACAGACGATTCTGACCGGGAAATCAGGGAACTACATCACTGTAGTTTGTCCACATCCCTGTGCACAGGTGGGGACAACTCGTCCTCAGCGCAGGTGCGCGAAGTCGTCGACCAGCCCCATCTCGTCGTCGGCCAGGGTGAACGACTCGAGCGCACGCGCGACGACGCCACTGGCGAGCAGGGCCACCAGCACGACCGTGAAGAGCACGCCGACCACGAAGGCCAGCAGCAGGGCGATCATCGCCGGTCCTCGACGTTCTTCATGCTGATCGACCTCCGCCATCGGGTTCGTCACTCGTGGCTTTGAAGAGCAGCTGCACCCCGATTCCGGACGACTGCCCTACGGTCGGTCCATGAAGGTCCTGCACCCCTCGACCGTCCTCGGCCTGGGGACCGGTGTGATCATCGTGGGCGTGCTCGCGTTCCTGCCTCGCGTCTTCGAGGAGGAGCCGCCGGTCCGCCGCGGCACCGTGGCCGTCGGTGTCGCCGCGGACGGCACCCTGTTGGTGCGCTCGACCCTGTGCTCCGGCGACCCGGTTCCGGTCTCCGTCTCCCATGGCACCGCGAACGGCTCCGGCGTGCGCGAGGTTGCGACGACGCAGGCCGGGCGCCAGGCTCCGGTCGAGCTCCCAGTCGGCCTGGACGAACGGACCGACCTGACGATCACCGCGCCGGACCTCGACGGGCTCGTCGTCACGGCCGCCGGGTGGCGAGGGCTGGACGAGCACGTCTGGATGGTCGCGTCCGCTCCGGAGTCGCGCGAGACGACGACGCTCGAGGGCGCCGAGCTGCGTGGGTGGAGCTGCTGACCCACCCCGGACACGGCTCAGCCCACCACTCGACGAGTGGTGGGCTGGGCCTGGTGCGTCCTGCGGTTACCGCGGGCCGGGACCGTCGGGGTCGCGGTCCGTCGGCTGGGCGCGGAAACCCTCCTCGCGCGTCACCTCGGTGCGCGTCTCGGTGTAGTCCCCCGCGGTGCTCGGGCCCTCGGCGGAGGTGGTGTCGCGAGTCGACGTCGTCTCGCGACGCTCGGTCACGTTGCCGTGCTTGTCGGTCGTGACGTCGGGGTCGAGCTTGTCGGCCTTCGTGATGTGGTGCTCGGCGTGCTGGTGCACCTCGGCCGCCTCGTTCTCGAGGTTGCCGGCACGCTGCTCGAGCCGCTCGGCGTCGAGGCGGGCCTGCTCGGCGTCGGCGCGCGCCGCGGCGGCACCGGCTTCGGTCTGGCGGGCGTTCACGGTGGCCTCCCGTGCCTCCTCACGCAAACGCTGTGCCTCCTCGCGGTGCTCGCGCTCCTTCTCCAGCTTGTGCTGCTCCTTGGCCTTCTTGCCCTTGGTGAGGGCCCAGACGAGTCCGAGCAGGAGCAACAGCGCCACGACGGCGATCAGAACCCAGACCCAGGTGTCGACGTTGTCCATGGGAGTTCTCCCTTCGCGGGCCGCGGCGGCATCGGTGACGCTGGAACGCCGGGCCCCCTCATACCTTGGTACCGCAGGCTGGACCATGCCGCTCGTCGGAGCTGGCGCGGAGCGGAGGCGCCTGCCTGTGCCAGGTGGTCTCATCGTCTCGACTGTCAAATGATGGGCCTATGCCGGCGTATGAGAGCTGGGCCTCGAGTCCGGCTTCGCGGAAGGTCATGCGTGCGAACAAGTCTCGCGACACCGCGCCGGAGTTGGCGGTGCGGCGACTCCTCCACGCCGAAGGCTTTCGGTATCGGGTCAATCACCGACCTGACACTGGTCTCCGGCGTACAGCCGACATCGTCTTCTCGAAGCAGCGCATCGCCGTGTTCATCGATGGCTGCTACTGGCACGCATGCGCGGAGCATGGGACGACGGCTCGCGCCAACGCTGGCTACTGGTCCTCCAAGCTGGCCTCAAACGTCGCACGTGATCGAGACACAAACGAGCAGTTGCGCGCTCGCGGATGGACGGTCCTAAGGTTTTGGGAGCACGAGGATCCCGTCACCGTCGCGCGGGCAATTGCAGACTCGGTTCGTCAGAGTGAGCCCTAACGACGCCATTCCCGAACATGCCATCGTCCTGGCGTTCTAGACAGTCGACGGATGCTAAGCTTGCGAACGTGCGTTCGAGCTCTCCTGCCTTCACCTTTATCGACCTCTTCGCCGGAATCGGCGGCTTCCATGCAGCCATGAAGGCACTGGGCGGGGAGTGCGTCTACGCGGTCGAGATCGACAAGCAAGCCGCCAAGGTCTACGAGGCGAACTGGGGACACCCGGCTCTTGGTGACATCACCCTGGATGCCGATGACGACCTCGGCGTGATGAACGTTCCGCCGCACGATGTGCTCTGCGCGGGCTTCCCCTGCCAGCCCTTCTCGAAGTCCGGCGCCCAGCGAGGGATGGACGAAACCCGCGGCACCCTCTTCTTCAACATCGCGTCGATCATCAAGGCCCATCGGCCGAGCGTGGTCATGCTCGAGAATGTCCGGAACCTCATCGGTCCGCGCCACGAGCACGAGTACTCCGTCATCATCGAGACGCTTCGAGAACTCGGCTACCACGTGTCGGACATCCCGACGGTCTTCTCCCCCCATCTGTTGCCGCCCGAGCTGGGCGGAGCACCCCAGGTGCGCGAGCGGGTCTTCATCACGGCCACCTACGCGCCTCACGAGGTCCGCAAGGACCTCGAGCTTGGCGGTCCGCTGCCCGCAGCCGCGATGGCCGACACGTTCGGCGATTTTGACCCCAAGCGCGACTGGCACATCGAGGACCTGCTCGATGACACTCACAACGTGCCCGGTTGTGATCTGACAGAGTCGGAGAACCACTGGATCAGCGCGTGGGATGAGTTCGTGCAGATCATGCGCCCACTGATGGCCGACCGCCCCTTGCCGGGATTCCCGATCTGGGCGGACGCGTGGATGGATTTCCCGGAGATGCCCAAGATCAGGTGGAACGCAGATCGCGTGACCGTGCCCTCGAAGGTGACGATGCCCACCGTCGACCTCGAGCTTCCGGCGTGGAAGCAAAGTCACCTGCGCAAGAACTACGACCTGTTCGCGCGCCACTTCGAGGCGATCATCCCTTGGGCTCACCAGTGGAAGGTCTACACGGACGTCTTCCCGGCCTCGCGTAGAAAACTAGAGTGGCAGGCTCAGGACGCCAAGTCGCTGTGGGACACCGTCATGCACCTGCGGCCGTCCGGCCTTCGCGCGAAGAAGCCGAACTACCTTCCGGCGCTGGTTGCGATCACGCAGACATCGATCATCGGCAGTCGCGAGCGGCGTATCTCACCGCGAGAGACCGCTCGCCTGCAGGGGCTTCCGGATTCGTTCGTCTTCCCCGACCAGCCGGACTCAGCCACCTACCGCCAGATGGGCAACGGAGTGAACGTTGGGGTCGTCTGGCACGTGTTCAAAGCGCACGTCGAGCGTGACCGCGACATTCTCACCTCGGGACGGAAGACGGACGCCATTGTCCAAGCAGTGGCGTCTTCTCCAGACACTCCTTCGACTGTCCTGTCGAAGCACGTCCCGGCGTTGGATACGCCCTGACCTTCGAGCGCCGCGGCTCGACACGAGCAGACCTGCTCGTTCCTCAGGTCCCCTGGCAGTCCTCAGCAAACCGGTCCCGGACAGCGGGCCAACTTCCGAATCGACGGATGATGGATCCGGCCGAGGGATGGCCCGGTCGATGCACCACCCATTCGGAGTACGCGCGACTGGAGCCAGATGCACCCATCTCTCGGAAGAACCTCTTAGCGCTGTCCGCCAGTTCGGAGTCGGAGTAGAAGAATGAGCCTGATTTGTCGGAGCCTCCGTCCACCCCGGCCGACTCGCAGGCGTGAGCCCAAGAGTCGAAGTGGTGAGCGAACCACCCGGTACCGGGGCCCACGAAAGCACCTTGGCTTCGCAACTCTTCATATGTACCGGAACTGAGCGGGTAGGCCAGAGTCGCCGCCTCGCTCAAAGCAGACAGGCCCTCCTCACGGCTCCACCCTGTGGGTCGAGACTCATTCCAGGTCGGATCGAGGTTGTCGAGCAGCGTTCGGCGATCGTCGCGGAGGCGACCATCAGCGAGCATGCCGCGCTGGGTCCGCCGCCACGGGCCGAGCGGGTAACCCTCCTCAGTCTCGAAGTGACTAGGTACGCGAGCATCCCCGTTGGCATCCCGATAGGCCCGGAGTTGACGAAACCCCTCTAACCAAGCTTCGTCTCTCACGTCGCGGTCGACACTCACACCGAGACCGGTGAGTTGCTTTACGCGTTCTGGCGTCAAGGTTCCCTTCTTCAGAAAACTCTTTTGCTTCGTATACCAACGGCCGAGTTTGAAGCCAGAAGGACTAACATAAGAGGACGGAACATGCGTGTCGCCCGTCTCCTGTATAAAAATTCGCAATTCATCGACAGCCTCAGCGAAGGGGTCACGACGACCGTGACTCCAATCGACACCCATTCGTTCAAGCTCCACCCGAATTTCTTCTGAGAGTCGCTGGGAGTGGAACGCCTCGATTTGCATCTGCAGCCATTTGCCAATCGGCTTGCCGGAAGGACTGCGGTGCATCACCGGAACGTTGATGTGGCCGTTCTCCTCGCCAAAAGCGCGGATGAGCGTCAGGTTCGATTTCCTCGACGTGGCCTGAGGGTCCCACACCACCCCAAGGTCGTCGAGCATTTGGATACGCTGCTCAGAGAGTCGACCAGCCCTCTTCCATGAGCGCTGCGTGTTCAGCCAGGAACCTAGTCGAAATCCGTCGTCACAGACGAAGCTCCCTGCGACAGTCGGAGATCCGCCCGCTTGGAGGTGGTCCGCGAGATGCTCGTAGCCGACCTCCCACCCAACTCCGCGCCACGACTGACTCACTCGATGTGCCTCCTCAATGCGTGCTTCCAAACAACCCGATCACTGACTACCCGCAATGACGCACAACTGCACCGAGAACCGCAACAAGCCCAGCCTTCGTCACCGTCCCTCCCCGTGATTCGAAATCCGCGTTCCAGGGAAGACCGACAGATTCAACGATCGATTTCGCTAGTTCAGGCTTGGTTTGCTTCTCGTCGATGCCGAGCCCGAGGTATCGGTTGACCAAAACAAAAATCTCCCGCGGCTCGGTCGATCCGGTCGACATCTTCGGCACTTCGACGCCGAGGCGATCCGCGATCTCCCACACGATGTCAGCCTTTGTTGTCAAGCTTCCGCCGCCTTCATGAAGGACCTAAGACGCGAGGTGGTCTCGCACGACCACTCGATCGGATCAAGTCGTTTCGCTGAACGGTTCAGCAATTCCATCAAACGCATCCGTTCGATGACAGTCACCACCGTGGTCAACTGCCGCCAATCTGGTCCGGCGTTCCGCACTGTCCCGGGAATGACGAGAAGACTCATAGGATCGAGGTCCATCGCTAGCCAACTCGCCCAGAGTCGAAGGTCGATGTCCGTTGTCTTCCGGAACGTCTCCGCTTGAATTGTGCACTGGGCTAGACCGAGCGGGAACCCAGGGCGCTGATCCGCGAATTGACGCCACGCAACGACATCCACGCCTCCGTCCTTCCGGAGGGGCGGACGGTAGCCGCGTCCGGGCTCGAGACCGATCTTTGAGGCCAGCCATGGGACGGCCTGGTCGAAGGCCTCCGGTCTGCCGTGCCTCGAGGGGTAGCCGAACGAAAGAGCACGACCGCCCTCTCCCCAAAGGTTCGCCAAAGCCTTCTCGGCGATCGTTTCGAAGAGCTCACCCATTTCCGCTGCGTCGGTGGCACGCACTGTCTGGCGGGCCACCGACCCGGGGGTGAGATGGAGAAGCGCAGCGTAATGAGTGAGGAGCGGGTTGCCATTCTCGCGAAGCACGGCCAGTTCTGACGTCCGGAAGGGATAGGCGGACCCAAGGACCTTGACGCGTTTGGCCATTACCTCCATGGCCATGCTCACCTTCAAAGGAGGAGCGCCGATCTCAACCGATGCGAGTTCTTCCAGCCTGTCCCGGCCGAGATGCCCGGACATGCTGACAAGCGTGGCAGTCTCGATCCAATCGGCTATCGCCTCCACACTTGCGATCTCGAGATCGGTCACCGGTCAGACCACCGACTCGGCATCGACGTCGTCAATCGTCGATCGGATGCTGCCTGCGAGCGATTCGATGTCCTCTACGAGCTTCTGAATCTCGGCATCCATAGCGAACTCCGATACGTCACTACTAGCGGCCGCCAGTGCGTTACGCGCCGTCGTAAGCTTCAGCGTCAAGGCCTTCAGCGGGTCCAAGCCCTTTTCCTGGATTCGCTGCTTTGCTTCCTCGAGAGTCTTCCCCTCGCGAAGGGCTCCAAGTCCTACATCCGATGCGACGACATTTCCGAGTTGGGAGATCTGCCGCGAGTCGGAGATCAGCGGCTCGTGCTCGTTGTCGCCGAATACCCATTGGATGATCTCCTTGAGCTCCTCCGACTTCTCAGACGGAACCGGCGCCTCACCGATAACGGTCTGCGAACCAAGGGGCGCGCCCACGTGGCTGCGAATCTTCGTGCTTCCCATCGCCACGGTCAACAAGGAGAAGGCGCTCTCCACCTGGGACGTCTCAAGCCCCAACTCGGCAGCCTGGTTCAACACCGCTTGATCGCGATACAAGTCGGCGGCCTTGGACTTGGGGATGCCGATGAGATCGGCCACCTCCTGAATCGTCCTGCCTTCTTCAACCCGCGCCGCGATGTATCGCGCTTGCATGAAGGGTCTCCAGGCAAGCTTGCCGACGACATGGACCCTAGCGATTTCCGCGTGAGTTGTATCTCGTGACTGGTGCATCACCACAGGTATGGACATCTTCGGGCTGATCGCCCGCTTCTTCGCCACATCTTCCCATCGCTCTGGCGTCGCGAACCCAGAGCGAACGTCTGGATACGCCAAACCGATCAAGGCGGTCAGGCGTCGATTTCCTTCGACGACGATCCAAGTCCCGGCCTCGTCAGGACTCGGGACAACGATCAGGGGTTCCGCGTTAAAGAACCCCAATTCAGCGATTGACTGCGCCACGGGAAAGGCTTCGAATCCCATCTCAAGCATGGTCGCCAGTTCGGCCGTGTCCTTGCTTCGGTGCGTCTCGGGGATACGAGGGTTCTCGGGATCGAGACGCAAAGCATCCAACGGGACACTCCCCAGTTTTCCCGCGCTCATCGGGAGCGGCTCAGACATTCGTATCCTTTCGAACTACTAATCCAGAGCCTAGGTAGATGGCCAATGCCAGTACCTGGCCCTCGTCTTCCTGACTACGTACTTGGGTGCGGTGGATTTGGATCACTATCTGATCTGGATCTGTATCGAGACTCTCCACGTACCGATCCCCCGGATAGAAATCTCCATTGGGCTGCGCCTTGAGGTCGCGTCCCTGAAACAGATTCACGAAGCCGAGTTCTGAAGACCACCCACGAGTTCGAGGCCCACCGTGGTCCTCCATCAGCATGATGGTGACCTTCTTGACGTGCTGGAATCCGCGAACGACTGCGTCGATGAACTCCTCATGCAGCCACCCCGGGCTGTAAGAGGGTCGCGCCCACCCTCGGAGCAGTGCCTCAGCAGCCTCCACCGAGGTGAGGCGCAGAGTCCGGAACGACAACCTCCCTTGCGGCACGAGTGGCGCGTCTAGCAGCCCAATTTCGGAGAGAAGGCGTTCGTTGTGAGCAGTGTCCGTAGAAGCACGCGACGGCATACGCATCTGGTGCCACCCGAGGTTCATCGTCGAAAGTGCTTGGACCACGCTCGACCGCGTAGGAACCATTCCCTTGGGAAGTAGTAGTCCAATCTCTTGCGCCCAAGAGTGCACAGACCCCCCACTCTCGACGTGATCCCGCAAGCGGGCCCGCAGGTCCTCTTCCGTATGGACGACTTCGGTCAGCGACCGGACGGTCTTCTTGCTCGCGAAGAACTGACAGTAGGGAAGAAGATCTCCTCGATAGCCGAACGCACGAGCTCGCTGCTCGAGCGTGTCGACCTGGGGACTCGCCGGCCGGTTCATATAGGTCACGGTCAAGCCCTCTACCGTGAATCCTCGATCCAACTTGTTGCCGCCCACGAGGATATGTATCGGGGAGACGTGCCAGTCCACTTTGTTGACGTCAGCTGCGCTGTTGACCAGCCACGTGATGGCCTCCAGAAGAACCGTCTTGAGCTTCACCACGAACTGGGCGTCGTCGGCGTCTCTGGCACCGTTGGCCACGAGACGGGCGCGCTCCTCAAGGATGCTCTGGGGGACAGTTGCAATCTCTCCTTCTACGATCTCCTTCTTCCACGCCTCCAACTGGCGCCGGATGAGGAACTCGTACCGAGCTTGGACGTCATTTCGAGCCGTCGAATGCACGAGCATGCTGATGGGCGGGCTGGCGTTGTCGTGCAGCAGCAGAAGCGCGGAACCTGCGAGAAATGCGGAAAGGGCCTGGTGGAGGCTGCGCTGGAGTCTGAGCGGCGGCGACTTCGATGCCTGCTCATCGAGAAGCGGGACGTTTCTTACAACCGTGTCAGCGTTGTCGATGAAAAACTGCCTGCCGCCCGTGTAACCCCTACCTGGAGTCAGAAACTCAACGTGCTGAGGACTCAGGATGTCCGCAGCATCCAAGAGCAACGGAGCATACGGGGTAGCCGTGTACTGGACGTAAAGGTGCCGGGGCACCGATCTGCGAAGCTCACGGATCGCCCCGTACGTCCTGCTCTCGGCGTCCCTGCTTGTATTCAAGGACGCCTGGTCCGCCTCATCGTCGATGATGAGTACGTTCAAACTGTCCGGCATCTTCTCGAGTTGCTTCGCTACCGCTCTAATTCGGCCTGCGTGCTTGAGGACTGGTACGAGACAGACACGACCCATATCAACGAACCGGCGGAGTTTCTTGCCAGCCGCCTCGGTCGTTGGATTTGTCTCAGTGATCCACACGTAATCAGCCCGCGTCGTAATACCCAACGAGGCTTCGAGCCGGTCTCGGTTTTGGTCGAGTAGAAGATTGGTAGATCCAAGCAACGCGACGATCACTGCGTATCCAGCATCTGCTGCTGCAGCGGCAAGCGCGGTGATCGAAGTTGTCTTTCCCGACTGAACGTAACCCAACGCTAGAACCGTTGAATCAGTCCCGCGACCAGCCGCGGGACCGTGCGAAAGTATGGAGTGCACGGATTCCCATATTGACACTCTCGTCGGTTCGTCCATGGACGTGGCAAGGAACTGATCTAGGCGACCGGTCTCGCTCATTCGACGTTCTCTTCCTTTACGAAGGCACGTTTCTTGACTTCGGTCCAGGACCCAAAGCGATTTCGAATGGTCTGGAACGAGGGTCCGTCCGGTGCGAATTGTCGTCTCCAGTCATCAAACTTGTGGGCGGAGTTCGGTTGACTGGGATCGAGCAAGTACTGACGCACTATCTGTAGCAAGTCTTGATCTGTCCACTTCGACTGATAGTTGTTTCGTACGGCCCGTCCTGGGACCACGCCCGCCGCATCGCAGGCCGCGGACCAGTTCCCGAAGCGCTGCCAGATCCTAGGCACCGAAGGTCCGCTGATTTGACCGGAAGCGAGCAGGCTTGCATACGCTTTTGTCGTCAGAGGAAACTCATAGATTGCGGCCTCGCGAAGCGATTCGAGAATGGCCTCGTCTGACCATCGTTCTTCGTTGTTACCAGCCGGACGGAGGCGAAGGTGGACAAGATCGATCGGCCAATACCGCACGGTTTCGCTCGACGTCAGTCCCGCCACCTCCGCAGCATCCGAGACGGTCATAGCGCCGCCACCGTCTAGCGCTTGTCGGATTAGCGGTTCGACACGAGCGCGACGATCACGCTCAGCAATCTCAGTTCGAACCCGCTGCAACTCCGCGACTTCAGCTGCACTTGGGCCTCCGTACTTCGCGATGAGTTGCCGCACACGCTCCCTGGTGAGTCTGTGAAGACTTCCGATCTCGTCCAAGGTCGCGCCTGAGAGGCGTCTCTCGATCATGTCCGAGACGTGGGGCGGAGCCGGCGGGAGAGGGGGAGTCTCGCCGTGCCCCACCCAGGCGTATACATCTCGATCAATCCTGACGAACCGACTCTCGCCCTTCGACAGGGTCCGCATAACCTCCCTGACGAGTTGCGCAGACGGTATGGGGGCATCGAGGGTTTCCGACACGACCGCGTGGACCTCAGGAAGGGTGACTGGCTCTGCTTCTCGTTGGGCGACGATGTCCCGAAGGAGGGCCTCCACACGGAGGCGCTGGGCGCGGTTGGTTATGCGCACTCGAACTGCTTTCGGCTGGGCGCGGTTGGTTATGCGCGCTCGAACTGCTTTCGGCTGGGCACGGCGCTCGGCTGCGCAGGCACGACATTCGGTGTAACGCATTCCCGGCTTATCGCTAACCGTAGGAAACGCCGTCGCACGTTTCGTCTCTCCGCAAGAACCCGAACAAGTCTGGAATCCGTCATCGGTACGACCGAAGTATCGGCCTACCACCGAAGCCCCGATATTGTCCATACTTCACCAAATCCCGAGAACCCTCGCCAATGCCTCACTAAGAATAGTTCGCACACGGGTTCGAGGTGTGCAATATGGGACTTCTGTACGTGTGAGCCGCGCACGGTAGTTCGCGCTCTTGACCCACGCCTGCGCACGAACGCAGCGCATGGCTGACGGTCAGGGCGTCGGCCGCTCAGGCGGCCGAGGTGGAGCCTAGGGGACTCGAACCCCTAACCCCCTGCTTGCAAAGCAGGTGCGCTACCAATTGCGCCAAGGCCCCTGGTGGGTGGAATCAGACGGAGTCGCTGTGCGCGGCCCACGGATCGGGCTGCGCGGCGGGCTTGCGGCGGTTCGAGAGCCAGACGGCTCCGGCGACCGCAAGTGCCAGGGTGAGGATCTTCTTCACGTCGATTCCTCCTTCGGTGGGCCTAGATGGACTTGAACCATCGACCTCTTCCTTATCAGGGAAGCGCTCTAACCGAGCTGAGCTATAGGCCCCGGGCAGCAATAGAAGAGATTACCCCAAGGTCTGCGGCGAGTTCCAATCGGGTCGGCGAGTGGCGCATCACCCCCGCCGAGTGGCGCAGAACGGCCCGCCACTCGGCG
>NZ_BJZQ01000005.1 GCF_007992115.1 Aeromicrobium flavum
CCGCTTCGGCGCCGAGCTGGTGTCCGACGACGTCACCTCGGTCGACCTCACCGGCGACATCAAGACCGTGGCCCTGGCCAACGGCAACACCTACCGTGCCCACGCGGTGATCCTCGCGATGGGCTCGGGCTACCGCAAGCTCGGCATCCGGGGCGAGGACGCGCTCTCGGGCCACGGCGTCAGCTGGTGTGCCACGTGCGACGGCTTCTTCTTCCGCGGCAAGGACATCGCGGTCGTCGGTGGCGGCGACTCCGCCGTCGAGGAGGCGCTGTTCCTCACGCGCTTCGCCGACAAGGTCACCTTGATCCACCGTCGCGACGAGCTGCGCGCCAGCAAGATCATGGCTGACCGCGCCTACGCCAACGACAAGCTCGAGTTCGCGTGGAACAGCGCCGTTGACCAGATCCACGGCGACGGAATCCTCGAGGGCGTCACGCTGCGCGACACCCAGACGGGTGAGACCCGCCGGCTCAACGTCAGCGGCCTGTTCATCGCGATCGGCCACGACCCGCGCTCGGAGCTGCTGACCGGTCAGGTCGACCTCGACGACGAGGGCTACGTCCTCGTCCAGCCCGGCTCCACCGCCACCAACCTGCGCGGCGTGTTCGCCGCGGGCGACCTCGTCGACCACACCTACCGCCAGGCCATCACGGCCGCCGGCACCGGCTGCCAGGCCGCCCTGGACGCCGAGCGCTTCCTCGCCGACATCGAGGCAGGATTGGTGAACGCCTAGGCGTCAGGCGTCCAGTGCGCGGGCGAGGGTCGACATCGCGCCGGGGACGAGGGCGTAGAAGGACCACTGGCCTCGCTTGGTCCGGGTCAGCAGTCCGGCCTTGACGAGGATCCCCAGGTGATGGCTGACCGTCCCCTGGCTCAGGTCGAGCGACTCATTCAGGTCACAGACACACGCTTCACCCGACTCGGTAGCGGCGATGAGGGACAACAGCCGCAGGCGGCTGGGGTCGCCCATCGCCTTGAACCGGGCGGCGAGGCTCCTAGCCTCCGCATCGCTCAGGACGCCGCCGGTGACGGGGGAGCAGCAGCTCGTCGAGACCGGCTCGAGCACGGTGAGTTCGGTGGCCATGACACCACCCTAGATCGTTCATTGACATTCATCAATGAAGCGCTAGAGTCGAGGCATCGACAATCGTCAATGTACGCGAGGAGCGTCCCTGATGTCTGAGCTTTCCGACCTACCCGTCGTCGTGATCGGTGCGGGTCCCGCCGGCCTTGCCGCCGCCGCCCACCTGCGTGGCCGTGGAGTGGACTTCATCGTCCTGGAAGCGGGAGACGCCGCAGGTGCGGCCGTCCGGGAGTGGGGCCACGTGCGGCTCTTCTCCGCGTGGTCCGAGCTGATCGACCCCGCGGCCGAGAAGGTCCTGGCCGACGCCGGCTGGACCCCGCCTGACCCGAAGCGCTACCCCACGGGGGCGGACTGGGTGGCCGGCTACCTCCAGCCCCTGGCCGATGCGCTCGGTGGCTCGGTCCGCTTCAACACGACGGTGACGGCCGTGGCCAAGCAGTCGCGCGACCGTTTGGTGAGCTCGGGTCGCGACGAGGCCCCGTTCACCGTCCACGTCACCACGCCCCTCGGGGTCGAGCGCCTCACCGCCCGTGCGGTGATCGACGCCTCCGGCACCTGGAGCGGTCCCAACCCGCTCGGCGGGGACGGCGTCCCGGCCATCGGTGAGCACGAGGCAACGGACCGCATCTCCTACCGGATCCCGGATCTCGGCAACGCCGCAGAGCTCGACCGCTACGCCGGAAAGCACGTCGTCGTGGCAGGGACGGGCGCTTCGGCGAAGGGCGCGTTGATCGGGCTCACCGCCCTGGCCAGGACGGCGCCCGAGACGCGCATCACCTGGCTCGTCCGGCGCGCGAGCGTGGGGGAGGCGTTCGCCGGCAGTGGCCAGGACGAGCTGCCGGCGCGGGGTGAGCTCGGTCAGCAGGCCCAGGCGGCAGTCGAATCCGGGCCCGTGACGACGATGAACGGCTTCCGGACATCGCGCGTCTCGCGGCAGGACGACGACCGGCTGACCATCGAGTCCTTCGACGGACAGATCGTCACCGACGTGGACGAAGTGGTCGTCCTAACCGGGTTCCGCCCCGAGCTGCAGATGCTGTCGGAGCTGCGACTGGACCTCGATCCGGTGCTCCAGGCACCTCGCGACCTGGCGCCGCTGATCGACCCGAACGAGCACTCCTGCGGCACCGTCTACCCGCACGGCGCCAAGGAGCTCGCCCAGCCCGAGAGCGGGTTCTACCTGGTCGGCATGAAGTCCTACGGTCGTGCGACGTCCTTCCTCGCGCTGACCGGCTTCGAGCAGACGCGTTCGGTCGTCGCGGCCATCGCCGGCGACCACGAAGCCGCGGAGCGCGTGGAGCTGACCCTTCCCGACACCGGCGTCTGCGGTGGTGCCGGACTGTTCGACGACGAGAGCGCCGAGGGCGGGAGCTGCTGCGTCGCTCCCGCTGCACCTGAGCTCATTCAGCTCGGCGGTCCGACCGCCTGATGAGCGGCGGGTGAAGCAGCATGTCCACCACGCTGCGTCCGATCGATGACCGGCTATGTTTGATGCATGGTCTCCAGAGCCCCGCGTCCCGACGGCTCGCAGCCGTCGCGGCCCGCGGCGGTCCTGCGACCTGCTCTGACGCGGCAGCAGGCCGAGGACACGGCTCAGCTGCTGAGTGTCGTCTCGAACTCCACGCGACTTCAGCTTTTGAGCCTCGTGCATCTCAGCGAAGGTGGACGCGCGCGGGTCGTCGACCTGACCCAGGCGCTGGAGCTGCGCCAGCCGACGATCAGTCACCACGTCAAGGTGCTGCACGAGGCCGGGATCTTGTCGCGGACCCCCGTCGGTCGGGAGGTCTGGTACAGCATCGTGCCGGACCGGTTGAGCGCCATCGCCGATCTCCTGCGCTAGTCGTCCGGCCGGCACCATGACTCGCTCCCCGGTGTCCCCAGCCGCTCAGGCGCGAGCCATGGCCGACCCGATCCGTGTGCATCTCCTCGCCATGGTCATGGCGGCGCCCTCGGGCCAGATGAGGATCGACCTGCTTCAGCGCGCGCACGGTGATGGCGTCACGTCGCACGTGGACGCCATGGTCGAGGCGGGACTGCTCGAGGCCGACGAGTATTCGGTCCGACCCACCCACGACGCCCTGGTGCGTTTCGGGGCATGGGTCGCCGAGCCCTCGGGCGGTCAGCCCGAGCCCGCACCACGGGATCACGCGCGCTCGCTGGATGACATCAGCGAGGAGCTGATCGACCGGTACGACGGCATCGTTGCCGCCGAAACGGTTCGGGAGTTCGTCCAGGACAGCTACGACCTCCTCGCGTCGCGGGCCACCGTTCGGCGCTTCCTGCCGCAACTGACTGCGCGATTCGCGGCGGACCGACTCTCAGCGTTGGCGTCGCTCTCGGGCCGGGATGGAAGGCGCCGGGCCGACATCCTCTTCGTCTGCGTCAGGAACGCAGGTCGGTCGCAGATCGCTGCCGCGCTCGCGCGGTCGATCGGGGGAGAACGTGTCCGGGTGCGCACGGCCGGATCGATGCCGGCGGCGCACCTGGACCCGGCGGTCCGCGCCGAGCTGTCCGCTCTGGGCATCGATCATCTGACTGAGTTCCCGCGACCGCTCACGCGGGAAGTGATCCAGGCGTCGGGCACCGTCGTCACGATGGGATGCGGTGACGCCTGCCCCATCGTGCCGGGGCGCAGGTACGTCGACTGGCCGGTGATGGATCCGGTCGGATGCTCACGGGACGAGGTTCGGGCGATCATCGAGGACATCCGTCGTCGAGTCGAGACACTCCTGGAGGAGCTCGGTGTGATCACGGCGCCGGGTCTGCGTTAGGGCGGGGTGAACACTCCGGGGTTGAGGCGGTAGCCGACGCCTCTCACCGTCTGGATGGCGTCGAGCACTCCGGCCTCGGCGAGTTTGCGGCGCACCCGTTTCACCGCGGCGACGAGCAGGTCGTCTGCGGACGTCCTGCAGTCGGACCAGAGAGCATCGATCAGCTCGTCGCGTGTCACGGAGTAGCCGGCGCGCTCGGCGAGCATGTGGAACAGGTCGAACTCCAGAGCACTGAGGTCGAGCGGTGTGTCGCGGACATGAGCGTCGATGGATTCGGTGATGAGCGTCAGCACGCCCAGCGTGAGGCGATCTGCTCGCTGTCGCGGAAGCGGACTCTGGTCGATGATCTGAGCGATCTCGCCGACGCGGTACGGCAGAGCGATGGCCCGAGCTCCTTCCAGCACGGCCGGCCCGATCGACGCCACATCGGTGCTGGCACAGGCCACCAGGACCGGGACGGCCGACTCCGACCGGATCACCTTGACCACCTCGGACAGCGGCACGGGACCGGGAGCGGCATTCAGGACGACCGCGCAGACGCCCGCGGCGTTCAGGCGCGCCACCAGCCGGAGGGGGTCCGACGCAGCGAGAACCGTTAGGCCGAGAGGTCGCAGACTCGACTGGAGGTCGGCGACGGTCTGCGCATCGGACTCGAGCAGCAGGATCGTGTCGGCTTCGGGTGGGCGCCGCAGGCGCGAGCGGCTGGCGTGCTGGTCCGCGGACCTCGGGGCCAGCACCCGCAACTCCGTCATCCGAACCGCCCGGTGATGTACGCCTCCGTCCGGGGGTCAGCCGGAGCCTCGAAGATGTCCTGGGTCCGGTTGAACTCCACGAGCAGCCCGGTGCGGTTTCCGGTGGTCTCGTCCGGTCGGGCCGTGAAGAACGCCGTTCGGTCGGAGACCCGCGAGGCCTGCTGCATGTTGTGCGTGACGATGATGATGGTGAACTCCGTCTTCAGCTCGCTCATGAGGTCCTCGATGCGCGCAGTGGCGATCGGGTCAAGGGCCGAGCACGGCTCGTCCATGAGGATGACGTCAGGCCGAGTCGCGATGGTTCGCGCGATGCACAGTCGTTGCTGCTGCCCACCGGACAACCCGTAGGCCGGGGACTTGAGCTTGTCCTTCACCTCGTCCCACAGGGCGGCCCCGCGAAGGGCGTCCTCGACCACGGCATCCATGTCCGTCACCTTCATCCCCGTCACGCGGGGTCCGTAGGCGATGTTGTCGTAGATGGACTTGGGGAAGGGATTGGGCTTCTGGAAGACCATCCCGATGTGCTGGCGAACGGTGATCGGATCGACCTTCGGGCCGTAGATGTCCTCCCCGTGGTAGGTCACGCTTCCCTGGACCTTCGCGCCTGCGACCAGATCGTTCATCCGGTTGAGGGACCGCAGCACGGTGGACTTCCCGCACCCGGAAGGTCCGATCAGCGCGGTGATCTCGTGGCGTCCGAACGAGAGGTTGACGTCGTGGACCGCATGGAAGTCGCCGTAGAAGACGTTGAGATCGCGCGTCTCCATCACCGGCCCGCGCGGGGCGGTCCTTGCGAGGTCGGAAGCGTCGCCGTTGTTCACCGCCTCCGTCCGGTCGGTCACGTCGAGGATCTCGTCCGTCGTGCTCGTGGGGGAGTGGATCGTCATGTCAGCTGGACTCCTACCAGTTCCGCTGGAACTTGTTGCGAATGAGAATGGCGAGGGCGTTCATGCCCAAGATCATGAGGAGCAGCAGGATGATGGCGGCCGATGCGGCCTGCTGGAGCTCTTCTTGCGGGGCGGACGCGAGGTTGTAGATCTGGACGGGCAGGGCCGCGACCTTGTCGGTGAGCCACGCGGGATCGAACCGGACCGTCGCCACGCCGATCATGATGAGTGGCGCCGCCTCGCCGATGGCGCGCGACAGGCCGAGGATCGTGCCCGTGGCGATGCCCGGGACTGCCGACGGAAGCACCTGGCGCCAGGTGGTCTGCCACACCGTCGCCCCCAGTGCCAGCGACCCGTGCCGAATCTCCTGGGGCACGGCGCGTAGGGCCTCGCGGGTCGAGATGATGATGACGGGCAGGATCAGCAGTGCGAGGGCGATCGCGCCGCCCAGGACGATCCCTTGGTAGGTGTATCCGAGGATCGTCATGATCGCTGCGGCGAGCATGCCGTAGATGATCGACGGCACGGCGGCCAGGTTCTGGAGGTTGACCTCCACGAACTTGTTGTACCAAGCCCTGGAGTCGGCGAACTCCTCCAGGTAGACCGCCGACGCGATCCCCAGGGGAATCGCGAGAAGCGCCGTGCTCATCATGAGCCACAAGGAGCCGAGGATGCCGGCACGGAAGCCTGTCTCGCCCTTGCGAACCGTCGACTCGTAGTTGGTGAACAGGTTGGCGTCGAAGCGCCCGGCACCCGCGATCGCGGTGTCGACGATGAGGACGACCAGCACGGCGACACCGAAGAACAAGGAGAACCAGAGCGCGCACAGGAAGACGAGGGATGCGACGTTGCGATCCTTGTTCCCGCCGGTGCGGAGACTTTGAGTGGTGGCGCGGGACGCGGTGACGGCTGCGACGTTCATCAGTACACCTGCCTGTAGCGACGGACGATGACGATGCTGATCGCGTTGATGATCAGTGTCACCAGGAACAGCAGCAGGGCGACGGCGAAGAGCATGTTGTAGCTGGCCGTGCCCACGGGGTTCTCACCCTGGGCTGTCTGGGCGATGAAGGCGGTCATCGTCTGATGGCCCTCACCGACGTCGGGGGACGTGTTCTTGGCCGAGCCTCCCGCGAGTGCGACGATCATGGTCTCGCCCACGGCGCGGGACATGCCCAGCACGACCGCCGCGGCGACTCCGGAGATGGCGGCCGGCAGCACCACCCGCAGCGACGTCTGCATCCGATTGGCGCCCATGGCCAGGGATCCCTGGCGCAGCGCCTGGGGCACCGCGCTGAGCGCATCCTCGGAGAGCGAAGCGATGGTGGGAATGATCATGACGCCGACGAGGATGCCGGCCGCGAGCGAGTTCGTGAACGACACGTCGAGGCCGAGCCACCCGTTCAAGACCGTGGGAGTCAGGAAGAAGACCGCGAAGAAGCCGTAGACCACCGACGGCACGCCGGCCAGCAGCTCGACCGTCGGCTTGAGCCAGGCGCGGGTGCGGCGCGTGGCGTACTCGGACAGGTACATCGCGGCTCCGACTCCGAGAGGGATCGCCAGCGCCAGGGCGATGACCGTGACCATGAAGGTACCGAGCAGCAGCGGGAGCACCGCGGGGCGCAGATCCTTGCTGCCCTGGTCGGTCCACGAGAAGAAATCGCCGAGCGGGACCTGGCCGAAGAAGTGGATGACCGGCTCCACCAGCGCCACGATGATGCCGAAGGTGATGGCGACCGAGAGGAGGGCGGAGGCGATCAGCAGCCCTTGGATGACGGCTTCGCCCGGACGACGCTTCGCGGTGAGGAGCGGACCGCCGGGCAGGCCCGCCCTCGCGGGCGGGCCTGCCTGGGTGAACTGAGACATGTGTGGGCCGGCTGTCAGAGCGCTTCGACGGCGGATTGCGTCTCCGCCAGGTCTTCGTCGTTGAGAGGAATGAACTGCGCCGACTCGGCGATGTCGGTCAGGTTCTCCACGTAGAAGTCGACGTAGGTCGAGACGGCCTCGTTGTCGGCGTAGGCGCTGTTCTTGACGTAGATGAACAGTGGACGGGACAGGGGCGTGTACGAGCCGTCGCGTGCGGTCTCGGACGAAGGCTCGACACAACCGCTGCCGTCGTCGATGGCGACCGCCTTGAGGTTGTCCGCGTTCTCCTCGAAGTAGGAGTACCCGAAGAAGCCAACGCCTCCCTTGGTGCCCGAAACGCCCTGGACCAGCACGTTGTCGTCCTCCGAGGACTCGAAGTCCTCGCGCAGCGCCTCGGACTCGTGACCGACGACGTCGGCCGCCATGTAGTCGTAGGTCCCGGAGTCGGTACCCGGGATGAAGCCTGTGACCTTCTGGTCGGGGAAGCTCGGATCCAGGTCCTTCCAGTTCGTGATCTTGGAGTCCGGGCCGAACAGCTGCACGACCTGGTCAGTCGTGAGGCAGTCCACGCCGAGATCCGGGTGGGTGACCACCGTGAGCGCGTCGGTCGCGACGTGGAGCTCGGTGAACTCGACGCCCCCGGTCTCACAGGCCGTCTTCTCCTCGTCCTTGATGGGTCGGGACGCGTCCGAGATGTCGATGTCACCGGCGCAGAACTTCTCGAACCCGCCCCCGGTGCCCGAGAAGCCGACGGACACCTCGATGTCAGGCTGCTCCTCCGAGAGGAGTTCGGCCGCGGTGTTGCTCATCGGGTACACGGTCGAGGATCCGTCCACCGCAACGGAACCGGACACAGCGTTCTCGTCTGCGCTGGAACCGCCACCGCAGGCGGCCAGGGTGAGCAGCAGGGCGGAAGCACTCAACGTCGCAGTGAGTGTCTTGGAGCGAAACATGCACGTTTCCCATCAGTTTGGCCGCGGGAGCGGCGCGTCTTTGATCGAACAAGATAGATAGAACGCCGTCTATGTGAACGGGCGATGAACGTAGCCGGACGCGCACATGAAGGTGCGAACACGGGTGGAAATAGATCGCGCCGGCCGTTCTGGTTGGCCATCATTCATTGCACCGAATCGATGAATCGTCGGCTAGAGTATCCATCGACGAACTTCGATATACGATCGCGAACTCTCGACCGATCCGATCGAGCCGTCGCTCAACCCGAGGCCCAAGGAGGCAGGACAGTGGACCCATCGCACGAGTTGAACCGCGAGGCGATCTCGTCGGAGATCGCCTACGAGCACCAAGGCACGTTCACGCTCGACGAAGTCAGGGAATTCGTCGACCGCGCAGCCGAGTCGCTGCTGACCGACGCAAAGATCGCACGACACGTCCCGCTGCTCGTCAGCCGCTACGCTCGCGAGCTCTTGACGGCCTCGGCCCAGACGAAGGGACTGATCGCGAAGAAGGTTCCCGAGCTCCTGTTCGTCTGCGTGCAGAACGCCGGACGCTCACAGATCGCCGCCGCCATCGCTGCGCACCTGGCGCCAGGGAAGCTGCACGTGCGTTCGGCCGGGTCCCGGCCCACGGGCGAGATCAACCCTCTCGCGGTCCAGGTGCTCGCCGAGCGCGGCATCGAGCTGGCCGAGGCGTACCCGAAGCCCCTCTCCGACGACGTCCTGCACGCTGCGGACGTCATCGTCACCATGGGATGCGGCGACGAGTGCCCCTACTTCCCCGGCAAGCGGTACGAGGACTGGGACGTCTCGGACCCCGAGGGCGCCACGCTCGAAGAGGCACGAGACATCCGGGACGACATCCAGCGTCGTGTCACGGATCTGCTCCGCGACCTCGACGTCTGAGAACCGCGCGGAGCCTGCCAGCGGCCGGTCTCAGGCCACGGGCCACCATGGGGGAGTGACTGACGGCATCGCGATCCTCGGCATGACTCCCGAGGACTGGCCACAGGTGGAGGCCATCTACGCAGCCGGCATCGACGCCGGACACGCGACCTTCGAGTCAGTGGTCCCGACCTGGGAGTCGTTCGACTCCTCACGGCTTCCCGACCACCGTCTCGTGGCAGCGCACGCCTCCGGAGCAGTGGCCGGATGGGCCGCGTGCTCGCCGGTGTCGAGCCGACCCGTGTACGCGGGTGTGGTCGAGCACTCGATCTACGTCGCGCCGCAAGCCCACGGCGGCGGGATCGGCAGTCTGCTCCTCGAAGCGCTCATCGAGTCCACGGAGGACGCGGGCATCTGGACCATCCAGTCGAGCATCTTCCCCGAGAACACGGCGAGCCTTCGCCTCCACGAACGCCACGGCTTCCGGACCATCGGCACCCGAACCCGCGTCGCGAAGGCCATCGTCGGCCCCGCCGCGGGCAGATGGCGGGACACCGTCCTGGTCGAGCGCCGGAGTCAGGTCGCGCGCATCGACTGAGCAACGGTCACGCCCGCCGCCCGCGAGTCCCGGTGATGGCGGCCGCTGTCGACCGAGCCGTGGGGCCGACGCCGGCCAGAGTTGCCGAGGCCGGTCCGGTCCAGTCCCCGTACCCCACCAGGAACAGCCGCGGCTCGCCGATCGCCTGCGTCCCGGAGGCGCCTCCGACAGCGATGCGTCCACCCTCGAGGCGCAGGCCCAACGGACGTAGGTGACGAAGCTCCGGTCGAAAGCCGGTGCACCAGATGACCGCGTCACACGGTTGCTCCGTGCCATCGGCCCACGCGACGCCGTCGGTGCTGAGCCGGTCGAACATCGGACGCGCCTCTAACACGCCGCGTTCTCTGGCGTCCTTCACGCTCGCCACCATGACGATGTCCCCAAGCCCCGCCACACCGCTGTGCTCGCGCCCCTCGGCCAGCGCCTTGACGCGGGCGCTGGCCGTCTCGAACAGCACCCTTCCATCCACCTCGTCGGCCAGGAACCTGGGCGGACGGCTGGTCACCCACGTCGTGGCAGCCACCGTGGATACCTCCGCGAGGATCTGGGCCGCGGAGTTGCCGCCGCCCACCACCACGACGTGCTGCCCGGCGAACTCGTCAGGCCTGCGATAGTCAGCCGCGTGCAGCTGCCGGCCGGCGAACGCCGCAGCGCCCGGGTAGACCGGCCAGAACGGTCGCTCCCAGGTGCCGGTGGCCGAGACCACGGAGCGAGCAGCCACCGCGAGGTCACCGCCGACGACCCCGAGCAACCCGTGGGGGTCCTCATCAAGACGCGTCACGGACTCCACGCGGCACGGGCGCAACACCGACAGCTCATAGCGCTCCTCGTACCGGGTCAGGTAGTCCACCACGTGGTCCCGCGGCGGAAAGCCACGGGTCGCGTCGTCCCAGGCTGGCATCATCCAACCCGGGAGCGAGGAAAAGCCCGCCGGTGAGAACAACCGGAGCCCGTCCCACGTCCGGGGCCATGCTCCACCGGGCCGATCGGCAGCGTCGAGGATGACGAAGTCACGCCCCGGGACCATGCCCGCACGCCGCAGGTAGAACCCCGTCGCGAGCCCGGCCTGACCGCCCCCGATCACGGCGACCTCGACCTCTCGCGCCTCCCCGCCAGCGGCCCCGGAGGGTGAGTCGTCTCGTGAGGACGGTTCCATCCGCTGACTCTCCACCGTGACCTCCGTTGCTGGTTTCGGACGCATCGACGCCTCGCAGGGGCAACCGGCCGTTCGCCCCTGCGATTCTGTCCCGTCTGACGTTGCCAGGTGGGACGCGCCTCCGTTCGGCGAGCGCTATGTGGCCTGACTGGACAGTGTTCGTTGTTGGCAGACGGGCATCGTCGGACGTGACCGAACGAGCTGAGCGGCGGCGCGAACCCACCCCGGGCTGAGGGGTGCGCAGCGGTGAGCACGTCACGCCTGGCGATCGGCACCTACGGGTCGATCGTCTTGGGATGCGAACAACCCAGAGGGGTCTGGGAGGTGTCCGCCTTCAGCGGCCGAGCAGGTTCCGGAGCCACCCTCCTTGGCGCTCTGACTTCGGGTGTCCGGGGCACCACTGATCGGCGGGGACCGTCGCCTTGACCTGGGCGATGTGCTGGCCGCAGCCGGCCCAGGTGGTCTTGTGGCACGTGCGGCAGGTGGTCGGTCGGCACATGGAATGCTCCTTTTTCTGGTGGGTGTTCGTGTGGGGAGTGAGGGGTGCGGCCCGGAGGCTGGGGAAGCGTCGCCCCCGGGCCGCGGAGGTGCCCGGGCGGGGGGACCCCGGGCGGTCTGGGAGTCAGTCGTGCGCGAACGTGATGTTCGGCAGGACCTTGCGCAGCCAGGCGGGGCTGTACCAAGCGGCGTGGCCGGTCAGCCGGAGCATCACCGGCAGCAGGACCAACCGGACCAAGAAGGCGTCGAGCAGTACGGCGATGCCGAGGACGACACCCATCTCCTTGGGCGGAATGGGGCCGGACAGGGCGAAGGTGAAGAAGACGGCGACCATGACTGCCCCAGCGGCGAAGATGACACGGCCGGAGTGGGCCAGTGAGCCGACCATCGCGTCCTTGGCGTCACCGGACCGCTCGTAGTGCTCCTTGGCGGACGCGAGCAGGAAGACGGTGTAGTCCATCGCGATGGCGAAGATCATCGCGAAGAAGAAGACCGGGGCCCAGGCGTCCAGGAAACCCTGGGGCTCGAAGCCGAGGAGATCGGCGCCGTACCCCTCCTGGAAAATGAGGCGTGCCACGCCGAACGCGGCGGCAGTCGACAACAGGCTGGCGAGTGTGCCCAGCAGCGAGATCAACGGTGCCTGGAGGGCCACCAGCAGGAGCAGGAAGCCGAGCACCAGGACCACGCCGATGACGATGGGGGTGGACTCGTCGAGCTGGGACTTCAGGTCCAAGTTCTCCACGGCGGCGCCACCCACGAGCGCTGAATCCGGCAGGTCGGCGCGCAGGCGCTCCACGGTGTCCCCGAGTGCGGGGTCGGACGGGTCGACGGTCGGCACGGCTTGGACTAGCACGAGGTCCGATCCGTCGGCAGCGGGCATCGGCGCCATCGCCGCGGCGATGCCGTCATCGGCGGCCAGCACGGCTGTGGTCGCGTCGGCGTCGGCGCCGGCCGTGACGATTTGCAGAGTGCCGGGCGCACCCTCGCCGAACGACTCCTGGACGCGGTCGTAGCCAACACGCGCCGAGGCGTCCTCGGGCAACACCTTGATCGACGGCATGGCGGTCTGCAGCCCGAGAATCGGCGCAGCGAGGGCGACGAGCACTACCAAGGAGGCCAGACCCCACGTGAGGGGCCGCTTCCAGAGCCGTTCACCCCATGCAGCGAACTTCGCCGAGCGGTGCTCGCCTGAGCGGGACCATGGGAGGGCGAACTTGTTGATTCGGTCATCGAGCTTGACCAGCACCAACGGAAGGAGCGTCAACGTCGCCGCCAGGACGAAGACGACCGAGAGCATGATTCCTCCGGCCATCGAGCGGAAAGAGGGCGACGGCACCAGCATCACGGCCGAGAGCGAGATAAGCACGGTCATGCCAGAGAGCAGGACGGCCTTGCCGGCGGTGTCCATGGTCTGCGCGATGGCCCACCGCCGATCGGCCGCCGCCATTGCCGGGTCGGCCGAGCGCCGGGCCGCCCGGGCGGCCCGGTAGCGCACGACGATGAAGAGCGCGTAGTCGATGCCGAGCGCGAGGGCGAACATCATGGCGAAGTTCATCGCCCAGATCGAGACCGGAACGAGCTCGTTGATGAGCACGAGGGATCCCGCCGAGGCGACGAGGCCGGCGAGCGTGAGGATCAGGGGAAGTCCTGCGGCGACCAGCGCGCCGAAGGCGAGAACGAGGATGGCAAGGGTGACGGGCCAGGACATGAATTCCGACTTCAGCATGGCGTCAAGGTTCGCCTCGTTGAAGTCGCTCCACAGCAGGGAGGATCCGGTGGGATTGACCTCGACCGTCTCGGTTGAGAGCCCTTGGAGTTCGCCCTTGATGTCGGTGGCGACCCGCACCATCTCGTTGGTGTCCGCGCCTGCTCCGGCGAGGACGATCGCGGTCTCACCGTCCTGGGAGAGGGTGGCGCCAGGTGTCGGCGGCACGACCTCGGCGATGCGGGGCTCCTGCTCGAGGATGTTGGTGACCTTGGCGAGGACCTGCTGGCCGTCACCCTCGGTGACGGGGCCGTCGGTGGAGCGCACGACGACCTGGATGGCGGACGAGGCGTTGCCGCCGAAGTGTTCGCGGGCCAGCTCGCGGGCTTCGACGGACTCCGACCCGTTGGCCTGCCAACCGGCGCCGGAGAGGTTGTGCTCGACCTGCGGCGCGAACGCACCGAGGCCGACGATGGTCAGCAGCCACAGGACGCTGACAAGCCTGGCGTGATCGGTGACCCACACGCCGAGGCGGCCCAAGGGGCCAGGTCGGCTGGGCGCGACGTGGTCGGGTGAGGGTGAAGCAGTCCGGGGGGAGGCCGGGGTGATGCTCATGAGTGTCCGTTTCTGTGATGGTGCGGTGGCCCGCGGGAAGGGAGCGAGGCGACGGCGAGCTGCCGAGCCGAGGTCAGAGGAGCGCGGGGAATGCCAGCGCAGCGGTGTAGAGAGATACCCCGAGAATGAGGATGGTGAACGCGCCCTGGAGGCGTGCGGTGTCCAGCCGGTCCGCGACCGAGGCGCCCACCGCTGCGGCTACACCGGACGCCACCGTGAGCGCCAGCACGAAACCCCAGTCTGGGTCCGTGCCGGTGCCGGCGCGCACCATGAGTGCCGCAGCGCTCGTGATGGTGATCACCACCAAGGACGTGCCGGCCGCGTACTTCATCGGTAGTCCCATTGCGAGCACCAGGGCCGGGACGACGAGGAAGCCGCCGCCGACCCCGAGGAAGCCAGTCAGCAGCCCGACTGCCGTGGCCGTGAGGAACAGCTTCAGGGCTCGAGGGCAGTTGCACGCGAAGGTCGGGCTGAACGTGACGATCGGGTCGTCCAGTCGCGGGCGGATGCCCGCGCTGTCGCCACGGCGATTGTGGTGGAACTGGCGCCACGCCATCAGGCTGCCGATGAGCAGCAGCAGGATCGCGAAGGCGGCCAGCAGGACCTCGCCCCTCACGTGGGACGCCGCCTTGGCACCGATTGCGGCGCCCCCGATCGCGACGGTGCCGAACACGACTCCGCGGCCGAGCAGCACGTTCCCGACCCGGTGGGCGGCCGCGGCGCCGATCAGCGCGGTCACGCCCACGACCACCAAGGAGCCGGTGGTCGCTTCGGCCGGGGTCTGGTCCAGGAGGAAGACCAGCACCGGGACGGCGAGGATGGACCCGCCGCCTCCGAGCGCTCCGACCGATAGGCCGATGAGCACGCCGGCGACGACGGCGAGAGCGAGGGTCATGTCAGGCGTTCGGTCCGCCCTGGTCGTCCGCGGGACTGACGAGGTGCAGTCCGACCTTCTCGGCGTTGTCGAACGAGTCGTCGACTGCGACGATGCGGCGGGCGGCGGCGTCGAGGAACGACGCGGCGACCGAGGCCCGGTAACCTCCGGCGCAGTGGACCCACACCTCGCCGGCGGGCACCTCCGCGACGCGGCGCGGCAGTTCATGAATCGGGATGTTGACTGCGCCCTCGATGCTGGACTGACGGTGCTCGTCGCTGCGACGGACGTCAAGGATGACGACCTCGCGGTGATGCAGGACGTCCGCGAGCTCGGCGAAACTGGCCGTCGGGAAGCTCCCCAACTCGCCCGTGGCCCAGGTGGTGGGGTCGCCGGTGGCGCGCGCAGCGGGTCGGTCGATGCCGATGCGGACCAGCTCGCGTTGCGCCTCCGCCACGTCCTCGGCCGTCTCGCCGAGCAGCGTGACCGGGGTGCCCCACTCGATGAGCCATCCCAGGTAGGTCGAGAATGCACCGTCGAGACCGAAGTTGAAGGTTCCCGGCGCATGGCCGGCGGCGAACGCCGTTCGATTACGCAGGTCGACGACCCACTCGCCGGCCTCGATCCGACGACGCAACTCATCGGCGTCGGCCTCGGAGACGGGGGAGAGGTCAGGGGCGGCCGGTCCGGCGGCGTTCGCGGCGCCCATGTGGGCGTAGTAGGCCGGATAGGCGCCGAGCCCGTCGAGGAGCTCGCGGACGTAGGTCTCCTCGTCCTGGGTCAGGACGGGGTTGGACTGCTTCTCCTGGCCGATGGTGGACTCGGTGGCGTCTGACTGGGTCGCCGAGCAGAACGATCCGAACCCGTGGGTGGGGTAGACCTCGGCCTCGTCCGGGAGCTGCTCGGCGAGTTTGTGGGCCGAGGCGTGCTGATGGCGCACCAGTGTGTCGGTGTGTTCCTCGCCCATGAGGTCAGGCCGGCCAGTCGCCCCGTAGAGCAGCGACCCTCCGGTGAAGACCGCATACGGTTCGTCGCCCTCGGGCCCGCTGGTCGCCAGGGCGTAGGAGAGGTGGGTGAAGGTGTGGCCCGGTGTCGAGATGGCGCGGACTCGCATCCGGTCACCGACCTCTACGGTCTCGCCGTCAGCGATCGGCGTGCGTTCGAAGGCCACCTCGTCCTCACCGTTGACGCGGTACTCCGCACCCGTTCGCTGGGCGAGCGCGAGACCGCCGGTGACGTAGTCGTTGTGAATGTGGGTCTCGAAGACGTGCGTCAAGCGGACGCCGTGCTCCTCGAGGAGGTGCAGCACGCGGTCGATGTCGCGCTGCGGATCCACCACGAAGGCCACCTCCCCGTCGTGGACGAGGTAGCTTCGGTCACCGAGGGACGCGGTCTCGATCGAGACGACGGTCAGGTCTTGGTTCATCGGTATCTCCAATCGCCGTGGCGCTGTGTGGAAGTCATCAGAAGGTCAGTCGCGAGGAGGGACGCCGGTTTCCACCGGCCGGCCCGAACGCACCCAGGCGCTGGTGCCGCCGACGACCGAATACGCGTCGAAACCCTGCGACACCAGCAGGTCGGTCATCGCGGAACTGCGGTTGCCAGACGCACAGACGACGTAGACCGGACGGGTCGCATCGATGTCGCCGAATCGCGAGGGGAGCATTCCCATCGGAATGAGCGCGGCCCCGGGCACGTGGCCCTCCGCGTATTCCGAGGGCTGACGGACGTCGATGACGGTCGCGTGGCGCTCTGTGGCCGTCGCGAGGACATCGATGGAGATCTCGGGTGTGTCCTGGCTCATCGGCGAGTTCCTCTCGGGTCAGTCCAGCACGATCGCGTCTTCTCGACTCGTACCCGGATACTGGGTGGGGTATTCGCTCTCTATCAACCATGACACCCCGGGGGGTATTCCGCAAGCGACGTCGCTGGCGGCCAAACGCGCTGGCGGAATACGGAGGGGGGTATACTGGTTGTGCTGGGGGAAGCCCTCTTCGAGGGCCGTCACGACAGCGAAGGAGCAAGCATGGCCACCATCGATCTTGACAAGTCAAACTTCGAAGGCACGATCACCGGCAACGAGATCGTCCTCGTAGACTTCTGGGCCGGGTGGTGCGGTCCCTGCCGGATGTTCGCTCCGGTCTACGAAAAGGCATCGCAGAACCACCCCGACATCGTGTTCGGGAAGGTGGACACCGAGGCGGAGCAGGAGCTCGCTGCCGCGGCGAAGATCACGTCGATCCCGACGCTCATGGCTTTCAAGGGCGGGACCCTGGTGTTCGCCCAGCCGGGTGCTCTTCCTGCGACGGCGTTGGAGCAGGTCATTGCCGGAATCCGCGACCTCGACGCCGACCAGCAGCGGAGCGCCTGATGGGCGACTACACGATCTCCACCACGCTGGCCCGGCCCTACGCCGATGCCGTCCACCTGGTGCGCACCGCCTTGGGGGAGCAGGGCTTCGGCATCCTCACCGAGATCGACCTCAAGGCCACACTGAAGTCCAAGCTCGACGTCGACGTAGCGCCCCAAGTCATTCTCGGGGCGTGCCGCCCCGCGCTGGCCTATGAAGCGCTCACCGCCGAGCCCTCGATCGCGGCCGTCCTGCCCTGCAACGTCGTGGTTCGCGCGCTCGATGACCGCACGACGGTGGTCGAGGCGTTCGACCCCGACGCGATGATGGGCCTGGCGGACAACCCCGCGCTCCATGCGGTCGCCGCCGACGCGAAGCAGCGGATCACAGCGGCCCTGGCTGCTCTTCACTCCAACGAGGGAGACCACTGATGGAACTCGACCCTGACGCGATGGCGCCCGTCAAGAACCGGATCAAGAGGGCACGCGGACAACTCGATGGCGTCCTGAGAATGCTCGAGGAAGGCCGTGACTGCGAGGACGTCGTGACCCAGCTTGCGGCGGTCTCGCGTGCGATCGACCGTGCCGGGTTCGCCATCGTTGCCAGTGGCATGCGCGAATGCATGAACAACGGCGACGATGTCGACAGCCTCGACGTGAAGAAGATGGAGAAGCTCTTCCTCTCCTTGGCATGAGCTGTGCCGGGCTGCAAGCTCGCCCGCGGGGTGTCAGTCGGCTCGATCTGGGTACGAGTGACGTGAGTCTGTCTACGGAGGGGGAGTTCAAGGAAGACCAAACGCTCGAAGGTGGCCGGTCGACTGACGTGCAACCGCGGAGCCTTGCCGTACTCGGCATCGTGCTCGGTGTCGGACTGGGCGGCTTCGTCGATGGGATCGTGCTCCATCAGTTGTTGCAATGGCACCACATGCTGACGTCGACCGACACCGACAACATCGGTGTGCGCTACTACCCCGAGAGCACCGTCCATGGACTGGAGATCAACACGGTGTGGGACGGTCTCTTCCACGTCTTCACCTGGGTGATGGTTCTCGTGGGACTCGCGCTGCTCTATTCACGCGTCCAGCACTCGCGCGGTCGAGTGTGGACGTCGCGTGCCCTTTGGGGTTGGGTTCTCGTCGGCGCGGGCGTCTTCAACCTGGTTGAAGGGGTCGTCGATCATCACATCCTGGGAATTCACCACGTTCGCAGTGGAGACAACCAGATGTGGTGGGATCTCGGTTTCCTCGCGCTCGGCGCACTTCTGGTCCTCGTCGGCTGGCTCCTGCAGCGAGGAGCTTCCTACCGCGACCCCGAACTCTCGGCGGCGCGCGGTCGCGGCGAGCAGGCGTGAGCAGGTCGCCATCGATGGTCTTCGAACTGCCAGCCAAGCTCGGCTCTCACGCAAACCATCAGCACGAACCTGAGGGGTGGAGTGCGATTGCGGGCGCGCTCACCGTCTGGCTGCCGCTGCTGCTCATCGGCGCGGTTGCGGCAGGGTACGTCTGGCTCTCGATCCGCGAGAAGGCTGGTCGGGGGTGGCCGACGTCGAGGATCGCTCTCTTCCTCGTCGGGTCACTTCTGTTGCTGGTGGCACTCGGCCCCGGCCTCGACGGCTACGCGGACCGGGACTTCGGCGGACACATGGCGCAGCACCTCTTGCTGTCGATGATTGCTCCGCTTGCGTTGGTGCTTGCCGCGCCGGTGACCTTGCTGCTGCGACAGCTTCCCCACCGGCACGCGCGACGTCTCGGCAGGTTGCTCAACACGCCGGTGGTCCACTTCCTCTCACATCCGGTTGTGGGACTCACGCTGACCAGCGGGGGGGGGCTCATCGTCCTGTACTTCACCCCGCTGTACGCACTCAGCACCACGAACGAGACGGTGCACGTCGCGGTGCACCTGCATCTCATCGCTTCGGGTTTGCTCTTCGCGTGGGCCATCGCCGGCCCCGACCCGGCCCCGCACCGGGCGTCCGTACGTTTCCGGCTCGTGGTTCTCGGTATCGCCATCGTCATCCATTCGGCGGTCGCGCAGCTGATCTTTGCGGGCTTGTTCGTTCAGGTCCGGGAGCCGATCGATGAAATGCGGGCCGCGGGGAACCTCATGTACTTCGGCGGAGACATCGCCGAGCTGCTGCTCGCCTTGGCGCTCCTGCTGACGTGGCGACCAGCTCCCGCCCCGGCGCCACCCGGCCTGGGGTCCAGCGCGACCTCGAAGGCGACGTCCACCGGTCGCGATCTCCATCCCGTGCTGGATACCGGTCAGGGTCGATGAGCCTCTCGCTCCTTCAGGAAGTACTGCCGCACGCAGTCGGTTTGGAGCCGGAGGGCCTCCTCCCCGCTCGTCAGCAGATGGCGCTCTCCCTCGGCTGGCACATCATCTTGGCGTCGTTCGGTGTGGCCTTCCCGGCGATCATCTGGGCGGCGCACTGGCGAGGGGTGTACCGCGGCGACGACGTCGCCCTCAACCTGGCCAGACGGTGGGCCAAGGTCTCGGCGGTGCTGTTCGCGATCGGCGCGGTGTCCGGGACGGTCCTCAGCTTCGAGATGGGGCTGCTCTGGCCTGGACTCATGGGGCCCTACGGTGACGTCTTGGGTCTGCCGTTCGCCTTCGAGGGCCTCTCGTTCTTCGTGGAGGCCATCTTCCTCGGCATGTACCTCTATGGCTGGGGGCGTGTCCCGCCCAAGCGGCACCTGCTCATGCTGGTGCCCATGGCGATCGCGGGCGTCGTGGGCAGCTACTGCGTCATCTCGGTCAACGCCCGGATGAACATGCCGGTGGGCTTCCGCGTCGAGGATGGACAGGTCGTCGACGTGGACCCGTGGGCGGTGCTGTTCAACCCCGGCGCAATCCTGCAGTTCGCGCACATGTGGGTCGCGGCCTACATGGTCGTCGGCTTCACGGTGGCCGGGGTCTACGCCGCCGGCATGCTCCGTGGACGCCGCGACCGACATCACCGGCTCGGTTTCACCATTCCCTTCGTCTTCGCCAGCGCGGCCGCAGTGGTGCAGCCCTTCCTCGGCCACGTCCTCGGCCTGCGGATCGCCGAGGCCCAGCCGGCCAAGCTCGCTGCCTTCGAGCTCGCGACGGAGACCGAGAGTCCCTCGCCGCTGCGGCTCGGAGGCCTGCTCATCGACGGTGAGGTTCGCTACTCCCTGGACATCCCTGGCCTCGGGTCGATCATCGCGCGCAACTCCTTCACCAAACCCGTCCAGGGGCTGGAGACCATCGCGCCCGCGGACCGGCCCCCCGTCAACATCACCCACGTCGCCTTCCAATCCATGGTCGGCATCGGCACGCTCCTGTTCGTCGCGGTGCTCGTCTACTGGTTCGTCCGCTGGCGCGGACGCGACCTGCTCGACCACCGATGGACGCTGCGGGCCGCGGTCGCAGCGGGCCCGCTCGCGGTCGTGGCCATGGAGGCAGGTTGGATCGCGACCGAGGTGGGCCGCCAACCCTGGGTCGTCTACGGGTACCTGCGCACTCCCGACGCGGCAGGGGACAACCCACAGATCTGGATCCTCCTGGTGGCCACGGCCGTCCTCTACACCGGTCTCACCGTGGGGGCGGTGGTCGTGCTGCGCTCGATGGCTCGGCGATGGCGCGCCGGCGAGGAGGACCTGCCCAGCCCGTACGGGCCTGAGTCGGCTGCAGCGGGCGGCGCCTCGCGGCCCCACGACCGTGGTCCGGAGGCGTCGTGACCCTCGAGCTCGCCGTGGCGGTTGCCCTGTTCGCCGGAGTCGTCGCCTACGCGCTGTTCGGCGGCGCTGACTTCGGATCCGGGTTCTACGACCTCACTGCCGGAAGTGCCCACCGTGGCTCCGAGCTTCGGACCCTCGTCGACCACAGCATCGGGCCGGTGTGGGAGGCCAACCACGTGTGGCTCATCTACATTCTGGTGATGTGGTGGACGGGCTTTCCCGAGTCCTTCGCCAGCGCGATGAGCACCCTGATCCTGCCGATGCTCCTGGCTCTGCTGGGGATAGTCCTGCGGGGGTCGTCGTTCGCGTTCCGCAAGTTCGCCCCGACGATCGGCCAGGCGAGGTTGTACGGCGCAATCTTCGCCGGCTCATCGCTGATCACGCCGTTCTTCCTCGGCACGGTGGCCGGGGCCATCGCCTCGGGCCGTGTGCCGGCGCAGGGACGCGGGGACCTGTGGTCGTCCTGGCTCAATCCCACGTCGCTGCTGGGCGGCGTCATCGCTGTGGGGAGCAGCGCCTTCCTCGCGGGGGTGTTCCTCACCGCCGAGGCCCACCACGCGGACCGCGGAGCGCTGACGGCCTCGCTGCGTCGACGCACCCTCGCGGTGGGAGCGGTCACCGGTGCGGTCGTCTTCGCGGCGCTGATCCCGATCCTGCACGACGCTCCCACGCTTGCCGACGGACTGACAGGGCGTGCCGCACCTCTGATCATCGCCTCAGGTCTGGCCGGAGCAACAGCCTTGGCCCTGGTGGCCGCGCGGCGCTACGGTCCGGCGCGCATCAGCGCAGTCGCTGCCGTGGCGTCGGTCATCAGCGGCTGGGGGGTGGGCCAGTACCCGTGGCTGCTCGTTGACGAGGTCCGCATCGCCGACGGTGGTGGTGCGGACGCGACCCTGGCCGGGCTGCTTGTCGTGGTCGGACTCGCCGGTGTGCTGGTTCTTCCCCCGCTGGTCTATCTCTTCCGGCTCACTCAGTCCGATGAATGGGTGCAGCATTGACGCCAACCGCCAACGGGTTGGTCGGTCAGCACATCGCCAACGCGAGACGACCACGTCACCTCGGAAGCGATGACCGCCCGAAGGGATCGGACTTCCAATTGGCGATGTAACGACTTCGGCCCACGATGCGTCTAAGTGGTAAACCTAGTCGAAGGAGAATCTGATGAGACTCAATATGGGTACCCTCGACCGTCGGCTGCGCTTGTTCATCCTTGCACCGATCCTGGTCATCGCCGGCGTGATCGTCGGCCCGACGAGCATCCTCGCGATCGTGCTGTACGTGCTCGCTGCGGTCATGGTGGGGACCTCGCTGGCGGGCTCGTGTCCGTTGTACACGCTCTTCGGGATCCAGACCTGCCCGAAGCAGACGTTCACCACGGCCGACGAGGGGGGAGTCGCCCGCTGAGCCCGGCCGTCGATCCCGAGCGGCTCCGAGGCCGGCTCAGCGAAGAGATCCCGGGGCTTCTTCGGTATGCCCGGAGCATCACCCCGGACCGCGCGCTGGCCGAGGACCTCGTGCAGACCACGATGGTGCGGGCCTTGGAACGACTCGACACCTTTCGCGGCGAGTCCGGCCTGGCCACGTGGTTGCATCGGATCTTGCACAACGCCTTCGTGGATCACGTCCGCCGCACCCGAGAGGCGCCCGCCGAGGACGTGTGGGAGATGGTGGAGGGGCGCTGGCGCGACGATGCCTACACCCTGGATCCCGCCACCGTGGCCGCACGGGCGAGCACGGTGCAGGACCTGCGCGACGCACTCCTGCGCCTACCGATGATGTACCGCAGCGCAGTGGTGCTCCACGACATGGAGGGTCTCACGGTGCCGCAGATCGCCCGGGTCCAAGAGATCGGGCTCTCCGCTGCCAAACAACGCCTGCACCGCGGCCGCATCATGCTCGTCAGCGCACTCGCATCCGGAGCCGAGCGCCGAGCGGCCACGAGAGGAGTGCCGATGAACTGCTGGGACGCACGCACGCAGGTGTCCGACTACCTCGACGACGAGCTCGGCGACCGCGACCGGCAGCTCCTCGAACAACATCTGGAGCATTGCCCAACCTGCCCACCGCTCTACTCGGCCCTGGTTGCCTCCCGCGACGCGGTCACCAGGCTCCGCGACGCCGACACGGTCATCCCACGAAGTCTCGCGGACCGACTAGAGCGGCTCCGTCAAGAATCTCGCCGGCCAAAGGAAGACGCCCCACCACCGGCTCCGCGCGTCATCTGATCAGGCGGGAACAGTTGGCGCTGCGACCGCCGGACCACAACACCCATCATGGCGCGAGGTGGGGCACGCGACGACGGCGCCGGCAGTCGCCGGAGAACCTGACAACAGCCTGGACGTGAGGAAGAAGGAGAGCTTCCTTCGCTCGCCGACCTGATCCGTGTCAATCATGCCGGACCCGGTCACCGCGCTGCAGGTGTGTCGGTGCGTTTCATGCGGCGCCAGGCCACGAACGAGGAGACCGCCAGAACGACCGCGGGCAGGACCCACGCCGGGACGGACGCCGCAAGATCGCTGACGGCACGCTGGGCGTCGAACTCCATGTCCGTGGTGTCGCCGAACCCGAGGAATCCGGTGATTCCCGCGGTGCCGTCGAAGCGCAGGAAGAGCACGCCGATGACGACGAAGAGCAGCCCTGACAGCAGTGAGGTCGTGTGCAGGCGCAGGGGCCCGAGTTCAATCGTGCGACCGCGCAGCCAGCGGCGCCGGCCCAAGTCGAAGCGGTCCCACAGCGCGGCGAGCACCAGCAGTGGAGCTGCCATTCCCAGCGCGTACGCGGCAAGCAACAGGCCTCCGTGCCAGACGGACGACTGCGTCGCGGCCATCGTGAGGATTGCGCCCAGCACGGGTCCGGAGCAGAATCCGGCCAGTCCGTAGACGGCACCGAGGGCCACGGTGCCCAGGTGGGAGGATCCGCCGTGCGCGGCCACGCGGCTCTGGAGAGCGGAGACGAACGGAATGGAGAAGCCCCGGCCCAGCAATTGCCACACCCCAAGTGCGATGATCGTCCACCCGGCGATCGTGATGAGCACTGGCCGATGGCCGTAGAACAGCTGAGATGCAGCGCTGACCCCGAGCCCGAGCGGCACCAGAGTCAGGAGCAGGCCGAGGTAGAAGGACGCGGTTCGCCCCACCAAGGCTCCCGTGCTCCCGAACGCATAGGCGAAGAACGATGGCAGCAGTAGCGCACTGCAAGGAGACAACAGTGCCAGGACTCCGGCCGCCAGCGCGGCCAGGAGCCCTACCTCACCCACGGGCGTCCTTGATCGCGGCGTCGATCGTTTCCACGAAGTCCTCGGTGGGCAAGGCACCCATCAGCACCCGATCGTTGATCAGGAACGCGGGCGTCCCCGTGACACCGATGGCCATGCCCTCGTCGCGGTCGCGTTTGATCGCTGCCGCGACCTCGTCGGAGTCCATGTCCTTCAAGAAGCGGTCGGTGTCGAGTCCGAGGTCCTTCGCGATGCCGCTGAGGCGTTCGCGGTCCAGGCGGCCACTGTTGGGCGGTGGCTGCTCGGCGAAGAGCCGCTCATGGAACGGCCAGAAGCTGTCCTGTTCGGCCGCGGCTCGTGCTGCGCGTGCTGCTAGGTCGGACTCGTCCCCCAAGTAGGGGAAGTCTCGGAACTCGATCCGCAGCAGGCCTTGGTCGACGTACTTCTCGACGAGTTTCGGTGCGGTCTCTCGCGAGTACTTTCCGCAGAAGGGGCACTGAAACTCCGAGTACTCGATCATCACGACGGGGGCGTCGACGTCGCCCAGCGCCATGGGATCGTCGGCCTTGCGCCGCGCGAGTTCGGTGAGCTGGGAACTGCCCGCGTTCTCGGACGAGGTGACGGTGGCCGGACTCTCGTCGCCGGCTCCGCTGCCGCCACTTGCGACAGCGAGCATCAAAGCTACCGCGGCGCCGAGGGCGATGACGATCGGTAGGACCGGGATCTTACGGGTGTCGGACATGGGTACCTTCCTGGGTTCGGACGGCGCAGGCGATCTCGCCGAGAAGCCGTTGGCGCAGCGCCCAGAGCAGCAGGGCGACCGCGACGAGTTGGAGGATCGGCTGGATCGGCTCGAACCAGGTGATCGCGCCGGCGCTGCCCAGTGCGACGAGGACGAGCTTGTTGCAGACCGGGCAGCCGACAGCGAAGAATGTCAGGAATCCGCCGGCCCAACCCCCGCGTCGTGCTCTGGCCTCGTCAGCCATCCCCGCGGGGGCCGCGACGTACGTAGCAGCCAGCAGCCCGGCGAGAACGCCGGAAACCGCAAGTGACGGCCATGCCCACCACGGACTCGGGATCTCGCGACTGAAGAACGGTGTCTCCACCATGGCCGTCGGAATCGCGATGACGGCCATCACCAGGAGGGCGACCACCGCGGCCGTCAGCCAACGCCGCAGCGGCCACCGGCTAAGGGCGCGCGTCATCATCGGCCGACCTCAACGGGTTGCCCGTGGCTTCGCCATTCGAGCATGCCGTCCTCGAGTCGCCGGGCCTGGACGCCCTCGCCTGACAGGAGGCGGACAGCGTCGTGCGCCATGACGCAGAACGCGCCGCGGCAATAGGCGATGACATCCTCCGAACCCGTCAGCTCGGAAGCGCGCGCGATGACCTCGGCAAGGGGCACGCTGCGAGCACCGGGGATGTGTCCCGCAGCGAACTCCTCAGCGGGCCGCACGTCCAGGACGACTGCCTCGCCGCTCTCGAGGAGGCCGATCAGCTCTTCGCGGGTGACGATGCCCACCTCGTCGCCCGAGGGCACGCCGAGGTGGGACTCCAGGGCACGCTGAACCTGCGGCGACCGAGTGCGGGCGACGGTTCGCATGGCGTCGTAGAGCTCGAGAACGTCGTCACCCGCGAGGCTGTAGTGGATCTTGGTGCCCTCGCGTCGCGACTGGACGAGGTTCGACAATTTGAGGACCTGCAGGTGGGCTGACACGGTGGTCAGTCCCATGTCCGCTGCTTTCGCCAAAGACTCGACCGTTCGCTCGCCCTGGGCCAGGAGGTCGATGAGTTCGAGCCGCTTCGGGCTGCCGAATGCCTTGCCGACGACTGCCAGCTCGTCGAATGCCGTTGTGTTCACCTCTTCACCCCTTATCCAGTAATCTTTGGAATAACGTATCAAGGGAACTCGACAGCAAGTGGCGCGCTCACTCGGGGTCCGGGTTCCGGTCAGGACGGGAGAACGAGTGCGAGTGCAGTTGTGTGACGATGACGCCAGTGACTCGTCGGGATTTCGGCAGATCAGGAGGGCACGTAGGTGGACCAAGCGAAGGCGAGTCAGTCGAAGCTGAGTCGGCAGGACCTCCCGCTCCTGGCGGCCATGGGGGGCACGATCCTCGTCCTGCACGTCGTGGGAATCGCGCTGCTGGTGATCGCGGCGGGACAGGACGTCCGCCTCTCCAACGGCGCGTTCTTCAGCATTGGGCTCGGCGTCACGGCCTACACGCTGGGAATGCGGCATGCCTTCGATGCCGACCACATCGCGGCGATCGACAACACGACCCGCAAGTTGGTGGCGGAGGGTGGGCGCCCGCTCTCGGTGGGCTTCTGGTTCTCGCTGGGACATTCAAGCGTCGTGATGGGCCTTTGCGTGTTGCTGGCCATCGGAGTTCGGTCCCTGATCGGGCAGGTCAGCGACGACGCGTCCGAGCTGCAGCTGGTGGCAGGAGCGATTGGCGCCACGGTGGCCGGGCTGTTCCTCATCGCCATGGGGCTTATCAATCTCATCTCGCTCGCACGGATCGCGAGTCTGTTCCGCACCATGCGTGATGGGAAACTGGACGAGGCCGCACTGGAGCACGAACTCAACCGGCGCGGCCTGATCGCTCGAGTGCTCCGACCGTTGACGCGATCGGTGACGCGACCCAGGCACCTCTACCCGGTTGGCCTGCTGTTCGGACTGGGCTTCGACACCGCCACGGAGGTCTCCCTGCTCGCCCTCGCCGGCGGAGCCGCGCTGACCCTTCCCTGGTACGCGATCCTGTCGCTGCCGATCCTTTTCACCGCGGGCATGTGCCTGTTCGACACCATCGACGGTGTCTTCATGAGGACGGCCTACGGGTGGGCGTTTGAGGCGCCGGTTCGCAAGGTCTACTACAACCTCGTCGTCACGCTGCTGTCCGTCGTGGCGGCTCTGGTGATCGGAGTCATCGTCATCAGTGCGCTGGTGGCAGAGCACACCGAGATCAATGACGGGCCTGTCGCCATGCTGGCGCGGATCAACATGGACCTCGTCGGGTACGCGATGGTCGCCTTCTTCATCACGGCGTGGGCCGTGTCGACGTTGGCGTGGAGAGTGTTCCGGATCGAGGAACGATGGGTCCGCCCGCCGGCGCACGACTGATCGGTGACCTCGACAGTTGACGTAGCCGCGGATTCCCAGCTTCAGATGAGATTAGGCGGCCGACGGTCTCCGACGGGGCCGGGTTCACGTTCGCCTCCCAGGACCCGCAGGCTGGCGGCGATCGATCGGTCTGGTCGATCAGTGGCCATTTGGTGTCCGGATTGGCCCAGCGCGCCTCGCCGGTACTCGGGTATCGTCGGAAGTGACTCAAGGGGATCATCCCTACCATTGAAGGGAATTCCGCAGTTCTCGGTACCCAGCGTGTCGGCTCGTATAGAGCTCGGCTTCGACAGGGGGTCGCAGGTTCAAATCCTGTCAGCCCGACAACGGAAAGCCCCGGGAGACCGGGGCTTTCGTCATTTCTCGGGTGCGTCGAGGAGCGGGATCTACTCGCGGGCCGGGGTGAGAGCCACGACGAGCGCACCTGTCACGAGGTAGACCAACTGCAGGACGTGGAACCCGCGGATCGAGGCGACCTCACCGACGAGCAGGTTCACTTCGGGGTCAGCCCCGACCGGGTGCCAGCCCGCGAACGCCGCCGTACCTCGCGCGGTGAGCATCCCCACCAGCGCTGTGAGCACCGACTGAGCACGGACTGCTCCGAGAAGCCCAGCGCGGAGGCGATCTGGCTCATCGCCATGGTGGTCGCCGTCAGGTAAGTGCGTGCCTTGGCTTGTCTCTGGGCGTCGAGCAGCGCGGCGAAGGACGTGCCTTCGCCAGCGAGGCGACGCTGCAGGGTGCGAGGGTGCATGGCGAGGATCGCGGCTGTCGAGTCGATGTCGACAGGTGCCGTGCCGAGCAGCTGCTCGATCGTGGACTCGACCCGCGGCGCGATGTCCCCGGGGATCGCGGTGTACCGCTGCAGGTGCTCGAGTGCGAGGTCGCGAACGACCGTGTCGGCTCGGTCGAGGGATCGGGTCAGCAAGGAGCTCGGGACGCGCAACAGGGCTCGTGGTCGGCCCGGCCTGACCCGGGCGCCGAAGAACTCCTCGTAACGCGCCAGCGGGCTGATCGGCAGGTGCGGCAACTCGACGGAGCGCAGTCCATAGGGACCGGCGACGAACTCGCCGATGGCGCGGTGCAGGAATCCCAGTCCGGAGTCGATGCCCTGGCGGAAGGCGCCGCCACCGGCAGGCGTGGAGTACTGGATCGCGATGACGCCCGCCGCACCGTGGGGATCGGGGACGATCTCGACGCTGAGTCCGGGCGCGTGGACGAACAGGTACCGAGACGTGCAGGCGAGGGCCTCCGCGACCGTGGGGGAGTTGCCGATGGCGACGGCCAGGGGGCCGAGCATCGAGGAGTCCTGCCTCTGGGCGACCCGTAGGCCGAGGTCGGGCAGATCGAGCTCGGCCGCGGCCAGCTCGAGCACTCGACCGAGGGCGAGCTCCTCCACGAGGATCTCGTCGCTGCGCAGCGCCTCCACGGGCAGCCGCACGCGCCGGGCGAGGTCCTCCGGATCCCCGCCGTGCTCGGAGACGAGGTCGGCGAACCCACGGATACCAGCCGAGCGGATCAGAGCCATGTCGTTCAGGGTCAAGTAGTTGTCGCCTCAGGTCAAGTCTGCGCAGCCGGGACAGGTCATGCTCGACGCATGAGCACGCGAGAGCAGACCCCGTCTGACCACGTCGACGTCGTCATCGTCGGAGCGGGTCTGTCCGGTGTCGGGGCGGCCTACCGCCTCCAGACCGAGGCACCCGGCACCAGCTACACGATCCTGGAGGGTCGCACCGCCCTCGGTGGCACGTGGGACCTGTTCCGTTACCCGGGCATCCGCTCGGACTCGGACATGTACACGCTCGGGTACTCCTTCAAGCCGTGGCGGGACGGGAAGGCGCTGGCTGACGGAGCGTCGATCCTGGAGTACATCCGCGAGACCGCGGACGAGTTCGGGATCGAGGAGCACATCCGGTACGCCAGCAAGGTCGTCGACGCCGACTTCGACACCGAGTCCGGACACTGGACCCTGACCATCGAGGACACGACCACCGGCGACCGGCGCTCGATGACGTGCGGCTTCCTCTACTCCTGCGCGGGCTACTACGACTACGACGACCCCCAGGCTCCGGAGTTCCCCGGGGCGGAGACGTTCACGGGACGAGTCGTCCATCCCCAGTTCTGGCCGACGGATCTCGACCACGACGGCAGCCGGGTGGTGGTGATCGGTTCGGGAGCGACCGCCGTGACGCTGGTGCCCGCGATGCTCGCCGGCGACGAGGCGGCCGCGCACGTCACCATGCTCCAGCGAACGCCGACCTGGATCAGCGCGGTGCCGTCCACCGACAAGCTCGCCGAGCGCCTGAAGTCCGTCCTGCCCGCGAAGGTCGCCCACCGCGCCGTTCGCGCCAAGAACATCGCCTTCTCGACCGCCGTGTACCAGTTCTGCCGTCGCTGGCCCGAGAAGGCCCGCACGGTGCTGACGGCCAACGTGGCCAAGTTCGTGGGCGAGGATCAGACCGCTGCGCACTTCACCCCGCCGTACGACCCCTGGGACCAGCGGCTGTGCGCCGTCCCCGGCGGCGACCTGTTCAGGTCCATCACGTCCGGCCGTGCCGAGGTCGTGACCGATCACATCGAACGGTTCGTCCCCGAGGGGATCCTGCTGCGGTCGGGGCGCATCCTCGAGGCGGACATCATCGTCACTGCGACAGGCCTTCGGCTGTCGGCGTTCGGAGGGATCCGACCGAGCGTGGACGGCGAACAGGTCGTCCTTTCCGACCAGTTCGTCTGGAACGGCGCCATGATCACCGGGATCCCGAACTTCGCCATCTGCATCGGCTACACCAACGCCTCGTGGACCCTGAGGGCCGACCTGACGCATCGCCTGGTCTGCAAGGTCATCAACTGGATGGGACGCAACGGGCACCGCGCGGTCGAGCCTGCTCCCGACGCTGAGCTGACGCCCCAGCCGCTGCTGGACCTGTCATCGGGCTATGTCCAGCGCGCCATCGACGCCTTCCCGCGCCAGGGCGACCGACGACCGTGGCAGGTCCGTCAGAACTACGTCCTCGACTCCATCACGACCCTGCGCACCGACCTCGACACGACGCTGCGACCCGTCCCGGCGCGTAGACGCGCGCCCGGCCGCGTCGCGGTCTGATCCGTCGTCGGGGAGGCGTCTTCGCCGCCCGAGGTCAGGCAGGGCCGGCCGCGCGGTGGATCCGCGTCCGGAACTCCGTCAGGTCCAGCCCGTACGTCGGACCGCCGGTGGCGGCGTAACGCTCGAGCCGGCCGTTGCCGCGCTCGAGCAGCCGCCCGGCGCCGATGGTGTTGCCGCGCAGGGCGTGGGTCAGCCCGACGCACAACTGCGCGAGCCCCTGCCAGAGGTCGTGCTCGGTTCCCGGAGCGTCCTTCCACCGGGCCTCGAAGACCTCGTGGGCCGAGAACGGCCGCCCGCGGTCCAACAGCTCGAGGGCGAACCGCACCGTCTCCAGGGGCGGTAACGGGTCTTCGGAGACCGGATCGACCCCCTCAGCGCCGTACGGCAGCGGTCGGCCGAGCTCGTCGCGCGGCCTGGCCTGGCGCGGCCGGCCCTCCTCGTCGCGGTCCCTGGTCACCATGGGGCCACTGTCCCGCCCCTCGCGCGCCGAGACAAACCCGGGGCCGGATGTCGGCTGGAGGTCGTCGCGGTTCACCGTCACTCGGCTGGCGGGGCCGGGGTGAGGCCACCATGCTGGAACGCGTGACGACTTCCTCCGAGCTGGCGGAGCTGGCCGCCGCCCACCACGTCGCGACGCGGTACCGCGGGTCCGATCGCGAGATGGTCGAGGTGGCCCCCGAGGTCGTCGTCGCGGTTTTGGCCCAGCTCGGCGTGGACGCGAGCAGCCCGGAATCGATCCAGCGCGAGCTCGACGCGGTGCGACGAGAGCAGGCGCGGACCTCCCTGCCGCCGACGATCGTCCTGACCGCCGGCACGACGCGTGAGCTGGAGGTGGCGGCGACGCTGGTGCTCGAGGACGGCACGTCGTCGCAGGTCGACCGACTCGCCGACGACCTTCCCCTGGGGTGGCACCGGCTGGTCACCGACACCCAGGAGGTGACGGTGATCGTCGCTCCGGGCCGCATGCCCGAGGTCCCGCGCACGTGGGGCTGGATGCTCCAGCTGTACGCGCTGCACTCGCGCGGGTCCTGGGGGATGGGGGACTACGTCGACCTGGCCGAGATGGCGCGACGCGCCGGGACGGAGCAGGGTGCGGGCGTCCTTCTCGTGAACCCGGTCCAGGCGTTCATGCCCACGCGACCCCTGGAGCGCTCTCCCTACTCGCCGTCCAGCCGCCGGTACGCCAACCCGCTCTACCTCCGGGTCTCCGAGACGGCGGCGTTCCGGGCGGCCGACGACGAGACTCGGGCGGCGGTGCTGGCGCTGGCGCCCGACCACGACACCGGGCTGATCGACTACGACGAGGTCTGGGCCGCCAAGCTGGCCGCCTGCGAGATGTTGTGGGCGACGGGGATCGACACCCAGGCCGACATCGACCCTGACCTGCTGATGTTCGCCACCTTCTCCGCCCTCGCGGAGGTGCACGGTGCCGACTGGCGCGAGTGGCCGGAGGAGCTGCGGAACCCGATCGGCGGGGCCGTGGCCGAGGCGGAGCGCTCCCTCGCGGATCGCGTCGCCTTCCACGCGTGGCTGCAGCGACTGTGCCGGGAGCAGCTCGACGAGGCCCGGTCGGCGGCCCGGGACGCCGGGATGGCCGTCGGCATCGTGCACGACCTGCCCGTCGGCGTGCACCCGGGCGGCGCGGACGCCTGGGCGCTGCAGGAGTCCTTCGCCTCGGACGTCCGCGTGGGGTGTCCCGCCGACGCGTTCAATCCGCTCGGCCAGGACTGGGGACTGCCTCCGTGGCGGCCGGACAAGCTCGCCGAGTCGGGCTACGCACCCTTCCGCGACGTGATCCGCAGCGTCCTGCGCCACGCGGACGGCATCCGCGTCGATCACATCGCCGGACTGTGGCGCCTGTGGTGGATCCCGCCGGGCGAGCCGGCACACCGTGGCACCTACGTCCACTACGACGCTGACGTCATGCTCGGGATCCTGGCCCTCGAGGCCTACCGGGCCGGGGCAGTGGTGGTGGGGGAGGATCTCGGCACCGTCGAGGACGAGGTGACCGAGACGATGCACGAGCGCGGGATGCTCAGCTCGGCCGTGCTGTGGTTCGAGCGCGACTGGGAGGCGCCGGGCCAGCCGCACGTGCCGCCCGAACAGTGGGAGCCCGAGACGATGGCCAGCATCAGCACCCACGACCTGCCGACGGTCGCCGGCTGGCTGCAGGACGAGCGCGTCCGCATCCAGGCCGATCTCGGCCTGCTCGCCGGGACGGCCGAGGAGGCCTACGCCGAGGCCGAGTCCGACCGTGAAGCGATGCTCGACCTGCTGCGGGCCGAAGGAGTCCCGGACGACGATCTCGTCGTCGCGCTGCACGCGGTGATCGCCCGCGCCTCGTCCCGGCTGGTCCTCAGCTCGCCGGCCGACGCGTCCGGCCAGGTGCAGCAGCCGAACCTCCCGGGTACGGTCGACGAGTACCCCAACTGGAGGATCCGTCTGCCGATGGACCTCGACCAGTTCTTCGCCGACGACCGGGTACGTGCCTGCACCACCCCCTTGCAGGCCTCGCGCCCGTCCACGTGAACGACACCCCCTCATCACAAGGAGAGCTCGTGCAACCCTGGCCCGGATCGTCCTATCCGCTCGGCGCCACCTTCGACGGGACCGGCACCAACTTCGCCGTCTTCTCCGAGGCGGCCGAGTTCGTGGAGCTCTGCCTGTTCGACGAGGCGGGCACCGAGACGCGGGTCCGCCTGGAGGAGGTCGACGGCTTCGTCCACCACGGGTTCCTGCTCGGGGTCGCTCCCGGCCAGCGCTACGGCTTCCGCGTGCACGGCCCGTACGAGCCGGAGAACGGGTCCCGCTGCAATCCCGCCAAGCTGCTGATCGACCCGTACGCCAAGGCGACCTCCGGCTCGGTCGACTGGGACCCGTCGCTGTTCGCGTACGACCTCGACAACCCGGACGAGGTCAACGACGAGGACTCGGCCGGTCACGTCCCGTACTCGGTGGTCATCAACCCCTACTTCGACTGGGGCGACGACCGGCGGCCGCGCACGCCGTACAACGAGTCGGTGATCTACGAGGCCCACGTCAAGGGCCTGACGATGACCCATCCCGAGGTGCCGGACGCGCTGCGGGGCACGTACGCGGGCATCGCCCACCCGGCCATCGTCAAGCACCTGAAGTCGATCGGCGTGACCGCGATCGAGCTGCTGCCCGTGCACCAGTTCCTGACCGACCACTACCTGGCCGAGAAGGGCCTCACCAACTACTGGGGCTACAACACGATCGGCTTCTTCGCCCCGCACGCGGAGTACGCCGCCCACCCGGGACGCCAGGTGGAGGAGTTCAAGGGCATGGTGCGTGCGTTGCACCAGGCGGACATGGAGGTCATCCTCGACGTCGTCTACAACCACACGGCGGAGGGCAACCACCTCGGGCCGACGCTGTCGATGCGCGGCATCGACAACTGTGCGTACTACCGGCTCGTCGAGGACGACGAGCAGCACTACATGGACTACACCGGCACCGGCAACTCGCTCAACGTGCGTCACCCGCACACGCTGCAGCTCATCATGGACTCGCTGCGCTACTGGGTGACCGAGATGCACGTGGACGGCTTCCGCTTCGACCTCGCCGCGACCCTCGCCCGGGAGTTCTACGACGTCGACAAGCTCGCGACCTTCTTCGAGCTCGTCCAGCAGGACCCGGTCGTCAGCCAGGTCAAGCTCATCGCCGAGCCGTGGGACGTCGGTCCCGGCGGGTACCAGGTCGGCAACTTCCCTCCGCTGTGGACGGAGTGGAACGGCCTCTACCGGGACACCGTCCGCGACTTCTGGCGTGGAGAGCCCGCGACGCTGGGCGAGTTCGCCTCGCGCATCGCCGGGTCGTCCGACCTCTACCAGGACAACGGACGACGGCCGTACGCCTCGATCAACTTCGTCACGGCGCACGACGGGTTCACGCTCAACGACCTCGTGACCTACAACGACAAGCACAACGACGCGAACGGCGAGGACGGCCGCGACGGCGCGGACGACAACCGCTCGTGGAACTGCGGAGTCGAGGGGCCGACCGACGATCCCGAGGTGCTCGAGCTGCGCCGCCGCCAACGCCGCAACCTCATGGCCACCCTGCTGCTGTCCCAGGGCGTGCCGATGATCCTCCACGGCGACGAGCTCGGCCGGTCCCAGTACGGCAACAACAACGTCTACTGCCAGGACAACGAGGTCAGCTGGGTCGACTGGGACTCCCGCGCGGAGGAGCGCGCGCTGCTGGAGTTCACCGCCGCCCTGACGGCGTTCCGGAAGCGGCATCCGGTGTTCCGTCGCCGCCGCTTCTTCGAGGGCAAGCCGGTCCGCAAGACCGACGGCCTGCGGGACATCGCCTGGTTCACCCCGGCGGGCGACGAGATGGAGGAGAAGCACTGGGACGACGACCTGGGCAAGTCGATCGCCGTGTTCCTCAACGGCAACGCGATCGCCGACCGCGACGCCCGAGGCGTGCGCGTCAGGGGCAACTCGTTCCTGCTGGCGTTCAACGCCCACAGCGAGCCGGTGGACTTCATCCTCCCCGGCGACGACTACGGCAGCGACTGGCGCGTCGTCGTCGACAGCTCGACCGGTGCCGTCGAGCAGCCGGGCGCGGAGACGTTCGGCGCCGGTGCGACCCTCACGGTTCCCGACCGCTCACTCGTCGTGCTGGAGCGAGTCTGACCATGACCGCTCCGTCCTCGACGTACCGCCTGCAGCTGCACCCGGGCTTCACGCTGGACGATGCCCTGGCGGTCGTTCCGTACCTGCACGACCTCGGCGTCGGCGCGCTGTACCTGTCGCCGGTCATGGAGGCGACGCCCGGCTCCACCCACGGCTACGACGTCACCGACCCGACGCGGGTGCGAGCCGAGCTCGGCGGTCCGGACGCCCTGCGCCGGCTCGGCGAGGCGGCGCGCGAGCGCGGCATGGGTCTGGTCGTGGACGTCGTCCCGAACCACATGAGTGTCGAGGTGCCCAGCGCGAACCCGTGGTTCTGGGACGTCCTGACGTACGGCCGCGAGTCGTCGTTCGCGCACTACTTCGACGTCGACTGGTCGCGTCCGCGGCTGCTCCTGCCGGTGCTCGGCGACGACGCCGACGTGGCCGAGCTGCGGCTCGAGGGCGGGCAGCTGGCCTACTACGACCACCGCTTCCCGGTGGCGCCCGGCACCGAGGGCGGTAGCGCCCAGGACGTCCACGACCGCCAGCACTACGAGCTGGTCGGCTGGCGCCGCGGCAACACCGAGCTCGGGTACCGGCGGTTCTTCGACATCACCTCGCTGGCCGCGGTCCGGGTCGAGCTCGAGGACGTGTTCGACGCCGTCCACGGCGAGATCCTGCGGTGGGTCGAGGAGGGCCTGGTCACGGGGTTGCGCATCGACCACCCCGACGGCCTGGCCGACCCGACGGCGTACGCCCGGCGGCTGCGCGAGCGGGCGCCGGGCGCGTGGATCGTGGTCGAGAAGATCCTTCACCCCGGTGAGCACCTGCCGGCGTCCTGGCCGGTCGACGGCACCACCGGCTATGACGCCCTCAACGAGGTGGCCGGGGCGTTCTTCGACCAGGCCGGGCGCGACGCCCTCGCCGGGGCGGGGGAGCGGCTCGGTGTGCCGGCCGACTTCGAGGCGGTGCAGACGGACGCGCGTCGCATGGTCACCGACACGATCCTCGTTGCCGAGGTGCGACGCATCGCCGCGCTCGTTGTGGGGGTCGACCCCGAGGCGGCGCGCCAGGCGGTCGCCGAGACGTTCGTGGCCCACCGCGTCTACCGCTCCTACCTGCCCGAGGGCGCCGACGACTGGGCGGCCGCGATCGGCACGGCCCGTGAACGACGGCCCGACCTCGCCGAGGCCCTGGACTCGCTCGACGCCCAGGTCGTCGACGACCCGCACGGCGAGCTCGCCATCCGCGTCCAGCAGACGTCCGGCATGGTCGTCGCGAAGGGCACCGAGGACACGACGTTCTACCGCGCGACGACGTTCGCTGCGGCCAACGAGGTCGGCGGTACCGGCGGCTGGTGGGCCCACGACCGCGAGGGCTGGGAGCACGCGGCGGCCCGCCGCGCCCAGCACGAGCCCGCCGCCATGACGGCGCTGACGACGCACGACACCAAGCGGTCCGAGGACACGCGGGCACGCATGAACGCGCTCTCCCAGCTGGGCGACACGTGGCGCGACGCCGTCGTCGACTGGTCCGGTCGGGCAGGCCTCGACGAGCCGTCGCTGGACGCCCTGGCCTGGCAGACGCTCGTCGCGGCCTGGCCGGCGTCCGACGAGAGGCTGGCCGACTACCTGCTCAAGGCCGCCCGCGAAGGAAAGGTGCGCACGACCTGGACCGAGACCGACGAGGCGTTCGAGGAGCAGGTGCGCGCGTGGCCCGCTCGCGTCCGCGAGGACGAGCAGCTGTCGAGCGAGGTCGAGGGGTTCGTCGACCGGCTGCGTCCGCTCGGCTGGTCGGACTCGCTCGGCCAGAAGCTGCTGCAGCTGGCCGGGCCGGGGGTGCCGGACGTCTACCAGGGCACCGAGCTGTGGGACCTCTCGCTCGTCGACCCCGACAACAGGCGCCCGGTCGGCTATGCCGCCCGGCGCGACCTCCTCGGGCGCATCGACGGAGGCTGGCAGCCCGACATCGACGACGAGGGAGCGGCCAAGCTGCTGCTCACCGCGCGCGTCCTGCGCCTGCGCCGCGACCGGCCGGACCTGTTCGAGGGCTTCGAGCACGTCCCGGCGACGGGCGCGGCGGCAGGCCACGCGCTGGCCTTCCTGCGGCACCCGGACCTGGTCGCCGTCGCGACGGTGCGCAGTGGCGCGCTGGCCGCGTCCGGAGGCTGGCAGGACGCCGCACTCGAGCTCGGTGCCGGTACCTGGACCGACGTCCTGACCGGCCGCGAGCACTCCGGACCGCAGGTGCCGCTGGACGACCTGACGGCCGTGTACCCCGTTGCCCTGGTGACTCGCACGTGACTCATCCGGCCCGTCCGGCGTGGGTCCTCACCAGCCGCGCCGTCGTCACCGCGCCGTCGTCGCCGCCCGCACCTAGCCTTGACGCATGGAGTTCCGGTACCTGGGCCGCAGCGGCCTGAAGATCAGCGAGATCATCTACGGCAACTGGCTGACCCACGGGTCGCAGGTGGAGAACGACGCGGCGTTCGCCTGCGTGCGGGCCGCCCTCGACGCAGGCATCACCAGCTTCGACACCGCCGACGTCTACGCCAACGGCGCCGCCGAGACGGTGCTCGGCGAAGCGCTGAAGGGCGAGCGCCGCGAGTCGCTGGAGATCTTCACGAAGGTCTACTGGCCGGTCGGCCCGAAGGGCAAGAACGACGTCGGGCTCTCGCGCAAGCACATCCACGAGGGCATCGACGCGAGCCTGCGCCGCCTCGGCACCGACTACGTCGACCTCTACCAGGCGCACCGCTACGACCACGAGACGCCGCTCGAGGAGACGATGCAGGCGTTCGCCGACGTCGTCCGTGCCGGCAAGGCGCTCTACATCGGCGTCAGCGAGTGGGACGCCGAGCAGTTGCGCGCCGGTCACGCGCTCGCCCAGGACCTCGGCTTCCAGCTCATCTCCAACCAGCCGCAGTACTCCATACTGTGGCGCGTCGTCGAGGGTGAGGTCGTGCCGGCCTCCCGCGAGCTCGGCGTCTCCCAGATCGTCTGGTCGCCGATCGCCCAGGGCGTCCTCACCGGCAAGTACCAGCCCGGCCAGGCCCCGCCCGAGGGCTCGCGCGCCACGGACGAGAAGGGCGGCGCGCAGATGATCTCGCGCTTCATGCGCGACGAGGTGCTCGAGGCCGTGCAGCGGCTGAAGCCGATCGCCGACGACCTCGGCGTCGAGCTGGCCCAGCTGGCCGTCGCCTGGGTGCTGGCCAACGACAACGTCGCCGGCGCCATCGTCGGTGCCTCGCGTCCGGAGCAGGTCACGGCGAACGCCGCGGCCGCCGGACTGCGGCTCGATGCCGGCGTGCTCGAGGCGGTCGACGAGGTGCTCGGCGACCTGCCCGAGACCGACCCGGCCAAGACCGTGTCGCCCGAGACCCGCCCGGCATGACGTACGCGGTCTGGGCGCCGAAGCTCGAGCGCGTCCGGGTGCAGGTCGACGGCGACGTCCACGAGATGCGTCGCGACGCGTCCGGCTGGTGGCACGCCGACGTCGAGGCGCCTGCCGGAACCGACTACGCGTTCCTGCTCGGGGACGACGACACGTCGTTGCCCGACCCCCGTTCGACCTGGCAGCCGCACGGCGTGCACGGCGCCTCCCGCGTCTACGACCACGCTGCCTTCACATGGACCGACCAGGACTGGCCGGGCCGCTCACTCGCGGGCTCGGTGGTCTACGAGCTGCACATCGGCACCTTCACCGCGGGCCGGACGTTCGACGCGGCGATCGAGCGGCTCGATCACCTCGTCGACCTGGGCATCGACCTCGTCGAGGTGATGCCGGTGAACTCGTTCGACGGCACCGCCGGCTGGGGGTACGACGGCGTGCTGTGGGGCGCGGTGCACGAGCCCTACGGCGGACCGGACGGCTTCAAGCGATTCGTCGACGCATGTCACGCGCGGGGCCTCGGGGTCGTGCTCGACGTCGTCTACAACCACCTCGGGCCGTCGGGCGCCTACCTCGACCGGTTCGGTCCCTACTTCGCCGGCGAGAACGACTGGGGGCCGGGACTCAACCTCGACGGGCCGCAGTCCGACGAGGTGCGCCGCTACGTGCTCGACAACGCGATGGCGTGGTTCGAGCACTTCCACGTCGACGCGCTGCGGCTCGACGCCGTCCACGCCTTGGCCGACACGCGAGCACTGCCGCTCCTCGAGGAGCTGTCCGCCGAGACCGAGCGGACGGCGGACGCCCTGGGTCGGCCGCTCACGCTCATCGCGGAGTCGGACCTCAACGACCCCCGGACCGTGCGCCCGCGCGCGAGTCACGGCCTGGGCATGGACGCCCAGTGGTCCGACGACCTGCACCACGCACTCCACGTCCGGCTGACCGGCGAGACCCACGGGTACTACGCCGACTTCGCCGCGCCGGACGCGTTGGCCAAGACCTTGCGCGGGGCGTTCTTCCACGACGGGACCTGGTCGTCGTTCCGCGGACGGACGCACGGCAGGCCGGTCGACGTCGAGGAGCTTCCCGGCACGGCGTTCCTGGCCTACCTCCAGAACCACGACCAGATCGGGAACCGCGCCACGGGCGACCGCATCTCGGCCTCCGTCCCTCCGGCGCTGCAGGCCTGCGCCGCCGCGATCGTGCTGCTCGGCCCCTACACGCCGATGGTCTTCATGGGCGAGGAATGGGCGGCGTCGACCCCGTGGCAGTTCTTCGCGTCGTTCCCCGATCCCGAGCTGGCCGAGGCGGTCCGCACGGGGCGACGCCGCGAGTTCGGCCGGCACGGCTGGGGAGAGTCCGAGGTGCCCGACCCGATGGACCCGGCCACGGTCGAGCGCTCGACGCTCGACTGGAGCGAGCTCGCCGAGGCCGCGCACCGCGAGATGCTCGACGTCTACCGCGCGCTCATCGCCTTGCGACGGCGGCATCCGGAGCTCTCCGACCCTTCCTTGAGCGACCTGGAGGTCGAGTCGGCCGCCGACGGCTCCTGGCTGGTGATGCACCGAGGCCGCTTCCGCGTGGCCTGCCGATTCGGCGACGAGGCGCCCCCGGTCCACGGCGAGGTGCTCTTCGCCCTCGAACGAGTGGCCGTCAGCACGACCGAGCCGTCCGCCGTCCGGTGACGGCACGGCCCCTGCCGAGCCTGCATGTTGCGGGTGGGCAAGGGGTGCACCACGGTGGGTAGGGAGCACCGACACGATCGACCGACGGGAGTCCACTGCATGACAGGCCGAATGGGCATCGACGACGTCCGACCCGTCTCCGGCGACGGCACCTACCCGTCGAAGGCGGTCGTGGGCGAGCACGTGCCGGTCACCGCGACCGTGTGGCGTGAGGGCCACGACGCCGTCGGGTGCGACGTGGTCTGGCGCGGGCCGGGGGAGCGGCGCGACCGCCGGGTCCGGATGGCTGAGCAGGGCGAGGGACTCGACAGCTTCGGCGCGGTGATCGTCCCGGACGCCGTCGGGCGCTGGACGTTCCGCGTCGACGCGTGGGGCGATCCGTGGGCGACGGTCCTCCACGCGATCGAGGTGAAGCTCGCCGCCGGCCAGACGGCCGACGAGCTCGCCAACGACCTCGAGCTCGCAGCCCGCCTGCTGGACGAGGTGGCCGCCCGCAAGGAGCTCAGGACGGACCAGCCGGCGCTGGCCGGAGCCGCCACCGCGCTGCGTGCCGCGGACCTCCCGCTCGGCGCCCGCACCGGGCCGGCCCTGGCCCCCGAGATCCGGCAGCTCATGCATGACTTCCCGGTCCGCGAGGCGCTCACCACCGGTCCGACGCGCACGATCTGGGTCGATCGGACCCGTGCGGCGTTCGGGTCCTGGTACGAGTTCTTCCCCCGCTCGACCGGAGGCGTCGACGAGAAGGGCGCGCCCGTCCACGGCACGTTCGCCACGGCGACCGCCGAGCTCGACCGGGTCGCCGCGATGGGCTTCGACGTGGTCTACCTCCCGCCGATCCATCCGATCGGCCGGGTCAACCGCAAGGGACCCAACAACACGCTGACGCCGGGCGAGCACGACCCCGGCTCGCCGTGGGCGATCGGTGCGCGCGAGGGCGGACACGACGCGTTCCACCCCGAGCTCGGTGGCGAGGCGGACTTCGCCGCCCTCGTGGCGAGGGCGCAGGCGCTGGGCCTGGAGATCGCCCTGGACCTGGCGCTGCAGGTCGCACCCGACCACCCGTGGGTCGAGGCCCATCCGGAGTTCTTCACGACGCTGCCCGACGGCACGATCGCCTACGCCGAGAACCCGCCCAAGAAGTACCAGGACATCTACCCGCTCAACTTCGACAACGACCCCGAGACGATCTACGCCGAGATGCTGCGCGTGACGCTGCACTGGGTCGAGCGCGGGGTGCGGATCTTCCGGGTGGACAACCCGCACACGAAGCCGCCGAACTTCTGGGCCTGGCTCATCGACGCGGTCAAGAGCGAGCATCCCGACGTGCTGTTCCTGTCCGAGGCCTTCACGCGTCCGGCGCGCCTCTGGGGACTCGCGCGGCTCGGCTTCACCCAGAGCTACACCTACTTCACCTGGCGCACGACGAAGCAGGAGCTCATCGAGTTCGGCGAGGACCACCGCGACCGGTGGGACGAGGGCCGCCCGAACCTGTTCGTCAACACTCCGGACATCCTTCCCGCGCACCTGCAGGTCGGCGGCCCGGGCATGTTCGCCCTGAGGGCGGCGCTGGCCGCGACGCTGGCCCCGACGTGGGGTGTCTACTCCGGCTACGAGCTCTTCGAGCACGAGCCGCTCGGGCCCGGCAAGGAGGAGTACCTGGACTCGGAGAAGTTCCAGCTGCGCCCCCGCGACTACGCGGGCGCCCTCGCGGAGGGCCGCTCCCTGGAGCCGTGGCTCACCCGGCTCAACGAGATCCGTCGCGCCCATCCGGCGCTGCAGCAGATGCGCACGCTGCGCTTCCACGAGGTCGACCACGAGGCACTGATCGCCTACTCCAAGCAGGACCCGGCGTCCGGCGACACGGTCGTCGTCGTGGTCTCCCTCGACCCGCACGAGGCGCGCGAGGGCACGCTGTGGCTCGACCTGCCGAGCCTGGGCTTCGCGGCCGGCGATCATCTGGTCGCGCACGACGCGGTCACCGGCGAGTCCTACGACTGGACCGACTCCAACTACGTTCGCCTCGACCCTGCCCGGGCGTGCGCGCACATCATCAGCCTGCACCGCTCGGAAGGATGACATGACGGACGAGACCACCCGCACGACGACAGTCCCTGACGCGGCCCTGACCGGACTGGACGACATTCCCCACACCGGCGAGTCGATCGCCGACGACGGCACCCTGACGGAGCCGCAGGCCGACGACTTCGGGCACGCCGAGCAGGCGCCCAGCAACCCCGAGTGGTTCAAGCGAGCCGTGTTCTACGAGGTCCTGGTGCGGGCGTTCGCCGACTCCAACGGGGACGGGACCGGTGACCTACGAGGACTGGCCGGCCGTCTGGACTACCTCCAGTGGCTCGGCGTCGACTGCCTCTGGCTCCCGCCGTTCTACGCCTCGCCGCTGCGCGACGGCGGGTACGACATCAGCGACTTCCGTGCCGTGCTGCCCGAGTTCGGCACCGTCGACGACTTCGTGTACCTGCTGGAGGAGGCGCACAAACGCGACATCCGGGTCATCACCGACCTGGTGCTCAACCACACGTCCGATGCGCACCCGTGGTTCCAGCAGTCGCGCAACGATCCCGACGGTCCCTACGGCGACTACTACGTCTGGCGGGACGACGACTCGGAGTACAGCGACGCCCGGGTGATCTTCGTCGACACCGAGGCGTCCAACTGGACCTACGACCCGGTGCGCGGGCAGTTCTTCTGGCACCGGTTCTTCAGCCACCAGCCGGACCTGAACTTCGAGAACGAAGAGGTCCAGGAGGCGATGCTGGACGTCCTGCGCTTCTGGCTCGACCTCGGCATCGACGGGTTCCGACTCGACGCCGTGCCGTACCTGTTCGAGGAGGAGGGCACCAACTGCGAGAACCTCCCGCGGACGCACGAGTACCTCCGCCGGGTCCGCGCGGCGGTCGACGAGGAGTACCCGGGTCGGATCCTGCTGGCCGAGGCCAATCAGTGGCCCGCGGACGTCGTGGAGTACTTCGGTGATCCCGAGGTCGGCGGCGACGAGTGCCACATGGCGTTCCACTTCCCGCTGATGCCGCGGATCTTCATGGCCGTGCGGCGGGAGTCGCGGTTCCCGATCTCGGAGATCCTGGCGCAGACGCCCGAGATCCCCAGCGGTGCGCAGTGGGGCATCTTCCTGCGCAACCACGACGAGCTGACCCTCGAGATGGTCACCGACGACGAGCGCGACTACATGTACCGCGAGTACGCCACCGATCCGCGGATGAAGGCCAACATCGGCATCCGGCGTCGGCTGGCGCCGCTGCTCGACAACGATCGCAACCAGCTGGAGCTGTTCACGGCGCTGCTGCTGAGCCTGCCCGGCTCCCCGGTGCTCTACTACGGCGACGAGATCGGCATGGGCGACAACATCTGGCTCGGCGACCGTGACGCGGTGCGGACACCGATGCAGTGGTCGCCCGACCGCAACGCGGGGTTCTCCCGGTCCGACCCGGGCCGCGTCTACCTCCCGCCGATCATGGACCCGACCTACGGCTACGAGGCGATCAACGTCGAGGCGCAACAGGGCAACGCCGCGTCGCTGCTCAACTGGACGCGGCAGATGATCGCCGTGCGCAAGCAGCACCTCGCCTTCGCCGAGGGCGACTTCGTCGACCTGGGTGGCTCCAACCCCAGCGTGCTGGCCTACCAGCGCGTGTGGGAGCGACCGGACGGCCTGAAGGACGTCGTCCTGTGCGTCAACAACCTGTCGCGGTTCCCGCAGCCGGTCGAGCTCGACCTGTCCGAGCACCTCGGCTGCACACCGGTCGAGCTGACCGGGAGCGTGCGATTCCCCAGGATCGGCGAGCTGCCGTACCTGTTGACACTTCCCGGCCACGGGTTCTACTGGTTCCAGTTGGTCGAGACCGGCGACGAGGGTGAGCGGAGGAGCCAGGTATGAGCGAGCACATCGAGCCGTCGGGCATCCCCCACGACGAGCTGGCGGCCCAGGTGGCGGCCGCCCTGCCGCAGTGGCTGCCGTCGCAGCGGTGGTTCGGCGGCAAGGACCGCGAGATCGACTCGGTCAGCGCGGTGTCGTGGACCACGCTGCTCGACGGCGACCCGCTGCTGCTGCACCTGGTCGTCCGGGTCGAGCAGGGCGACCGTCGTGAGCTCTACCAGCTCCTGATCGGCAGCCGGCAGTCCCAGCTGCCGGACGTGGCCGCGGCCGCGTCCATCGGGCTCGAGGACGGACGGACCTGCTACGAGGCCAGCGGCGATGCCGACCTCACCGCCTGCCTGCTGGACTTCATCGCCGAGGGCAAGCGTATCGGCTCGATGACCTTCGAGCACGAGCCCGGCGCCGACCTGACGACCGGCCTGCGCGGGCACCCCATCACGTCCGAGCAGAGCAACACGTCGTTGGTCTACGGTCACCACCACATCCTCAAGCTGTTCCGCAAGCTCGGTTCCGGCGTCAACAAGGACCTGGTCCTCCATCGCGCCCTCCACGAGCTCGGCTCGCAGCAGATCGCGGAGCCGCTGGGATCGATCAGCGCCGAGGTCGACGGCGAGGACGTCACCATCGGCATGCTGCAGCGCTTCCTGCCGGACGCGGCGGACGGCTGGGTCATGGCGACGACCAGCGTGCGCGACTTCATGGCGGACACGGCCGGACTCCCGCCCGAGGAGCTCGGCGGCGACTTCGCCGGCGAGGCCTATCGACTGGGCAAGGCGGTCGCCACGGTGCACGCCGACCTGGCGCGTGCCCTGGGTACCGAGCAGGCCGGCGCCGACGACGTGCGGCGAGCGGTGGACTCCATGCTCGCTCGGCTCGAGCGCGTGTCCGCGCAGGTGCCGGCGCTCGCGCGGCACGCCGATGCCGTGCGTCCGGTGCTCGAGCGGGTCGCCGACGTCGCGGTTCCGGTCTCGACGCAGTCCGTCCACGGCGACCTCCACCTCGGTCAGGTCCTGCGCACCGTCAACGGCTGGCTGTTGCTGGACTTCGAGGGTGAGCCGGCGGCGAGCGTCGCCGAGCGCGCGGCGCTGGCCTCTCCGCTGCGCGACGTCGCCAGCATGCTGCGCTCGTTCGACTACGCCGCGCAGCAGCTGCTCGTCGGCCAGCCCGACGACCCGGAGACGACCGCGAGGGCGATGAGCTGGGCCCGGCGGAACCGGGCGGCGTTCTGTGACGGGTACGGCAAGGTCGCCGGCCAGGACCCGCGGGACGACGCCGCGCTGCTCCGTGCCCTCGAGCTCGACAAGGCGGTCTACGAGGTCGCCTACGAGCACGCCAACCGTCCCGACTGGCTGACCGTGCCGATGGCATCGATCGAACGGATCCTGAGCGAAGGTGAGTGACCGCGTGAGTGACACCTATCCCTGGCCGCCGTCCGTGGGCGAGCTGGACCTGCACCTGATCGGCGAGGGCCGGCACGAGCGGCTGTGGGAGGTGCTCGGCGCGCACGTGCGCACGGTCGAGGGTCCGGACGGCCCGGTCGCGGGCACGACCTTCGCGGTCTGGGCGCCCCACGCCCGTACGGTGCAGGTCGTGGGCGACTTCAACGGCTGGGGTGGCGGCGACCATGCGATGCGATCGCTCGGAGCACCCGGCGTGTGGGACCTCTTCGTCCCGGACGTCGGTGCGGGCACCCGCTACAAGTTCCGGATCCAGGACCGGGGCGGGCACTGGCACGAGAAGGCCGACCCGCTGGCGTTCGGCACCGAGGTCCCGCCGGCCACCGCCTCGGTGGTCGTCGAGCCGGGGCACGCCTGGGCGGACGACGCCTGGGTCAGCCGGCGCGACGAGACCGTGTGGCTCGATGCGCCGATGAGCATCTACGAGGTGCACCTGGGCTCGTGGCGCCCCGGGCTCGACTATCGCGAGCTGGCCGAAGCGCTGGCGGACTACCTGGACGAGACCGGATTCACGCACGTCGAGCTGATGCCCGTCGCCGAGCACCCGTTCGGCGGATCGTGGGGCTACCAGGTCACGTCGTACTACGCGCCCACCTCGCGCTTCGGGTCCCCGGACGACTTCCGGTGGTTCGTCGACCGGCTGCACCAGCGGGGCTTCGGCGTGATCGTCGACTGGGTGCCGGCGCACTTCCCGCGCGACGAGTGGGCGCTGGCCCGCTTCGACGGCACCCCCCTCTACGAGCACCCGGACCCCCACCGCGGCGAGCAGCCCGACTGGGGCACCTACGTCTTCGACTTCGGCCGACCCGAGGTGCGGAACTTCCTGGTCGCCAACGCGCTCTTCTGGCTGGAGGAGTTCCACCTCGACGGGCTCCGCGTGGACGCGGTGGCGTCGATGCTCTACCTCGACTACTCGCGCAACGAGGGGGAGTGGGTCCCCAACCAGCACGGCGGCCGCGAGAACCTCGAGGCGGTGCAGCTCCTGCAGGAGCTCAACGCCACCGTCTACAAGCACCACCCCGGCGTCGTCATGGTGGCCGAGGAGTCGACGGCGTGGCCCGGCGTCAGCAGCCCGACCAGCAGCGGCGGCTTGGGCTTCGGCTTCAAGTGGAACATGGGCTGGATGCACGACACCCTGTCCTACCTCGGCCACGAGCCGATCCACCGCTCGTACCACCACGGCGAGCTGACGTTCTCGATCGACTACGCCTGGAGCGAGCACTTCATCCTGCCGCTGTCGCACGACGAGGTCGTGCACGGCAAGGGATCGCTGTGGGGGCGGATGCCGGGCGACGACTGGAACAAGGCCGCCGGTGTCCGCGGACTGCTGGCGTTCATGTGGGCGCACCCGGGCAAGCAGATGCTCTTCATGGGCGGCGAGTTCGGCCAGGCGAGCGAGTGGGCGGAGTCGGGCTCGCTCGACTGGGCTGCGCTCGACGAGCGGCTGCACGCGGGCATCCTGCGCCTCGTGGGCGACCTCAACCGGCACTACCGGGCGGATCCCGCGCTCTGGTCGGCGGACAGCCGTCCCGAGGGGTTCCGTTGGATCGATGCCAGCGACACGAGCGGGAACGTCGTCTGCTTCCTGCGCCTCGGTGCGGACGGATCGCAGCTGGCGTGCGTCGCCAACTTCTCGGGCGAGCCGCACCACGACTACCGGGTCGGACTGCCGGAGGCAGGCACCTGGAACGAGGTGCTCAACACCGACGCCGAGATCTATGGGGGCTCCGGAGTCGGGAACCTCGGATCGGTGGAGGCCCTCGACGAGGCGTGGCACGGCCTGCCGGCGTCGGCCGTGCTCCAGCTGCCGCCCGGCGGTGTCCTGTGGTTGCAGCCGGCGCGGCGTCCGGTCGGGGGACGGCGGGCTCGCAGCGGGGCGTGACGCGGGACGGACGGGTTCGCGAGGGAGGTGAGGGTCATGCCGGCACGGCAGCCGCTCCCGCGCGAGTTGCAGATCCGCGACGCACCTCGTCGGCCCGAGCCCGATCCGACGCTGGGGATCTCCGTGCCCACGGCCGCTGCCTCCGGGCCGGCGCGACACCGGCTGGTCACGGTCGGGGACTCCCTCACCCAGGGGTTCATGAGCGGCGCGATCCACCGCACCGATCTGAGCTGGCCGGCGATCGTGGCGTTCGAGCTCGGGCTGAGCGCCCGGGACTTCACCTATCCGATGTACGAGTGGCCGACGGGTCCGGGCGGCCTGCCGGTCGACCTCGAGCGCCTGGCGCGCGAGGTCGAGCGACGGTTCGGCAGCAGGATCGACCTCCTCGAGACCGTCCGGGCGGCTCCGTGGCTGCGCAGTCACATGGACGCCATCGAGGACTACTGGGAGCGCGGACACGGTTCGAGGAGGCCCGAGGACGGTCGGCCGTTCCACAACACCGCGGTCTACGGCTGGGACGTCCTGGACCCGCTCGTGACGACGCAGGCCCGGGTGGAGGAGCGGCTCGCGACCAGGCCCGGCGACGACTTCCTCGACCAGCTCGTCGAGCACCATCCCGCGCGCGCCGCCCGGCCGGTCCTGCACCGCGCCGCCGGAGGGGACTCGGACCGCACCGTGCTCGACTCCGTCGCGGAGCTGGCCGCCGACGGGGGGATCGAGACGCTCGTGGTGGTCCTGGGGTCCAACAACGCCCTCGGGTCGGTGATCTCGCTCGAGATCGCGTGGACACCGGCCTCCTACGCGACGATGACGCTCGCGCAGCGACGTGATGCCCGCGGCGGCAGCAGCCTGTGGCGACCGAGTGCCTTCCGGGCGGACTGGGCCGACCTGGTCGCGAGGCTGCGGACGATCCCGGCGCAGCACGTCGTCGTCGCCACGGTCCCGTCGGTCACGATCGCGCCGATCGCGCGGGGGACGCACGAGAAGGTGCGTCCCGACTCGCGCTACTTCCCGTTCTACACGCGCCCCTGGATCACCGACGAGGACTTCGACCCTCGGTACGACCCGCACCTGCGCGAGGACGACGTCCGCGCCATCGACTCGGCGATCGACTCCTACAACGAGACGATCATCGACTCGGTGCGCGCGGCCCGTGAGGCCGGACTGGACTGGCTCCTGTTCGACCTCGGTGGGCTGCTCGACCGGCTCGCCGAGCGCCGGTACGTCGACAGCCCGTGGGCGCGACCGGCGTGGTGGGACCAGTACGAGCTGCCGGCCGCGCTGCGGCGGCTGGACCCCGTGCCGACCACGCGGTTCTTCCGGGCGGGACCCGACGGGCGCACCGAGGGCGGGCTGTTCTCGCTGGACGGCGTCCACCCGACGACGATCGGCTACGGGATCCTGGCCCAGGAGGTCATCCGGGTGCTGCGCCTGGCCGGCGTGGCGTTCGCCGACCGCCACGGCGACCCGCGGGCCGACCCGGTCGAGGTCGACTTCGAGCGCCTCCTGCGCGCCGACACCCTGGTCTCGGACCCGCCTGCGTCGATCACGAGCTCCCTCGGCCTGCTCGGCTGGCTCGACGACAGCCTCGACTGGGTGACCAGATTCCTGCCCTCCGTCGGACCGCGACGCTGAGCTGCCATGAGGCGTCGTCCCGACCTTCCCTTCGCCGACCGGGTCGACGCCGGCCGCCGGCTGGGGCGACTCCTGCGGCATCTCGGCGGCACGGACGTCGTCGTCCTGGGCCTGCCGCGCGGGGGAGTGCCCGTCGCGTTCGAGGTGGCCGGAGCACTCGGCGCGCCCCTGGACGTCATCGTCGTGCGCAAGCTGGGCTTCCCGTTCCAGCCGGAGCTGGCCATGGGGGCGATCGGCGAGGCCGGCTGCGAGGTGCTCGACCTCGACTCGATCGCCCGAGAGGGGGTGTCCGCCGACGAGGTCCGGGCCGTCGAGCGACGGGAGCGGGGCGAGCTGGAGGCGCGCGTCCGGAGGCTTCGGGGCGCACGCGAGCGACTCGACCTCACCGGGCTGACCGCGGTGATCGTCGACGACGGGATCGCCACCGGGGCGACCGCCCGGGTCGCGTGCCAGGTGGCGCGTCTGCAGGGCGCAGCCCGCGTCGTCGTGGCCACTCCGGTCGCGCCGTCGTCAGCCGCCGACGCGCTCGACGCCGCCGACGAGGTCGCCGTGCTCGAGAGTCCGGAGCCGTTCGTGGCCGTCGGTCGCTGGTACCGCGACTTCACCCCGGTCAGCGACGAGGAGGTCTCCGCACTGCTGGCGAAGACCTCCCGTCGCGCGCCGACCCGGGGTCACCCCGACGACTGAGCGAGGAGCAGGGTCACTTGACCTCGGAGCGCAGCAGCGCCCGCGTCCCGATCAGCAGCGGCACGGCCAGCCAGAACACCGCCGCGACGCCGAGCTGGGCCCACATCTCGCCGGTCAGGTTCTCGTCGAAGAGCCGCATCGTGGCCCAGTTGAGGTCGAACCACGGGCCGTTCTCCGCCCACCAGTCCTGCGTGCCCGCCAACGCACTGGAGGCTCCCGGCAGGACGAGCGCGTAGACGAAGTACGCGACGATCGCGCCGGGTGAGCTGCGCAGGGCGATGCCGAGCATGAGGCCCATCAGCATCCCGATCTCGTTGGCCAGGATGATCTGGGCGAACTCACGGACGCCGATGTCCCACGAGGGGTCGACGCCGGCGATCGAGGTGCCGACGAGGTTGCCCACGACCCCGACGGCCCCGGCGACCAGCATCGAGACGGCGCCGATGAGGACCGTGATCACGGCCTTCGCGGCCAGCACTCGGCCACGGTGGGGCACCAGCGTGAAGGTGGTCAGCGCCGTGCGCTGGCTCCACTCGCTGGAGACGGCGAGGATGGCGATCATCGGCAGGATGACCGACATCGGGGCGCCGACCGCACTCGCGAAGTGCTCGTAGGTGAGGTCGTCGGCGTCGACGAAGATCACCGTCGCCACGGAGGCGATGACCGACAGCAGGACCACGCTGGCCATCAGCCAGAAGCCCGAGCGGGTGTCGAACATCTTGCGCAGCTCGACCCGCAGGATCCGCGTGAACGGGATCGGGTCGGGCACGGGACGGGACTCCCGCGGGACGGTCCCGCTGGTGCCGGGGACGATGGTGGTGCTCATGCTGCTGCTCCTTCAGTGACGTGCTGGACGCTCTCGCGCTGGGTGTCGGCGGTGAGGGACAGGAACATCTCCTCCAGGCGCGCGCCGTCCGCCGCACGCAGCTCCAGCAGCGGGATCCCGGCCGCGAACGCGGCGGTTCCGACGCTGGTCAGGTCGGCGTCGGCGAGCACGGCGCCGTCGGCGGTGGGACGGGCGATGAGGCCGGCGGCCTGCAGCGCCACCGCGAGGGCGGCCCCGTCCGCGGCGCGGACGAGGGTGCCGGCGCTGGCCAGCAGCTCCTGCTTCGTCCCCTGGGCGACGATCCGGCCGTTGCCGATGACCACGAGGTCGTCGGCGATGACCTCGATCTCGTGGAGCAGGTGCGACGACAGCAGCACCGTGCCGCCATCGTCCGCGAAGCCCCGCAGCAGGTCGCGCATCCAGCGGATGCCGGCCGGGTCGAGCCCGTTCGCGGGCTCGTCCAGGATCAGCACCTGGGGGTCGCCCAGCAGCGCGGTGGCGATGCCGAGGCGCTGGCGCATGCCCAGCGAGTAGTTGCGGACCCGGCGGCCTGCCTCGGCCGGCGTGAGGCTGACGCGCTGGAGCATCTCGTCGACGCGCGAGCGGGGCAGGCCCATCGTGAGGGCCGCAATGGTCAGGATCTCGCGCCCGGTGCGTCCGGCGTGCTGCGCCGAGGCATCGAGCAGGACACCGACCTCACGCCCGGGGTCGGGCAGGTCCTGGAAGCGGCGTCCGAGCACGTGGACGTCGCCGCGGGTGGGAGGAGTGAGTCCGACCATGACACGCATGGTGGTGGACTTGCCGGCACCGTTCGGCCCGAGAAAGCCGGTGACGCGGCCGGGGGCCGCGCTGAAGGAGACGTCGTCCACGGCGGCTTGTCCGCCATAGGACTTGGACAGGGATTCGACGGTGATCATGCTCCGTAGCGTCGCGGGAACGCCCCGCCGAGCACATCGGGCGCGACCCCGAACGTCGCCCTGACGCCACCCTGAATCGGCTCAGGGTGCGAGTCCCGGGATCCTCAGGGCAGCCGGGCCGATCTGCCGCTAGCGTGCGGGCATGACCGAACGAGTGCGCGCTGTCGTCGCCGGCTGGAACGGGTTCATCGGGCACCGGCTGGTGGAGGACCTCACCGCTCGCGGGTACGAGGTCGCGCGCGTCGGTCGCACCGGGCCGGACGCGAGCTGGTCCGACCCCTCGTCGCTCGCGCGCGTCGTCGATGGCGCCGATCTGCTCGTCAACCTCGCGGGCAAGAGCGTCGGCTGCCGGTACACCGACCGGAACCGCGACGAGATCCTGCGCTCCCGCGTCGAGACCACGCGCCAGCTGCGTGAGGCCGTCGCGGCCGCGCAGCAACCCCCGCGGCTGTGGCTCAACGCCAGCACCGCCACGATCTACCGCTACGCGATGGACCGTCCGCAGACCGAGTCCGACGGCGAGATCGGCAGCGGGTTCTCGGTCGACGTGGCACGCAGCTGGGAGCGGGAGCTCTTCGCCGGCGACCTGCCCGGGACGCGACGGGTGGCGCTGCGGATGGCCATCGTGCTCGGGGGGCCGGCCTCGGACCTGCTCGCCCGGGTGGCGAGGCTCGGCCTCGGCGGCGCGCAGTACGACGGACACTGGTTCCAGCACCGGCGCTACCGCGGGATCGGTGATGACCCGACCGGGGGACCCGTCCCGATGCACCGATCGCGCGGGCGGCAGAAGTTCTCGTGGATCCACATCGACGACGTGCTGGCCTCCCTGCGCTTCATCGAGGAGCACGACGAGATCGAGGGGCCGGTCAACCTGTCCGCGCCGAACCCGAGCGACAACCGCACGCTGATGGCCGACCTGCGCCACGTCGTCGGGATGCCGATCGGGCTCCCGGCAACGCGGTGGATGCTCGAGCCGGCGATGTGGGTGATGCGCAACGAGTCCGAGCTGCTGCTCAAGAGCCGCTGGGTGCTGCCCGAGCGGCTGGAGACGGCCGGCTACGAGTTCCGCTGGCCCGACCTGCGTCCCGCGCTGCAGGACACCGTCGGAACGTAGGGTCGTCGCGTGCGCATCGTCTCCCTGCTCCCGTCCACCACCGAGATCCTCTTCGGCCTCGGCGCCGGCGAGGAGGTCGTCGGCGTCACCTTCGAGTGCGACTTCCCCGACGAGGCGCGCTCGCGCACGATCGTGTCGTCCTCCGCGATGCCGGAGGGTCTCAGCCCGCGTGAGATCGACGACTTCGTCGCGGCCGCGGCCGCTCGGGGCGAGGACCTGTACCGCCTCGAGGGTGACGCGCTCGTCGGTCTCGACGCCGAGCTCGTCGTCACCCAGGACCTGTGCGCGGTCTGCGCGATCGATGTCGGCACCGTCGACGCGGCCCTCAGCCACCTCGGCTGCGCCGCCGAGGTGCACTCCTACGACCCGTACTCGATCGGCGAGATCTTCGACGGGATCGTCGCGCTGGGGGAGCGGGTCGGGCGCGCCCCGGAGGCCACGGCCTGGGTCGCGTCCCTGACGCAGCGTCTGGACGTCGTGGCGGAACTGGTCGGCGGACTGCCCGCGCCCCGCGTCCTGCTCCTGGAGTGGACCGACCCGCCCTTCGCGCCGGGGCACTGGATCCCCGAGATGGTCGAGCGCGCAGGTGGGATCCCGGTCCTGGGGCGCGCCGGCCAGGACTCCGTGCGCGTCACGTGGGAGCAGGTCGACGAGGCCGCCCCCGACGTCGTGGTCGTCGCGCCCTGCGGCTTCGACCTCGACGGAGCCGCGTCGCAGGCCGAGCTCATCGCCGACCGGTTCCCCGGCCTGCCGGTCTGGGCGGTGGACGCCGACGCGATGTTCGCCCGGCCCGGGCCTCGCGTCGTGGACGGCGTCGAGGCGCTCGCGGCCGCCTTCCACCCGTCGCTCGGCCTCACCACGGACGGCGCTCGGCGGGTCAGTCCGTCGCGTCGCGGTAGTTGATCCACGAGTAGACGATCATCGCCCCGGCGGCCAGGCCCGACCCGATCAGCGTGACTCCGGTGCCCCAACCGCCGGGCAGCCACCACCGGTCGGCGAGCGGCCACCAGCCGGGCGAGGCCGGATGCAGGCCCCAGACGACCCCTGCCGCCACGAGAGCGAAGGCCAGCAGGACCGAGAGCACGATCCGCGGCGTCGACTGGACGCTCTCGGCCGCCGTGCGGAGTGCGGCCTTCTTGACCGGCTCGAGCCGGCGCTCGGCCCAGTCGTACTGCGTCGCCAGCAGCGCCATGCCGGCGAAGAGGGCCAGCAGCCCCGGACCGGGCAGGACGAGGGCGGCAATGCCGGCGACCACGAGGACCCAGCCCGCGACCTGGATGGCGATGCTCTTCGCAGCCCGAGAACCTTGCACGTGCGCCACGCTACGCCGTCCCGCCGGGATCGGCTGGACGCCAGGAATGGAACGCAGCACGCGGCCGTTGCAATCAACGTGTCGGTACCTCTGAGCATCCTCGACCTCGTCTCCATCCCCGAGGGAGCGACGGCCCGCGACGGCATCGCCGCCTCGATGGAGTCCGCCCGTCTCGCCGACCGGCTCGGCTTCCACCGGCTCTGGTTCGCCGAGCACCACAACACCCCGAACCTCGCGTCGAGCGCCACCGCGCTGCTGATCTCGCAGGCCGCCTCCGTCACCGAGCGGATCCGCGTCGGCGCCGGCGGCGTGATGCTGCCCAACCACGCGCCGCTCATGGTCGCCGAGCAGTACGGCACCCTGGCCAACCTCCACGGCGACCGCATCGATCTCGGACTCGGGCGAGCGCCGGGCACGGACATGATGACCGCCCAGGCGCTGAGCCGGACCTCGGCCGAGCCGCAGGCGTTCGCCCGCAGCATCTTCGACCTGCAGGGCTGGTTCGGCGACTCCGGCACGGCGCACAGCAGCCCGATCCTGTCGTCGGCGTCGGCGGGGACGAACGTCCCGATCTGGGTGCTCGGCTCGACGGTCAGCGGTGCGTCCATCGCGGGTCAGCTGGGGCTGCCGTTCTCGCTCGCCTCGCACTTCGCCCCCGACCAGATCGACGACGCGATCCGGGTCTACCGCGAGACCTTCACGGTCGATTCGCCCACCGCGCGCATCGAGGAGCCCTACGTGATGGCGGGGGTCAACGTGATGGTGGCCGACACCGATGAGGAGGCCGCGCGCGAGTTCACCGTGATCGAGCAGATGTTCCTCGACATCCAGAGCGGTCAGCGACGTCGGATCCAGCCTCCCGTCGACCCGGCCACCCTGCCGGGGAGCGGCAGCAACCCCATGCTGCGGATCAAGGCCGTCGGCTCGCCCGACACCGCGAAGGCCCAGCTGGAGCGGTTCGTCGAGCGCACCGGCGTCGACGAGCTCATCATCGCCACCTACGCCTTCGACCCGGCCGTCCGTGACCGCTCGATGGAACTGTTGGCGAAGGCCTGGTTCTGAGACTCGCCCGTTCCACTACCGTCGGCGCATGACCTCTCAGCGAACCCCGGCCGTGGCGGGGATGCCGCTGGCGATCCTGCGCACCGAGGGCATCGTCCTGTTCGCCGCGTCCCTCGCGGGCTACTTCGTCGGCCTCGACGAGCCGTGGTGGATCGTCCCGCTGCTGCTGTTCGTGCCCGACGTGTTCATGGCCGGCTACGCGTCGTCGTCGCGCGTCGGCGCGATCGTCTACAACCTCGGTCATGCCTACCCGCTGCCGGCGCTGCTCGGCGCGTGGGCGCTCTGGGCCGACCAGCCGCTGGCCCAGGGCGTGGCGCTGGTGTGGTTCGCGCACATCGGCATGGACCGGGCGCTCGGCTACGGACTCAAGTACGAGACGGACTTCAAGGACACCCATCTCGGACGGATCGGCCACTGAGCGCTCGTACCGGGGACACTGGACCGGTGAACCCGCGCCAGCCCCGCGTCGTGGCCGTCAGCCGTGACGAGCAGAACCGTTTCAGCAAGATCCCGGTGGCGTCGATCACGCTCGTCGCCGGGCACGGCATCGAGGGCGACGCGCACGCGGGCGAGATGGTCAGGCACCGGTACGGGCCGCACCGCGGCAAGACGCTGCCCAACCTGCGCCAGGTGCACCTGCTCGCGTCCGAGCTCTTCGACGAGGCGGCCGCCGCCGGGTTCGACGGCCTCGGTCCGGGCGACCTCGGCGAGAACGTGCTCACGGCCGGCATCGACCTGCTGACGCTGCCGGAGGGCACCCTCCTCGACCTCGGAGGCCCCGTCGTGCGGCTCACCGGACTGCGCAACCCCTGCGTGAAGATCAACCGGTTCCGCGCCGGACTGATGAAGGTCGTCCTGTCGAAGGCCGACGGCACGCCGGCGGAGAAGCCGGTGCCGCTCAGCCGGTCCACGGTCGTGCGCCGGGCCGGTGTCATGTCTGTCGTGGTCGCCGGCGGCGACGTCGTTCCGCGCGCCCCGATCACCGTCACCCTCCCGGCCGCGCCGCACGCCTCGCTGGTGCCGGTCTAGTCCTGGGCGAGACGCGCCGGGAACCCACCGGTCGCGACCGGGCCCCACGACGTCGGCGCGATCCGGATGATGCTCTTGCCCTGGTCGAGCATCGCCTGCCGGTACTCGTCCCAGTCGGGATGCTCGCCGGAGATGTTGCGGAAGTACTCGACGAACGCGTCGAGCGCCTCGGGCACGTCCAGCACCTCGGCCGTCCCGTCGACCTGGACCCACGCGTCGTTCCACTCGTCGGAGAGCACGACCACGCTGACCTGCGGGTCGCGCCGGGCGTTCCGCGTCTTCGCGCGCTCCGGGTAGGTCGAGATCACGAGGCGACCGGAGTCGTCGACGCCGCCGGTGACGGGGGAGGCCTGCGGCCTGCCGTCCGCACGGCGCGTGATGAGGATGAAGCGGTGGCGTGGCCGGACGAACGCCAGCAGGTCGTCGAGGTCGACGCGGGTGTTCGTGGCGATGGAACGTGGCATGGGCGCCACGCTACGCCCGCGAGAGGATGAGGGCGTGCCCGACGATCTCGTCCTCGCCGCCGGTGCCGTGATCACCGACGACCGCGGCCGCCTGCTGCTGGTCCTGCGTGGCCGCGAGCCCGGACGCGGACTGTGGTCGGTGCCCGGCGGCAAGGTCGAGCCGGGGGAGTCACTCGAGGACGCCACCGTGCGCGAGGTCCTCGAGGAGACCGGGCTCGCGATCACGGTGGGCCGTGAGCTCTGGACCGTCCGCGTGCCCACCGGCGACGGGCGTGAGTACGAGATCCACGACTTCGCCGCCACCGTCGTCGGTGGCGTGCTGCAGGCCGGCGACGACGCCTCCGAGGCAGCATGGTTCGCGCCGGAGGACCTCGACGGCCTCCCGCTCGTGGATTCGCTGCTCGACCTGCTGCGCACGACGGGACTAGGGTCGTGAACCGATCTCGGTGACCCGAAGGAGTGTCCATGGAACCGATCGTCCGCGTCCAGAACTTCATGGTCTCCAGCGACGGCTTCGGCAGTGGCGAGGGACAGAGCCTCGAGCGCCCCTTCGGCCACGCCGACCCCGCGGTCCTGGCCGGCTGGGCCGGGGCGACGGCCCACTGGCCCAACCGCACCGAACCCGGCGGCACGTACGGCCTCGACGACTACTTCACCCGCGACTTCAGCAACAACATCGGTGCCGAGATCATGGGCCGCAACAAGTTCGGGCCGCAGCGGGGCCCGTGGGAGGATCACGACTGGCAGGGCTGGTGGGGCGACGAGCCGCCGTTCCACACGCCGGTGTTCGTCCTCACCCACCACGAGCGCCCGTCGTTCTCGCTCGGTGAGACCACCTTCCACTTCGTCGACGCGTCGCCGGTGGAGGCGCTGTCGCAGGCCCTGCGGGCCGCGGGCGGCAAGGACGTCCGCATCGGCGGTGGGGTGCAGACCGTGCGCGAGTTCCTCGACGCCGACCTCATCGACACGATGCACTGCGCCGTGGTCGACGTCGAGATCGGCCGCGGCGAGCGGCTGTGGAACAGCCCCGACGACCTGCTCGACCGGTTCCACCTCGAGAAGATCCCCAGCCCCAGCGGCGTGGTGCACCACCTCTTCTGGCGACGCTGAGCCGATCCGCCCCTCAGCACTTTTTGGAACGGGATCCACCTCGAATCCTCGACGCGAGGTGGATCCAGTTCCAAAAGTGGCGATCCGCCGCGACTCGGGGGCTGCCGGTATCCCGCGGACCGCCCCCGGCTCATGGTGAGGTGAGCACAGGAGGCGGGTCCGATGGCCGTCGAGTACTACGTCGCGTGGTGGAACCTGGAGAACCTGTTCGACGAGGAGAACGCGCCGCCCGAGCGACGCACCGACAAGGTCCGGCGCGCGCTGGGAGACGACCTGGTCGGATGGACGCCCGCCCTGCGCGACCGCAAGGTCGACCAGCTGGCCTCGGTGATCGCACAGATGAACCGGGGAGCGGGGCCCGATCTGCTGGGCGTCTGCGAGGTCGAGAACCGCTTCGTGCTCGAGCTGCTCGTCGCCGAGCTGGCGCAGCGGCTGGGCGGCCGCTCCTACGGGATCGCCCACGCCGACACCGACGACGCACGCGGCATCGACGTCGCGTTCCTCTACGACACCGACCGGTTCGAGGTGCCTCCCGGCGAGACGTTCTTCCACGTCGTCATGCGCCGCAACGCCACCCGCGAGCTGGTCCAGGTGAACTTCCGCACGCGGCACGGCGGCAGGACGTGGGCGGTCTTCGGCAACCACTGGCCCTCCCGCAGCGGCGGCCAGTTCGAGTCGGCGGGCTACCGGCACATCGCCGGCGAGACACTCGCCTACTTCCACGAGCGGGTGCTGGAGGTGCACGGTCCCGAGACGCCCGTGCTGGTGATGGGCGACTTCAACGACGAGCCGTTCGACGTGTCCCTCGTGACGCACGCGCTGAGCACCCGCCAGCGCAACCGCGTCCTGAACGCCGAGATCCCGTTGCTGTGGAACCTGTCGTGGCCGCTGATCGGCGGCCGCGGCGGCCAGCCGGACGGCACCTTCTACTTCCAGAACCAGCCGAACCTGCTCGACCAGTTCCTCGTGAACCGCGCGATGGCCGATGCGCCTCTGCGCGCCGACGAGACGTCCGTCGAGATCCTGCGGTTCCCGGGCACGTCCGACGACGGCGACTATCCGCGCCCCGTCCCGTTCGGCGGCATGGGGCACGCAATCGACGAGGACGGGTTCTCCGACCACTTCCCCCTCGGGATGCGGGTGACCGAGGCGTAGCGTGGACGCATGGCCGACCTCGCCACGCCCAACCTCCCGTCCCGCGACTTCTCGCACACGGCCGACTTCTATGCGCGCCTGGGCTTCACGCCCTCGTACCGCGACGACGGATGGATGATCCTGGTGCGGGGCGACCTCCAGCTGGAGTTCTTCCCCGACCCCGACCTGGATCCCGCCCGGAGCTCGTTCGGGTCCTGCCTGCGACTGGACGACGTCGACGCCTTCCACCGCGTCTGCGTGGAGGCGGGCGTGCAGGACTGCACGACGGGGTTCCCGCGCCTGCACCCACCGGTCCGTGAGGCCTCGGGACTGAGGATCGGCGCCCTCCTCGACCCCGACGGGAATCTGCTGCGCCTCGTCGAGAACGCGTAGACCCCGCGTGGCGTAACGTGCACGCACAGACGACGCGGCCCCCGTGTCGATCCGGTGCAAGAGGCGGAGGATGACGACCGAATCGCAGTCCGAACAGCCCGTGCGTGCTCAGGTTCCGCCGGCGCTCGACCTGGCCCAGATCGTGCTCGAGCTGCACGAGACGCACGACAGCGAGCACACCATCGAGCGCGTCGCGTCGTACGCGGTCACCGCCGTCGCCTGTGACGACGCCGGCGTGATGATCTCCCTGGGCCGCAACCGGGTGGAGACGGCGGGTGCGACCGGCGAGAAGGTCCACCGGGCGCACGAGCTGCAGATCGAGTTCGACGAGGGGCCGTGCCTGGACGTGCTCGAGCACCCGGACCGGATCCATCGGGTCTCCGACACCACGACGGACCCGCGCTGGCCACGCTGGGGAGCTGCGGTCGCCGGGCTGGGGTACCGCAGCGTCGTCAGCGTGCCGCTGGCGAAGAAGGGTCACGGGTACGGGTCGCTGAACGCCTACGCCGAGCGGGCGCAGGCGTTCGACGCCGACGACGTGGCCGTCATGACGATCCTCGCCCGCCACGCCTCGGCGGCGCTGACCGTCACCCACGACCTCGAGGGGCTGCGCAAGGCGGTCGACGCGCGCAAGCTCATCGGGATCGCGATGGGGATGATCATGGAGCGCTACGACATCGACGCCGACCGCGCGTTCCACGTCCTGCGCCGGCTCTCGCAGGCCGAGAACGTCAAGCTGCGCGAGGTGGCGCGCCAGGTGGTCGAGCGTCGGGGCCTGCCGGCGGAGTGACTCTGCGGGCTGGCTACCCCTTCCCCTTGCCCTTGCCCTTGCCCTTCGGCTTGCCGCTGTTGTTGCCCTTGCCCTGGTTGGGGTTGCTCTTGGTGCCGCCCCCGGAGCTCTTCGAGGTGCCACCGGAGCCGGCCCCCGAGCCGGAGGTCGAACCGGCGGAGCCGCCGGCCGTCGCGGGGGCCGGGGGAGCCACCGCGACCGACAACGTGAGGGTGGCCCCGTCCGGCAGCCGCCCGGACTTGTCGAGGGCGACGACCTCGCCGGTGTCGCCGGTGCGCGTCACGTCCTTGCGGCGGACCACGAACCCACGCTTCTCCAGGGCGGCCGCCGCCTTCGCGTAGGGCGTGCCGATCACCGAGCCGGCCGAGACCCGCACCTTGCCCGAGACCACCGAGAGCTCGACCGGCTCGTCGTCGGCGCTCTCGCTCCCGGCCGCCGGCGTCTGCTCGACGACCTCGCCCCGGGTCTGGTTGGGGACGTCCACGATCTTGGTGCGCGGCGTGAAGCCGGCGTCCCGGATCTCGGCGGTCGCGTCGTCGACGCTCATCCCGACGACGTCCGGCACGACCGGCGGACCGCCGAACAGCAGCTCGCGGGCTCCGAGAAGGGCCAACAGGGCCAGGACCGCTGCGACGGCCGCGTAGACGCCCACCGGTCGGCGCCGCCGCGGCGGGTCCGACGGGGGCACGGGCGTGACGGTGGTGCGGGGCGCGGCCGAGGCGGTCCGCGGTGCAGGCACCGGCATCTCGAAGGTCTCCGGCAGGTCGATCGACCCGGCGGCGCCGATGGCCGCCGCCGCTCGGGCCACGTCGGCCGCCGTGGCGGGCCGGTCCTTCGGATCCTTCGCGGTCATGCCCTCGATGAGCCGCTGGACGTCGGCCGGAACGCCCTCGTCGAAGGGCGGCAGGTCGTCGTGGAGGTGCGCCATCGCGGTGGCGATGTGCGTCTCGCGCCGGAACGGTGACGTGCCGCTGAGGCAGTGGAAGGCCACGACGCCCAACGAGTACAGGTCGGACTGCGGCGTCGCCGAGCGTCCGCGGACCTGCTCGGGACTGATGTAGTCGGTCGTCCCGACGAGGGAGCCGGTGTCGGTCAGCGGCTCACTGGTGTCGGCCTGCGCGATGCCGAAGTCGACCAGCACGGTGCGGCCGGCCGGGGTGAGCATGATGTTCGCGGGCTTGAGGTCGCGGTGGACGATGCCCGCGTCGTGGGCGGCCTGCAGCCCCTCGGCCACCTGCTGCACGACGGACATGACCTGGTCCGCCGGCATCGGACCGCGATCCTTGAGCAGCTCCGAGAGCGACCGGCCCTCGACGTACTGCATGACGATGTACGACGAGCCGTCCGCGGCGGGGTCGGCCTCCTCGTAGTCGAAGACCTGCGCGACGCCGGGATGGTGGATCGACGCGGCCAGGTGGGCCTCGCTGCGCATGCGCGCGCGGGCCACCTCGTCGGCGCCCTGATCCGCCCGCATCACCTTGACGGCCACGGTCCGGCCGAGGCGCGTGTCGATGGCGCGATGCACGGCTCCCATCCCGCCGGAGCCGATCACCTCGTCCAGCTCGTAGCGCTGGTTCAGTTGCACGGCCATGCCGCAACCCTAAGTCGCGGGTGGGGGCGGTGCATGACGATGGGGGTGGGTCCGCCGTGGCCCGTCGTTAGGATGAGGGGTCGTCCCACCCGTCACTTCCCGCGCACGAACGGACTCCTTCATGTCGTTGCCCGCGCCCTCGCGCGTCCCCGAGTCCGACCAGGTCCACTCGGTCCGCGCGGCGCTGCGGTCGCCGCGCCTCCTGCGCACCGAGGTGCTCGCCGGGCTCGTCGTGGCCCTGGCCCTGATCCCCGAGGCGATCTCGTTCTCGATCATCGCCGGCGTCGACCCCCAGGTGGGCCTCTTCGCCTCGTTCACGATGGCGGTGACCGTGGCCATCCTGGGCGGCCGACCGGCGATGATCTCGGCGGCCACCGGTGCCGTGGCCCTCGTCGTCGCACCCGTCATGCGCGACCACGGCTTCGACCACCTGGTCGCCACCGTCCTGCTCGGCGGGCTGATCCAGATCGTGCTCGCGGTCGCCGGCGTCGCGAGGCTCATGCGCTTCATCCCGCGCTCGGTCATGATCGGCTTCGTCAACTCGCTGGCACTCCTGATCCTCGTGGCGCAGGTCCCGCACCTCGTCGACGTCCCGTGGCTCGTCTACCCGATGATCGTCGGCGGTCTGCTCGTCATCGTCCTGCTGCCGAGGATCACGACCGTGGTCCCGGCCCCACTGGTCGCGATCGTCATCCTCACCGCGATCACCGTGGTCGCCGCGCTCCAGGTGCCCGACGTCGGCGACGAGGGCGAGCTGCCCAGCAGCCTGCCCTCCCTGTTCACGCCCGACGTCCCGCTGACGCTCGAGACGCTGCGGATCATCGCGCCGTATGCGCTGGGCATGGCGCTGGTCGGGATCATGGAGTCGCTCATGACCGCCAAGCTGGTCGACGACATCACCGACACCCACTCGGACAAGACCCGCGAGACGTGGGGCCAGGGCGTCGCGAACGTGGTCACGGGGCTCTTCGGCGGCATGGGCGGCTGCGCGATGATCGGCCAGACCATGATCAACGTGAAGGTCTCAGGTGCCCGCACGCGGATCTCGACCTTCCTGGCCGGCGTCTTCCTGCTGATCCTGGTCGTCGGCTTCGGCGACGTGGTCGCCACGATCCCCATGGCCGCGCTGGTCGCCGTCATGATCATGGTCGCGGTCGGCACCTTCGACTGGCACAGCGTCCGCCCGTCGACCCTGCGCCGGATGCCCCGCAGCGAGACCCTCGTGATGCTCACGACCGTCGCGGTCGTCGTGGCCACCGAGAATCTCGCCATCGGTGTCGTCGTCGGCGTGGTGGTCGCCTCGGTGATGTTCGCGCGACGGGTCGCCCACTTCACCCAGGTGATCGACGTGGCCCATCCCGACGAGCGCACCCGCGTGTACAAGGTCGTGGGCGAACTGTTCTTCGCCTCGAGCAACGACCTCGTCTACCAGTTCGACTACGCCGGCGACCCGGAGAACATCGTCATCGACCTGTCCGACTCGCACGTCTGGGACGCGTCCAGCGTCGCCGCGCTCGACGCGATCGAGACGAAGTACGCCGCCAAGGGCAAGACCGTCACGATCGAGGGGCTCAACCGGGCGAGTCAGGACCGGCACGAGCGCCTCGCCGGCCGACTGGACGGCGCGCCCTAGAGTCGTGGTCGTGACCCTCGATCTGCCCGCCGTCGGCTTCGGCACCTACCAGCTCAACGGCCTGGTGGCCGTCGAGGCCATCGGCTCGGCGCTGGACGCCGGCTACCGCCTCCTCGACTCGGCGATGAACTACGAGAACGAAGGCGCCGTCGGCGCGGCCGTCCGGCGCTCCGGCGTGCCCCGCGACGAGGTCATCGTCACCTCCAAGCTGCCCGGTCGGCACCACGCGTACGCGCAGGCGGTCACCTCCGTCGAGGAGAGCGTCCTGCGTACGGCCCTGGACCACCTGGACCTGCACCTGATCCACTGGCCGAACCCGTCCCACGACCTGTACGTCGAGGCGTGGCAGGCGCTGATCGACGCCCGCGAGCGCGGGCTGGTGCGCGAGATCGGGGTGTGCAACTTCCTGCCCGAGCACCTCGACCGGCTCGAGCGCGAGACCGGGGTGGTCCCGGCCGTCAACCAGATCGAGCTGCACCCGTACTTCCCGCAGGTCGAGGCGCTCGAGGACCACCGCAGGCGGGGGATCGCCGTCGAGGCATGGAGCCCGCTGGGCCGCAAGAGCGACCTGCTCGTCAACCCGGTCGTCACCGAGATCGCCGCGCAGCACGACGTGACGCCCGCCGAGGCGGTCCTCGCGTGGCATGCCGCGATCGGCACGGTGCCGCTGCCCAAGTCCGCCGATCCCGGGCGGCAGCGCCTGAACCTGGCCGCCGTGGCGATCGCGCTCGACCCGGCGGAGGTCGATCGGCTCACGGCACTGGGACGTCCCGACGGCCGCCTCTTCGGCGGTGACCCCGCCGTCTGGATCGAGGACTGAGCCACGGATCGATGACCCCGACCCGCACCGTCCTGCTGGTCCTGCTCGCCGCGACCGCCCTGCGCCTGCCGTTCCTCGGCGTCCTGCCGAGCCCGGACGAGGCGGGACTGCTGATCATCGGCGAGCAGTGGACGCCGGGGGACTCCCTCTACGGCGACTACTGGGTCGACCGGCCGCCCCTGCTGGTCGCCCTGACGGCTCTCGCGGCGCACGCCGGGGGAGTGGTGGCCCTGCGCCTCATCGGTCTGCTCGCCGTCGTGGTCACGGTCGTCGCGTGCTCCGCCGCGGCCGGACGGGTGGCCGGCGACCGGGCCGCACGCTGGGCCGCGGCCGCGGCCGCCGTCCTGACCGTCAGCCCGTGGTTGGGTGCCGACCGCGTGAACGGCGAGCTGCTCGCCACCCCGTGGATCGCCCTCGGGATCTACGCCGCCATCCGCGCGGTCGAGACGCCCCGGCTCGGGTGGGGGGTGGCCACCGGCGCCGCGATCGCCGGCGCCGTCCTGACGAAGCAGAACCACGCCGACGCGGCCGTGTTCGCCGTCGTCCTCCTCGCCGCGGGTGCCGCGACCGGCCGGGTCCGTCCCGTCGTCGCCCTGCGACTGGCCAGCGGCGCGCTGCTGGGCGGGCTCCTCGTGGTCGCCGTCGTCCTCCTCGCCGCCTGGACCCGGGGCACCGCACCCGCCGACCTGTTCGACGCGCTCGTCTCCTTCCGTCTGCGCGCGGCCGACGTCATGGCCGCCGACCCCGAGGGCGCCAAGACCCACCGCCAGACCGAGATGCTCTTGCGCGCCCTGGTCGGCGGTCAGCTGGTCCTCGCGGCGGGCGTCCTGGCGGCGCCGCTGTGGAGGCGGCTCCGCTCACCCGCGGCCGTCGCGGTGAGCGCCGCCGTGGCCTTCGGCTGCCTCTCGGTCCTCGCGGGCGGCAGTTGGTGGAACCACTACCTCGTCGAGCTGGCCGCGCCCGTGGCGGTGGGCACCGGCCTCGTCGCCGCCCGCACCCGTGTCGTCGTGCCCGCCCTGCTGGCGTACGCCGCGGCGGCCGCCGTCGTCGGTGCGGTCCTCGTCCGGCCGGTCATCGACACCGCCGACGGTCCGGTGGCGGCGGGTCGGATGATCGCCGACGCAGCCGAGCCGGGGGACACCGTCGTCAACGCGTGGGGCCGTCCCGACCTCGTCCTGGCCTCCGGCCTCGACTCACCGTACGAGCACCTGTGGAGCCTGCCCATCCGCACCGACGACGCCCGGCTCGAGGCCTTCGGCGCCCTCGTCGCCGGTCCCGACGCGCCCACGTGGCTGGTGTTCCGGGACTCGCTCGACGGGTGGGGGATGGAGCACGAGGCGGCGCAGCGCACCGTCGAGAGCCGCTACCGCGAGGTCGCGACCGTCTGCGGGTACGGGATCTGGCTGGTCGACGGCACCGAGCGCTCCGTGCCGACCCCGCCGCGAGACGTTCGCTGCAAAGCGTCCACGTGGCTGCGGTGAGCCCCGATGATGGACCCATGAGCGATCCGGTGGTGCGCGCCGTGGGCCTGACGCGCGTGTTCGAGGACCGGGTCGCGGTGTCCGCCCTCGACCTCACCGTCGATCGTGGTCGCGTCCTGGGCGTCCTCGGCCCCAACGGGTCCGGCAAGTCCACGACCGTCCGGATGCTCACCGGGCTGCTCCGCCCCACCGCGGGCACGGTCGACCTGTTCGGCGAGCGCGTCACCCCGTCCTCGGCGCCGCGACTCCGAGCCCGGATCGGCGTCCAGACCGAGGCCAACCTCTACCACCGGCTGACCGTCGCCGAGAACCTGCGCACCTGGGGAGACCTGCACGGGCTGAGCCGGGCCACCACCGAGCGTCGGCTCTCGGAGGTGCTCGAGATCCTCGGGCTCGCCGATCGCCGGGACACGCCCGTCGGATCGCTCAGCAAGGGCCTGCGACAGAAGGCCAACATCGGCCGGGCCCTCCTGCCCGAGCCCGAGCTCTTGTTCCTCGACGAGCCCACCGCGGGCCTCGACCCGGCCTCCGCCCTCGACGTGCTCGACCACCTCGGCAAGCTCCGCGCCGAGGGCGACACGACGATCGTCCTGTGCACGCACCAGCTGCACGGCCTCGAGACCCTGTGTGACGACGTCGTGATGCTCGACCGGGGCCGTGTCGTGGCAGCGGGCGAGGTCACCGACCTGCTGGTGACGCACTGGCCCATCCGCGACTACGTGATCCGCGTGGGCGACCGAGCCCTGGCCGAGCGCGCGGTGACCTACCTGCGTGCCTCGGGCGCCGCCGTCGACGACCCCGAGAGCGCCGACCCCTCACTGCACGACCTGTACTTCCGGATGCTGGCGGGGGAGGAGTCGTGAACCCCACCCGCGTGCGCGCCCTCGTCGCGAAGGACTGGATCGAGCTGCGCCGGAACCGCCAGACCCTGCTGCCGGTGGTCCTGCTGCCGATCGTCTTCGCCCTGCTGCTGCCGACGACGCTGATCTCCGCGACGAAGCGCCCCGAGGCGCTCGAGCGACTGGGCTTCATCGACTCCTACCTCGTCGGGCTGCCCGACGCGATCGCGGCCGACCCGACGCGCGCGATGGTCGAGTACTTCATGGCTCCGATCTTCCTGATGATCCCGATCGTCGTGGCCACGGTGCTGGCGACGGCCGCGTTCGTGGGGGAGAAGGAGCGCGACACCCTCGAGGGCCTGCTGTTCACGCCGCTCACCGACCGCGAGCTCGTGATCGGCAAGATCCTGGTCTCGTGGATCCCCGCCGTGGCCGTGACCTGGCTGTCCACCGCGATCTACGCCCTCGTCGTCGCCGCTCTCGCGCGGCCGTGGGAGGACGGCTGGGGGTTCCCGAACGGCACCTGGCTGGCGCTCGTGGCCGTCATCGCGCCACTGGTGTCGTTCTTCGCGATCGGGTGCATCGTGCTGATCTCGCACCGAGCGTCGACGCTCCAGGGCGCCCAGGCCGTCGCCGGACTCCTCGTCCTGCCCGTCATCGTGCTGATCCTGTCGCAGGCGATGGGGGCGCTGGCGTTCGACCGGCGGGTCGTCGTCGTGATCGGGGTGGTCGCCGGGCTGGGCGATCTCGTGGTGTTCCACCTCGCCGTCCGGCGCTTCGACCGTGACCGTGTCGTCACACGACTGTGACCCGTTCGTGCTGTGGCCCATCCCACAGGGGCGCGCGGAGAGTGGCCCACAAGTCGCGGTAAGGTCACGGTAATCTCCGGGATCGTGCCGTCGGAAACACCCGTCGGCGCGGGACGGAACTTCGACGTGACCGGACCGGCCGGCGGGCTGGTCCAGGAGAGGAACAGGCAGACCGATGGTCGACGTGGACAAGGTCCTGGACGAGGCGGGGTTGAAGAACCCTCACGTCCTTGAGTTCGTGAAGCACTGGGCGGGAATCACCCAGCCCGATCGCATCGAGGTCGTCAGCGCCAGCGATGACGCCCGACTCCTGCAGGAGTCGCTCGACGCGGGCGAGCTCGAGCCGGCCGGCGAGGGCCTCTACTACTCGCAGAGCTACCACAAGGACACGGCCCGCTCCGAGGAGCGGACCATCGTCGCCACGAGCGATCCCGCGGACAAGGGCGTCTACAACAACTGGCGCCACGCCGACGAGATCAAGCCCGTCGTCATCAACAACATGACCGGCGCCTCGCAGGGCAAGACGATGTACGTCATCCCCTACCTGATGGCCGCCCCCGGCTCGCCCCTCGAGGCGTACGCCGCCGGTGTCGAGCTGACCGACAACCGCAACGTCGTCCTGCAGATGATCCGCATGGCGCGCGTCGGCGTCGACGTGTTCGAGAACCTGAAGGATCCCGAGAGCTTCGTTCGCGCGGTTCACGTCACCGGCGACCTGGAGAACCTCGGCCAGGGCACCCCCGACGACAAGCGCTACTTCGTCACGGTCGCCGACGAGCGCACGATCCTGCACTTCGGCTCGTCCTACGGCGGCAACGCGCTGCTGGGCAAGATCGCCCACGGCCTGCGCCAGGCCAACTGGGACGGCTGGGCGTCGCGCAAGTTCCTCGCCGAGCAGTACATGCTCATCGCGATCCAGGACAAGGAGACCGGCAAGAAGTACCACATCGCCGGTGGCTTCCCGAGCGCCTCGGGCAAGACGAACCTGGCGATGATGGTCGCCCCGGGCGCCCTCGGCGACCGCTACTACGTCGAGTTCTTCGGCGACGACATCGCGTGGCTGTGGGTCGGCGACGACGGCAAGCTCTACGGCATGAACCCCGAGTACGGGGTGTTCGGCGTCGCGATCGACACCAACGCGATCACGAACCCCAACGCGCTCGCCGCCGTCGAGGAGGGCACCGGCGCGATCTTCACGAACACCGCGTACAACGTGAACACGCACGAGACGTGGTGGGAGGGCAAGTCGCCCGACTACCCCACCGACGTCGAGGGCTGGCGCGACTGGAAGGGCCACCTCATCTCCGAGCGCCCGGCCGAGGAGCAGCGCTCCAAGGACCACGTGTGGGCCCACCCGAACTGCCGCTTCACGTCGACGATGTCGAACGTCCCCAACGAGTCGCCCGACTACAACGACCCGGCCGGCGTGCCGATCGACGGCATCATCTACGGCGGCCGCACCCGCGACCGTGAGCCGCTGATCCGCGCCATCGAGGATCCGGCCGAGGGCGTCTACGACGGCCTGACGCTGGGTGCCGAGGCCACGGCCGCGGCCGAGGGCGTCGCCGGCCAGCTGCGGTACGACCCGATGTCGATGCGTCCGTTCCTGGCGCTGCCCGAGGGCCGCTACGCCCAGCACTGGCTCGACATCCTCGACCAGGTCACCGACAAGCCGCTCTTCGCGCACGTCAACTGGTTCCAGCGTGACGCCGACGGCGGCTACCTGTGGCCCGGCTACAGCGAGAACCTGCGCGCCCTGCTGTGGATGATGGACTACCGCGAGGGTCGTGTCACCGGCACGAAGACCCCCGTGGGCGTTGTCCCCACCAAGGAGGAGCTGAACCTCGAGGGCCTCGAGATCGACGACGCCGTCCTCGACCAGCTGCTGGCGATCGACGTCGCTCGCTGGAAGCAGGAGATCGACCTGCGCGAGGCGCACCTCAAGGCGTTCGACGGTCTGCCCGAGCGGATCTGGGAGGCGCACCGCCGCGTCGCCCAGGACCTCGACCAGGCCTGAGCCACACCGACGAAGGGCCCCACCGGCGACGGTGGGGCCCTTCGTCGTGTCGTGCTGACGGATTCCCGGGGAGACCGCCGGCCTAGGCGACCGGGAGCGACCAGGTGCCGTCGCCCTCGGACTTCAGGCCGAGCTTGCGCGACTGGGCCGCGACCCAGGCCTGCTGCGACTTCGTCAGCGACCCCACCGAGAACCGCGTGCCCCAGCCGAACGGCGAGGTGCCCGGGATGTCGACGAGGGTGCCCTCGGGGCCGCGCTGGATCTGCGCGACGATGTCGCGGTAGCCGGCGGTGAACTCGAGCCGCTCACCGAACTTCCTGCGGAAGTCCGCCGAGAGGCGCTTGGCCCGCTTGGCGACGTCGCAGCGCAGCAGGGTGCTGTCGGTGGCGCACAGGACGCCGCGCGGCACCTGGCCGTTGCTGTAACCGCCCCAGCCCTTGCCGGCGCCGCTGTTGGTCAGGAACTGCACGAGCACCGGCATCGGGTCGATGAACTGGCCGTTGACCTGGATCTCGAAGTGCAGGTGCGGACCGGTGGAGTTGCCGCGCGACCCCACCAGGGCGATCTCGTCGCCGGAGCCGACCGTCTGGCCGTCCTGGACGAGCACCTTGGAGGCGTGGGCGTACCGCTCGGCCGTGCCATCGGGGTGCGAGATCGTGACGAGCGTGCCCGCCCACCCGATCTCCTGCAGGCTCACGACGCCGCCGCGGGACGCGTAGATCGGAGTGCCGGTCGGCGCCGCGAGGTCCTGGCCCGTGTGCGTCGACTGCCACATGCCGCCGCCCATGCCGAAGCCTGCGGAGATCGAGTAGCTGCCCTGCTTCAGGGGGAACGTCCAGCCCTGGCGCGTCGCGGCCGTCGGCTTCGTGGCGTTGCAGACCGTCGTGGGCGCCTTCGCCGTGCCCTTCGGCGGGGTGTTCCTGCCGGCACCGAGCGACGGTCGCGTGATCGCGAACGGCTCGGCCGGCAGGAGCGAGACGCCCACCTGGGCACGGGTGCCCGGCGCGTCGATCATCTTGCCGTCGCCGATGTAGACGCCGACGTGGTGGACGCCGGAGGCCTTGTTCGCCGTGAAGACGAGGTCGCCGCGCTTCACGGTGGCGGGCTTGACCTTCACGGTGCGGGCGTAGAGCTGGGCCGGCGTCCCCCGGAGGTCGTACGCGCCCTTGACGTCGAGCAGGCCACCACAGCTCCACGCGCCCGGGGCGTTCTCGGTGGCGTAGTCGTCGCCGACGCGCTTCATCAGCGTCGTGAGCAGCCGGATGGTCTGGGCGGGCAGCACCTCGACGGTGCGCGAGCCGACGGTGGCCGTCTTCACGCCGCCGGATGCCTTGAGCCGCCGCGCCGAGGGCGCCTTGACGCCGAGCCGGGCGAGCTGGCGCGTGTACCCGGCCCAGCTCGCCGCGGCCGCCGTGTTCCACGACTCCTGCTCGGTGCGGGTCTGGGGGAGTCCCTCCGGGGTGGACGAGGCGCCGAGGCCGAGCTGGTCGGCGAGCTTGCCGATCTGCTTGAGTTGGCGCGCGGCGGTCTTCTCGGCCTTCTCGGCGGCGCGCGTGGCGCGGTCGGCGCGGGCCTGCAGCACCTGGGCGGCGTCGAAGGCACGCTTCGCCTCGCCGAGGTGGCCCTCCTGGGCGTCGGTCACCTGCTCGCTGCTGAAGATGCCGGTGATCAGGTCCTCGGGGTTCTCGGCGGCGGCCAGCGCCGTCAGCTTCTGCGCGAAGGGGTCGCCGTTGGGCGACATCGCGTACTCGACGACCTGGTCGACGTAGGCGCGAGCGATCTTGCGCTGCCGGTCGGCGTCGCGGAGCCGCTCGGCGGCCTCCTTGCGGCGGTCCTCGGCGACGCTGAGGTTCGCCTCGTAGCGCAGGGCGAGCGTCGTCAGCTCGGTGATGGCGCTGGGCGCGATCGCCAGCGGATCGGGCACGTCCAGGCTGGGGGAGGACGTGGTCGTTCCGGTCCCCACCGTGGCGGGGGGCGTGGTGGGTTCGTCGGCGAGGGCGACGGTCGGGACCGCCAGCGTGGCGACCAGGACCGACACCCCAGCGAAGACCCGAGTCAAACGCATCAGTGCGACACCTCCAACGGCGAGTGAACCATGCGCCCCAACCCGCCGTTCACACAATCCCCACAAGTCACTCCAGTGTGGCCATCGCGCATGGTGCTGATGGGCCACCAGGGCCACGAACACCGGCCGGATACGCTGGAGACGTGCGTCTGATTACTCCTGTGCTGCTGCTCGTCACCGCCGTGCTGTTCGGATGGTCGATGCCAGCGCAAGCGCACACCTCCCTGATCTCGTCCGACCCCACCGCGGGGTCGCGCACCGAGGAGGTCCCCGACCGGATCGTCCTGACGTTCAGCGAGGACCTCCGCCAGCCCTCCGAGGCCAGCCTCATCGTCGACGGGTCCGCACTCGGCGCCGAGGTGAAGGTCGACGGCCCCCGCCTCGTCGTCGTGCCGCCCGCCGATGCCGCGGGTGGCGCGTACCAGGTCAATTATCGCGTGGTCTCCGCGGACGGCCACCCCATCACCGGCACGCACGAGTTCACCGTGGCCGACCAGGACGCCGTCGTCGCCGACGAGCCGTCCGCGACGCCCACCGCGCAGGCGGCACCGGACGAGGACACCGCGGCCGACCCGAAGGACGCCGCTGCGGAGGACGACTCGGTCCTGACGTCGCCCTTGCTGCTGGGCGTCCTCGTGGCTGCCGTCGCCCTCGGTGCCGCCGCCTTCCTGCTGGTGCGCGGGCGCTCGAGCACCCCCGACGATGACCGTTCCTGACCGCGGGGCCCGCCCCGGCGCGCCCGTCGCCGGACTCGGCCTCGCTGCTGTCGCCGGGCTCGGCCTGCTCGTTCTCGTCGGACTGCTGGTGGGCACCGGCGCCACGCCCCAGGCGCCCCCGGCGGGGCTCCCCGACCCGGGACGCGTCGTCGGCTGGGCCCTGCCGGTCTCGCGCTTCCTCTCCGACCTCCTGGCCACGGTCACCGTGGGCTTCCTGCTGGTGGCCGTCGTCCTGCTCCCGTCCGGCGAGCGGCTCGAGGGCCTCGCGGTCCAGGCCGTCCGCATCGCCTCCCGCGCCGCGTGGGGCTGGTGCGCGGCAGCCCTGCTGCACTACTGGGCCAACGTCGCCGACCTCTACGCGCGGCCGCTCACCGGCGTCGACGTCGGGCAGCTGATCGACTTCGCGAAGGTCTTCGCCACGGGCCGCGGCCTGCTCGTGCAGGCGCTCGCGGCGCTCGTCATCGCGCTCTGGGCGTCGTGGACCTTCTCGGTGCGCCAGCTGGCGATCTGCGTCCCGGTCGCCCTCGTCGGCATCTCCGCGGTCGGCCTGACCGGCCACTCGGCGTCCGCCGGCTCTCACATGCTCGCCACCGCGGCGCTCGTGCTGCACCTCGTCGGCGTCGTGCTGTGGGTCGGCGGCCTGATCGCCCTCGGCTGGGTGGCCCTGCGCCGCAGCCGGCGCCTCGACGACGCCGTCTCGCGCTACTCGACCCTCGCCGGGTGGAGCTTCGTCGTCGTGGCCGTCTCGGGCCTCGTCAGCGCGGCCGTCAACCTCGGTTCGTTCGGGGGGATCGACTCCACGTACGGCGCCCTCGTCGTCGTGAAGGTCGTCGCGCTGGTCGCCCTGGGTGCGTTCGGCGTCGCCCAGCGTCGCCGGCTGCGGCGCGCCTCGTCCGGCTTCGCCCGGTTCGCGATCCTCGAGGTCCTGCTGATGAGCGTCACCATGGCTGTCGCCGTGGTGCTCGGCCGGACGGCCACGCCCGTCGGCGAGGACGTGCTCACGACCCGCGCCGAGCTGCTGCTGGGGCGCCCGCTGCCGCCCGAGCCCACGGTCGTGCGCATCCTCACCGGCTTCTATCCCGACGGCATCGGCCTGTCGATCGTCGCGCTCGGCTCCGCGCTGTACGTCGCCGGGCTGATCGTGATGCGCCGCCGCAACGACCGCTGGCCCATCGGCCGCACCATCAGCTGGTTCGCCGGCCTCGCGATCGTGGCGTGGGCCACCTTCGGCGGCCTGGGCGCCTACTCCAGCGTGCTGTTCAGCCTGCACATGGTGTCGCACATGATGCTGTCGATGGTGGCGCCGATCTTCCTCGTACTGGGTGCACCGATGACCCTGGCGCTGCGCACGCTGCCGGGCCCGCGCCGCCCGGGCGAGCACTCGCCGCGGTCACTGCTGCGCGACGCGCTGCAGTCGAGGATCTCGGCGTTCTACACGCACCCGATCGTGGCCGCCGTGATCTTCCTCGGCACGCTCTACGCCGTCTACTACACCGGCCTGTTCGAGTCGATGATGCGCACGCATTCCGGGCACGCGTTCATGGAGCTGCACTTCCTGCTCTCGGGCTTCCTGTTCTACTACGTGATCATCGGCGTCGACCCGTCCCCGAAGCGGCTCGGCCCGCTGGCCCGGTTCGGCGTCCTGATGCTCTCGGTGCCGTTCCACGCCTTCTTCTCGGTGGCGCTCATGTCGTCCGACGTCATCATCGCCGAGTCGTACTACCGAGCCCTCGAGCGGCCGTACGCGACCGACCTCGCCCAGGACCAGTACCTCGGCGGCGGCATCGCGTGGGCGATGGGCGAGATCCCGCTGCTGCTGGTGATCGGCGCGATCTTCGTGCAGTGGTTCCGCTCCGACACGCGCGAGGCCACCCGCAGCGACCGGGCCGCCGACCGCGACGACGACGCCGCACTCGAGGAGTACAACGCCTACCTCGCGGGCCTGGGCGACGGCTCCGTCCGGCGCTGACCCCCGCACGACACAGAACTGCCCGGCCACCTCACGGTGACCGGGCAGTGTGCGTCTCGCCCGAGGGCGAGTCACGGGGTCAGAACAGGATCTGGCCGCCGCTGGTGGCCGCGGTGAAGCGCTCCTGCGCGTCGGCCCAGTTCGCGATGTTCCAGAACGCCTTGACGTAGTCGCCCTTGACGTTGAGGTAGTCGAGGTAGAACGCGTGCTCCCACATGTCGAGCTGGGAGATCGGGATCAGCGTCGCCGGGATGTTGGACTGCTGGTCGTACAGCTGGACGATGACCAGCTTCTGACCCAGCGTGTCCCACGCGGTGATGGCCCAACCCGAGCCCTGGATGCCGAGGGCGACCTGCTCGAACTGCGCCCGGTAGGCGTCGAAGGAGCCGAAGTTGTCGTCGATGGCGGCCTGGAGCTCACCGGTCGGCTTGTCGCCGCCGTCCGGCGAGAGGTTCTTCCAGAAGATCGAGTGGTTGATGTGGCCGCCGAGGTTGAACGCGAGGTTCTTCTCCAGCAGGTTGATCGTGTCGTACGCACCGGCCGCACGCGACTCCTCGAGCTTCTCGAGGGCGGTGTTGAGGCCGTTCACGTAGTTCTGGTGGTGCTTGCTGTGGTGCAGCTCCATGATCTTGCCCGAGATGTGGGGATCCAGTGCCCCGTAGTCGTAGGGCAGGTCCGGCAGGGTGTAGTCGGCCACTCGTCCTCCTGGTCGTCGTTCGGTGATGTCGTCTTCAGGGTTCAAGCCTCAGTCTGTCAGTTGTGTTCCCCGAGGCAAGGGCAGCCCGGATTGCGGGACCCTCGCCGGTAGGCTGTTCCCCGTGGCAGGCAAGCGGGTCCGACGGGTCGAAGGCGCGGACGAGGTCGAGGCGGAGGCGCCCTCCTCGGACGTCGGCACGCCCGCCGCCCCCGAGCCCGCCCGGCCCGCACCCGCTCGTCCGGCGCCGCAGCCCCGGGCCGCCGTGGCCGAGACGACGCCGGCGAAGCCTTCGCTGCGTGCCGAGCTGTTCACGATCCCGAACCTGCTCAGCGCGATCCGGATCCTGCTCGTGCCGGTGTTCCTGTGGCTGGTGCTCGTGCCCGAGCGCGACGTGCTGGCGATCGGCGTCCTCGTGGTCTCGGGCATCACCGACTACCTCGACGGCAAGATCGCCCGGGCCACCGGCCGCACGACGCGGCTGGGCGCGATCCTCGATCCCGTCGCCGACCGCCTCTACATCCTCGCCGTCGTCGTGGGGCTGGGCCTGCGCGAGGTCATCCCGTGGTGGCTCGCCGTGATCCTCCCGCTGCGCGACGTCGTGCTGTTCTCGCTCGTGCCGTTCCTGCGCACCCGCGGCTTCAGTGCCCTGCCGGTGCACTTCCTGGGCAAGGCCGCCACGGCCGGGCTGCTCTACGCGTTCCCGCTGCTGCTGCTCGGCGACGGCGAGGGGTCGGTGGCCAACCTGGCTCGCGTCTTCGGCTGGGCCTTCACCATCTGGGGCGTGGCGCTCTACTGGTGGGCCGGCATCCTCTACGCCGTCCAGGTGCGCCGCCTGCTGGCTTCGACGCCGCGGGCGCGATGAGCGAGCGGTCCGGAACCGGGTCCTCGGTCCAGGAGGCGGAGTCGATCCTCGAGCGGCTCGCCGCCACCGCGCTGGACGACGACTACTACGTCGTGCACGACGATCCGCCCCGGCCGACCGCGAAGCTCCTCACCGGGGTCGCCGCCGCCGTGTTCGGCCTGCTGCTCACCGTCGCCGCCGTCCAGACCCGCGTCGATCGCCCCGCCACCGAGGTCGAGCGCGACGCGCTGATCGAGAACATCCGGCTCCGCCAGGACCTGGTCGACAACCGGCAGGAGACGGTGGTCGGCCTCCAGGAGGAGATCGCCGACCTGCAGGCCGCGTCGGTGGTGGACGGCCCGGGCACGCTCGCGCTGCGTGCCGCGGCCGGCGCGGTCCCGGTGGTGGGGGGCGGCGTCGAGCTCACCGTCGAGTCCTCGTCGAACGAGGACCGTCCCGGCGGCCGCCTCACCGACACCGACCTGCAGCTCGTCGTCAACGGCCTGTGGCTCGCGGGCGCCGAGGCCGTCGCGGTCGACGGCCACCGGCTGGCGTCCACGTCGGCCATCCGCTCGGCGGGCGAGGCGATCACGGTCAACTACCGCTCCGTCACCGAGCCGGTCGTCATCACCGCGATCGGCGACGAGGACGTGCTCCAGAACCAGTGGGAGCAGGGACCGTCAGGTCGCTACCTCGCCGCGCGTGCCGAAGCCGATGGCATCCGCTTCGCCGTGCGAGGATCAGACGATGTCGAGATGGCCGCCGCCCCCGAGGCGCGGCTGTCGATCTCGGCCGAACCCCTGAGGAGGAGCACGTCGTGATCCCGGTCATCGGCCTGGTCGTGGGCGTCACGATCGGCCTGATCCTGCAGCCCACCGTGCCCACGGGGCTGCAGCCCTACGTGCCGATCGCCATCATCGCCGCACTCGACGCCGTGCTCGGCGCCGCGCGCGCGTTCCTGGAGGGCCGCTTCGACGACCGCGTCTTCGTGGTCTCGTTCGTCTCGAACGTGGCGATCGCCGCGATCATGGTGTTCCTCGGCGACCAGCTCGGCGTGGGATCGCAGCTCTCGACCGGCGTCATCGTCGTGCTCGGGATCCGGATCTTCGCCAACTCCGCCGCGATCCGCAGGCTGATCTTCCATGCGTGAGCCGTTCGACCTGCGCCAGGCGCTGGGCCGCCGCTCGAGCTGGATCGTCGGTCTGCTCATCGGCCTGCTCGCCTTCACCATGACCGTGCAGTGGCGCGAGGACGACGAGACCGACGACTTCAGCGGCGTCCGCGGGCGCGGTGACCGCGTCGGTGCTGCTGGACGCGGTGCAGGAGATGCGCGACGCCGGCGCCGAGGTCATCTCGCTCAACGGCGTGGCCCGCGTCGTGGCCCAGACCTGGTTCCTCGACGACGACGCCGGGGTCCGGGTCAGCGGCCGCGTGCTGAAGCCTCCGTACGTCATGGAGGTGATCGGCGATCCGAAGACGCTCGCCGACGCCGTGACGTTCCGCGGCGGCTTGGCCGACCGGGTCGAGAGCCGCGGGGGAGAGGTCGGCGTCGAGAAGCGCCAGCGCATCCGCATCACCGCTGTGGCCGATGCACCCGAGCCCCAGTACGCTCGACCCGCGAACGACTGACCGCGCGACGATGGAGGACCCCGTGATCCCTGAGGACCTGTTCTACAGCGAGGAGCACGAGTGGGTGCGTGTCGAGGGCGACGTCGCCATCATCGGCATCACCGACTTCGCGCAGGACCAGCTCGGCGACATCGTCTACGTCGACCTGCCGGCCGAGGGCGACTCGGTCGAGTCGGGCACGGTCGTGGGCGAGCTGGAGTCGACCAAGTCGGTCTCGGACGTGTTCACGCCTGTCTCCGGTGAGGTCATCGCGCGCAACGACTCCCTCGAGGCCACGCCCGAGGTGATCAACTCCGACCCCTACGGCGAGGGCTGGTTGCTCAAGGTCCGCACCACCGAGGAGGACGTCACCTCGGGCCTGCTGACGGCCGAGGCGTACTCGGCTCTGGTGAGCGGCTGACCCGACGCACGGGCGGGTGTTAGGTTGGGGGCGCAAGAACCCTGAACCCCCACTTGAGCAAACCCTCAAGCTGTACTTGAGACGGAGTTGATCGCGTTGACGACGCCGGAAGGTTTCGAGGAAACCAACTTCATCCCGGTCATCGACGCCGACACCGAGGAGATGACCGCCGGCGACGTGTTCGCCGTCGAGAACCTCCCGGTCGGCAATGCGATGCTGCTCGTGCAGCGCGGCCCCGACGCCGGATCGCGCTTCCTGCTCGACCAGGACGTCGTCTCGGCCGGTCGCCACCCGTCGAGCGACATCTTCCTCGACGACATCAGCGTCTCGCGGCGCCACGCAACCTTCTCGCGGCGCGGCAGCGGCTACGTCGTCACCGACCTGGGCAGCCTCAACGGCACCTATGTCAATCGCGACCGCATCGACGGCGACATCCCGCTGGCGGGCGGCGACGAGGTCCAGCTCGGCAAGTACCGGCTGATCTACTTCCCCGGCACGGTCGCCTCCGAAGGTGGTCAGTGAGCGGCGGCGAGGCGGCACGCGAGCAGCTGCTCGGCATCGGACAGGTCATCGCCGAGCTGTCCGAGGAGTTCCCCGACATCTCCCAGAGCCGCATCCGGTACTACGACGAGCAGGGTCTCGTCGAGCCCCGGCGCACCCCGTCCGGCTACCGCAAGTTCACGTTCGGCGACGTCGAGCGGCTCCGGTTCGTGCTGCGGATGCAGAAGGACCGCTACTGGCCGCTGAGTCACATCCGTCAGGTCCTCGACCAGATGGACTCCGGCGAGGTGCCCGACACCGAGCTGCGCGCCACCTTGCGCGTGCCGCAGGTGACGCTGGCCGCCGACGGCACGCCCACCGCCCAGTCGATCACCGAGGGCGCCGGCTCGACGCGCATGACGCGCGACGAGCTGCTCGACGCCGCCGGCATCGACGCCGCGACCCTCGACGAGATCGAGCAGTTCGAGCTCATCCGGCGCCGCCCCCAGCAGCGCTACTACGACACCGACGACCTGGTCGTCGCGTCCCTGGTGGGCGAGCTGGCCAAGCTCGGCCTGGAGCCGCGCCACCTGCGCGGGTTCCGCAGTGCCGCCGACCGTGAGGTGGGCCTGCTCGACCAGGTCATCCCGCCGGCCGCGCGCCAGCAGACCGGTGCCGCCGCCGAGCTGGCCGAGCTGGCCGCCCTGGCGGTCCGGCTGCACACGGTCCTCGTGCGCGCCGGCCTGCGCGGCTGAGGGGAGGGGTCCGATGCGCGAACTCGAGATCGTCGGAGTCCGGGTCGAGATGCCCACCAACCAGCCGCTGGTGCTGCTGCGTGAGCTCGAGGGCACCCGGTACCTGCCCATCTGGGTGGGCGCGATCGAGGCCTCGGCCATCGCGTTCGCCCAGCAGGGCACCGTGTCGCCGCGGCCGCCCACGCACGCGCTGATGGCCTCGATCATCGAGGGCCTCGGCGACGAGCTGCAGGAGGTCCGCATCGTCGACGTCCGCGACGGCGTCTTCTTCGCCGAGCTGGCGTTCGCCGGGGGAGCGGTCGTGGACGCCCGGCCGTCGGACTCGATCGCGTTGGCCCTGCGCACCGGCGTGCGCGTGGTGTGCGCGGAGGACGTCCTCGACGTCGCCGGGTTCGCCCAGACGCCCGACGAGGACGAGGAGATCCAGAAGTTCCGGGAGTTTCTCGACCACGTCGATCCCGAGGACTTCGAGAAACCCTCAAGTGAAGGTTGAGCCTAATACCCGTCGCGACACGCGTGTCGGTGCGTGCACGGAAGGACCCTCACGTCTAACTTGAGGGTACGCAAGACCACAGCGGTGTGGTTCTCTTGTTGTGGGAGGCCGGTCCAACCGGCAGCCAGGAAGGCGTGATCATGATCGATCCTCGTGACGAGGCAGCAGAGGCGCAGGCCCAGGCCAGCGCCCAAGGCCTGTTGTTCGACGACGACGTCGCGCCCATGCCGCAGGACACGGGCTTCCGTGGTCCCACCGCCTGCAACGCCGCCGGCATCACGTACCGCCAGCTCGACTACTGGGCCCGCACCGGCCTGGTCGAGCCGACCGTGCGCTCCGCCACCGGCTCGGGCACGGCACGGCTGTACTCCTTCAAGGACATCCTGCTGCTCAAGATCATCAAGCGCCTGCTCGACGCCGGCGTCTCGCTGCAGCAGATCCGCACCGCGATCGACCACCTCCGCGAGCGCGGCACCGAGGACCTCACGCAGGTCACCCTCATGAGTGACGGTGCCAGCGTCTACGAGTGCCGCTCCGCCACCGAGATCGTCGACCTCCTCCAGGGTGGTCAGGGCGTCTTCGGCATCGCCATCGGCGGTGTGTGGAAGGAGATCGAGGGCACGCTCCACGAGCTGCCCACCGAGCGCGCCGAGGTCGACGTCCCGTCGGCCAACGACGAGCTCGCCGCGCGCCGCGCGGCCCGCAAGGCCAACTGACCCGGCCGACCGCCACCCCGACCGAGGTCGGGGTAGGCTGAGCCTGCCGTTTGAACCGTGCGGGAGAGTCCCGTTCAGGGCGCCGAAGGGGCAATTCCTCCCCGGAACCTCTCAGGCCACCGGACCGCACGTCACAGGCGACTCTGAAGCCGCGTCGAGGTCGACGTGACGACAGAGGGGGAGGGTTCCATTCGTCGAGCCCTCGGGAGTCATGCTCATGCCGCAGTCCGATCGCCATCCCGCCACCCGCTTCGTCGACCGTCACATCGGTCCGCGCGCGTCCGACCAGGCCGCGATGCTGCAGCGGCTCGGCTACGACAGTCTCGACGCGCTGATGCAGGCCGCCGTGCCGTCGGGCATCCGCTCGGCGCTCGAGGGCCTGCCCGACGCCGCCAGCGAGACCGAGGCCACCGCCCGGCTGCGTGAGCTGGCCGACCGCAACGTGCCGGGCGTGTCGATGATCGGCCTGGGGTACCACCCGACGACGACGCCGGCCGTGATCCGCCGCAACGTGCTCGAGGACCCTGCCTGGTACACGGCCTACACGCCGTACCAGCCCGAGATCTCGCAGGGCCGGCTCGAGGCGCTGCTGGCGTTCCAGACGATGGTCGAGGACCTCGTGGGCCTGCCCACGGCGAACGCCTCCCTGCTCGACGAGGGCACGGCCGCCGCGGAGGCCCTGACGCTCGTGCGCCGCGCGGACCGCAAGCGCACCGACCTGCCGGTCGTCGTCGACGACGGCCTGCTCCCGCAGACGCTGGCCGTGCTGCACACCCGCGCCGAGGCCGTCGGCCTGCCGCTGGTCGAGGCCGACCTGCGCGACGGGCTGCCCGAGGGCGACTTCAGCGGCGTCATCATCGCCTACCAGCGTGCCGACGGCGCCGTCATCGACCTGGCCCCGGTGATCGAGCAGGTCCACGCCGCCGGCGCGCTGGCCGTCGTCGTCACCGACCCGCTGGCCCAGGTGCTGCTGCGCTCGCCGGGCAGCCTCGGGGCCGACGTGGTCGTCGGCTCGACCCAGCGGTTCGGCGTCCCGATGTTCTACGGCGGGCCGCACGCGGGCTTCATGGCGGTCCGGAAGGGCCTCGAGCGCCACCTGCCCGGGCGGCTCGTCGGCGTCTCGGTCGACTCGGCCGGACGCCCCGCCTACCGGTTGGCGCTGCAGACCCGCGAGCAGCACATCCGCCGCGAGAAGGCCACGTCGAACATCTGCACCGCGCAGGTGCTGCTGGCGGTCGTCGCGGCGATGTACGCGGTCTACCACGGCGCCGAGGGCTTGCGCGCCATCGCCCAGCAGGTCAACGGTTACGCCGCCCGCCTCGCCGACGGCCTCCGTGCCGCCGGCATCGAGCTGGCCTCCGACCGGTTCTTCGACACCGTCACCGCGATCGTGCCCGGCCGTGCGGCGGAGGTCGTCGCAGCCGCGCGCGAGTCGGACCTCCACCTGTGGCGGTTCGACGACGACCGGGTCGGCATCGCCGTGTCCGAGCCGACGACGCCCGAGCACCTCTCCGCCGTCCTGGCTGCCTTCGGTGCGGGCGACCTGCCCGCCGAGGCCGAGCCCTCGCTCGAGGACGCCTGGCTGCGCGACGACGAGATCCTGACCCACCCCGTCTTCATCGAGCACCGGAGCGAGACCCAGATGCTGCGCTACCTGCGCCGGCTCAGCGACCGCGACTACGCGCTCGACCGCGGCATGATCCCGCTGGGCAGCTGCACGATGAAGCTCAACTCCACCACGGAGATGGAGCCGATCAGCTGGCCGGGCTTCGCCGACCTGCATCCGTTCGTCCCCGCCGAGGACGCCGCCGGGATGATCGAGCTGGTCGAGACGCTCGAGTCCTGGCTGGCGACCGTCACCGGCTACGCGGCCGTGTCGGTGCAGCCGAACGCCGGCTCGCAGGGTGAGTTCGCCGGTCTGCTGGCCATCCGGGAGTACCACCGCAGCCGCGGCGAGGAGGCCCGCGACGTCTGCCTCATCCCGAGCTCGGCGCACGGCACCAACGCGGCGTCCGCGGTGATGGCGGGCATGCGCGTCGTCATCGTCAAGGCCACCGACGCCGGCGAGGTCGATCTCGACGACCTCCGCGCCCAGTGCGAGACACACGCCGACGACCTGGCGGCGATCATGGTGACCTACCCGTCGACGCACGGCGTCTACGAGCACGGCATCGGCGAGCTGTGCGACATCGTCCACGAGCACGGCGGCCAGGTCTACGTCGATGGCGCCAACCTGAACGCGCTGCTGGGCCACGCCCAGCCCGGGAAGTTCGGCGGCGACGTGTCGCACCTGAACCTGCACAAGACGTTCTGCATCCCGCACGGCGGCGGCGGCCCCGGCGTCGGACCGGTGGCCGTGGGGGAGCACCTGGTGCCGTTCCTGCCCAAGCACCCGTTCCACCCCGACGCGGACCGCCGGCAGTCCGCGGGCACGATCAGCGCGGCCCCGTACGGCTCGGCGGGCATCCTGCCGATCCCGTTCGCCTACGTCGCGATGATGGGCGCCGACGGCCTCACCGACGCCACCTCGGTGGCCGTGCTCGCGGCCAACTACGTGGCGGCTCGGCTCGGCGACGCGTTCCCGGTGCTCTACTCCGGCGACCACGGCCTCGTGGCGCACGAGTGCATTCTCGACCTGCGCGAGATCACCAAGAACGCGGGCCTGAGCATCGACGACGTCGCCAAGCGGCTCATCGACTACGGGTTCCACGCGCCGACGATGAGCTTCCCGGTCGCGGGCACGCTCATGGTCGAGCCGACGGAGTCCGAGGACCTGGCCGAGCTCGATCGGTTCTGCGAGGCGATGCTGGCGATCCGCTCCGAGATCGACCGAGTCGCCGCGGGGGAGTACGACGCCACGGACAACCCGCTCACGAGCGCGCCGCACGCCGCCCACGAACTGGTGGACTGGACGCACCCGTACCCGGTGGCCGAGGGCGTGTTCCCGGCCGGCACGACGCAGGACAAGTACTGGCCGCCGGTCGGGCGCATCGACAACGCCTACGGCGACCGGAACCTGGTCTGCTCCTGCCCGCCCGCGGAGGCGTTCGCCTGATCGGTCCACCACCGGACGACACGGTCCACCACTGGCGCGGGGTGCTTCGCCCAGAGCACGTGGTGGGCCGTCCCGCCCTCGGGCACGAGGTCGCGGGTGTACTCCCACCGGGTGAGGGCGGCTTCGTCGACGAGGGTCCGCTCGAAGCGGCGGGCCGCCGCCTCGATGGAGAAGCCGTCGCCGGCGAGGTGCACGGCCAGCGTCGGCAGGCTGATGCGCCGCTCGACCGGATAGGGCGGGCGGCCCGTGTGCACGATGCGTGCCCATTCCCGCATCAGGGTGCGTGCTCCCGGCCCGCCGAACCACGGCTTGGGCACGTGCCCGCGCACCAGGCCGACCACGGGGACGGTCAGCGCCATCGCCGCCAGCGGCAGGCCGATCCTCGGGTAGTGCCGGAAGTGCGGCAGCGAGACGCCCACCAGCACGAGCCCATCGGCCGGGCGCGGGCCGATCTGGACGGCGCCGCCGAGCTGGCCGCCGAGGCTGTGCCCGAACAGCACGATCGGGCGACCCGGGTGCTCGGCGCGGGCCGCGTCGACCGCCTCCTGGGTGTCGGCGATCTCGTCGGCGTACGACCAGTCGTGCCGGCGGGAGGCTCGGGGCAGGTCGCGCTCGAAGCCACGCCGCGGCAGGGCGCGGGCTGACCAGCCGCGATCCTCGAGGGCCGCGACGAGCGGCGCGTAGAACGACGACGGGACCGCCATGGCGGGGGAGATCAGGACGATCGGGGTGCTCACCGGGCCATCCTGCCAGCGTGACAGACTCGTGTCCGACATGCCTGACGCCCTGGTGTACGCGACCTCCGCGGTCGCTCTCGTCGTGGCCGCCTTCGCCGGGTGGCACACCCTCAAGTCGTACCGCTTCAGCAACCCGCTCTTCTACGCGATCGCGCTGGTCGAGGCGCTGCTGCTCGTCGCGCTCGTCTGGGGGATTGTCGCCGCCGCGAGCACCGACCGCGACATCGAGACCGGGCTGTACCTGTCGTACCTCGTGACCACCGTCCTGATCCCGCCGGCCGCCGTGCTGTGGGGCGTGGGCGACAAGACTCGCTGGGGCACCGGCGTCGTCGCCGTGGCCCTGTTCACCGTCTCGATCATGTTGATCCGCACGCACCAGATCTGGGTGGGACATGGCTGAGCACGGCCCCGCGCACGACACGCAGCACGGCTTCGGACGCGCCCTCGTGGCGCTCTACGCGATCTTCACGGTCGCGGCCACCGCCCGTTCGGTCTACCAGCTCGTGACCAAGGCCGACGAGGCGCCGGTCGCGTACGCGCTCTCGGCCGTCGCCGGCGTCGTGTACGGCGTCGCCACCTGGGCCCTGGCCACCAGCAATCGCCGGGTCGCCACGGCGGCGATCGGCTTCGAGCTGGCCGGCGTGCTGGGAGTCGGCGTGCTCAGTCTCGTGGACGCGTCCCTGTTCCCGGACGAGACCGTGTGGTCGGGCTTCGGCGCGGGATATGGCTACGTCCCGCTCGTGCTGCCGTTCATCGGCCTGTGGTGGCTGCGCCGGACCGGTCGATGACCGAGCGGGCGTACGCGTTCCGGTCCGTCTGGGACGTCGCCGAGCCGCCCGACCGGCTCTGGCACACGCTGGAGCACTTCCTCGAGCAGGAGGACCCGCTGCCGTGGTGGGACGCGGTCCGCGTCACCGGCCACCGCGGCGAGGAGATCGACCTCGTCGCCCGGAGCGCCTTCGGCTACCGGCTGCGCTTCACGGTGTACGACCTCGACCTGCGGCCCACGACCGAGATGAGGTTCAGCGCGCGCGGCGACCTGGAGGGGACCGCTGCGCTCGCCTTCGCTCCCGGACGGCCCGGGCGCACCGAGCTGGCGATCGACTGGCACGTCGACGCGACGGCCCCGTGGATGCGACGCTCCGAGCGCGTGCTGCGGCCGGTGTTCGTGCTGGCGCACGACCTCGTCATGAGGTCGGGGGAGCGCCGACTGAACCGGTGGTTGCGGCAGCGAGGCTGACGACGTCGCCGATGATCGTGATGGCCGGGGCCTGCGCGTCCGCCGCGCGGTCGGCGATGGTGCCCAGCGTGGCGATCGTGGTGCGCTGGTCGGGGGAGAAGCCGCGCTCGACGACGGCGGCCGGGGTGTGCGGGTCGTGGCCCGCGGCGATGAGCTCCTCGGCGGTACTGCGCAGCCGCTTGACGCCCATCAGCATCACGAGGGTGTGGTCGCCGCGGTGGGGCAGCTCGCCGACGGCCTCGTGGCCGGTGATCACCGAGAAGCCGCGGGCGACCCCGCGGTGCGTCACGGGGATGCCGGCGGCCGCGGCGACGGCGATCGCGGACGTGACGCCCGGGACGACCTCGACCTCGACGCCGGCCTCACGGCAGGCGAGCAGCTCCTCGCCGCCGCGGCCGAAGACGTACGGGTCGCCACCCTTGAGACGGACCACGACCTTGCCCTCGCGGGCTCGATCGACCAGCAGGGCGTTGATCTGCTCCTGCGGGATCGGGTGGTGGTCGGGCTGCTTGCCCACGTCGATGACCTCGACGTCGGGGGCGAGCTCGGCCAGGACGGACTGGGGCGCCAGCCGGTCGAACACGACGACGTCGGCCTCGGCCAGCAGGCGACGGCCGCGGGAGGTGAGGAGCCCCGGGTCACCGGGGCCGCCGCCGACCAGCGCGACGAGGCCGCGGGCATGGGTGCGGTGGCGCAGCGGGAGGTCACCGGTCTGCAGGGCCGTGGCGAGCGCGTCGCGCAGGGCCGCGGCACGCCCGGCGTCGCCGCCGCCGCTGACGGCGATGGTCACGTCGTCGACCCGGGCGACGGCCGGAGTCCAGGCCGTCGCACGCTCGGGGTCGCCGCCCTTGAGGCAGAACACCTGACGGGACTCCGCGTCGGCCGCGACCTGGTCGTCGACCGCGGCGACGTCGGTGGCGGTCTGGACCAGCCACGCTCCCTCGAGGTCGCCGCTGCGGTAGCCGCGCTGGTGCCAGGTGATCGTGCCGCGGCCGATCGCCGACGCCAGGGAGTCCGAGACGGCGGGGGAGACGACGTGGACGTCCGCACCGGCCTCGGCGAGCGCGAACGCTCGCCGGGTGGCCACGTGCCCACCGCCCACGACCAGGACGCGGCGACCCGAGAGTCGGAGCCCGAGAGGAAAGATGCTCACGTGTGCAGGCCGCACTCCGACTTGTCCAGGCCCGCCCAGCGGCCGGCCCGGGGATCCTCGCCCGGCGCGACGCGCCGGGTGCAGGGCGCGCAGCCGATCGACGGGTAGCCGTCGTTGAGCAGCGGGTTGAGGATGACGTCGTTCTCGTTCGCGTAGGCGATCACCTGGTCGAAGGTCCAGTCGGCCAGCGGGTTGATCTTGACCAGCCCGTTCTTCTCGTCCCAGGTGACGAAGGGCGTGTCGGCCCGCAGCGGGCTGTCGTCGCGGCGGACACCCGTGATCCACGCCTCGTACCCGCCGAGGGTCTCGGCCAGCGGCTCGACCTTGCGCAGCTGGCAGCACAGCGCGGGGTCGCGCTCGAAGAGGCGCTCGCCGTACTGCGCGTCCTGTTCGGCGACGCTCTGGCGGGGCTGGACGTCGACGATCGTCAGCTGCATCGACGCCTCGACGGCGTCGCGCGTGCCGACGGTCTCGGAAAAGTGGTAGCCCGTCTCGAGGAACAGCGTGTCGACCCAGGGGACGTGGCGGGCGACGACGTGCGGCAGGACGGCGTCGGCCATCGAGCACGCGACGGCGGTCAGGTGACCGAACTCCTGCGCCACCCAGGCGAGCAGCGCGTCGGTGTCTCCGTCGGCGAATCTGCCCTGCGCTTCCAGGGAGATCGCCCGGAGCTCGTCTCGCGACCGACGGGGCCGCGAGCGGGCTGCACGGTCGGCGACGTGGGCGGCGCGTTCGCGCTCGTGGGCGAGCTGGCGCTCACGCCGTTCGGCCAGGGTCGGGGTGCTCACGCAGTCGACATTAGTTCGCCGTCGAACACGTCCCCGACCCGTCCAACATGCGAACATGCCCAACTCACGGCAAGGTGGAGGCGAACCAATCGAAGGGAGTCACCCCATGTGGAACACCATCTTGTGGATTGCCGCAGTGATCATCGCGATCTTCGGCATCATCCGACTTGTCCAGCGCGACTTCGTGATGGGCGCCGTGCTCATCGTCATCGCCCTGCTCGTCGGCCCGGGCGGCGTCAGCCTCTTCACCTGAGTCACTGACGTCTAGGGTGGCGAACATGGTTCGCTACATCGACATCCATCCCGTTGACCCGCAGCAGCGCACCGTCGAACAGGCGGTCGCGGTGCTGCGGGGCGGCGGGTTGGTCGCTTATCCGACCGACTCCGGTTATGCGCTCGGCGCCCAGATCGGCAATGCCGACGCCTTGCAGCGCATCCGGAGCATCCGCGAACTGGACGACAAGCACCACTTCACGCTCGTCTGTCGCGACTTCTCCCAGCTGGGCCAGTTCGTCCGGGTGGACAACTCCGTCTTCCGCGCCGTCAAGGCCGCGACGCCCGGCCCCTACACCTTCATCCTTCCGGGCACGATGGACGTCCCGCGCCGCCTCCTGCAGGCCAAGAAGAAGACGGTCGGCGTGCGCATCCCCGACCACAAGGTCGTCCGGGCCCTGGTCGACGAGCTCGGCGAGCCGCTGCTGTCGTCGACGCTGATCCTTCCCGGCGAGACCGAGCCGATGACCCAGGCCTGGCAGATCGACGAGGCGATCGGCGACCGGATCGATGCGGTCATCGAGTCCGGTGACGAGGTCATCGGCGAGCCGACGACCGTGATCGACCTGTCCGAGGGCTACGCGGTGGTCAGCCGCGTCGGCGCAGGCGATCCCACGCCCTTCGAATAGCCCCAGGCGTCGACGACGGCGGCGGCGGGACGTCGTCCGTCGGCCGACCGCGGCCGCGCCGCTCCCGCCAGGCAGCCACCTCCACCTCGACGTCCCGCAGCTGCGTCACCACCGGCGGACCGCCCTGCAGCTGACGACGAGCAGCCACGATCCGGCGGTTGAAGTCCTCGACGGCCTCGCGCACCGCCCGCTCCGATCGCAGCGCGTCGAGCTGCTCGTCGAGAGCGGTGTCGTCCTTGCGCAGCTGCAGCGCCTCCGGCAGCACCCCGGTGATCTGCTCGCGCTCGATGAACCGTTTGAGCCACCAGTCGGGCTCGGCCGCGGTGTCGATGTGGGGGAGCGGCTTGCCCGCGTAGGGCAGGTCGTCGAACTCGCCCCGCGCCATCGCCGCGCGGATCTGCTGGTCGACCCACAGGGTCTGGTCCTCCGGCCGGCGGCGCGGCGGGGGAGTCGCCTCCTCGTCCGGCGGCGTGCTGTCGGTCTCGCCCTGCGGATCCATCCGGTAGCGAGCAGCGCGGTTGCGGGCGTCCTCGTCCATCGGCGCCAGTCTACGTTTCGACGCGCAGGCGCACCCGGATCCGATCACCCTCCCCGCAGCCCTCGGCCTGCCTGACGGCCTTCTTCACAGGAAGGATGAACGTCGCCAGCTCCTTGCTCGGGAAGACCGAGGTGCGCCACGTGCTGGCGCCGACGGTGACCTCGACCTTCACCGAGCCGAACCCCGCCTTGTGGGGGATGAGCTCGTCGATCTCGTCCGTGACGTCCTCGGGAAGGGTCAGGAAGTGCCACGTCCCCTCGTCACGCCATCGCCACAGGGTCGCCTCGAACTCGAACACGAGGCGATCCTCGCCGATCCTGCTCAGAAGGGGAACAGGGCGACCAGTTCGTCGGTCGTGGCGTCCTCGGCGTCCGGGTCCGTCTCGACGGTGACCCCGGCGGCCGAGGCGGTCGAGGCGTCACCCTCCAGCAGGACGGTCTGGTCCGGGCTCCTGGCCATGGAGCCCGCGTTGACCATGTCGTCGCCCTGCTGCAGCCAGACCACGTACGAGTGGCCCTTCGGCGCGGGCGGCATGTCGCTGGTCACGAGGACCGCACGCCCGAGCGAGGGGGAGCGGACCACGGTGGCCTTGGCCCCGTCCTCGAACTCCTGGGTGACGCGCTGGGCGTCGTCCGCGCGCAGGACGCGGTCGGCGAGGCTGACGACCTGGCCGGAGCCGGTCTCGTCCTGCCAGGGGCGGGTGACGCCGACACCGACACCACCGACCACGACGGCCGCCGCGGCTGCGGCGACCAGCAGTCGACGGGGCGTCCGTCGAGCCGGGCGGGACGGGGACCCGACCCGGGGCGGCAGCTGGCGGGTCTCGCCGATCGCGGCGAGCACCGAGCCGCGCAGCTCGGGCGGCGGCTCCTCTGCGGTGAGCGCCGAGAGCTCGGACACGGCCTCGCGGAGCGAGGCGACCTCTTCGGTGCAGATCTCGCACCCGGTGAGGTGCCGCTCGAACTGCTGGCGCTCGATGTCGGTGACCGCGTCGAGCGCGTAGGCGCCAGACAGGGCATGGACGTCGCTCATCGTTCACCTCCGATCGTGTCGCGAAGCCTGATGAGGCCGTCACGTACCCGGGACTTCGCGGTTCCCAGCGGTACTCCCAACATCGTGGCGACCTCGGTGTGTGTGCATCCCTTGAAATAAGCCAGTTCGATCGCCTGGCGCTGGGTCTCGGTGAGACCTGCCATCGCCTTCCGAACACGCTGTGCGTCCAGCCGGGACTGGACCACTTCACTCGTTGAATCGTATTCCACCGCATGATGGCGGTGCCCGTATTCGATGTCCCGGGTGTGCGTGGCCTCCGCGCTGCGCACCCGGTCCACGGCCCGGCGGTGCGCGATCGTCATGATCCACGCCAGTGCCGAGCCGCGGGCCGGATCGAACCGAGCCGCCTGCCGCCAGATCTCCAGGAAGGCCTCCTGTGTGACTTCCTCGGACTGGGCGGGATCACGGATGATCCGCTTGACCAGGCCGAAGATGCGCGGGGAGACCAGGTCGTAGACCTGGGCGAACGCCCTCTCGTCGCCGAGAGCACATTGCTGGAGCAGGGGTGCGAGCTCCTCGGGCGGCGAGGCTTCGCCGCCCGAGGTCGCTGCGCGGAGGTGGTTCACGGGTTCATCGCCCTCGAGGGTTCAGGTGGTCACGGCATGATCACGGAGTCGACCACGTACACCTTGGCGTTGGCCGTCTGGACGTCGCCGCAGATCACGTTGGACTCTCCCACGGAGAACTCCTCGCCGGAACCCTCCACGGTGATGGTGTCACCTGCGAGCGTCGTGTGCTCGGCGGCGATCTCGTCGGGGCCGATCTCGCCCTCGACGACGTGGTGGGTCAGCACCTTCGTCAGCGCGTCCTTGTCGGCCAGCAGGGCGTCCAGGTCGGCGGCGGGGATCTTGGCGAACGCGTCGTTGGTGGGCGCGAAGACGGTGAGGGCCTCGGCGCTGTTGAGCGTGTCGCCCAGGTCGGCGGCCGTGACGGCCTTGACCAGGGTGGTGAGCAGCGGGTTGTTCGACGCGGCGGTGGCGACCGGGTCGTCGGCCATGCCGTCGACCGAGCCCTCACCGGACGTGGGAACAGCCTCGCAGCCGGCGCCGAACGGACCGGAGGCCATGGCCTCGGTGGTCATCGAGGCGCTGGGCTCGCTGGAGCTGTCGGACGAGGAGTCGTCGTCGCTGCTGCTGCACGCGGTCAGACCGAAGCCGAGCGCGAGGGCAGCGGTGGCGAAGCCGACTCGGCGGGAGATCGTGGTGTTCATGGTGATGCCTTTCGGTGGGTGCCGTTCAAGCTGTCGGGAGTGATTCGGAGCGTCGGTGCGATCGGATGGGTCGATTCACCGAACTTGTACGACGATCTGCTGGAATCCGCTGGAACCGTCGGGAAAAGGCGTGGCACGCTTTTCCGTCTGGTACTCGCCGTCGGGCGTCTGGGCCCTGACCCTGAGCGTGTGGCGGCCCGGCTCGGCGTCCCACAGCAGGTACCACTGGCGCCAGTAGTCGACGCCGGCGTCGGGCCCGAACTCGGCCTCCCGCCAGTCGCCCTCGTCGACGCTGACCTCGACCTTGCCGATGCCCCGCCCCGGGGCCCAGGCGACGCCGGCGACGACGATGCGGCCCGCGTCGACGGCTCGCAGGGCGACGGGCGTGTCGATGCGCGACGCGATCTTGATCGGTCCGTCGATCGCCCAGTCGCGCTCGGTCCAGTACGCCTCTTTCTTCGCGTACGTGGTCACAGTCAGCCGCGTGAGCCACTTGGTGCCTCCGACGTAGCCGTAGAGACCAGGCGTCACCAGACGCGCCGGGAAGCCGTGCGCGCGGGGGAGCGGCTCACCGTTCATGCCGACGGCGACGATCATGTCCCGCCCGTCCTGGGCGGCCGCCAGAGGAGTGCTGATGGTGAATCCGTCGGTCGCCGTGCTGAGGATCTGGTCGGCGCCGGAGCGCACCCCGGCCCGCTCGAGCAGGTCGGAGACCCGGACCCCGAGCCAGCGGGCGCCGCCGAGGTACGGTCCGCCGACCTCGTTCGAGACGCAGCACATCGTGATGTCGCACTCGATCATCGGCAGCTCGAGCAGCTCGTCGAAGCTCAGCTCGAAGGGACGGTCGACCATCCCGTCGATGCGCAGGCTCCACGTCTCGTGGTCGACGACGGGGACCGTGAGGTTGATGTCGACCCGGTAGAAGTCCTTGTTGGCGATCTGGAACGGGGTGACGTCCCGGAAGCGCGACTCGAGTCCGCGCGGCAGCGGCGGCAGCGGCTTCCGGGCGCGGGGGAGCACGACGTTCGACACCGCCTGGGCGCGCGCGATGAGCCACTGGCCGGCGGACCCCGCGACGATCGCGCCGCCGGTGATGACACCGGCGCGGAGCAACAGCCGACGACGACTCATCCCGTCGACGACCTCCACCGGTCCGGACGGGCCGGGGGAGAGCCATCGCAGGGCGGCCAGGGCGACGACGGCGGTGGCCACAGCGGGCAGGACGTCCACGGCCCGTGCCTCGGGGCGCGCGAGGGCGGCCCAGCCGGCGAGGCTGACGAGCACCAGGACGGCCGCGGCGCCCGCCGGGAACCAGCGTCGTGCCAGGACTCCGCCGATCGCGGCGAAGACCAGGGTGCCGACGAGGACGCTCGCCAACAGGATGAGCTTGTCCGAGTCGCCGAACCGCTCGATGGCCCATTGCTTCAGGGCCGTCGGCGTGCGGTCGATCACCGCACTGCCGACGGCGAGCACGGGGGAGGCGGCTGGCGTGGTCAGGGCGGCGACCAGGTGACCGACGGCCAGGCCGGCGGTGGCCGAGGCCACGCCTGCCAGGGAGCCGAGGGCGACATCGTGGCGATTCATGGAGGTGGTTCGTTGCGGACGGCCATCCGGATGGCTCACGGACATGAGAGTGCTCTCATGTTCTGCTCACGGAGGTCTCACCGACCCCACGCACGATGGAGGCATCACGCACCGATCGAAGGAGTTCGACATGAAGACCAAGCCTCTCGCCCTCGCCCTGGTCGGCGGCGTCCTGCTGGCGGGCCTTCCGGCCGCCGTCGCGACCGCCGACGATGACGACGACCGCCGCAAGAACGTCACCCGCACCGGCAACTACACGGTGAAGAAAGGTCGCGAGATCAACGGCAACCTCACCGTCCGGAACGGCAACGTCATCATCCGCGGCGAGGTCGACGGCACCGTCCGCCAGATCGGCCGCGGCTCCGTGACCGTGGCGCGTTCGGGCTCCGTGGACGGCCGCATCATCGAGCGCGGCTCGGGCGACGTGAACGTCAAGGGAGACGTCGACGGAAACGTCGTCGAGACCAACGCGGGCCACGTGCGCATCGCCCGGACGGCCGACGTCGACGGCAGCGTCAAGGAGCGCGGCACGGGCAACCTGGCCGTCTGGCGCGGCGCCGACATCGACGGCGCCGTCAGCGAGGGCGGTTCCGGCCGCAAGCTGCGCCGCTGAGGCGAATGGTCATTCGCCGGCCGGTCTGAGCCGGCCGGCGGGGAGCCACCCGGTGTGCACGACGCCGTCGGGGGAGGCCCACGTGCACAGCGCCTCCCAGCCCTTCACGACCGGCCGCCACTCGATCAGGACGCCGGGATACACCGCTGGCGCATGCTTCACCGTGGAGAGGTTGACCCACACGTGCTGGGGCCGGATCCGCGGCGGGGGAGCCACGGCAGGTGCGTCCAACGCGGTCAGCGGGTCGCCGTACCTCCGGTTGTGACCCATGGGGCCACTGTAGAACGTGTGTTCGACGTAGGACCTGAGAACCCCGTTACGTCAGCGATCGATGTGGCGGGCCCAGGCGAAGCAGAAGAGTCCGAACGCCACGAATCCCGCCCCGAACAGGCCGGTCAGGAACGGACCGAACGGCTGGTCGAGCACGGTCAACAGGGCCTCGTCGATGCCACCGGACTTCTCAGGCTCGTGGGTGATCGCGGCATAGGCGAAGAGCGCCGCGACGCCCACGATGGCGGCGCCCTTGGCGACGTACCCGCATCGGCCGAGCCAGATGTACGCGGTGCCGACACGTCCGCTGGCTCCACCGGCCTCGATGTCCTTGAGGAACCGGTCGGTCGCGCCCTTGAAGACGAGGTACCCGCCGACCGCGGCGATGCCGAGGGCGACGAGCCCCATGATCACCTGGCCGAGAGGGAGATCGAGGATCTTGGCGCTCAGGGGAGTGGTGCCGTCCTTCTGCGACGAGCTCGACCCCATGACGACCTTGATCGCGCTGCCGGCGATGACCGCATAGACCACGGCCTTGCCGAGGCTCGTGACGCGCTTGCGCAGTCGCGCGGTGTCGTCCTCCTGGCGATGTCCGACGGCGGCCTCAAGGACCTGCCACACGGCCAGCAGCGCCATGCCGATGCCGACGGCCCACACCATCGCCTCACCGAACGGCTGTTGGGCCAGCTCGCGGACCGCGCCGGTGCTGTCGGCCTTGTTCTCGCGGTCGCCGAACGCGAGCTGGATGACGATCCAGCCCAGGACCAGGTGGACCACGCCGAAGGCGACCAGCCCCACGCGAGCCACCTGGTCCATCGCCGGGTGGTCGTCGACGGCGCGCGCGGCGGATCGTGCTGAGTCAGGTGTCATGGCGCGAGCCTAGGGCGTTCACGCGCTCCCGGCCCGATCACGTGCTCGCGACCGTGGGGGCGACAGGGCCCACTGGGGCGGTCGAGAATGCCTTCCAACCCCAACCGTCACCAATCAGGACGACGCGGGCTGCGGTCCTTGTGGACCGCGCCGGCGAGTCGGTACGTTTCGGCCGAATCATCTGATCGAACGAATTCGGGGGAAGAAATGAAGAGTGTGTTCCACACGGCCACCCAGCGCGCTGCACTGGTGGTCACGTTCGGCGTGGCCCTGGCCGGATCGGGCCTGGTCGCCCAGGCGAGCGCCGCTCCGGCGCCGCAGGCCGACGGCCTGACCAACGCCCAGGTCAACCGCGAGCTCGACAAGCTGGCCAAGCAGCTGGCCGTCGCGTCCGACGACGACCCGGAGTTGCGCAAGACCATCCACGGCGCCGTGAAGAAGCGCTTCGACGGCGACGAGAACGCTCTGCTGAGCACGCTCGTGGCCAAGCCGAACTTCACCGCACGGGTGGCGGGTCCCGGCAAGAGCAAGGACGCGATCGCCAAGGCCGCAGAGAAGATCCCGCGCCTCCAGGTCGCCGTGCCGCGGGGCTTCGACTCGTGGGATCCCGCGACGTACGCGCCCCTGGTCGCATACTTCCCGCAGGGCGTCGACGACACGAAGGTCAAGACCCTCACGGCCTACGACGCGGCAGGCAACACCGTGACGCTGGATGCCCAGGTCGCACCGAAGCGTCCGGTCATCGTGGTGGGCCTGAACGAGCGCACCGACGAGGAGGGTGAGCTCCTCAAGCAGACGACCACGTCGCTCGCGACCGCCAAGACGTCCCAGACGAACCTGGCCGTGAACGCGGTCGAGGCGGCCGCGGCTCGGACCGCCTACTCGGTCGACATCCGCATCGTGCACCTGATCAAGGACAAGGAGCCGTGGGCCCTCGGCGACGCCGAGATCTCCATGAAGGCCCGGAGCAGGGGCTGCAGCGGTGTCGAGTTCCTCGGCACGGACTGGAGCAACCTGAACAACGATGACGACTGGTGGGCACCGGGTGGTGTCAAGAACATGGGCAAGACCACGTGCGACGTCGTCTTCTACTGGTGGGAGGACGACGGCGGCGCCTTCGACTTCAGCCTCTCGTTCAACGGCTTCGGCCTCGGCGTCAAGATGGACAACGACGACGACATGATCGGTGGCAAGCAGCTGGGCTACGCCTCCTTCAAGGGCGGGGGAACGGACCAGTGGATGAAGGTCGACGACTGGGACGCCCTCCACATGTGGGTCGAGTGACTCTCGGGCGTTGAAGCGAAGCTGGCGGGTGACGGAGGAATTCGTCGCCCGCCAGCGTCGTCTCGGAGCCCCTAGACTCCGGGCGTGACCCTCCAGCTGATCGGCGCCGGACTCCCGCGCACGGGGACGTCGTCGTTGCGTGACGCACTCAGCTTCCTCTTGGATGCGCCGGTCTATCACATGAGCGAGGCGCTCCGGCATCCCGAGCACGCCGGCACGTGGGTCGCGGCGATCGCGGGGGAGCGGCCCGTCTGGGACGAGTTCCTCGCCGGATACGCCGCCGGGGTGGACGCCCCGTTCTCGAACTGCTGGCGCGATCTGGCCGAGGCGTATCCGGAGGCGCCGATCGTGCTGTCGCGGCGGGTCGACGCGGCCACCTGGTACCGCAGCATGGCCGCGACGGTGCTGCCGCGCACCCGCGAGATCCTGGCCAGGGGAGCGGCCGATCCGATGGCGCCGCTGTTCGGCGTCATCTTCCGTGACGTGTTCGACGACATGGACGACCCGCAGGACGTCATGGCCGGCTATGAGCGCCGGCTGGAGCAGATCCGTTCGGAGGCGCCGGCCGACCGGCTCGTCGAGTGGGAGCCCGGCGACGGCTGGGCGCCGATCTGCGACGCCCTCGGGCTCGCCGTGCCCGACCGGCCGTTCCCTCATGAGAACAGCACCGCGGCGTACGTGGCACGGCGTGAGGCGAGGGCGCAGCAGGACCGACGGCGCCTCGAGCCCCTGGAGCACACGGGACGGGATCAGTGACCGGAGCAAGAAGCAACTCACGGATGCGTGTTGTTGCTGCGGACCTCGACGTCACCACCGGTGATCCCGTCGAGACGCACTATCGCGTGCGTCTCTGGGAGCCGCCGTCCGGAAGTAACGAGACGTGCGACGGTCGCCATGCAGGCTGATCGCCCCGTCGCGGACCCATGGCGCTGACCGCGACACGGGCGCATATTCGGAGCGTTGCATTCAACGCGAACGCATAGTCAATGACGAGCACCGCAGCCGGAGCACCTCGATGCCGACCGACCGCGGGCAGTCGGCGCACACAGGGGATGATCCCTGCCGCAACGTACCCGCCGTGAGGGCGTTCTTTATGTCTCCTCTATCGTCTTCGCCAAGGGGATTGAATGATGATCGAGCGTGAGTCCTTGGTGAGCGCGTCGCGGCGCCGCGTTGCCCGCGGGTTGATGGTGGGCTGCTTTTTGGCCGCACTGGTGACGTGGTTCGGACCGTCGGTGGTGATCGCGGGCTATGACTCCCTGTCGTTCTGCGAGGACGAGGGCGCTGCTCCGCAATCGTTCTGGAGCTCTCCCGACCGTGACACGCGGTTCTCCGATGGTGGCTTTCTCTATCCGGAAAGTGGGACCAGCGCCGTCACCCATCACGTCAACCCGTGGACGCAACAGGTGACCTGCAGTTATCAGAACAGAGCCGGTGAAGTCGTCGACCAGCACTACGGGACACCGGTGATCTTCGTGGTGATCACCGTGTTTTTCCTGGTAGTGGGCGTTCTCGAAGCGATGATGTACCGACTCGGTGGACCCGGGGGAAAACGGCGTTTTCTGACGTCATAGAGCGCCCCCGCCATTCGGAGGTGTCCTGGTCGAGGTCGTAAGCAACCCTGTTGGCGGGGCGGCTGTATCGACAGCCGCCCCACCGGTGCATCAGTTGTAGAAGATGCACTCCTCAGGGGCGTACCGATAGGGGTCGGACCCGACAGAGGACCAGAAGCATCCGGGCAGGGTCCAGTTGCGGTCCGCATTCACGATCGGTTCGGACTTCTTCAAGTTCCCAGCGAGATCTTCAAAGCCGCTAGAGTCGAGTCCCATGCAGTCCGTGTTCGGTGCTATTCCGAAAGGGCAATCGTTGGTCACGGCTTGGTAGTTCGCCGAGAAACGCTGTTGGTCAAACACCCCCGATTGCGCGTACATGGTGATGATGTAGCCACGCGAGCGGGACACTCCACTCGCAATTAAGGGCGCGTCCTGGGGGTGGGCAATCCCGATCGCAAGACTCTTGCGGCCACAGTCGTCGAAGAGTGCGTTTGAGTCGAGGTAGGCCCCGTACGCCTCGGGGTCCAGCGACTGGTCAACTGTGGCGATGCTCCACGCCATCACGCGGTCGCCGCCCGCCCAGAACTGATCCTCTACGTTGGGCACACAGAACGGGTCGCTCCCGGTGAGGTGGAGACCTCGGCACGGCTGGGATGCGTGACGGAACCGACGGCTTCCTCCGGCTGTACGGATCGCCGGGTGACACGGGTGGTGGTGCCACCACGACAGTCTTCTTCCACCGCGAGGAGGAGGAGTGACGAGTCGTCACGCCACCCTCGATCCCTCGTCCGAAGACGCATAATTGACATAATGTGCATTATCGGACAAGCGGTGAGCGAAGCGAATGTGGCGGAAGCGGCGTCCATCTGGGCCCGGGCCGCCGCCCGTCGTGACGGTCGATCTGGACACACCGACGTCGCGTCGGCGCTGGCCGGAATCCGGCGGCGTCTCGCGCTGGACGGCGCGACGCTGACGCTGGCACGTCGTGACGTTCGCGCCATCGGCTTCGACCTGGTCGCTCCACGTGAACACGTCATGGAAATCTTCTACGTGGCGGTCGATCCGGACGTCTGGGGCGACGGCGTGGCCGGGCTGCTGTTGCAGGACGCCCGGAGCCGCGCTCGTGTCGCCGGATGCCGAACCCTCGAGCTGTGGGTGATCGACGACAATCACCGTGCCAAGGCCGTCTACGAGAGAGCCGGTTGGCTCAGCACCGGCGAGACACAGCCCGACGCGGCTTCAGGACGCGCCGAGCGACGCTTCATCCGGCACGTCGACGCGCTGGCTCATGGGCGACACCGAGACAGCTCAACCAACGCTGGTGCTGGACGTCCGGTGGCCGACGCATGAAGGAACGATCTCTTTCGAGACTCTCACCGAGGTCGGCGCACGCCTCACGGTGGACCGGCTCGACCCCGCCGACGGGCTGGGCACGGTTCACGGATGCGGGGTCGACCCAGCGGGAACCACCTGGAACTTCCTCGTTGACCGGACGTCGTTCTACGTCGAGTCCCTGCGCCCACCCGTGCTGACCCTCAACGACCGACCCGAAGGTGACAGCCGCTGTTCAGGCTCGGGATGATCGCGTTCCCGTCGCCTCAGTCCTGAACCCGGTCGTACGTCAGGAAGATCGTGCCGCTCGGCAGCACCGTGTGGTCGGCCAGCGCCCAGGCGTGCGGCGCGAACGCCGCCTGGCGCCCGAACACGGGGATGCCCGCGCCGATCGTCAGCGGGGCCAACTTGACCACCAGTCGGTCGATCTCGGAGTACAGCGCACCGGCGACGTCGCCGCCGCCGACGAGCCAGATGTCGCGGTCGCTCGATTCGGCCTTGAGCTCGCGGACGGCAGCCGCCGGGTCGCCCGCGATGACCGTCACCGCCGGATCGGGCGACACGAGGCTGCTGGAGAAGACGACGTGCCGCAGGTGCGGGTACGCGTCGCTCAGGCCGGCCTTCAACCCGATCTCGTAGCTCCTGCGACCCTCGAGCGCCGTGTCGAAGTGTCGGCCTTCGCCGGTGATGCCCATCGCATCGCGCGCCAGACCGGGCAGCGTCTCGGGGTACTCCGACACGAGGTGTCCGACGTAGTCCTCACCGACGGGCCAGAATCCCCCGGGACCTGTCGGGTCACTCCCCTCGGGGTCGGTGATGAACCCGTCCAGGGTCGAGGCGATGAAGTAGACCAGTCGGCGCACGTCAGGACTCTGTCAGCGATTCCGCGAGAACGGAACCTCTCGCCCAGCGAAGGCGGCGAGGCGCTCGTACGCGTCGGCACCGTCCGGCGCGGGCTTCGCGGGTGCGAATGCCTGCCCGCGCTGTTCGTCGGCGAGCGCCTGGGACATGAACGCGTACCCCGTCTCGGCGACCTCGGGATCGAACCCCGACCTGTCGTGTCCCAGTGCCGATGCCAGGTCCCAGCCGTGGATCGCGAACTCGCCGGCCATCATGCCCTCGGGCACGGACCCCTCGTGCGCCTCCAGCGCGGCGAGCAGGTCGTCGGCGTGCCGGCGGAACGTGCCGGCCGCGTCGTCGTGGTGCGGCGTGGGAGCGGACCAGTCGACCTGCTCCCCCTTCGCCATCGTCGCGAACTGGGCCGGCAGGTTGACCAGGTGGTCGGCGAGCTGACGGGCCGACCAGTCGGAGCAGGGTGTCGGGGCGTCCCAGGCGTCGGCGGGGACGCCCTTCAGCAGGGCGTGTGTCTGGTCGAGGGCACCGGAGATGACGGGTGAGCTCATGAGGGCAGTGAACCTTTCGGATCGGACAGTTCCGCGACGACGGGTGACCACAGATGGCCGTCGGGATCGGTGAAGCTCGCGGTGTACCCCCAGGGCTGCTCCCCCGGGTCGGTGACGATCTCGGCGCCCGCCTGCCGTGCGCGCTCGACGATCGCGTCGACCTCGGCCGCCGCGGCGACAGAGACGGAGAACGCGCACTCGTGCTGGCCGGCCGGTGCGACCTCACGGCCGCCGATCCCCCAACCGAATCCCCCGGTCGGGACCAGCATCAGGCTGACGGTCTCGGACAGCGAGAACTGCAACGGCTCGGGAACGCCGTCGTCGGCCGGCTCGCCAAACGCCTGGAGTCCCAGCACTCGCTCGTAGAAGTCGAGCGAGGTGCGCCGGTCGCCGATCGGCAGGGAGACGACGATGCTCTGACGGCTCATGAGGTCTAGCGTGGCACTCATGAGCAGTCGAGTGGAAGCCCTCGTCATCGACGCGAACGACCCGGCGCGGCTGGCCGCGTTCTGGGCCCGGATCCTCGACCGCGAGATCACGGAGTCGGACGACGACGACGGCGTCCTGACCCTCCTGGCACCCGACCACACCACGTTCACGATCGACATCGAGCCGACGCGGCACCCCAGGACCATGCGCAACCGGATGCACGTCGACCTGACCAGCGCGACGCCGGAGGCGCAACAGGCGACGGTGGACCTCGCGCTGACGCTCGGCGCGAGCCACCTCGACGTCGGCCAGCTGCCGACGGACACCCACGTCGTCCTCGCCGATCCCGAGGGCAACGAGTTCTGCGTCCTGCCGGCCGACAACCGGTTCACCGCCGGGTGCGGTCGCATCGGTGCGCTGAGCTGCGACGGCACCCGCGCCGTCGGCGAGTTCTGGCAGGCGGCCCTCGACTGGATCATGGTCTGGGACGAGGGCGACGAGACCGCGATCCAGTCGCCCCACGGCGGCACGAAGATCTCCTGGGGTGGTCCGCCGGTGATGGACAAGCCGGAGAAGAACCGCTGGCACCTCGATCTGCGCCCGCACGGTGACCAGGAGGCCGAGGTCGAGCGCCTCGAGGCGCTCGGCGCCACGCGCACCGACATCGGTCAGGGCAAGGTCGACTGGATCGTCATGCGCGACCCGGACGGCAACGAGTTCTGCGTGCTCAGCGCGACGTGACCGACTTGACCCACCGGCTCCACTCCCCCTGCGGCACGTACCCCGCGGACCTCCACAGACCGGCCGCCGGGTCGTTCTCGTCGAGCACCATCGCACACAGTCGCGTGGCTCCGAGCGCTGCGAGACGGTGCTCGGCATGGGAGAGCAGACGGCGGCCCACTCCCCTCCCCCGCAGCCCCGGGTGCACGGCCAGCCGGTAGAGATTCGCCCGCCAGCCGTCCCAGCCAGCGACCACGCTGCCCACCAGTCGTCCCTCCTGATCGGCGACGATCACCGCCGCCGGGTCGCGATCCAGCAGCTGCTCCACGAGCCGAGCGTCGTCGGCCGGCCGCGCCGCGTTCTCCGCCGCCTCCACCCAGAACGCCAGCAGGGCGTCGACGTCGTCCACGGTCGCGTGCCGGAACTCGAGGTCGCCGTCGACGACGCGCAGTGGGTGCTCGGCGAAGGTCGGCCGCTCGAACCCGTCGACGTGTGCCGCGACCTCCTGGTCGGTCAGCCGGAGGTCGTCCGGTCCCGTGTCACAGCGCGACGCGACCCGCCGCAGGGCGGTGTCGCGGTCGACATCGAGGAAGACCGTCTCGGCCCGGAGGCCGAGCCCGTCGGCCACCAGGGCGCGGTAGTCGTCGCGCAGCGACCGGGTCGAGAACGAGAAGTCGACCACCACGTCGTCGCCTCGACCCACGGCGACGATCAGCCGCTCGCGGAGGTCGTCCTCGATCCGGTCCAGGTCGGCCTGAGACACCGGCTCCGCGGGGGCCCCGAGACGCCACGTCTCGACGTCGAAGGACAGTCGGGTCCAGCCCGTGTCCACCAGTCGCCGCGCGAAGGTCGACTTTCCGGCCCCCGTGGGCCCGCACATGAGGATCACCGCCACGTGCCGCATCCTGCCACGGGCGACAGGGCCACAGCTCGACATGTCGGGCGGCTCAGGATTCTCCCGTACGATGGAACGGACGGCGCCTGCGCGCCGTCATCGTCTATGTGTTTCGGGAGCCTTCTCTTCATGCTGCGCAAATTCCTCGCCGTCCTCGTCGGCCTGTTCCTGGCCGCCGGGCTCACTGTTGCGGTGTCCGGCACGACCGCCGCCGTGGCGGCCTCCCCCGGCCTCAAGCGGTCCCCGGCCAAGCCGTGGCCCGGCGAGGTGACGAAACTGAAGGGGACGATTGCGCCGAAGGGCCGCATCGTCGCGCTGCAGAAGTACCAGGCGGGTCGCTGGGTCCAGGTGAAGCGGACCCGCACGAAGACCAAGGGCGCCTTCTCCCTGGCTGTGCGCGCGAGCACGACCCGCGTGAAGTACCGCGTCGTCGCTCCCAAGGCCAAGGTCGCCGGAAAGACCCGTCGCCAGGTCGTCACCTCCTCCCGCACGGTGGTCGCCACCGCGCCGAGCGTCCGCCTGGCCTTCGGGTCCACCCCCGTCGTGAAGAAGAACGGCCGCGCCTACCTCTCGGGTCGCGTGTCCGCCACGCCGGCCGCCTCGCGAGCCAACGTCGTCGTGCAGCGGATGTCCGCCAAGGGCTGGCGCAACGTGACCTCGGGCAAGCTCACGAAGGGCAGCCACCGCTTCACCGTCGTGGCCAACAAGTACAAGTACCGCGCCCTCGTTCGCGCGACGGGCTCGACCGCCAACTGGGCCGTGTCGAAGACCGTCACGCCGCGGTGGCGCGTGACCTGGCGTGACGAGTTCACCAACGACGCGAAGTCGCGCCAGACGTGGGACCACCGCGACCTCGGCAGCCGCTACGGCCGCCGCGTGTGCAGCACCACCGGCGCCCGTCAGACGACCTACCCCGGCGGCGTCATGCGGCTGCGGCTGAGCAAGGACTCGCGCCCGAAGCAGGACCCCGACGGCACGCGGGTGAAGAACTGGAAGAAGGCGTGCCCCGATGGCACCTACCTCAACGCCATGGTCGGCACCCAGGTGACGAAGAACTTCAAGCAGGGCGTCTTCGCGGCGCGCGTCAAGTTCCAGGCGCCTCAGGGCATGCATGGAGCGTTCTGGCTGCAGTCGAACGGCGGTACTCCGGAGATCGACGTGGCGGAGTACTTCGGCAACGGTCGTGCCGACGGCGGGTTGGCCAGCTTCCTGCATTCCCGGCCCAACGCCCGGGGCAAGCAGACCACCGTCGGTGGCGTCCTGAAGTCGGCTGACCGCATCGTCAACCGCGGTTCGGGCACGGCGGCCTCGCGGTACCACGTCTACTCGGTCGAGTGGACGAAGACCGGCTACGTCTTCCGGATCGACGGCAAGGTGACCCTGCGGACCAAGCGCCTGCGCAGCAACGATCCGCACTTCATGGTGCTCAGCCTCATCTCCTCGGACTGGGAGATGAAGAACCTGAAGAAGAGCCAGCTGAAGAAGGCGTACGTCGACGTCGACTGGGTGCGTGTCTGGCAGAAGTGACGAGTGTTGTGGCCGGTTCGCCACAACCTCAGCCATTTCTGACGTAGCGTGAGCCTCTGAGCACCGCCCTTCCCCGCTAGCAGTTCTCGGAGTGATTCATGCGCAAGCCCCTCGTCGTCCTGGCCGCCCTGGTGATGACCGCCGGACTCCTCGGAGCATCCACGGCCTCCAGTTCGGCCGCCTCGTCGAAGATCTCCGTCCGGTCGAGCGTGAAGGCGCCGTGGCCGGGCGAGGCCACGAAGCTCACGGGTCGCGTCACGCCCAAGAAGCGTGTCGTCGAGCTGCAGAAGCGCCGCGGCAAGAAGTGGGTGCGCGTGAGCCGTACCAAGACGCGTTCCGGCGGTGCCTTCGCGTTCTCCGTGCGAGCGACCACGACCCGCACGAGCTACCGCGTGGTCGCTCGCAAGACGAAGATCAAGCGCAAGGTCTACAAGAAGAAGCTGTCGAAGACCCTCTACGTCAAGGCGGCCTCGCCCAAGGTGAGCCTGTCCCTGTATCCGGCCGCCGTGCGCGTCTCCCCGATGAGGGCGGGTGTCCCCGTGGTCGTGCAGCGCAAGATCGGCAGCGCGTGGAGCAACGTCGTCAACACGAAGCTGCCCGCCTCCGGGCTGATCGAGTTCCCCGTCGCGAGCAACGTCACGGACTACCGGGCCGGCGTCCGCGCCCCCGGCGCCACGACGTGGACCTACTCGTCGCAGGCACGCTCCTCGCGCAAGCTCGCCTGGAGCGAGGAGTTCAGCGACCCGTCGACCCTGGGCACCACGTGGCGCACCCGGGACGAGGCGACCTACCACGGGAAGCGCATGTGCAGCGCCACCTCACCCAAGAACAGCTACGTCTTGAAGGGGCACCTCCGGCTGAAGGTCACGGCCGACAACAACCCCGATCCGGCGCTGGTCGACATCGAGAAGTGCAAGACGGTGGGCGGTGGAACCGTCCTGCAGGGCATGGTCGGCACGCAGCTGAGCCACGCGAAGTTCAAGTACGGCACCTTCGCGGCCCGCATCAAGTTCCAGGCGCCGCGCGGCATGCACGGCGGATTCTGGCTGCAGTCCGCCGGCGTCCCCGAGATCGACGTCGCGGAGTACTTCGGCGATGGACGGCCCCGGGGCGGACTCACCCACTATCTCCATGACCGGCCCAAGGGGACGAGTACCGACTGGGTGCGCGTCGGCACCGAGAGCCTCAAGGCCAAGGAGCTGCTCACCCACGGCCGCAACACCCCGTCCACGGGTTTCCACGTGTACTCGGTCGACCGGACGACCGCGGGATACGTGTTCCGCGTCGACGGCGTGGAGACGTTCCGCACCACGCAGCTCCGGAGCGAGGACGAGCACTACCTCGTCCTGAGCCTGGTGTCCTCCGACGAGGACCGAAAGAACTACCTCGACAAGAGCAAGCTGCCCCAGGCGTTCATGGACGTCGACTGGGTGCGCGTCTGGAAGTGACGCCCGGCTGGGTCGCCGCCCTCGCGCGCTTAGGGCGCGGTGGTGGCGATGAAATCGGCCAGGACGTCGGCGAACCGGTCGGGGTCGTCCAGGTGCGGGAAGTGGCCCGCACCCTCGAAGAGCTCGACCCGGCAGGACGGCACCGACTCCTGCGCCTTGATCGCGTGCCAGGCCGGGATCATCCGGTCCTTCGTGCCCCACACCAGCAGGACGGGGATCGGCCGCACGTCGGCGAGGTGGTCGTGGGCGCTGACGGTCTGCCCTCCGGGGTCGACCACGGCGCGCGTGGTGGCGAGGAAGGCCTTGCGGCTCTCGCGGTCGCCCAGTGAGGTGAAGCCACGCCAGATCGCGCCCACATCGGCTCCCGGCTTCCAGCCGACCCTCGCCGCGGTGCGGCCGACGGACTCCACCCGGTCGAGCACCCACCCCGACGCGATGACGCTCAGCACCTGCTCCGCCCCGGGCAGCGTCGCCGAGCGCAGCAACGGGCTGACCTCGCGGCCGAGGCCGCCGCTGGCGACCAGCACGAGCCGCTCCACCCGCTCGGGGAACAGGTAGAAGAACTGCATCGCGATGCCGCCGCCGAGCGAGTGGCCGACCACGGTGACCGTGTCGATGCCGAGCCGGTCGAGCAGGTCGCGCAGGGTCGCGGCGTGCGAGCTCAGCGAGTAGTCCCCCATCGGCTTGGCCGAGGCGCCGTGCCCGAACAGGTCGGGCACGATGACGCGCTGCGTCTCGTCCATCCGGTCGACGAGGTGCTTCCAGTTGTGCTGGGAGCCCAGGATGCCGTGGATGAACAGGACGACGGGCCCGTCGCCACGATCGAGGAACGAGAGCCGGTGGCCGTGCAGGACGATGGTCTCGGGCAGCTGGGGCACGTGCGGTCTCCTGGACGTCGGGGCGTGACCCCACGGTAACCCGCGAAGGTGCCGCTCAGTCGTCCGAACCGAACGCCCGCAGGAGAGCGGCCAGCGCCGCGAGCACCACCACGATCGCGCCGTACGCCAGCGCGGTGTCCCTGAGCCCGACCTCGCCCACCCCGAAACCGGCCAGGACCGCCGGAACCCCGAAGGCCAGGTAGCTCGCCACGAAGACCGCGGCGAACAGCTCGCCGCGGCGCTCGGGCGGGGCCAGGGGTGTGACCGACCTCATCACCCCCAGGAAGGACGCACCGAAGCCCGTACCGGCGAAGACGGCGGCCGCGAGGAACCACGGCAGGCTGCCGGCCGCGAGCGCCGCGAGCGTCAGCGCGGTGCCGAGGGCCAGGGTCGTGGCCCCGTACAGGGTGATCCGCCTGCTGCTCCAGTCGCGGGCGACGAAGCACATCGCGGCGCCTGCACCGTTGAGCGCCGTGATCACCAGCCCCTGGGAGACATGGCTCGCTCCCCCGAGCTCCTGGGCGACCAGCGGTGCGCCGAGCGACAGGTAGAAGCCACTCGTGGCCCACCCCGCGACGAGGGCGGGAAGCGCCCGGAGGAACGCCGCGCGGGCCTTCGGCGGCACGCCCACCTCGGGTCGCAGGGAGGCCAGCGCGCCCGCACGGCGTGCGGACGTCTCGGGCGCCAGCCACACCGACGCCGCCATGAGGACGAACAACGTCGTGAGCACGCCGAAGACCACCGTCAGGGCGGCGTCCTCCGCGTGGTCGAGCGCCAGGCCCGCGAGCAGGCCACCGGCCGCCAGCCCGGCCAGCGGGGTGACGGAGTTGGCGATCGCGGCTGCTCCGGGGCGACCGGGAGGCTCGAGGTCGACGACGGCCGCGGACATCGACGACAGCAGCAGTCCGGCGCCGAAGCCCTGCACCACGCGCGCCGTGACGAGCACCGTCACGCTCTCGGCCTGCCAGAAGGCGGTCATGCTGAGCGCGAGGACCAGGAGCCCGGCAGCGATGACCGGGCGCCGGCCGAGGTGGTCCGAGAGCGATCCGGTCACCAGCAGGGTCGCGAGCATCGCCAGCGCATACACCGCGAAGATCAGCGTCATCATCACTGAGGAGAAGCCGATGCGCTCCTGCAGCACCGGGTAGAACGGCGAGGGCGCGCTGGCGCCGATCAGGAACACGGTCAGGGCCACCAGGACGACGCCGAAGCCCACCCGTCGGCGGATCCTGGTCCGTTCGGTGGCAGGCGCGCTCATGGTGCGGCGAGTGTAGGCCGCTCAGGCGCCGACGTACGCAGCCAGGTGCTCGCCCGTCAGGGTCGGCCGTGCCGCCACGAGGTCGGTCGGGGTGCCCTCGAAGACCACCTGCCCGCCGTCGTGTCCCGCGCCGGGACCGAGGTCGATGATCCAGTCAGCGTGCGCCATCACGGCCTGGTGGTGCTCGATCACGATGACGGACTTGCCCGAGTCGACGAGCCGGTCCAGCAGGCCGAGCAGCTGTTCGACGTCCGCCAGGTGCAGGCCGGACGTGGGCTCGTCGAGGACGTACGTACCGCCCTTCTCCCCCAGGTGCGTGGCCAGCTTGATCCGCTGGCGCTCACCGCCGGACAGGGTCGACAGCGGCTGGCCGAGCGTCAGGTAGCCGAGACCGACGTCCTCCAGCCTGGCCAGGATGCGCGCCGCCGCGGCGACGTTCACCCCGTCCTTGCCGAAGAATGCGTGCGCCTCGGCGACCGACATGGCCAGCACCTCGCTGATGTCGCGCTCGCCCAGCGTGTACTCGAGCACGGCGGCGTCGAAGCGCCGGCCCTCGCAGACCTCGCACGGGGACTCGACCGTGGCCAGGATGCCGAGGTCGGTGAAGACGACGCCCACGCCGTTGCAGTTCGGGCAGGCGCCCTCGGAGTTGGCCGAGAAGAGCGCCGGCTTGACACCGTTCTCCTTCGCGAATGCCTTGCGGATCGGGTCGAGCAGCCCGGTGTACGTCGCGGGATTGCTGCGGCGCGACCCCCGGATCGCCCCTTGGTCGATCGCGACGACGCCCTCGTTCCTCGCCACCGATCCGTGGACGAGCGAGCTCTTGCCCGACCCGGCGACGCCGGTGACCACGACGAGGACCCCGAGCGGGATGTCGACGTCGACGTCCTTGAGGTTGTGCGCGTCGGCGCCCCGGACCTCGAGGTGCCCGGTGGGCTCACGCACGGCCTCCTTCAGCCGCGCGCGGTCGTCGATGTGACGGCCGGTCACGGTGTCGCTGGCGCGCAGGCCGTCGAACGTGCCCTCGAACATGATCTGCCCGCCGCCGCTGCCGGCCCCCGGACCGAGGTCGACCACGTGGTCGGCGATCGCGATGGCCTCGGGCTTGTGCTCGACGACCAACACCGTGTTGCCCTTGTCGCGCAGCTGGAGCAGCAGCTGGTTCATCCGGTCGATGTCGTGCGGGTGCAGGCCCACCGTGGGCTCGTCGAAGACGTAGGTGACGTCGGTCAGCGACGAGCCGAGGTGACGGATCATCTTCGTGCGCTGCGCCTCGCCGCCCGACAGCGTGCCCGCCGGCCGGTCGAGCGACAGGTAGCCCAGTCCGATCTGCACGAACGAGTCGAGCGTCTCGCCCAGCACCTTCAGCAGCGGCGCCACCGAGGGATCGTCCAGCTCGTGCACCCAGGCCGCGAGATCGGTGATCTGCATGGCGCAGGCCTCGGCGATGTTGACGCCCTTGATCCTCGAGGACCGCGCGCCCTCGTTGAGGCGGGTGCCGTCGCACTCCGGGCAGGTCTGGAACGTGATGGCCCGGTCGACGAACCTGCGGATGTGGGGCTGCATCGCCTCACGGTCCTTCGACAGCATCGACTTCTGGATCTTCGGGATCAGGCCCTCGTACGTGACGTTGATGCCGTCGACCTTGATCTTGGTCGGCTCCTGGTGGAGCAGGGCGTCGAGCTGCTTCTTCGTGAAGTCCTTAATCGGCTTGTCGCCGGGGAAGAAGTCGCCGTTGAGGAAGATCCGACCGTACCAGCCGTCCATCGAGTAGCCCGGGATCGTCAGTGCCCCCTCCGCGAGGGTCTTCGTCTCGTCGTAGAGGGCGGTGAGGTCGAAGTCGGACACCGCTCCCCTGCCCTCGCACCGGGGGCACATGCCGCCGGTGATCGAGAACTCGCGGCGCTCCTTGACCGTACGGCCGCCGCTCTCGAACGAGACCGCGCCGGCGCCGCTGATCGAGGCGACGTTGAAGGAGAACGCCTGCGGCGATCCGACGTGCGGCTCGCCCAGCCGGCTGAACAGGATCCGCAGCATCGCGTGCGCGTCCGTGGCGGTGCCGACCGTGGATCGCGGGTCGGCTCCCATGCGCTCCTGGTCGACCAGGATCGCGGTGGTGAGGCCGTCGAGCACGTCGACGTCGGGGCGCGCCATCGACGGCATGAAGCCCTGGACGAAGGTGCTGTAGGTCTCGTTGATGAGGCGCTGCGACTCGGCGGCGATCGTGCCGAACACCAGCGAGCTCTTGCCCGAGCCGGAGACGCCGGTGAACACGGTCAGCCGCCGCTTGGGCAGCTCGACGCTGACGTCCTTGAGGTTGTTGACGCGCGCACCGTGCACGCGGATGAGGTCGTGGCTGTCGGCCTGATGGGTCACGCGGTGATTCCTCCCCTGAAGCGGTTCTCGAACGATAGCGCCGCCGATAGCGTGGACGGAACGACGAACGCCGCTGCCGCGGCCCGAGGGAAGAAACTTCCGAACGGGTGTCGATCTCGCGCGGTGCCGTTCGACGTCAGGGTGAGAGGGCGCACGAGGCGTCCGCACGAGAGGACCGGAACGATGACGAAGTACATGCTGATCATGCGCAGCTCCGACGCCGCGAACGAGGCCGCGAAGGACGTCGACTTCGAGGAGATCATCAACGCGATGGGCGCCTACAACGAGGCGCTGATGAACGCCGGCGTCATGATCGGGGGCGACGGCCTGTCCGACCCCTCGGAGGGGTTCGTCGTCGACTTCTCCGCCGAGGAGCCGATCGTTTCCGACGGCCCCTACGGCGAGACGCACGAGCTCTTCAACGGCTTCTGGATGCTGCAGGTGGGCTCGCGCGAGGAGGCCGTCGAGTGGGCCAAGCGCTGCCCGCTGGGACCCGGCGCGAAGCTCGAGGTCCGCCGGGTCACGGACGAGTCCGACTTCGAGGACTACGCCGACAACGAGTACGTCCAGAAGGAAGCCGGCTGGCGCGAGCAGCTCGGCACCGTCTGAGATGGACGACCTCGCCGGGACCCTCGATGCGATCTGGCGCATCGAGGGCTCGCGGGTCGTCGCCACGCTGGCACGGGTCACGGGCGACCTGGCCGAGGCCGAGGACCTCGCCCAGGAGGCGCTGGCCGAGGCGCTCCGGTCCTGGCCCGCGAGCGGCGTCCCCCGCAACCCCGGAGCGTGGCTCACCACGGTGGCCCGACGGCGCGCGATCGACGGGTGGCGCCGCCGGGCCGCGCTGGACGACCGGCACCGGGCGCTCGCCCGCGACCTCGGCGAGGCCGCCGACGACGTGTGGCAGCCGATCGAGGACGACCTGCTGCGGCTGGTCTTCACGGCGTGCCACCCGGTCCTTCCTCGTGAGGCCCAGGTCGCGCTGACCCTGCGCGTGGTGGCGAGCCTGTCCACGGCCGAGATCGCCCGCCTGCTCGTCGCCTCCGTGCCGGCGGTGCAGCAGCGGATCGTCCGGGCCAAGCGGACGCTGACGGAGGCGCGCGTGCCGTTCGAGGTGCCCGACCACACCGAATGGGTACCGCGGCTGCAGTCCGTGCTGACCGTCGTGTACCTGGTCTTCACCGAGGGCTACGCCGCCACCGCCGGCGACCGGTGGGTGCGACGCGAGCTCGCCGAGGAGGCCCTGCGGCTCGGTCGTGTCCTGTCCCGGCTGCTCCCCCGCGAGCCGGAGATCCACGGCCTCGTCGCGCTCATGGAGCTCCAGGCGTCCCGCTTCACCGCCCGCGTCGACGACGCCGGCGACCCCGTCGTCCTGGCCGACCAGGACCGGCGGCAGTGGGACCGCGGCCAGATCCGGCGCGGGCTGGAGGCACTCGAGCGGGTCGACGCGCTCCGACGCGGTCGTGGGCCGTACGCCCTGCAGGCCGCGATCGCCGCGTGCCATGCCACCGCCCCGAGCTTCGCCGAGACCGGCTGGGACCGGATCGTCCTGCTGTACGACGCCCTCGGCGCCCTCGCGCCCGGACCGGTCGTGCGACTCAACCGCGCCGCCGCGCTCTCCATGACCGAGGACGGCACCCTGCCCGCGCTGGCCGAGGTCGAGCAGATCGCGGACGCCGGGCAGCTGGGCGCGAGCCACCTCGTCGGCAGCGTGCGAGCCGAGCTGCTGCAGCGCCTCGGCCGGACGGCCGAGGCGCGAGGCCAGTTCCTCGCTGCGGCCGAGCTCGCCACGAACGACCGGGAGCGGGCCTGGCTCGAGCGAAAGGCGGAACGGCTCGCCGGTGCTTGACCCCTTGTGGTTCTATGTACGTAGGACCACAAGGGAAGGATCCGCCATGAAGGTGGGCAAGGACCTCGTCGCCGCCTCCGCGACCCCGATCGTGCTGGGCATCCTGGCCGACGGGGAGTCGTACGGGTACGCCATCCTCCAGCGCATCGCCGCGCTGTCCGACGGCGAGCTCGCCTGGACCGACGGGATGCTCTATCCCCTGCTGCACCGGCTCGAGCGGCTCGGCGCCGTGGAGTCGCGCTGGGACGTCGGCGGCAACGGTCGGCGGCGCAAGCACTACCAGCTGACGCCGGACGGGAAGGCGCTGCTGGCCGAGCAGCGCCAGCAGTGGCAGGTCGTCACGTCGACCCTGAGCCAGGTGTGGGCATGAGCACCGGGATCGAGGCGCAGATCGCCCAGTGGCGCGCGTTCCTCACCGAGCGCCCGGCCGTGTCCCCCGCCGACGCCGACGAGCTCGAGGCCCACCTGCGGGACCATCTCGACGCCCTGACGGCCGCCGGGCTCAGCCCCGACGAGGCCTTCCTCGTCGCCGCCCGCCGGGTGGGGGCCATCGACGACGTGGCCAAGGAGTTCGCCCGCGAGCACTCCGAGCGGCTGTGGAAGCAGCTCGTGCTCGGCCAGCACGACGGGCAGCCCAACGGCTTCGGCACCGCGCTCGCCTGTGCCGTGCTCGCCGCGCTCACGATCGTCTCCCCCGCGCTGTTCGGCTTCGGGATGACCGGCAACGAGCCGTTCTACACGGTGAACGCCGTGCCCGTGGTGCTCGCCTTCGTCACCGGGCTGCTCGCGATCCGACGGTCCGCGAGCCCTCGGCTCATCGCGGCGCTCGCCGTCCCGTTCGTCGTCACCGTCGCCGCCCTCAATGCGTACCCGTTCGAGGACGGCGGCTCCACCCAGGCCCTCTCGGTGCTGCACGGTCTCGTGCTGCTGTGGCTCGTCGTCGGCATCGCGTACAGCAACGGCCACTGGCGATCGACCCGGCACCGGATGGACTTCGTCCGCTTCACCGGCGAGTGGGTCGTCTACATGGCGCTCATCGCCCTCGGCGGCGGCGTCCTCGTGGGACTCACCCTGGGCGCGTTCGCGGCGGTCGGCGTCGACGCGGAGCTCGCCGTCGCGAACGTCGTCCTGCCCGGCGGCGCGGCCGGCGCAGCGGTCATCGCCACCTGGCTCGTGGAGGCCAAGCAGGGCGTCATCGAGAACATCACCCCGGTGCTGGCCCGCCTGTTCCTGCCGCTGTTCACCGTGTTCCTGACGGTGCTCGTCGCCACCGGCGTCGTGCAGCGCGACGTCGTGGGGTCGCCGCGGGGCCTGCTCATCCTCTTCGATCTCGTGCTGCTGGTCGTGATCGCGCTGGTGCTCTACACGCTGTCGTCGCGCGACCGCCTCGCTCCCCCGGGCTGGACCGACCGGCTCATGGTCGTGCTCGTGGCCGCGGCGATCATCGTCGACACGTTCGTGCTGGCGGCGATGCTGGGCCGCATCGGCGAGTTCGGCATGAGCGCCAACAAGGCGGCCTCGCTCGGGCTCAACGTCGTGCTCTGGGTCAACCTCTGCGGCACCGTCGCGCTGCTGGTGCGGTTCCTGCGCGGCCGGTCGCGCCACGACGCGGTCGAGCGCTGGCAGACCTCGTTCCTGCCGGTCTACTTCGCGTGGGCCGCGGTGGTCGCGTTCGCGTTCCCCGTGCTGTTCTCCTTCGCCTGAGTCAGGTGCGTTCGAGCACCGTGCACAGGCAGGCCTTGTTGCCCTCCGGGTCCTCCAGCACCACGAAGGACGGCGACTCGGAGTCGTCGACGACCCGGCCCCCTGCGGCGACGCCGGCCTCGATCCGGGCAGGCAGCTGGCCGGCGGGGATCCAGACATCGAGGTGGAAGCACATGGCGGGCACCCCGTCGCGCGGCGGCGTGGGCTGGAACCACAGCAACGGCACCTGACCCGTCGCGTCGGTGACCTGCTCGCCGTCGAACGCGTCGGTGTCGCCGGTCAGCACCGCACTCCAGAACGGACCGATGGCGTCGGCGTCCACGGCGTTCAGGGCGATCTCGAGCGCGGTCACGCGCCCGGGGTCGCTCTCGAGGCCGCGCTCGGCGGCGAGGTCGCTGATCGTCCGGGCCATAGCGAGGTCCCGATCTGTCACGGCCCCCGTGTCGTGGCTGGTGAGCGTGATGTCGACGTGCGTATAGGTCAGCTTGACGTCGGGGTGATGGTTCGCGTCCTCGGCCGCGGCGCCGATGTCGACGACGAACTCCAGGCCGGTGGCGAAGTCGCCCGTGCGGAACCGGGCATGGAGGCTGTGGACCAGGGGCCGCCAGTCGTCCAGACCGGCAGCGATGATCGTCGGGGTGTCGACGGCGCTCATGGAGCCAATATCGTCCTGCCGTGCCGTCGGCGCCAGCCCAACGACGCCGGAGTCTTCCGCGCCGTCCGTCCGCGGTCCTAAAATCGAACCTCCCGAGCGCGGAGGAACGCATGCGGAACGTGACGTATTCGATGGGAATCTCGCTGGACGGCTACACCGCGGGTCCCGACGGCACCTTCGACTGGGGCGCCCCCAGCGACGAGCTGTTCCGGTTCAGCATCGAGGAGATCCGCCGGGTCGGCATCCACCTGATGGGCCGGAACCTCTACGAGACGATGCGCTACTGGGAGGACCCGGACCACGAGGCGACGTTCGACGCCGCGCAGCGGGAGTGGGCGTCCCTGTGGAACCCCCTGCCGAAGGTCGTCTTCTCCACGACGCTCCCGCAGGTGCAGGGCGCCGCCCGACTTGCTGAGCGCAGCCTCCCCGAGGAGATCGAGCGCCTGCGGGCCGAGCCCGACGACAGCGACATCGCCATCGGGGGCCCGACCCTCGCGGCCGAGGCGGCCCGGCTCGGCCTCATCGACGAGTACTGGATCCGGGTGTTCCCGGTGCTCGTGGGCGGCGGCACGCCGTTCTTCCTGCACGAGGAGCAGCGCGTCGACCTGGAGCTGCTCGACGCCCGCACGTTCGGCCAGGGCGTCCAGTTCCTCCGCTATCGCGTCAGGCGCTGATGCCTCAGCGCCAGCCCAGCGCCGGTGCGACGTGCGTCAGCAGGCTCTCGATCACGTGGGCGTTGTAGCCGACCCCGAGCTGGTTGGGAACCGTGATCAGCAGGGTGTCCGCAGCGGCGATCGCCTCGTCGTCGCGCAGTTCCTCGACGAGCCGGTCGGGCTCCGCGGCGTACGTGCGACCGAAGCGCGCCGAGCCGCCGTCGAGGAAGCCCACCTGATCGGTGCTGCGCGACTCGTGGCCGAAGTACGCGTGATCCTGGTCGGACACCAGCGGGAAGATGCTGCGGCTCACCGAGACGCGCGGCTCGCGCTCGTGGCCGGCGGCCTTCCAGGCGTCGCGGAAGCGCTGGATCTGCTCGGCCTGCAGCTGGTGGAACGGCACCCCCGTGTCCTCGGTCAGCAGCGTCGAGCTCATCAGGTTCATGCCCTGCTCGGCGGCCCACTCGGCGGTCGCGCGCGACCCGGCGCCCCACCAGATGCGGTCGCGCAGACCGGGCGAGTGCGGCTCCAGCGGCAGGCGGCCCGGCGGGTTCGGGAACATCGGCCGCGGGTTCGGCTCGGCGAAGCCCTCGCCCTTGAGCACCTCAATCAGGACCTGCGTGTGCCCGCGAGCCATGTCGGCGTCGCTCATACCCTTGGGCGGTTCGAAGCCGAAGTACTTGTAGCCGGCGATGACCTGCTCGGGTGATCCTCGGCTGACGCCGAGCTGCAGCCTGCCGCCCGAGATCAGGTCGGCGGCCGCGGCGTTCTCGGCGAAGTTCAGCGGGTTCTCGTACCGCATGTCGATGACGCCGGTGCCGAGCTCGATCCGGCTCGTGCGCGCGGCCGCAGCGGCCAGCAGCGGGAACGGCGACGCCAGTTGGCGGGCGAAGTGGTGCACCCGGAAGTAGGCGCCGTCGGCACCGAGCTCCTCGGCGGCCACGGCCAGGTCGATCGACTGCAGCAGCGTGTCGGCCGCCGACCTCGTGGCGGAGTGCGGCGAGTCGGACCAGTGGCCGAAGGACAGGAACCCGATGTTCTTCATGTCCGGGTCAACGTCCCCCGGGCCGATTCATTCCGCCAGGACGAGCAGCTCGCCGATCTCACAGTCCAGCGCGTCGCACACCGCGGTGAGCGTCGTGAAGCGGATCGCCTTCGCCCGGTCGTTCTTCAGCACCGACAGGTTCACCACCGTGACGCCGACCAGCTCGGCCAGCCTCGTCAGGGTCAGCCCCCGCTCGGCCAGCAGCTCGTCCAGCCGGCAGTGCACCCGGTGCGCGTCGTCCTCCGGCGGCATCAGACCAGGCCCGCGGTCTCGCGCTGCAGCCGCTCCCCCGCATGGAACGCAGCTCCCAGGCAACCCACGATGATGGCGACGAACAGGTACAGGAACGAGAACTGCATGCTGACCGCCACGTCGGCAGCCTCTGGGCTCAGCCTCGCCAGCGCGCCGTTGCTGGCCATCGTCGTCGCGATCGAGCTGATGAGCCAACCACCGAGGATCACGAACGAGGTGGCCGTCACCAGCCGTGTGTTCGTCCGCGAGAAGAACTGCCCTGACGCCAGGTTGCGGCAGAACCAGGAGATGCACAGCATCACCGCGATCACCGCGCACGCGGGCACGATCACCGCCCCGAGGGCGGCCGCCAGACTGGCCGGCGGCAGGTCGGAGACGCGGACCGTGACGTGGTCCAGCTCGACCGGAATGCGCTCCCCCACGCCCGGGATTGCGACATCTTGGCGCTGCGCGTCGAGATAGACCTCGACGGGCACGTCGCGGTTCGGGAGGATCTCGGCGATCCGGGACACTGCGTCCACGATCGTGCCGACGATGACCACGACGCTGATCACGACCGCCGTCCACAGGTCCGACCGCGCCGCTCCGAACGGTTGCTTCATGGATCCCCCTCATATCGAGGGTCGATGGTATCGAAACACGATATGCACGAGCGGGTCAAGTGGCAGCGGCGGCGGCCGCCGAACTGCCAGACTGGCCGCATGGCCGTCACCCGCCTCGTCGCCACGACCGACGCCGAGCCGCTGGCGGACGTGCTGCGCCGCAACCGCGAGGCGATGGCCGAGCTGGAGCCGAACCGCCCGGAGGTCTACTTCAGCGCCAAGGGCCAGCGCGCGATCATCCAGGATGCGCTGCGGCGGTACGAGGACGGCGTGTCCTTCCCGCGCGTGATCCTGGGGCCCGACGACTCGGTCGTCGGCCGCATCAACCTCAACGAGATCGTGCGCGGCCCGTCACTCAAGGGCGCCCTCGGGTACTACGTCGACGAGGCCGAGCAGGGTCGCGGGCTCGCCACGACGGCCGTGGCCGAGGTGGTGAACCTCGCCTTCGTGCGACTGGGACTGCACCGGATCGAGGCCGCCACCCGGCTCGACAACACCTCCAGCCAGCGCGTCCTGGAGAAGAACGGCTTCACCCGCTTCGGCGTCGCGCGCGACTACCTGCGCCTGGCCGGCCGCTGGCACGACCACGTGCTCTACGAGCGGATCGCCGGCGACTCCCCTAGCGTCGACGCATGAAAACGATCGCCCGCATCCTGCTCGGCGCCATGCTCACGTTCGCGGGAGTGAGTCACCTGACCTTTGCCCGCGACGAGTTCCAGGCCCAGGTGCCGAAGAGCATCCCGGTGAACGAGGACTTCACCGTGGTCGCCTCGGGCATCGTCGAGATCCTCCTCGGCGCGGCCTTCATGGCCCTGCCGCGACACCGGCGCATCGTCGGGCTGGTGGGCGCGGCGTTCTTCGTGGCGGTCTTCCCCGGCAACGTCGCGCAGTACCTGAACCACGCGGACGGCTTCGGTCTCGACACCGACCGTGCCCGCCTGATCCGCCTGTTCTTCCAGCCGGTGCTGGTGGTCTGGGCGCTGTGGTCGACCGACGCGCTGCAGATCGTCAGCGAACGCCGGCGACGCGGTACTGCACGCTGATCCTGGGCCCGACCGCCCTGGCGGTCTTCAGCACCGCGTGCTCCCACGTGCGCTGACAGCTGCCACCCATGACCGAGAGGTCGCCGTGACCGAGGCTGAAGCCGGTCTGCGCCCCTCCCCCGACCGGTCGCAGGCTCAGCCGGCGCGGTGCGCCGAGCGAGAGGATCGCGACCATCGTGTCCTCGGTACGGCTCTTGCCGATGCGGTCGCCGTGCCAGGCGACCGAGTCGTTGCCGTCGCGGTAGTAGCACAGGCCCGCGGTGACGAACGGCTCGCCGAGCTCGGCCGCGTAGTGCGCCGAGAGCGCGTCGCGCGCCTCCTCCAGTGCCGGGTGCGGCAAGGGCCGGTCGACGCCGTAGAAGCACAGCAGCCGTGGCACGTCGACGACGCGCTCGTACATCTCGCGCCGCTCTCCGCGCCACGGCACCTCGGAGCGCAACGTCTCGAACAGCTCGTCGGCACCGCTGACCCAGCCGGGCAGCGTGTCGACCCACGCGCCGGCGTCCAGCCGGTGGCGCCGGACCTCATCCAGCGGCCCACAGCGCACCCCGGCGTCACCGTCGAGCAGGGATCCCTGGAACCACATGCCGCCAGATTACGCCGCCGCACCGAACATGCGTTCGACTGAACGCCGGCGTGTCACGCGTGGAGGCTGTCCCAGAAGGTCCCCAGGACCTCCGGCGGCTCGGGCGTGCCGAACCCCTGCCGGGTGAGCAGCACGCCACCCACGCCGGAGCCCGGATCGACCCAGAGGCTGGTGCCCGTGCCGCCGTCCCAGCCGAACCGTCCGGGATGCGACGACGGATACCGCGCCGCGAGGTCGATGCCGACCCCGAGCCCCCAGCCCAGGTCCGGCTCGAGGAACTCCTGCGCCATCGCCCGGGCGGTCTCGCCCATCGTGTCGGTGGTCAGCGCGGCGAACGACGCCGCGGAGAGGATCGGCCCTCGCGGCCCCTGGCCGCCGAGCAGCAGCATCCGGGCGAATCTCGCGAGGTCGGCCGCCGTCGAGAGCAGCCCGGTGGCACCGGAGCGGAACACGGGCACGTTCATGAGGCGCGGGTCGCCCGTGGGGGCGACCTCGACGAACTCGCCCCGCCGGTTCGGGAACCAGGAGGACGGCACGCGGTCGACGTCCTGCATCGGCACCGCGTAGCCCGTGTCGTGCATGTCCAGCGGCGCGAAGACCTTCTCGCTCAGCACGAGGTCGAGCCGTCGACGGGTGACCCGTTCGAGCAGGACCGCCAGGACGTCGAAGGAGAACTGGTAGAGCCACCCCTCGCCGGGCTGGTGCCTCATCGGCAGCGAGCCCGCGAGCTCGGCCCAGCGGTCGGGGCGCACCTGTGTGGGCACCCACGACGAGTCGAGGCCCCGGCGCTCGTACTCGGTGGTGAGCGGGTCGGTGGGGGTGGCCTGCACGTCCCAGCCCAGCCCGGAGCTCATCTGCAGCAGGTCGCGAACGGTCGTAGGACGGGTCGCCGGCACGGTGTCGTCGAGCGCTCCCCCGCGGTCGCGCAGGACCCGCCGGTCGCCGAACTCGGGAAGCCAGCGGTCGATCGGGTCGTCGAGCGCGATCAGTCCCTCGTCGACCAGGCGCAGGGTCAGCACCCCGATCACCGGCTTGGTGATCGAGGCGACGCGGAAGATCGTGTCGCGACCCAGCGGTCCGGCAGCGCCGATGTCGACCGTCTGGCGCGGGCCGGAGACCACGGCCCAGACCGCACCGGGAACCGGCATCCGGGCGGCAACGTCGCGCATCGCGCGGGTCGCGTCGGCGGTGGTCATGGTGCGCTCCTCAGGCGTCCAGGACGCCCGTGCGCGACGTGATGACCGGTTCGCTCGACCACGGGAAGTTGATCCACCGGTCGGTCTGCCTCCAGGCGTAGTCCGGCTTCAGGATCGAGCGGGGCTTCTCGTAGATGACCGCCGATCGCACCTCGCCGGCGTGCTCGGAGCAGACGCGCGCCACCAGCTCGAGGGTCTTGCCGCTGTCGGCCACGTCGTCGACGACCAGCACCGACAGGTCGTTGAGCTCGGCGAGGTCGAGGAACGGCGGCAGCAGCGTCGGCTCGTCACGGGTCGTGCCGACGCCGGTGTAGAACTCGACGTTCATGGTGAACAGGTTCTTGCAGTCCAGGGCGTAGGCCACCGAGCCGGCCGGGATCAGTCCGCCGCGGGCGATGCCGAGCACGATGTCGGGGACGAAGCCCGAGTCCGCCACCGCCTGGGCGAGGTCGCGGATCGCGGTCCCGTAGGTGTGCCAGGTCAGGATCTCGCGGTCGTCCATGCGCCCATCGTGGCACGATGACGACCATGCACGTCACCCGCTTCGGCCACGCCGCCGTTCTCGTCGAGGTCGGCACCACCCGCATCCTGCTCGACCCGGGCGTCTTCAGCGATCGCGCCTTCGAGCTGACCGATCTCGACGCCATCGTCGTGACCCACCAGCACCCCGACCACCTGGACCGCGAACGGATCGGCGCACTGGTCGAGGCGAACCCGCAGGCGCGACTGCTGGCCGAGCCCGAGACCGCAGCCACCCTCGACGGCTGGGAGCCGACGGGCGCGGACCTGACCTTCGAGGTCGGAGGGGTGACCCTCACCGGCGTCGGCTCGCAGCACGCCGTGATCCTGCCCTCGCTCCCCCGTGTCGGCAACGTCGGCATCCTCGTCGCCGCCGAGGGAGAGCCGACCCTCTTCCACCCGGGCGACACGTACGAGCACCGCCCCGAGGGGGTCGACATCCTGGCCCTGCCGCTCTCGGCGCCGTGGGCCAAGGTCAGCGAGACGGTCGACTTCCTGCAGGCCGTGGCGCCCCGCACCGCGTTCCCCATCCACGACTGCACCGTGGCCGAGGCCGCGTACGGCATCTACTGGATGCACGTCGAGGACCACGGTGGCGTCGACGACCTCCAGCGCCTGGCCCAGGACGGCGCCCTGCGGCTCTGACCGGTGTGGTGGTGGTGTTCACACGCGCCACGGCTCTCGCGGGCTGGCTTTATCTCACAGAAGATATACGCTGGAGAGCATGACCCAGAGCGACTCCTACCTCGCCCGGATCGGCACCCTGATCCGCGACGCCCGCCAGCACTCCGGCCTCACCCAGGCCCAGCTGGCCGCTGAGCTGAAGACCAGTCAGAGTGCGATCAACCGCATCGAGAAGGGCCAGCAGAACCTCACGCTCGACACCCTCGCCCGCATCGGCTCCGCGCTCGACTCCGAGCTCGTCAGCGTAGCCACCACCACCGGCCCGAGCCACCTGCGCGTCAAGGGCGGCACGACGCTCTCGGGCAGCATCGACGTCAAGTCCAGCAAGAACGCCGGCGTCGCGCTGCTGTGCGCCGCGCTGCTGAACACCGGCACCACGGTCCTGCGCAAGGTCGCGCGGATCGAGGAGGTCAACCGGCTGCTCGAGGTGCTCGAGTCCATCGGCGTCCGCACCACGTGGCTGAACGACCACAACGACCTCGAACTCGTCGTGCCCGAGACGCTCGACCTGGCCAAGATGGACGCCGAGGCGGCGCGCCGCACCCGCAGCATCATCATGTTCCTCGGCCCGCTGATGCACCGCATGGACGAGTTCGACCTGCCGTACGCCGGCGGCTGCGACCTCGGCACCCGCACGGTCGAGCCGCACATGACCGCGCTGCGTCCCTTCGGCCTGAAGGTCGTCGCCTCCGAGGGCAGCTATCACGCGTCGGCCGCCCGCGGCGTCGCGCCGGAGCGCCCCATCGTCCTCACCGAGCGTGGCGACACCGTCACCGAGAACGCCCTGCTCGCGGCCGCCCGCCACGAGGGCGTCACCGTCATCCGCAACGCCAGCCCGAACTACATGGTCCAGGACCTGTGCTTCTTCCTCGAGCGCCTCGGCGTGCAGATCGAGGGCATCGGCACCACCACGCTGCGCGTCACCGGCAAGCGTGAGATGCGCGGCGACGTCGACTACGCCCCCAGCGAGGACCCGATCGAGGCGATGAGCCTCATCACCGCCGCCATCGTCACCAGCTCCGAGATCACGGTCCGCCGCGTGCCGATCGAGTTCATGGAGATCGAGCTGGCACTGCTCGAGGAGATGGGCTTCCGGTACGACCGGTCCGAGGAGTACCTGGCCGAGAACGGCCAGACCCGCCTGGTCGACATCACGACGCACCCGTCGCAGCTGCGTGCGCCGATCGACAAGATCCACCCGATGCCGTTCCCCGGCCTCAACATCGACAACCTGCCGTTCTTCGCCGTCATCGCGGCGCAGGCCGAGGGACAGACGATGCTGCACGACTGGGTCTACGAGAACCGCGCGATCTACCTGACCGAGCTGAACAAGCTCGGCGCCTCGGTCAAGCTGCTCGACCCGCACCGGGTCCTGATCGAAGGTCCGACGCATTGGAGCGGCGCCGAGCTGGTGTGCCCGCCGGCCCTGCGTCCCGCGGTCGTCATCCTGATCGCGATGCTCGCGGCCAAGGGCACCTCGGTGCTGCGCAGCGTGTACGTCATCAACCGCGGCTACGAGGACCTCGCGCTGCGGCTCAACGCCCTCGGCGCCGAGATCGAGACCTTCCGCGACATCTGATGGTCCCGGTCGCCACGCGACGGCGCCGTGAGGTCCTCGGCGCCGTCGCACGCCACCTGCTTCCCCGACGCCCCGGGCATCCCCTGCGGGTCGGGATCGACGGTGTCTGCGGAAGTGGCAAGACCACGTTCGCTGCGGAGCTGGCCGCGCAGGTCGAGGCCCTCGGACGACCCGCGATCGTGGTCGACTCCGACGGGTTCCACCACGTGCGGTCGCGACGACGCCGACGGCTCGACGACCCGGCGCGCGGCTACTACGAGGATGCGTACGACTTCGACGCCCTGCGCGACCGGGTGCTGGTCCCGCTCGGCCCCGGCGGCACGCGTCGGTTCGCCGTGCGCGTCCACGACCTGGAGTCCGACGCGGTGATCACCGATGCGAACACCACCGCGCCCGTCGACGCCGTGATGCTCTTCGCGGCCACGTTCCTCCAGCGCGCCGGCCTCAGGGACCTGTGGGACGAGGTGATCCACCTGCACGTGGACCTGGAGGTCGCCCAGGCCCGCGGCGTCGAGCGCGACGCCGCGGCCCTCGGTGGAGCTGTCGCCGCGACTCGGGCCTACGAGGAGCGCTACCTGGCCGCGTGCCGCCTCTACGTGGCGGAGCAGGACCCCGCCCCCCGGGCGTCGATCGTCGTCGACAACACGGTCCTCGAGGCGCCGCGCCTCCTGCGGCCGAGCGACGACATCTGACGGGTTCGGCGCACCTGCCGCCCCCGCCGTCACCGGTGGCCTAGGTTTGGTCGCGTGAGGACACCGCCGTACCTCGAGCCGCATCCGCCAATCGCGTTCGCCCACCGTGGTGGCGCGATGGTCGAGGAGAACCTCGGGATCGAGAACTCGCTCGCCGCGTTCACGCACGCCTACGACCTGGGCTACCGGTACATGGAGACCGACGTGCGGTGCAGCCGCGACGGCGTCGTCTACGCGTGTCACGACGAGAAGCTCGACCGCCTGCTGGGTCACGACACGGCCATCGCCGACCTCACGTCCGCGGAGATCGACCGGGCCCTGCTCGGCGACCGCGAGCCGATCGTGCGGCTGCAGACGCTCGTCGAGTCCCTGCCCGAGGCGCGCTGGAACATCGACGTGAAGGCCGACGACTCCGTCGACGCCACCACCGAGCTGGTCGACAGCCTCGGCATCCTCGACCGCATCTGTCTCGCCTCGTTCTCGCACGCCCGCCTCGTGCGGATGCGCCGGGCCCTCCCCCGGGTCGTCACCTCCGCGTCGTCCCGCGAGGTCGCCCAGATGGTGCTGACCGGCCGCGTCCCGAAGGCGCCGCTGATCCTCCAGGTTCCGGTCCGGCACGGTCGCGCGCGGGTCATGACGCCGAGGTTCCTGCAGCGCGCCCACCGCACCGGGAAGTTCGTGCACGTCTGGACCGTCGACGAGCCCGCCGAGATGCACCGCCTCGCCGACCTCCGCGTCGATGGGATCATGACCGACCGCACCGACCTGCTCAAGCAGGTGCTGACCGAGCGCGGCCAGTGGAAGGACCCCGCATGAGCAACGACCTCGTCGCGACCCACCGCGATCGCGGCCGCGTCGTCGTCTGGGGGCTGTGGGACTGGGGCTCGGCCGCGTTCAACGCCGTCATCGTCACGTTCATCTTCTCGGTCTACCTCGTCGAGGGCGTCGGCGACGACGTGCCGGGGCCGTTCCGCGCCGCCACGTGGCTCGGGATCTCCAGCGCCGCCGGCGCGATCCTCATCGCCGTGATCGCGCCGGCCCTCGGCCGCCGCTCGGACGCCGGCGGGGCCCGCAAGAAGAGCCTGTTCTGGCTCACCGCCACGGTCGTCGTCATCACCGCGTCGCTGTTCTTCGTCGAGGACGACTGGCACTTCCTGTGGCTCGGCCTCGTGCTCATGGCGGCGGGCTCGGTGATCTTCGAGCTGGCGAACGTCCCGTACTTCGCGATGCTGCGCCAGGTCTCGACCCCCGACGACGTCGGCCGCGTGTCCGGCTTCGGCTGGGCGATGGGCTACTTCGGCGGCATCATCTTGCTGCTGATCTGCTACTTCGGCTTCGTCGCCGGCGACGGCGACACGCGCGGCTTCCTGGGCGTGTCCACCGAGGACGGCCTGAACATCCGGCTCATCGCCCTGCTGGCGGCCGTGTGGTTCCTCGTCTTCGCGATCCCGCTGTTCCTCAAGGTCCCCGAGCTGCCGCCCACGGCGAACCCCGACGAGCCGCGCGCGAGCATCGCCGACTCCTACCGGGGCGTCTGGTCCGACATCCGCCAGATGTGGCGCGAGGACCGCTCCACCCTCAAGTTCCTCGTGGCGAGCGCGTTCTTCCGCGACGGCCTGGCCGGCGTCTTCGCCTATGGCGCCGTGCTGGCGGTGTCGGTCTACTCGATCTCCAAGGACGACGTGATCCTGTTCGGCGTCGCGGCCAACGTCATCTCGGCCGCCGGCGCGCTGCTGGCGGGCCGCTACGACGACGTCGTGGGCCCGCGCGCCGTGATCGTGTTCTCGCTCGTGTCCATGCTGGCCTGCGGCCTCGTCCTGCTCTTCGTCGAGGGCCCGCGGAACTTCTGGATCTTCGGCCTCGGCCTGTGCCTGTTCGTCGGGCCCGCGCAGTCCGCCTCGCGCACCTACCTGACCCGGATCACCACCCCGGGCCGCGAGGGCCAGAACTTCGGCCTCTACGCGATGACGGGCCGCGCCGTGTCGTTCATGGCGCCGCTGATGTTCGCCCTCTCGATCTGGGCCGGGAACCTGGTGCTCGACACCGACACCGACCGCTGGGGCATCTTCGGGATCATGATCGTCCTCGCAGCCGGGCTGATCCTGCTGCTGCTCGTGCCGAAGGACGTCGAGGACCGTGCCCGGCGTCTCACTCGTTGACGGGTGAAACTCCGCTCTCAGGGGAATCTCACGGGATTGGGCTACGTTGGAATGGACGGACACCACCAGAAGGGGGACCGACCATGGCAGAACGAGCCTTGCGCGGAGCGCGGCTGGGAGCCCAGAGCTTCGAGGACGAGCGCGGAGTCGAGATGGCACCGCGTCAGCAGATCGAGTACGTGTGCGCCGATGGCCACACCTTCACCGTGACGATGTCGGACGAGGCCGAGGTTCCGGCCGAGTGGGAAGACCCGAAGACCGGCCAGATGGGCCGCCGCGTCGGCGGTGGCGAGCCGGACCGGAAGGAAGAGAAGGCCGTGCGCACGCACTGGGACATGCTCCTGGAGCGTCGTTCCGAGGCCGAGCTCGAGGAGATCCTCACCGAGCGTCTCGAGATGCTGCGTGGCGGCGAGATCGGCCCGCCGCACCTGCACCGCAAGAGCAAGTCGCGGAAGAAGTCCGTCAGCGCCTAGCGCCGAACGGATTCATCCGCTGGAGGCCCCACACGGTGACCCGTGTGAGGGCCTCTTTCACGATGTCGAAGCTCATCTTCGACTGACCGTGCACCCGCTCGACGAACGTCACCGGCACCTCGGCCACCGCGAGCCCGGCGAGCCGGGTCTGGCGGGTCATGTCGATCTGGAAGCAGTATCCCTGCGACTCGACCGCGTCGAGGTCGATCGCCTCGAGCGTCTCGCGGCGGAACGCGCGGAAGCCCGCGGTGGCGTCCTTGACGCCCAGGTCGAGCATCAGCCGGGCGTAGAGCGACGCGCCCCGCGACAGCGCCTCGCGACGCTTGGGCCAGTTGACGACCGAGCCGCCCGGCACCCAGCGCGAGCCGAGGGTCAGCGGAACCCCCGAACGGGCCGACTCCAGCAGCTTGCCGAGGTCCTCGGGCCGGTGCGAGCCGTCGGCGTCCATCTCGACGAGGATCTCGTAGCCATGGGCCAGGCCCCAGGCGAAGCCGGCACGGTAGGCCGCACCCAGACCCTCCTTGCCCTGCCGGTGCAGGACGTGGATGCGCGGGTCGTCGACGGCCAGCTTGTCGGCGATGTCGCCGGTGCCGTCCGGGGAGTTGTCGTCGGCGACGAGGATGTCGACCTCGGGCTGCTCGCGCAGCACGCTGTCGCAGATCCAAGCGACGTTGTCCGCCTCGTTGTAGGTCGGGATGATGATCAACGTCTTCATGTCCGCCGCTCCGCTCGTAACTTCCATTTACCGAGGGCCCATCCTGCCACGGACATGACGTAGATCACCACCGCCCACCGGTCTCCCCACGTCGTGGCGGGCGTCGTGCCGTGCGCGGCCTGCACCCGGGCGATGACGGTGGCGGGCTCCTTGGCGTCGGCACGGCCCTCGACGCGCCCCTGCGGGTCGACGATGCCGGTGATCCCGTTGGTCGACGCGACCGTGACCCAGCGCCCGGTCTCGATCGCCCGGAGCCGCGAGATCGCCCACTGCTGCTGGGGCTGCACGCCGCGGCCGAAGTCCATGAAGCTGGCGTTGCTGGTCTGCACCGCCAGCACCTCGGCGCCGAGGTCGACCGCGCCGTGGACGGCGCCGTCGTAGGCGATGTCCCAGCAGATCGTCAGCCCGATCGAGAGGCCGTCGAGCGTCATGACGCCCGGCTCGTCGCCGGCCACGATGTCGCGCGGGATGTCGCGGTCGAACCGAGGGACGAGCGACCCGAGCTGCTCACGGAACGGCACGTACTCGCCGTAGGGCACCGGGTACTGCTTGAGGTAGACGTCCTCGCGCGGACCGTTCTCGTCGACGAGCACCGAGGCGTTGTAGGCGGTGTCGTCGGTCGGACCGTTGAGGATGGCGCCGACGAGGATGGGAGCGCCGAGCCGCTTCGACAGGGCCACCACCTCGTCGCGCGCGAACGCGTTCTCGGTGACGTCGAGGTCCGAGCCGTTCTCGGGCCAGATCACCACGTCGACCGGCCGGTCGATGCGCTCGGTCTCCTTCACGTGGAGGCGGAAGATCTCGGCCCGCGGCCACTGCAGGAACGGACCGGGGGTGTTGCCCTGCACCACGGCCACGGTGCGCTCCTCTCCCCCGTCGGCGATCCCCACGGGCAGCGCCAGGCCGATCGCGGGGATCGCGATCGCGGCGGCGAGGGCCACGAGCCGGCGGTCGGTCACCGCCACCACGAGCAGCCCGGCCACCAGCGCCATCAGCCAGGACGTCGCGGGCAGGGCGACGAGTCGCACCCACCCCTCGAGCGGCGTGTCGATCGCCGTGTGGGACAGGCGGCCCCACGGGAACCCGCTGAGCGGAACGGCCCCGCGGACCTGCTCGCCCGCCGCCCACACGGCGGCGGCCCACACGGGCCAGAACGGGGCGCACACCGCGGCGCGCAGCACCCAGGTGATGCCGGCGATGAACAGCGCCTCGATCAGCACCAGCGCGACCCACGCCCACGGGTCGACGGCGTTCATCCACCAGATGAGCGGTCCCATGAAGGCCAGCCCGAACGCCAGGCCCGTCGCCAGCACCCACCGGACGGGAGCGTCCCGCAGCGTGCGGACCACCGCCAGGAAGCCCGCGAGGGTGAGGACCATCAGGCCCGGCACCGCGAGCGGCTCGAACGCCGCCGCGGACGCGGCCCCCAGCAGGGCGGCCGCGAGGACGTGTCTCACAGTCGGACGAGATCGCGCGGGGTGTTGTTGAGGACCTCGACGCCGTCCTCGGTGCACACGACGATGTCCTCGATACGCGCGCCCCACTGTCCCTCGACGTAGATCCCGGGCTCGATCGAGAACGCCATGCCGGCCTCCAGCTCGAGGGTGTTGCCCTCGACGATGTACGGCTCCTCGTGCGTCTCCTGGCCGATCCCGTGGCCCGTGCGGTGGATGAAGCGGTCGCCGTAGCCGGCGTCGGCGATGATCTGGCGGCCGACCGCGTCGACCGACTCCGCGGTCACACCCGGCCGGGCGTACTCGCGCTGCGCCTGCTGGGCCTGCTTCAGCACCTCGAGCATGGCGACGTAGCCCGGGTCGGGCTCGCCCCCGGCGACGTAGTTGCGGGTGGAGTCCGAGCAGTAGCCGGCGGGCGTCGTGCCGCCGATGTCGACGACGACCGGCTCCCCGGCACGGATCACTCGGTCGGAGACCTCGTGGTGCGGGGACGCGCCGTGGGGACCGGACCCGACGATGACGAAGTCGACCTGCTCGTGGCCCTCCTCGACGATGGCACGGGCGATGTCGGCGCCGACCTCTCGCTCGGTGCGACCCGGACGCAGCCACTCCCCCATGCGGGCGTGGACGCGATCGATCGCTGCACCGGCCTCGCGCAGGGCCTGCACCTCGGCGTCGTCCTTGACGGTGCGCAGGTGCGAGACCAGCTCGCCGCCGAGCACCAGCGTCGACTCGGGCAGGGCCTCCTGGAGCGCGAACACGCGCGACGCCCACATCTGGTCGTCGACCGCCACCACGTCGGCGGACCCGACGAGGTCGGCCACGACGGCGTAGGGGTCGTCGGTCTCGCTCCACGTGACGATCGGCATGGTCACCCCGGCCGCCTCGGCCGCCGCCCGCTCGAGTCCGGGGACCACGAGGTGGGAGCCCAACTGCGTCACCACCAGGCAGGTCAGCCGTTCGAGCGGTTTCGCGGCGTACCCGGTCAGGTAGCGCAGGTCGGCCCCGGGGGTCACGAGGAGGGCGTCGATGCCGTGCTGGCCGGCCAGGATGCGGGCGCTGTCGAGACGTTCGGTCACCCCCTGAGGCTATCTGGCGCTCCCGACGAAGCTGTGTGAACGTAGGTCATGTCTGTTCCATCACACCCACAAGGATCGGGGGTCCATGAAAAGGGCCATCATCGCCGCGTCTGCGGTTGTCCTCACCGCCGGCCTCGTCACCGCGTCACCCGCGGAGGCGAAGCCGGGACCGGCAGTACCGAAAGGTCAGACCACCAAGCTGACCAAGGCTGTCCAGGTCAACGGCATCCTGAAGCACCTGCGCCAGTTCCAGCGCATCGCGAACGCCAACGACGGCAACCGCGCGTCGGGCCTGCCCGGCTACGAGGCGTCCGTCGACTACGTCACGCAACAGCTGCGGAAGTCGGGTTACACCGTCAAGAAGCAGGCGTTCACCTTCCCGTTCTGGCAGGACCTCAGTCCGGCCACCCTGACGGTGGACGGGTCCACGGTCGAGACCGCGAGCTTCACCTACTCGGGCGACGGCAGCATCACCGGGCCGATCGTCCCGGCGAACGTCACGCTCCCGCCCACGGCTCCGCCGGGTGAGACCGAGTCCGGCTGCGCGGTCAGCGACTTCCAGCCCGCCCCGGCCGAGCCGGCGATCGCGCTGGTCCAGCGCGGCACCTGCCCATTCGGTGACAAGGTCGACAACGCCGTGGCCGCGGGCTACGACGCCGTGCTGATCTTCAACGAGGGCCAGGAGGGTCGCACCTCGCTGGTCGCCGGAACCCTGGGCGAGCCCAAGTCGGTTCCGGTCGCCGGACTGTCGTACGAGGACGGGGCGGCGCTCGCCACGGCCGAGAACCCGACCGGCACGTTGACGACCGACACCGAGTTCGACCCCGAGGCGACGACGTGGAACGTCATCGCCGACCTGCCGAAGAAGCGACTCAAGAAGATCAAGCACAAGGACCAGGTCGTCGTGGTGGGCGCCCACCTCGACAGCGTCGCGGAGGGTCCGGGCATCAACGACAACGGCACCGGCTCGGCGGGCATCCTCGAGATCGCCAAGCAGCTGCGCAAGACCAAGCTCGACCGCAAGCTGCAGCGGCCGGTCAGGTTCGCCTTCTGGGGTGCTGAGGAAGCCGGCCTGCTGGGTTCGGAGCACTACGTCGCGAATCTGTCCGAGCGCCAGCTGTCGAAGATCTACGCCAACCTGAACTTCGACATGATCGGCTCGCCGAACTACGCGCGGTTCGTCTACGACGGCGACGGCTCCGACGGCGACGCCGGTCCGGCCGGCTCGGGTGCGATCGAGAAGGTCTTCACGGGCTATTTCGACAGCAAGGGCCTGGCCAGCGAGCCGACCGCCTTCGACGGGCGGTCGGACTACGGCCCGTTCATCGCTGCCGGCATCCCGGCCGGCGGCCTGTTCACCGGTGCCGAGGGCGTCAAGACGCCCGAGCAGGTGCCGCTCTACGGCGGAACGGCCGGCGTCGCGTACGACGAGTGCTACCACTCCGAGTGCGACGACATCACGAACGTGAACGTCGACGCCCTCCACGAGATGGGTGACGCCGCGGCGTTCGCGGTCGCCACGCTCGGCCTGTCGAAGCGCGGCCTCTACCCCGACGGCAGCCGCAAGGCGGCCAAGAAGGGCAAGGCCACGGGTCAGGCCCACACCAAGGTGCACTCGCACGCGCCGGTGCGCTGACACCGCCCCTGAGTCGTCCCCGTCACCGTTCGCGGTGGCGGGGACGACCCGCGTCCGACGTGCCATCATGGGCGCCATGTCCTCGCGACTGCTGCTGCTCGACACCGCCAGCCTCTACTTCCGTGCGTTCTACGGCGTGCCCGACTCGATCAAGGCGGCCGACGGCCGCCCGGTCAACGCGGTGCGCGGCATCCTCGACTTCCTCGCCACCTTGCAGGCGCGCTACGAGCCGGCGGCCGTCGTGGCGTGCTGGGACGACGACTGGCGACCGGCGTGGCGGGTCGAGCTGCTCGACACCTACAAGACCCACCGCGTCGCCGATCCCGAGGCCGGGATCGAGGAGACGCCCGACCTGCTCGCCCACCAGGTGCCCCTCATCGCCGAGGCCCTGACCCTGGCCGGTGCCACGGTCGTCGGCGCGCCCGAGGCGGAGGCCGACGACGTCATCGGCACCCTCGTGCACCGCTGGGAGACCGGGATCGACGTCGTCACCGGTGACCGCGACCTGTTCCAGCTCGTCGACGACGCGCGCGACGTCCGGGTGCTCTACACGGCACGCGGCGTCAGCAAGCACGACGTCGTCGACGCGGCCTGGGTGCGCGAGAAGTACGGCATCGAGCCCGGACAGTACGTCGACTTCGCCGTGATGCGCGGCGACGCGTCCGACGGCCTGCCGGGTGTGCCCGGCATCGGCGACAAGACGGCGGCCACGCTGCTGCGCGAGTTCACGGACCTCGACGGCATCCGGGCGGCCGCGGCCGATCCGGGCTCGTCGCTGCGGCCGCGCATCCGCCAGTCGCTGCTGGACTCGGCCGACTACATCGACGCGGCCGTCAAGGTCGTCACCGTGCGTCCCGATCTCGACCTCGAGGACCCCGTGACGGGTGTCATGGACGTCGAGGCGCTGCGGACGTTCGGCGAGCAGTGGAACGTCGCCGGACCCGTCGAGCGGCTGCTCGAGTCCGTCACGACGTGACGCTGGAGTAGGCCACCACCCCGGTGCGCAGCTCGTCCAGCGCCTGCCGCGCCGTGTCCCGCACGGGCCCCGGACCGGACGCGTCGGCGATCTGGGCCACCGTGTCGATGAGCTGCTTCATCGCGCGCACGAAGTCGCCGGCCGCCATCTCGGCGGCGCCGAGGACCAGGTCCAGACTCACGCCCTCGCACCACAGCCAGACCGCGTGCGCGAACCCGAAGTCGGGGCGGCGCAGGAACTTCAGCCGGTGCTCGCGCTCGAGCTGGTCCATCTGCAGCCACAGCAGGCCGAGCGACTCCGCCGCCTGGGCCACGGTCTTCGTCGGGAACCGCGGCGGCGGCGCCTCGTCGGAGTTCCGCGCGGTGTAGGTCAGTCCGCTCGCGACGGCGGCGAACTCCGCCGGCGACAGCCCGGACCAGACGTCGTGGCGCAGCGACTCGCTGACCACGAGGTCCAGCTCGCCGTAGATCCGCTGCAGTCGGCGACCCTCCTGCGTGACCTCGTCACCGTCGAGATAGCCGAGCGTGTCCAGGACGACGCAGACGCGGTCGAACTGGCGGGCCACGCTGTTGGTGCGCTGCTCGACCCGACGGCGCATGCTGTCGGTCTCGCGGTCCAGCGCGATCAGGCGCTCGGCCCAGCGCGCGTGAGCCTCCCGGTCGGGGCACGCGTGGCACGGATGGTCGCGCAGCTCGCGCCGCAGTTCGGCGATGCGCGGGTCCTCGGCGGTCGGACCCTCCCGGTACGCCCCGCGGTACTCGGCGAGGTGTCCGGCCCGATCACGCAGCGACGACGCCAGGTCGCGCCGGGACTGGGCGTCGCGCGGGTTGAACGCCTTCGGGATGCGCATCTGCATCAGGGGGTCGACCGGCGTCGGGAAGTCGACGAGAGCAAGCCGGCGGGCGTGCCGGTTGGCGGTCAGCACCATCGGGCGCGGACCTTCGACGTTGTTCGCATCCGGATCGAGCACCACCGCGAGCCCCGAGAACTTGCCCGCCGGGACGTTGATGACGTCCCCGCGCTTGAGGCGGGTGAGCGACTCCAGCGCCTCCTCGCGCCTGGCGGCGCGGCGCGACTTCGATCCCGCCGACTCCAGGTCGCTGAGCCGGCGTCGCAACCCCATGTACTCCATGAAGTCACCGCGCTCGCACGTCGCGGACTCGCGGTAGCCCTCGATCGCGTCGTCGGCCTTCCGGACCTTCTTGGCCAGGCCCACCACGGCGCGGTCCGCCTGGAACTGGGCGAACGACATCTCCAGCAGTTCGCGGGCACGCTCGCGCCCGACCTGGTGCACCAGGTTGACCGCCATGTTGTACGACGGGCGGAACGACGAGTTGAGCGGATACGTGCGGGTCGATGCCAGGCCGGCGACGTGGCGCGCGTCCAGCCCCGGCTGCCACAGGACGACGCCGTGACCCTCGACGTCGATGCCACGGCGTCCGGCGCGGCCGGTGAGCTGGGTGTACTCCCCCGGCGTGACGTCGACGTGGTTCTCGCCGTTCCACTTCGTGAGGCGGTCGATCACGACCGAGCGTGCCGGCATGTTGATGCCGAGGGCCAGCGTCTCGGTGGCGAACACGACCTTCACCAGCCCGGCGCTGAACAGGTCCTCGACGCACTCCTTGAACGTGGGCAGCATGCCCGCGTGGTGCGCGGCGATGCCGCGGCCGATCCCCTCGCGGAACTCGTGGAAGCCCAGCACCGCCAGGTCCTCGTCGGGCAGGTGGGCGCAGGCGGCGTCGACGTGGGCGTGGATGGCCTCGCGCTCCTCCTGCGACGTCAGGATGAGGCGGGCGGCCAGGCACTGCTCGACCGCCGTGGCGCACCCGGCCCGGCTGAAGATGAAGACGATCGCCGGCAGCAGGCCCTCGGACTCGAGCTTGAGGACGATGTCGATGCGGTCGGGGGTGCGGTGGCGGCTGCGTGGGCGTCGTCCGCCCTTCTGCGGCCGTCGCGAGCGGTTCTTGGAGAACGCCCGGTTCCACTGCGCGTCGTCACGCGCCATCTGCTCGAGGGTGTGGTTGACCTCGGTGCTGTTCGGCTCGAAGAGGTCGAACATCTTGCGGCCCACCAGCACGTGCTGGTGCAGCGGCACGGGACGCTTCTCCTCGACGATCGTCTCGGTCTCGCCGCGCACCTCGTGCAGCCAGGCTCCGAACTCCTCGACGTTGGAGACCGTGGCCGACAGCGACACGATCGACACCGACGGAGGCAGGCCGATGATGACCTCCTCCCAGACCGCGCCGCGGAACCGGTCGGCCAGGTAGTGCACCTCGTCCATGACGACGTGCCCGAGGTTGTTCAGCGTCGATGACCCCGCGTAGATCATGTTGCGCAGGACCTCGGTCGTCATGACGACGATCGGCGCCTCGCCGTTGATCGTGTTGTCGCCGGTCAGCAGGCCGACGTTCTCGGCGCCGTACCGGTCGGTGAAGTCGCTGAACTTCTGGTTCGACAGGGCCTTGATCGGCGTCGTGTAGAAGCACTTGCGGCCGGTGGCCAGCGACAGGTGGACGGCGAACTCGCCCACCAGGGTCTTGCCCGAGCCCGTGGGTGCGGCCACGAGCACGCCGTGACCGTCCTCGAGCGCCTCGCAGGCGCGGACCTGGAAGTCGTCCAGCCCGAACGGATACAGGTCTCGGAAGGCCGCGACGTGCGGGTGCTTCCGGTCCTGGCGGAATCGGGCGTACTGCTCGGCCGGGGTGGACATGCCTCCAGCCTACGGAGGATCAGTCGGCGAGGCCTTCAGGAGCGTCGAGTGGCGAGGCCTGCTCGTCGTCCCAGGACGACTCCGCGCGGCTGCGACGGCGGTCGGTGACCCGGGCGATGATCTCGGACACGAAGTACAGCCCGCTCATCGGGATCGCCAGGAACAGGAACGTCACCGGGTCGACGGTGGGCGTGGCGATCGCCGCGAAGACGAAGATGCCGATGATGATCCACGGCCGGGAGCGGATCAGCTGGGCGCCGCTGACCGCGCCGATCCGGTTCAGGATGACCACGACGACGGGAATCTGGGCACCCACGCCGAACAGCACGATCATCCGCGTCGCGAAGCTGAGGTAGTCGGCGCCGTTGAGCAGGTTCGTCCAGCCCTCCGGCGCGAAGCCCACGAGCAGTTCGATCGCCTTCGGGAACGTCCAGTAGCCGACCCAGGCGCCGCCGATGAACAGCGGCAGGCAGGTGACGGTGAGCAGCGCCGCGGCGCGCTTCTCGTGGCGGTGCAGGGCCGGCAGCACGAACGCCCACAGCTGCCACATCCACACCGGGCTGGACAGCACGAGGCCCGCGATCACGCTGGTCTTGAGCTGGAACTGGAAGGCGCCGCCGATGCCGCTGACGATCAACTCGCTCTCGATGCCCTCGGCCTCGAGGGCCGGCCGGACCTGCTCGTAGGGCGCGGTCAGCCAGTCGAGGATCTCGGGGTAGAAGTTCCAGGCGATCACGACGCCGATCGCGACGGACAGCAGCGCCTTCGTGAGCCGCGAGCGCAACTCCGCCAGGTGGTCGAACAGCGGCATCTCGCCGCTGGGACCCCGCTGGTGCCGGGTCCGCCCGAATCCGAGCGCCACCCCGGTCAGACGGTGGGGTCGTCGCGGCGTTCGGTGGAGGCCGGGTCGATGGAGCGCGGCGTCGAGTCGGCCTTCTTCTCCTCCTGCTCGCTCTCGCGGATCTCGGACTTGAAGATGCGCAGCGCACGGCCGGAGCCGCGAGCCAGCTCGGGCAGCTTGCGGCCGCCGAACAGGAGCAGGACGATCCCCAGGATGATGAGGATCTCGGTGGCACCGAGGTTGGGCATGGGGATCTCCTTAGGCGGAACTGGTTCCATCGTACGCGGCCAGCGCTGAGCGAGCCGCATCCCGTACCTCGTCGGCGAACCCCGCCGGCTCGACGACGCGGGCGTGACCACCGGACCGCATCACGACGCGACGCAGCCACGACGGGTCGCTGCCGAACAGCCGCGCGCGGACCGACCCGTCGGGCCGCTCCTCGAGGACCTCCATGCGGTACTGCTCGAGCAGCCAGTCGGCGCCCGCGTCGACCTCGACCACGACCGACGGGGTGTCGGGGCCCTGCGGGAACAGGTCCTCCAGCCGGGTGCGCTGGCCGGCGTCGGTGGTGACCGGGGCGTCGAGCACGGTGGCGGCGACGATGCGGTCGACCCGGAAGAGCCGGTCGGCCTCGACCTTGTGGCACCACGCCGAGAGGTAGCGGTGGCCGTCCTGGGTGAACGCCCGGTGCGGGTCGACGACCCGCTCGCTCTGCTCGTCGCGCGTGTCGTTGGCGTAGACCATCTGCAGCTGGCGGTTGCCGGCCAGGGCCTCGGCGACGGCCGACTGCACCGCCGGGTCGACCGCGGGCAAAAGCACGTCGACCGACGTGTCGACCTCGGTGCCGGCCGCCTCCGCGAGCTTGGCCAGGGCCGAGTCGACGAGCGCGGCCTGGTCGCCCGCGGCCGACTGCCGCAGCGTGCGCAGCGCCACCATGAGCGCGGCCGCCTCGCTGCGCGAGACCCGCAGCGGGCGCGGCATGAAGTCGGCGTCGCGGATGTGGACGACGCCCTCGTCCTGGAGCGCGGTGACGTCGAAGTCGATCAGCTCGCCGTGGAACTCGCCCCAACCGGTGAGCATCATGATCTCGAGTTCGCGCTGGGCCTGGGCCGGCTTGATGTTGAACTCGCGGGCGAGGTCGGCCAGCGGGATGCCCTGGTTGCTCTGCAGGTACGGGACCATCGCGAGCATCCGGACGACCTGCTTGAGGGACGGATTCATGCGTGGACCTCCGCGATCGCGCGCAGCCGCTCGATGACGGCGGCCCGCAGCTCGGGCGGCGACACGACGAGCACGTCGGGTCCGTAGGACGCGATGTCGCCGGCGATGTCGCCCTGGACGGCGTACGCGACCTCGACCTCGTCGGTGGTGTCGTCGAGGCGATCGACCCGCACGGCGTGCCGGCGCAGGGACTGTCCGCGGCCCGCCGTGACCTGCAGGACGGCCGTGGCGTCGGGCTCCGGCGGGTGGAGCGCCCGCGCGACCTTCTTCAGGTCGGCGTCCTCGGGCACCTCGTACTCCCCCGGGTCGCCGTCGGGCTTCACGTCGCCCACGATGCGCGAGAGGCGGAACAGCCGCGGTCCGCCGCGGTCGCGGTCGAAGCCGCCGACGTACCAGTGCTCGCGGTAGGACGTCATGCCCCACGGCTCGAGGTGGCGCAGGGTGGTCTCGCCCTCGGGCCGCCGGTACTCGAACGCGATCGGCATCCGGCGCCCGGTGGCGTCGAAGACGGCGTCGAACGCGGGCTCGTCGGCGCTGAGACGCGCTTCGGTCATGCGCAGGACGGACGGGTCGATGTCGTTGCCGATGGCCTTGAGCTTCGCGAGCGCCGTCGTGGTCTCGGCCGCCATCCCGGCGTGGTCCCACAGCTGCCCGGCGAGGCCGAGGACGGCGGCCTCCTCGACCGTGAGGTCGATCTGGGGCAGCTCGACCTCGGCCCGCAGGAGCCGGTAGCCGGTGACGCCGCCGAGGGCGTCGTACGTGCCGGTCTCGATCTCCAGGCCGAGGTCGCGCAGCTCCTGCTTGTCGCGCTCGAACTTCCGCTCGAAGGCCACGTCCGTGTCCTCGCGGTACTCCGCGATCGACGACCGGATCTGTTCCTTCGTCAGGTACTGGTTCGTGGCCAGGAGGGTGAAGACGAGGTTCATCAACCGTTCGGTCTTCCGCTGGGCCATGAGCGAAAGACTAGCTGGCGTCGAGCAGGTCCACGACGAAGATCAACGGCCCGTCGGGCTTGCCTTCCTTCTTCGCGTTCTTGCCGAAACCGTCCTCGACCGTGCAGGTCACCACGACGCGGCTGCCGACCGTGTTGCCCGGGATGAGATCGGACCAGCACGGGGCGACCGAGCCCTCGGCGATCGAGATCTGGCGGGGACCGGTGGACCACGACTCGTCGAACACCTGACCGGCGGGGTACTTCTGGCCGACGTAGTGCACGCTGAGCGTCGCGCCCTTGGCGACCGGGTCGCCGGTGCCCTTGATCAGGACCTCCAGGCCGGACTTCTTCAGCGGGGCCGTCTTCTTCGTCTTGACGAACTTCGCCGGGTGCTTGTCCTTGTCGAAGGTCAGCTTCGGCAGCGTGGCGGACGGGGCGACAGCCTTGCCCTTGGCCTCGGTGGGCACCTTGGAGACGAGATCGAAGAGGAAGACCATCGTGTCGTCCTTCTTCATGCCGAGGGACTCGACGCTCTGCAGCAGCGAGGCACCGTCCTTCGAGGGCACCGACACCAGGACGCGCGAGCCGATGTCCTGGCCGACGAGGCCCTTGTAGAAGCCCGGCAGCGCCGTCTTCTTGTTGAGGGTCAGCGTCATCGGCGTCTCGTTCTTGAAAGAGTTGTCGAACTCCTTGCCGGTGCGGCCGTTCACGGCGACGTAGTTGATCTTGATCGTGTCACCGTCGGCGACCTCGTCGCCGCCGCCCTTGGAGACGACCCGCGACTCGGTCTTCGTGGCCGTGTAGTCCTCCTCGACCGTGACCTTCGGGGTGTCGGCCTTGCTGACCTCGATCCCGTCGAGGTCGTTGCCACCTCCGCAGCCGGCGAGGACGAAGGATGCGGTGGTCATGGCAACCACGAGAGCAGTACGACGCACGATGAGGTTCCTCCTGGGGATCGATGCCGTGGCCACACTAACCGGCGATCCCAAGGAACGACTGAGAGGTCACATCGAGTCGATGAGGCGCTGGACGCGGTCGTCCTGCGAGCGGAACGGGTCCTTGCACAGCACGGTGCGCTGGGCCTGGTCGTTCAGCTTCAGGTGCACCCAGTCGACCGTGAAGTCGCGGCGGCGCTCCTGGGCCCGCGCGATGAAGTCGCCCCGGAGCCGGGCGCGGGTGGTCTGCGGGGGCACCGACTTGGCGGCGAACACGTCGAGGTCCTTCGTCACCCGGGCGACGGCGCCCTTGCGCTCGAGCAGGTAGAACAGCCCGCGGTCGCGCCGGATGTCGTGGTAGGCCAAGTCGAGCTGGGCGATGCGCGGATCGGCCCAGGACAGGCCGCGCTGCGTGCGGTACCGATCGAGCATCCGGTACTTGATCACCCAGTCGATCTCGCGCTCGATCAGGCTCAGGTCCTCACTCTCGATCGCCTTGAGCGTACGCTCCCACAGGTCCATCGTGCGGTCGATGGTGGGGGCGCGGAGGCCTTCGCGGTCGATGAACTCGGCCGCCTTCGAGAAGTACTCCGCCTGGATCTCCAGCGCCGACAGCTCGCGGCCGTTGGCGAGCTGGACCTTGCGGCGGCCGGTCATGTCGTGCGAGATCTCGCGGATCGCGCGGATCGGGTTCTCGAGCGTGAGGTCGCGCATCGTGACGCCGGCCTCGATCATCCGGAGCACGAGGTCGGTCGTGGCGACCTTCAGCATCGTGGTCGTCTCGCTCATGTTCGAGTCACCGACGATCACGTGCAGCCGCCGGAACCGCTCGGCGTCCGCGTGCGGCTCGTCGCGGGTGTTGATGATCGGTCGCGAGCGCGTCGTGGCGCTCGAGACGCCCTCCCAGATGTGCTCGGCGCGCTGGCTGACACTGAAGACGGTGCCGCGGGGTGTCTGCTGCACCTTGCCGGCGCCGCAGATGATCTGGCGCGAGACCAGGAACGGGATGAGGACGTCGGCCAGCTTGCTGAACTCGCCGCCCCGGCCGACGAGGTAGTTCTCGTGGCAGCCGTACGAGTTGCCGGCGGAGTCGGTGTTGTTCTTGAACAGGTAGATGTCACCCTCGACGCCGTCCTCGGCGAGTCGCTGCTGGGCGTCGAGCATGAGGCCCTCGAGGATCCGCTCCCCCGCCCGGTCGTGCGTCACGAGGTCGACGATGTCGTCGCACTCGGGCGTCGCGTACTCGGGGTGGGAGCCCACGTCGAGGTACAGCCGCGCGCCGTTGCGCAGGAAGACGTTGCTGCTGCGCCCCCACGAGACGACCCGGCGGAACAGGTAGCGCGCGACCTCGTCCGGGGACAGACGGCGCTGGCCGTGGAACGAGCAGGTGACGCCGTACTCGTTCTCGATTCCGAAGATCCGCCGGTCCATGACGTCAGCCTAGACCCGCGGGTGGCACGGAGTCGGATGTCGAGACGCCGGCCGCACGCGGCGACGCAACAGCCTCTTCCATCTCACGCATTCAAGGCGCAGGATGAGCGGGTGTCCGTGCATCGGTGCACGGCTGCCGGGTCTCGACCCGGTTCGGGGAGGAGAAGCATGACCATGCGCAGAACCACAGGAGCACGCAGGCGTTACCTCGCGATCGTGCCCGCACTGGCGTTGACCACCACCGGGCTCGCGCTCGGCTCGTACTCGGTGGCGGCGACCCCGCCGCCCGCGCCGACCACCGGCGAGGCCCAGAAGGCCCCGGCCGGCTACATCAACTACGTCGCCCCCCAGGTCGAGAGCGCGTTCACGCCGGACAAGCCGGTCGAGCTGGGCGGCAAGGCTGTGTCGAAGCGGTCGGCGAAGCGCCAGCAGCAGGCGCTCATCCGGGCCAAGCAGGTCGACCGCAAGCACAGCCAGGGCAACCCGGTGGCGGCTCGCCAGCTGGCCCGGGTCGAGGCCGAGTCGATCCGCACCGGCCGCAGCCCCAAGTCGGTCTGGTCGAAGCGGTTCAAGAAGGCCAGGACCACGCAGCAGGCGAAGCTGCTCACGATCCTGGTCGAGTTCAACGAGCAGGCGAACGACGACTTCAGCGGCGCGATGGTCCCCGACGGCTTCAGCGCCGAGACCTGCGTGCCGGGCACCGTGCAGAACGGGCCCACGCACAACCAGATCCCCAACCCGGCCGACAGCGAGCTGCCCGACAACAACTCGATGTGGGTCAAGGACTTCTCGCCCGAGCACTTCAACGCGATGCTCTACTCCAAGCGGGGCATCACCGAGCGCGTCCGCAAGGACCTGCGCGGTCCCGACGGGCGGCGCGGCATCGACATCTCCGGCTACACGATGAAGAACATGTACGAGGAGATGTCCAAGGGCGCCTACACCGTCGGCGGCACCGCCACCCCGTGGGTCACGGTCGAGCACTCGGAGGCCTACTACGGCGCCACCGTCTGCCACCAGAACGACGCGGGTGAGTGGGTCTACGGCGCGATCCAGGACATGCAGGGCCACCCCGACAACGAGCGTGGACCCGGCCAGTTGCCGATCGACGCCGTGGCCGCGCTGGCCGAGGCGCAGCCGAACTTCCCCTGGGCCGACTACGACATCGAGGACCAGGGCGACGTCGACGGCGACGGCAACCTGTTCGAGCCCGACGGCGTCATCGACCACGTGGTCCTGGTGCACGCCGGCGAGGACAAGTCCGGTGGCGGCGGCGCCGAGGGCCCGTACGCGATCTGGGCGCACTCCTCCGCCGTTCCCGGGGGCGCTCCCGTTCCCGGCACGAACCTGCGGCTGTCGAACTACATCGTGCAGCCCGAGGACTCCGGGGTCGGCGTGTTCGCGCACGAGTACGGCCACGACCTGGGCCTGCCGGATCTCTACGACACGGCCAGCGGCGGCGACTCCGACGTCGACTTCTGGGACCTGATGGCCTCCGGGTCGCACTCGGGCCCCATCTTCCAGTCGATGCCGACGCACATGGGCCTGTGGGACAAGTGGGTGCTCGGCTGGGCCGATCCCGTGGTGGTCGAGCCCGGCGAGCGGGCCCGCAACATCAAGGTCGGGCAGACGAGCCGGACCCCGAAGGGCACGGCCGACGGCATCCAGATCAACCTGCCGGACAAGGTCGTCACCCGGGCCGAGCCGCACAGCGGCGACAACATGTGGTGGGGCGGCAACGACCAGAACTGGGCGATGAACTCGCTGACCCGCTCCATCGAGGTGCCGAACGCGGCCGACGCCAGGTTCTGGATGTGGAACAACTACGTCATCGAGCAGGACTGGGACTTCGGGTTCGTCGAGGTCTCCACCGACGGTGGGGCGACGTGGACGCCGCAGAAGGTCTACGACGAGGAGGGCACCGAGGTCACGACCCCGGAGGACTATCCCGATCCCAACGGCAACCTCGAGGCGTTCGGCGACCGGCGCTTCGGCCTCACCGGCACCAGCGACGGGTGGCGCCACGACTACATCGATCTCGGCCCCTGGGCCGGCCAGACCATCCAGGTCCGGCTGATGCAGTCCACCGACGCGGCCTTCACCGAGCGCGGCTGGTTCGCCGACGACTTCTCGGTGACCGGCGGCGGCGAGACCACGTTCACCGATGACGTCGAGGGCGGCGCCAACGGCTGGACCGCCACCGTCGGCACCTGGGTCGCGGGCGAGGCGCTCGGCGCGGGCTGGACGATCGACACCGGCACGACGTCGGCCGCCCAGTACTACCTGGTCGAGTGGCGCAACCTCGACGGCTTCGACAAGGGGCTCAAGTACGCGTACGACACGACGTACCAGAAGCTCGGCGGCGAAGGCGCGTGGAAGGTCGAGAAGATCAGGTACAACGCCCCCGGTGCCCTCGTCTGGTACCGCGACACGTCGTACGGCGACTCGAACCACGTGTTGAACAACCTCACGACCCTGCCCAGTGAGGGCGCCAAGGGCGGCCTGCTCATCGTCGACAGCCACTTCGACCCGCTGCGGCGCAGCGGGGCGAACGCGGCCAACGACCCGAGCACGCTGAAGAACCTGCCCTCGCGTCCGCAGTCGTCCAACGCGGCGTTCAACCTGTTCGGGACCTACCCGTTCCGGGAGTGCACCACGAAGGCCGACTTCACCGGCGAGGCCTGCAACCGGTTCGGCAGCCAGCGTCGCGTCACCACCTTCACCGACACGAAGGGGTGGTACCCGGGCATCGAGGTGCGCGGTGAGGACCTGTTCTACCGCGACGCGGACGCGTCGACCGTCGTGCCGTCGCGGGGCAACGCCCCGTACAGCACGCGGGTCGTCGACGAGAACGGCCAGCCGCTCACCGAGCTCTACGGTGAGGACATCGGCCTGGTCACGCCGCTCGGCTCGGGTGACCCGGCCGACGACGGGGTCGCGTTCGGCACCGGGGTGAAGGTGTCGCAGACGATGTCGCGCAACATGGCGGCGCTGCTGCGGATCACCCCGCCGAAGGCTCAGCCCAGGAGCTGAGCGACCTGCGCCTGGCCCAGCCGCTTGAACTTTCGCGGCTGGGTCCGGGTGCGGTCGAGGACGGCGACCTCGAGGTCGTCCGCAGCGATGGTGCGGGCGGGCTCGGTGTCGTTGCCCAGCGCCGTCAACGCGAGGCGCAGGGCCTCGGCCAGCGGGAGCTCGGCCGCGTAGTGCGTGCTGAGGTACTCCTCGACCTTGTCGCTCTGGCCGCCCATCACGCCGTACGCCGGGACGTCGGCGACGGAGCCGTCGTACGTCAGGCGGTAGATCTGGTCGGTGGCGGGTGTGGTGCCCACCTCGGCCACGAAGATCTCGACCTCGTACGGCTTCTCGCCGCCGCTGGAGAAGATCGTGCCGAGCGTCTGGGCGTAGGCGTTGGCCAGCCCGCGTCCGGTGACGTCGCTGCGCGCGTAGGAGTAGCCGCGCATGTCGGCCAGCCGCACGCCGGCGATGCGCAGGTTCTCGAACTCGTTGTAGCGCCCGACCGCGGCGAAGCCGATGCGGTCGTAGATCTCGCTGATCTTGTGCAGGGCCCGCGAAGGGTTCTCGGCGACGAAGATGATGCCGTCGGCGTAGCGGACGACCGCGACGGAGCGGCCCCGGGCGATGCCCTTGCGGGCGAAGTCCGCCCGGTCCTTCATCAGCTGTTCGGGCGAGACGTAGAAGGGGGTGGTCATGGCGCTCCTAGGTCAGCGGGGCGGACGGACCGTCGGGCGACTGCATGCGCCCGCCGATCACGCGGTCGGCGATCTCGGCGGTGGCGGACTCGTCCCACGCCCGGTACCCGTCGCGGGTGATGACCGAGACGAGCGGGAAGATCCGCCGGGTCAGGTCGGGACCACCCGTGGCGGTGTCGTCGTCGGCGGCGTCGTAGAGTGCCTGGATGACGGCGGTGACGGCGTCGGACTCGCTCATGCCCTGGCGGTACAGCTTCTTGAGCGAGCCGCGGGCGAACGTCGAGCCGGAGCCGACGGAGTGGAACGTGCGCTCCTCGTTCTTGTTGCCGGTGACGTCGAACGCGAAGATGCGCCCGCACTCGGCGTCGAGGTCGTAGGCGGCGAACAGCGGCACGACGGCCAGGCCCTGCATGGCCATGCCGAGGTTGCCGCGGATCAGCGTCGCGAGGCGGTTGGCCTTGCCGTCGGTCGAGAGCGTGATGCCCTCGATCTTCTCGTAGTGCTCGAGCTCGACCTGGAACAGGCGCGTCATCTCGACGGCGATGCCCGCGGTGCCGGCGATGCCGACGCAGCTGAACTCGTCGGTCGGGAAGACCTTCTGGATGTCGCGCTGGGCGATGACGTTGCCCATGGTGGCGCGGCGGTCGCCGCCCATCACCACTCCCCCGTCGAACGTCGCGGCGACGATCGTCGTCCCGTGCGTCACGTCGAGACCGGACACGGACCCTCCGGAGGCGTGCGGCAGCAGATCAGGTGCCTGGGTGGCGAGGAACTCGGCGAACGATGAGGAGCCGACGGCGCGGAAGCCGCCATCGAGCATCACTGCCCGCCCTTCTGGACGAAGCTGCGCACGAACTCCTCGGCGTTCTCCTCGAGGACGTCGTCGATCTCGTCGAGGATCGAGTCGACGTCGTCGTCGAGCTTCTCCTTGCGTTCGGCATCGACCTCGGGAGTCTCGACCTGCTCTTCGTCGACGTCGCTCTTGCGCGTCGTCCTGTGCTGTTGCTCGGCCATGTCTCCACCCTATCCACTAGCGACCCGTGATGGCCCGGAAGAGTTCGGTGGACGTCTCGACGCGCGCGAAGAGCCCGTCCACGTGTTCGGCGGTGCCCTTCAGCGGCTCCATCGTCGGCACGCGCTGCAGGGAGTCGTAGCCCGGGAGATCGAAGATCACCGAGTCCCAGGACGCGGCGGCGATGTCGGGCGCGAAGCGCTGCAGGCACCGGCCACGGAAGTAGGCGCGCGTGTCGCGGGGCGGCTCGGTGACGGCGTCGGCGATGACGTCGTCGGAGAGCAGCCGGTCCATGCGGCCCGCGGCCAGGAGCCGGTGGTAGAGCCCGCGCTCGGGACGGATGTCGTGGTACTGCAGGTCGATCAGGTGCAGCTTGGCGTGGTCCCAGTCGAGGCCGTCGCGCTCGCGGTACTGCTCGAGCAGCGCCAGCTTGGCGACCCAGTCGAGCTCGCGCACGAGGCTCATCGGGTCGTCGGCGAGCCGGGTGAGCACGGACTCCCAGCGCTCGAGGACGTCGTCGGTCTCCTCGTCGCTGCCCTCGGTCTCGACGAACTTCTTCGCCTGCTCGAGGTAGTGGCCCTGCAGCTCCAGCGCGGTGATCGTGCGTCCGTCGGCCAGCTCGACCGTCTGCCGCAGCGAGGGGTCGTAGGAGATCTGGTGCAGCGCGCGGACCGGGTCGGCCAGCGCGAGCGGCTCGGGCAGGGCGTCGGCCTCGATCATCGCCAGCACCAGCGAGGTGGTGCCGTGCTTGAGGTAGATGGAGGTCTCCGACAGGTTGGCGTCGCCGATGATGACGTGCAGGCGGCGGTACTTCTTCGGATCGGCGTGCGGCTCGTCGCGGGTGTTGATGATGGGCCGCTTGAGCGTCGTCTCCAGGCCGACCTCGACCTCGAAGTAGTCCGAGCGCTGGCTGATCTGGAACGCGTGGACGCTGCCGTCCTGGCGCTGGCCCACGCGGCCGGCACCGGTGATGACCTGGCGGCCGACGAAGAACGGCGTCAGCTGCTGCACGATCGACAGGAAGGGCACGTCGCGGCGCATCAGGTAGTTCTCGTGCGAGCCGTACGCCGCACCCTTGTTGTCGACGTTGTTCTTGTAGAGGACGATCGGCGCGACCCCGGGCACGCGGGCGGCGAGCCGGGCTCCGCGGGCCATGACCAGCTCGCCGGCCTTCTCCCAGCGGACGACGTCGAGCGGGCTCGTGACCTCGGGGCTGGAGTACTCGGGGTGGGCGTGGTCGACGTACAGCCGGGCGCCGTTCGTGAGGATGATGTTGGCCAGGCCCATGTCCTCGTCGGTGAGCTGCGAGGGGTCGGCCACGTCGCGGCCGAGGTCGAACCCACGCGCGTCGCGCAGCGGGCTCTCCTCCTCGTAGTCCCAGCGCGCCCGCCGGGTCAGCCCGTTCGCGGCGGCGTACGAGTTCACGACATGGGTCGCCGCGACCATCGGGTTCGCCTGGGGCTGCCCCTGGACGGCGATCCCGTACTCGACCTCGGACCCCTGCACTCGTCGGACGCTCACGCCTTCACCCTACGCGGGCGTGCCCGCTGGAGGCCGCGTTCACCGGCCGACCGCGAGCGGAGAGCCGCCGCGGATCTCCCGGGCGGTCTCACTGCGCGGGTCGAAGACGATGTGACCGTCGGCGAACGTCCAGGCCGTCAGGCCCCGGTGCAGGGGCGCGCCCCACACCGCGGCACCGCCGGTCTCCTCGTACCGGGCCTCGATCGTCCGGTACGGGCCGATCTTGGGCGCCCCGCCGCTGCGCGCCCACGCGCCGAGCTCTGTCGTCATGTCGACAAAGAGTCAGCGCCGTGGCCGACCGATACGTCACGCGCCGGCGGAGTCGTCCTCGACGTCGACCATCCACGGCGTCCCGAAGCGATCGATGCACATCCCGAAGGCCGAGGTCCAGAAGGTCGGCGCCAGCGCCATCGTCACCTCGCCCCCGGCGGCCAGCGCGTCGAACACCTCGCGCGCCCTCGTCGCGTCAGGAGCGGTGTACGACACGGAGAATCCCATCTTCGGGCCACCGTCTCCGGTCGGGTCGTCCGATCCCATGAGCAGGTCGTCACCGATGCGCAACGACGCATGCATCACCGAGTCGGGATCGGCGCCGGGCATGCGTGCCTCCTCCGGCACCTCGCTCGTGCGCATGACGGCCGCTTCACCGCCGAACACCTCGCCGTAGTGCGCGAAGGCCTCGGCGCAGGTGCCGCCGCTGAAGAAGAGGTACGCGTTGATCGCCATGTCGATCCCCGATCCTGAGAGGTGGTCGGTCACTCCCAGCATGCAGCCGATCTCCGACAGATCACAAGGTCTTGCCGAGGTGGACCGCGTCGTCGTACCCGGCGTAGTAGCCGAACGGCTCGACGTCGACGTAGCCGGCCGAGCGGTACAGCGCGATGGCCTCGGGCTGCTCGAGGCCCGTCTCGAGGACGAGCCGCGTGATGCCCTGCCGCGCGGCACTGCGCTCGAGCTCGTCGAGGATCTGCCGCGACAGTCCCTGACCGCGGTGGGAGTCGAGCACGAACATGCGCTTGATCTCGCCGTCGGTCTCGCCCGCCGGACCCCCGCGACGCCAGCCGCCCATCGCGACCGGGATCTCGTCGACGTAGCCGATGAAGAAGATCCCGTTGGGGTGGTCGAACTCCGAGGGGTCCATCGGCGAGGCGTCGCCCACCTCGGTGGCGTAGCGCCGGACGTACTCGGCCTGGACCAGCTCGGTCAGCTTCACGGCGTCCGGGTGGTCGTAGCGGACCACGCGCAGTTCGATGGTCAGAGGTACTGTCCCGTGTTCGCGACCGTGTCGATCGAACGACCCGGCTCGTTGCCGCCCTTGCCCGTGATGAGCGTGCGGATGAAGACGATCCGCTCGCCCTTCTTGCCCGAGATCCGCGCCCAGTCGTCGGGGTTGGTGGTGTTGGGCAGGTCCTCGTTCTCCTTGAACTCGTCGACGCAGGCCTGGAGCATGTGCTGGACCCGCAGGCCCTTGCTGCGGTGGTCGAGGAAGTCCTTGATCGCCATCTTCTTCGCACGGTCGACGATGTTCTGGATCATCGCGCCGGAGTTGAAGTCCTTGAAGTACAGGACCTCCTTGTCGCCCCCGGCGTACGTGACCTCGAGGAACTGGTTCTCCTCCGTCTCGGTGTACATCCGCTCGACCGTGCGCTGGATCATCGCGTGCACGCAGGCCTCGCGGTCGCCGCCCCACTCGCGCAGGTCGTCCTCGTGCAACGGCAGGCGCGACGTCAGGTACTTGCTGAAGATGTCGCGCGCGGCCTCGGCGTCGGGGCGCTCGATCTTGATCTTCACGTCGAGGCGGCCGGGTCGCAGGATCGCGGGATCGATCATGTCCTCGCGGTTGGAGGCGCCGATGACCAGGACGTTCTCGAGCCCCTCGACGCCGTCGATCTCGCTCAGCAGCTGCGGCACGATCGTGTTCTCGACGTCGGACGAGACGCCCGAGCCGCGGGTGCGGAACAGCGAGTCCATCTCGTCGAAGAACACGATGACGGGGGTGCCCTCGCTGGCCTTCTCGCGGGCGCGCTGGAAGACGAGACGGATGTGCCGCTCGGTCTCGCCGACGTACTTGTTCAGCAGCTCGGGGCCCTTGATGTTGAGGAAGTAGGAGCGACCCTCCTCCCCCGTCCGCTCGCTGACCTTCTTGGCCAAGCTGGCGGCGACCGCCTTGGCGATCATCGTCTTGCCGCAGCCGGGCGGGCCGTAGAGCAGGATGCCCTTCGGCGGCTTCAGCTCGTGCTCGACGAAGATCTCGGGGTACAGGTACGGCAGCTCGACGGCGTCCTTGATGATCTCGACCTGGTTGCCGAGGCCGCCGATGGACGTGTAGTCGATGTCGGGCACCTCTTCGAGGACGAGCTCCTCGACCTCGGACTTCGGGATGCGCTCGTAGACGTACCCGGCGCGGGTGTCGAGCAGCAGCGAGTCGCCGGCCCGCAGCTTCTCCTCGCGCAGCGTGTCGGCCAGCCGCACGACCTTCTCCTCGTCGGCGTTGCCGAGGACGAGCGCGCGCTCGCCGTCGGCCATCAGCTCCTTGAGCATGACGACCTCGCCGACCTGCTCGAAGTCGAGCGCGGCCACCACGTTCATGGCCTCGTTGAGGATGACCTCCTGGCCCTTGCGCAGCGCGTCCTTGTCGACGGCGGGGCTGACGTTGACCCGCAGCTTGCGGCCACCGGTCATGACGTCGACGGAGTCGTCGCCGTTGCGCTGGAGGAAGGTGCCGAATCCGGTGGGCGGCTGCGCCAGGCGGTCGACCTCCTCCTTGAGGGCCACGATCTGGTCGCGGGCCTCGCGCAGGGTGGACGTCAGACGCTCGTTCTGGGCGGCCGTGCTCGCAAGACGCGCCTCGGCATCGGCGAGGCGGGCCTCGACGTACCTGTCGGTGTGCTCACTACCGGTCATGTGCACCTCCTGGAGGGATTGATCCGACCCTACCCGTCGGAACCGTCCGTACCAGTCCATCTTGCGCCTCAGATGTTTCGATCGTGTTGAGGCGAGACCCGCGTCAGTCCAGGTCGGCCGGGCGCGGTCCGACGTAGTCGGGCCCGTACGCTCCCGGAGCGGGTCGGCGGGTCTTCGGCATGGGGCGCTGCCCGGGGGCCAGGCGGCGTGCGGTGACCAGGAACGCCGTGTGCCCGTTCATCTTGTGGTTGGGCCGGACGGCGAGGCCCTCGAGGTGCCAGTCACGCACGAGGGTCTCCCACGCGTGCGGCTCGGTGAATCCGGCCGACTCGCGCAGCGACTCGACGAAGCGGGACAGCTGGGTGGTGGTGGCGACGTAGCCGCACACGATGCCGCCGGGCACCAGTCGCTGCAACGCCAGCGGGATGCACGTCCACGGATCGACCATGTCGAGGATGATGCGGTCGACCTCGGGCCCGTCGGCCGCGTCGCGGAGGTCGCCGACCGTCAGCGACCACGTGTCGGGCGACCCGCCGAAGACCTGCTCGACGTTCTTGCGTGCGGTCTCGGCGAAGTCCTCGCGCATCTCGTGCGACTCGAGGCTGCCCTCGGAGCCGATGGCGCGCAGCAGATAGGTGGAGAGGCTGCCGGAGCCGGCCCCCGCCTCGACCACGCGGGCGCCCGGGAAGATGTCGGCCTGCACGAGGATCTGGGCGGCGTCCTTGGGGTAGATGATCGCGGCGCCGCGCGGCATCGAGACGACGTACTCGAACAGCAGCGGGCGGAACACCTGGTACGGGTGCTCGAGCGAGGTGTCGACCACGATCCCCTCGGGGAACCCGATGATGTCGTCGTGGCGGATCTGACCCTTCTTGGTGCTGAACTCCTTGCCGACCTCGAGCCGGATGTTGTGCTTGCGGCCCTTGGGATCGGACAGGCGGACCCACTCGCCCTCGACGAAGGGGCCGGTACGTTGAAGATTCATCCGGCCTCACGATAGGCGCGGTCCACCGTGGACGCGAAGAGGGTGCCCACCACGGCCCCGCGGTCGTCGACGAGGGCGTAGGCGTTGGAGGGATTCTCGGCCATCGCGACGAGCAGGTCGCGGCCGGCGAGCTCGACCGAGATCGGCACGGCACCGACCGGCGGCTCCTCCTCGCGCATGAGCCCCTGCGCCGTCAGCGACCCGAGGCGCGCCAGCACCACCCCCTGCTTGAGGGCGTAGGACGCGCCCTGCCACAGGAAGAGCGCGACGGCCAGCAGCAGCAACGCGCGGCCGATCGCGAAGGTGTCCTCCCCGAACATCATGGCGACCGAGATCGCGACCAGGGCCAGCGCGGCGAGGCGTCCGATCCAGCCGGCGATGCGGACGCCCTTGGCCTCGCTGCCGGTGAGCGCCCAGATCAGGGCGCGCAGCACGCGACCGCCGTCGAGCGGCAGGCCCGGGAGCATGTTGAAGATCGCGATGAGGACGTTGATGAAGCCGACGGACCAGAGCACCGATCGCGTGGCGCCGTCGCTGGCCTGGGCTCCCCACAGCGCCGCCATCCCGATGACGAGCGAGGCGAGCGGGCCGACGATCGACGTGGCGAGCTCCTGCCACGGATGGCGCGAGTCGCCCTCGATGTGCGTCTCGCCGCCGAGCAGGTGCAGCTCGACCATCGGCACGCGCATGCCGAACCAGCGCGCGGCCGCGAGGTGGGCCAGCTCGTGCAGGAACACCGAGACGTAGAGGCTCAGCACGAACACGACGGCCGTCAGGTAGGGGTTCGGCCCGGCGCCCAGCGATTCGAACTGGGGCGCGAAGACGATCACGAGGATCACGCCCATCAACAACAACGACGGGCGTACGCGGATGTCCGCGCCCGCGATGCGCGCGACGCGCCAGCCACCAGCCATGCGTACAACCTACTGGTGTGCGTGCCCCAGACCCGCCAGTCGCGCCAGGTCGGCCAGGTTCACGCCGTCGAGGCTCTTCACCACGGCCCGGAAGGGCGCCTCCGGGACCGTCACGGCGTGCGGGACGGCCACGACGAAGCAGCCGGCGGCGTTCGCCGACGCGGCGCCCGTGCGGGAGTCCTCGATCGCGATGCAGTCCGCCGCGCGGACGCCCAGCATCTCGGCAGCCGTCAGGTACGGCTCGGGGTGTGGCTTGCCCTGGGTGACGGAGTCGCCGGTGACGACCGCGTCGAACCCGAGGGCCTCCACGACGGGCTCGGCGATGTAGGCGTACGACATGGTGACGAGGGCCTGCGGCACGCCGGCCGCGCGGAGCTCCTCGACCAGCTCACGGGCGCCGGGACGCCACTCCTGCTTCTCGCGCAGCGCACTCGCGACGCGGCCGCCGAGCCAGTCGACGATCTCCTCGGGCGTCATGTCGCCGCCGATGCGCTGCTTGATGTAGCGCGCGGCGACGAGCAGGTCGCTGCCGACGAGGTGCAGGGAGTCCTCCTCGGTCCACACGACGCCGTGGTCCTCGGCCAGCTGGTGCTCCCCCGAGATCCACATCGGCTCGGTGTCGACCAGGGTGCCGTCCATGTCCCACAGGACGGCTTTCGGGAGCTTCTGGAGCGAATTCATGCTCTGACCTGCAGTTTCTCGAGGAATGGCGGTGCACGAACTGGCCACACACGCGGCCGGTGCGACTGTCGGTGCGCCTCTCCACCGTAGATCGAGGGTCGCTGACCTTGATGTGCACGGTGGCGCACGACCCATCCACGACTTCCGTCCCAGCAGCATCTGTGTCCACAGTTTGCCTGCAATGTCGGGGCAAACGTGGACACGGCCGAGGGTCCGTGTCAGCCTGATCGCCGTGACGTTGCGAGCCAACGGGCTGCTTCACGGCTGAAGGGTCACTGGCCGTGTCTCATGCTCGGTGCCCACTGAGAGACGCGAGGATGGCGAGTATTCCGATGACGGCCACCATGCCTGACCACGAGGCGGAGAAGACGCAGCCTCGCGTGACACCTGGCGGTGTCCGGGGACAGTCACGAGGAGCCGGTCCGCGCCACACACCGCGCAGCGAATGGCTCCTCGCGGGTGGGTTCAGTGTGCTGCTCGCGGTCGTGATGACGTGGCCCCTGGCCCGTGACGCCGGCCGGGTCATCCCGCACGACCTCGGCGACCCGCTCCTGCAGGCGTACAGCCTCGGTTGGCTGGGTGAGTCGCTTCGCAGCGATCCGGGCGGCCTGTGGGGTTCCAACAGCTTCTGGCCCGCCCCCGACTCGTTCCTGTTCACCGACACCCTTCTCGGCTACGGACCGTTCGCGATGCTGATCACCGGGTACACGAGCGCCCTGGTCGTCTACAACGTCCTGTTCATCGGCACGTTCGCCCTCGCGTTCTTCGGGATGTACGTGTTGCTGCGGCAGCTCGGGGCCCGGTGTGCTGGGTCGGCCGTGGGCGCCGCCGTGTTCGCCTACAGTCCGTGGAAGCTCGCACACCTCGGCCACCTGAACATCCTCTCGGCCGGCGGGATCGTGCTCTCCCTGGCGTTGTTCGCCCGCGGACACGGCTGGTCGCTGCGTCACGGATTCCGGCCCGAACGTCAACAGCCGGGCTGGGTCATCGCCGGTTGGCTGGTCGCCCTGTGGCAGTTCAGCATCGGCGCTGCTCTCGGCCTGGCCTTCATGTACGTGCTGCTGGTGATCGCGGTGATCGTCGGCGGCTGGTGGCTCCTCAAGCGACCTGCGGTGCGTCGATCGATCATCGTTGCCGACGGCGCGGGCGGGACGATCTTCGCCCTCGGCGTGCTGTGGATCGCGAGCAAGCACGCGGCTGTCGCCGATGCGTATCCCGAGGTCGTGCGACCTTACGACTACGTCAAGTTCTTCAGCCCGACCATGCAGGGCTTCATCACTGCTCCGTCGGAATCGCGGCTCTGGGGTGCCGCGCACGAAGCGGCCCGCGCCGACATGACGTGGGCTCCCGAGCAGACCCTTCTGGTGGGTTTCACGGCTCTGGTGTTGGCGGTCGCGGGCCTGACCTGGTCGGTCTGGAGCGGGCGGCAGCGGATCGGGCTCGCTCTTGGCATCGCGATCACGACGGCGCTCGCGCTGGGGCCGAACTTCTACCACGACGGAGCGTGGACCTGGCAGGTGCTGTACGACTACGCACCCGGGTTCGACTCGGTTCGGTCGACGGGACGAACGGTCCTCTATCTCACCATCATCCTGGGCATCCTGGTCGCCGGGCTCCTGACCAAGGCAGCCGACACGGCTGACGAACTGGCCACCGTGATCCAGCGAGGGCGCGACAGCCGAGGCCCGATCCTGAGAGCGCCGCGGCGGGTCCATGCGCTGCTGTTCCTCCCACTGGCGCTGGTGTTGTTCGAGGGTCTGTCGTCTGCCCAGAACTTCGAACCCCGGCAGGCTCCCGTGGCCGTGTCCCGGTTGGAAGGTCCGGCACTGTTCCTCCCGTCAGACGGACGCGACACGAATGTGCAGTTCTGGACGATCGACGGGTTCGTGGACATGGCGAACGGCAGCGCTGCCTTCACGCCGGCGAAGCTGGAGAAGCTTCGCGACACCTCGAAGCTCTTCCCGTCCGCGAGTTCGCTCCGTGACCTACGCGGTGCAGGGATCAAGACGGTCGTCGTCATTCCCGCCTGGCTTCCCGGAAGCGAATGGTCCTCCCTGGACACCACGATCGATCCCCCCGGTGTCGATGTCGAACGGACCGGCGAAGCAGTGATCTACCACCTCGACGCTGACTGACGCTCCTCCTCGCTGACCTCCCAGACCTCGTGGGCGGCATGCAGCGCCAGGCCGATGATCAGGCAGCCAAGGACCAGGTCGGGCCACCCGGATTCGCTCCACAGGGTGACGCCGGCCATGGCGATGATCGCCACGTTGACCAGCACGTCGTTGCGGGCCGACAGGAACGCCGCCCTGCTCAGCGAACCGCCGTGATGCCGGACGCTGACGAGCAGCCAGGCGCTCAGGCCGTTCACGAGGACGGCCCCGAGGGACGCCAGGACGACCGGGACGACCGCGGGCGCGACGGGCTCGGAGAACCGCTGCGCCGCCTGCCAGGCCGCCACGGCTGCCGGCCCCACGATGATCAGTGCCATCGCCTTGCCCATCACGGCGCGCCGGGCCAGCGGCCACCCCAGGGCGACGAAGATGAGCAGGTTGACGGCGGTGTCCTCGAGGAAGTCGACGCTGTCGGCCAGCAGCGAGACCGACCCGGCCGCCAGGGCGACGGTGAACTCGACGAAGAAGTACGACAGGTTCAAGCCGGCCACGATCAGCACGGCGCGGCGGAGACTCCGTGCGTCGACGGAGTGCGGAAGCCGCTGGTCGTCTGCGCCCATGGTGATCCGAACCTACCCGCAGCGGTGAGAGTGATCACTGTGACCGGTGGGAACACGGGACGCTCCGGTCTGGTTGAGGACCTTCGTGACCATCGACACCGCCGCGCCCCCGACGCCGACCACCGACCGCACCGGCCGCCTCATCGCGCTCCTCGTTGGCTCGGCGTTCGTCGTGATCCTCAACGAGACGATCATGAGCGTCGCGCTGCCCGAGCTCATGAGGGAGTTCGACGTCCCGGCGGCGACGGCGCAGTGGCTCACGACCGCCTTCCTGCTGACGATGGCCGTCGTCATCCCGATCACCGGCTTCCTGTTGACGCGCTACCCGCTGCGCCGGGTGTTCATGGCCGCGATGATCTCGTTCACCGCGGGCACGCTGCTCGCGGCGCTGGCGCCGACGTTCGCGGTGCTGGTCGCGGCGCGTGCCGTCCAGGCCGTCGGCACCGCGCTGATGATGCCGCTGCTGATCACCACGATCCTCAACGTCGTCCCGGCGCACCGGCGTGGCCGCATGATGGGCACGGTCTCCATCGTCATCTCGGTCGCCCCGGCCATCGGCCCGACGATCTCGGGCATCGTGCTCGACCAGCTCGACTGGCGCTGGATGTTCTGGCTCGTGCTGCCGATCGCGCTGGTCTCGCTCGGCCTCGGTGCCGCCTGGGTGCGCAACGTGACCGAGCCGATCGACGTCCCGATCGACGTCCTGTCCGTGGTCCTGTCCGCCTTGGCGTTCGGCGGCCTGATCTACGGCCTGAGCAGCATCGGCGAGGCCGCGGCGGGCGACGTCCCGGTCTCCCCCGCCGTCCCGCTCGTGGTCGGCGCAGCCGCGTTGGTCCTCTTCGTCCTGCGGCAGCTGTCGCTGCGTGAGCGCGCCCTGCTCGACCTGCGCACCTTCGCCCACCGCACCTTCACGATCGCCGCCGGCCTGGTCGCCGTCAGCATGATGGCGCTCTTCGGCACCCTGATCCTGCTCCCGATCTACCTGCAGAACGTCCTCGAGCTCAGCACCCTGGACACCGGTCTGGTGCTGCTGCCCGGCGGACTGACCATGGGCCTGCTCGCCCCGTTCGTCGGCCGCCTCTTCGACCAGCACGGCCCGCGCCCGCTCGTGGCTCCCGGGGCCGCGCTCACCGCGGTCGCTCTGGGCCTGATGTCGATGTTCGACACGGACACGAGTCAGGGCACGGTCGTCGCGATCCACGTGCTGATGAGCGTCGGCCTCGCGCTGATGTTCACGCCGCTGATGACGTCGGCGCTCGGCTCGCTGCCGCAGCACCTGTACTCGCACGGCAGCGCGACCGTCTCGACGTTGCAGCAGGTCGCCGGCGCCGCCGGCACGGCGCTCTTCGTGACGGTGATGACCCGTCGTTCGGTGGCCGACCTCGAGTCCGGCTCGTCGGTGGTCGACGCCACGGCCGCCGGCGTGCACGCCGCACTGTTCTACGGAGGTGCGATCTCCGCGGTGGCCGTCGTCGTCGCCCTCTTCGTGCGCGGCCCGAAGTCCGCGGCGCCCGTCGCCGAGGACGTGGCAGAACCCGTCTCGCTCTGAGGTCATTCGGGGGGAGCCCTGCGCCCCGCCGCTTGTAGTGTCGGCAGATGGCCGCCGTGCGCGAGTTCACGATCGACATCCCCGACTCGACCCTGGTCGACCTGCGCGGGCGCCTGCGGCGGACGCGACTCGCGCGCCGGGTCGGCACGGAGTGGGACGCCGGCACCGATCCCGACTACCTCGCGGCGTTCGTGTCGGCGTGGGCGGAGTTCGACTGGCGGCCCACCGAGCACACGATCAACCAGATTCCGCAGCGCCTGATTCGCGCGGGCGGCGCCGACATCCACGTGCTTCACGCACCGGGGCGGGTGGCCGCCGGTCAGGCGGCACTGCCGTTGGTGCTGACGCACGGGTGGCCCAGCTCGTTCTTCGAGTTCCTGTCCCTGATCGGGCCGCTGACCGACCCGGCGGCCCACGGTGGGGACGCCGCCGACGCCTTCGACGTGGTCATCCCGTCGCTTCCCGGCTTCGGGTTCTCCTCGCGACTGCCGCAGGGCCCGACCGAGCCGTCGCGCATCGCCGCGGTCTGGGTGGAGGTGATGGAAGCGCTCGGGTACACGGCGTTCGGTGCCTACGGCGGCGACATCGGCTCACACGTCACCAACTTCCTCGGCGCGCACCACCCGGAGCGTGTGGTCGGACTGTTCACGCACCATCCGAACCTGCACCCCGTCCTCGACCCGGACGTCCCCCTGTCCCCAGCCGATGTGCGGTACCTGGCGCAGCGAGGCAACGACGCCGGCGCCCACGACGACGGCTATGCGGCGATCCAGGCCACCCGCGGCGACTCGCTCGCCGCGGGACTCTCTGACTCCCCCGCCGGACTGGCGGCCTGGCTGCTCGAGAAGTACCGCGAGTGGAGCGACTGCGACGGAGACCTCGAGTCCTCGATTGACCGACGCACCCTGATGAGCATCGCCACCCTGTACTGGGCCACCAACACCATCGGCACCTCGTTCCTGCCCTACCGAGATGACGACGCCACTCCCCCGCTGCCGCCCGTCACCGTGCCGGCCGGACTGATCCTCACCCCCGAGGACGCCGTGTACCCGCGCGAGTTCGCCGACCGGACCTACCGCGACATCCGACTGTGGCGCGGACCCGAGTCCGGCGGGCACTTCCTGGCCCTCGAGCAGCCCGGACGCCTCATCCGTGACCTGCGCGACTTCTTCCGTCCACTCCGCGGCGGTCGCCTTTCGTGTCAACGGGACTGACGTATGCTCGTGGCCACAGTTCGGATCCTTCCCGAAGCCCAGGCGAGCCCGCCGCCGGCTGGAAGATCCCAGCAGCCCCCATGTTGTAAACGCTGAGGATTTCCATGACCGATTTCGTTCCGCAGTTCCGCCCCGACGCCACCGACGCCCTCACCGAGGCGATGGCGCGGCGGATCCTCGTGCTCGACGGCGCGATGGGAACCGCGATCCAGCGCGACCGTCCCGACGAGGGCGGCTACCGGGGCGAGCGGTTCGCGCAGTGGTCCTGCGACGTCCAGGGCAACAACGACCTCCTCACCCTGACGCAGCCCGACATCATCGCCGGGATCCATCGTGAGTACCTCGAGTCCGGTGCGGACATCATCGAGACGAACACGTTCAACGCCAATGCGATCTCCTTGCGCGACTACGACATGGTCGACCTGGCGTACGAGCTGAACTACGCCTCGGCGCAGCTCGCGCGGTCTGCCGTGGAAGCGGTCCAGACCCCCGACCATCCCCGGTACGTCGCCGGCGCCCTCGGCCCGACGACGCGCACCGCGTCCATCTCCCCCGACGTCAACGACCCCGCCGCCCGCAACGTCACGTGGGACGAGCTGGTCGACGCCTACCTGACCGCCGCGCGCGGCCTCCTCGACGGTGGCGCCGACCTGCTGATGATCGAGACGATCTTCGACACACTCAACGCGAAGGCCGCGATCTTCGCCGTCGAGACGCTCTTCGAGGAGACCGGCCGTCGCTGGCCCGTCGTCATCTCGGGCACCATCACCGACGCGTCCGGACGCACCCTCTCGGGCCAGACCGTCGAGGCGTTCTGGAACTCGGTGCGGCACGTCAAGCCGCTGCTGGTCGGCCTGAACTGCGCCCTCGGCGCCGACGAGATGCGCCCCTACATCGCCGAGCTCTCGCGCATCGCCGACTGCCACATCTCCTGCTACCCCAACGCGGGCCTGCCGAACGCGTTCGGCGAGTACGACGAGTCGCCCGACCAGACCGCGGCGATCCTGCGCGAGTTCGCCGAGAGCGGCTTCTTCAACGTCGTCGGCGGATGCTGTGGAACGACCCCGGCCCACATCGCCGAGATCGCCCGCAGCGTCGACGGACTGACCCCGCGAGAGGTGCCCGAGATCGCGCCCGCCCTGCGCCTGTCAGGCCTCGAGCCGCTGACGGTCACCGAGGAGTCGCTCTTCGTCAACGTCGGCGAGCGCACCAACATCACCGGCTCGGCGAAGTTCCGCAATCTCATCAAGGCCGAGGACTACCCGGCCGCGCTGGCGGTGGCACTGCAGCAGGTCGAGAACGGCGCGCAGGTCATCGACATCAACATGGACGAGGGCATGATCGACGGCGTCGCCGCGATGGACCGGTTCTGCAAGCTCATCGCTGCCGAGCCCGACATCAGCCGGGTCCCCGTCATGGTCGACTCCTCCAAGTTCGAGGTCATCGAGACAGGCCTGAAGGCCATCCAGGGCAAGTGCATCGTGAACTCGATCTCCATGAAGGAGGGCGAGGAGCGCTTCGTCGAGCACGCGCGGCTCTGCCGCAAGTACGGCGCCGCGATCGTCGTCATGGGCTTCGACGAGGAGGGCCAGGCCGACAACCTCGAGCGCCGCCGGCAGATCGCCGGGCGCGCGTACCGGATCCTGACCGAGGAGGTCGGCTTCCCGGCCGAGGACATCATCTTCGACCCCAACGTGTTCGCCGTCGCCACGGGCATCGAGGAGCACGCGCGGTACGGGCTCGACTTCATCGAGGCCACCGCGTGGATCAAGGAGAACCTGCCGGGCGCCCTGGTCTCCGGCGGCGTCTCGAACGTCTCCTTCTCGTTCCGCGGCAACAACACGGTCCGCGAGGCCATCCACGCCGTGTTCCTGTTCCACGCCATCAAGGCCGGCATGGACATGGGCATCGTCAACGCCGGTGCGCTGGTGCCGTACGACACCGTGCCTGCCGAGCTGCGCGACCGCATCGAGGACGTCATCCTCAACCGTCGCGAGGACGCCGCCGAGCGCCTGCTCGAGATCGCGTCCGACTACGCCGGCACGACCGAGAAGTCCGAGGCCACCGCCGAGGAGTGGCGCTCGCTGCCCGTCGGCGAGCGGATCACGCACGCGCTCGTCAAGGGCATCGACGCGCAGGTCGAGGAGGACACCGAGGAGCTCCGCCAGCTCATCTCCGACCGCGGCGGCAAGCCGATCGAGGTCATCGAGGGCCCGCTGATGGACGGCATGAACGTCGTCGGCGACCTGTTCGGCGCGGGCAAGATGTTCCTGCCGCAGGTGGTCAAGTCCGCCCGCGTCATGAAGAAGGCCGTCGCGTACCTGATCCCCTTCATCGAGGCCGAGAAGTCGCCCGACGACGTCAGCAACAGCAACGGCACGGTCATCATGGCCACCGTCAAGGGCGATGTGCACGACATCGGCAAGAACATCGTCGGCGTCGTCCTGCAGTGCAACAACTACGACGTGATCGACCTCGGCGTCATGGTGCCCGCGCAGAAGATCCTCGACGCCGCGCGCGAGCACCACGCCGACGCGATCGGCCTGTCCGGCCTGATCACGCCGTCGCTCGACGAGATGGAGAACTTCGCCGCCGAGATGGCGCGCCAGGAGTTCGACATCCCGCTGCTGATCGGCGGCGCCACCACGTCGCGGGCCCACACCGCGGTCAAGGTCGACCGCAAGTACCCCGGCCCCGTCGTCTGGGTGAAGGACGCCTCGCGCTCGGTGCCGGTCGTGGCCGCGCTGCTGTCCGACGAGCAGCGTCCCGGCCTGCTCGCCGATCTCAAGACCGACTACGACGCCCTGCGCGAGCGCCACGCCTCCCGGGGCGACGCACGGACGATCCTGCCCCTGCCGGCCGCCCGCGCGGACGCGACGCCGATCGACTGGTCCGCGTACACGCCTCCCGTCCCGAACGCTCTCGGCGTGCACGAGTTCGGTCCGTACCCGCTCGGCGAGCTGCGCGAGTACATCGACTGGCAGCCGTTCTTCAACGCGTGGGAGATGAAGGGCTCGTTCCCGGACATCCTCAACTCCCCCACCCACGGTGAGGCGGCGCGCAAGCTCTACGAGGACGCGAACGAGATGCTCGATCGCATGATCGCCGAGGACTGGCTGACCGCCCGCGGCGTGGCCGGGCTCTTCCCGGCGGCGCGCGACGGCGACAGCACGATCGTGTACACGGACGAGTCGCGCACGACCGAGCTGACGCGCTTCGAGCACCTGCGCCAGCAGACCGAGCACCGCAAGGGCGTCCCCCACCGCTCGCTCGCCGACTTCATCGCCCCGGTCGACTCCGGCCGCCCGGACTATGTCGGCGCCTTCGCCGTCACCGCCGGGCTCGGCAGCACCGAGAAGGTCAAGGCATTCAAGGCCGAGCTCGACGACTACTCGGCGATCATGGTCGAGGCCCTGGCCGACCGCCTCGCCGAGGCCTTCGCCGAGCGCCTGCACGAGCGCGTCCGCACCGAGCTGTGGGGCTACTCCCCCGACGAGAAGCTCAGCAACACCGAGCTGATCAAGGAGAAGTACGACGGTGTCCGGCCCGCCCCGGGCTACCCGGCGTGCCCAGAGCACACGGAGAAGCGCACGATCTGGTCCCTGCTCGAGGTCGAGGAGCGCACCGGCATCGAGCTGACCGAGTCCATGGCGATGTGGCCGGGCGCCTCCGTCAGCGGCCTGTACTTCTCGCATCCGCAGTCGCAGTACTTCGTGCTGGGACGCATCGGGCGCGACCAGGTCCAGGACTATGCCGAGCGCAAGGGCTGGACCATCGCCGAGGCCGAGCGCTGGCTGTCGCCGAACCTCGGCTATCGCACCGAGGATGAGTAGGCTGAAGGGGTGACCGACGCCCAGATCCCCGTCCTGAGGAACCCGTGGATGGTGGCCGCGTTCGAGGGCTGGAACGACGCCGCCGACGCGGCCACGAGCACGGTCGACCACCTCATCGAGGAATGGGACGCCGAGGTCTTCGCCGAGCTCGATCCGGAGGAGTTCTACGACTTCCAGGCGGTGCGCCCGGTGATCGCCCCGTCGGAGAACGGCGTGCGCGAGATCGTGTGGCCGACTCCCACGCTGTACTTCGCGCGGCCGCCGCGGATGGACCGCGACGTGCTGCTGCTGCGCGCGGTCGAGCCGAACTACCGCTGGCAGACGTTCTGCTCCTCGGTGGTCGAGCTCGCCCAGCGTGCGGGCGTCCAGGAGCTCATCACGCTCGGCGCCCTGCTGGCCGACACCCCGCACACGCGCCCGGTCCCGGTCACCGGCTCGACCAACGACCCGGTGCTGATGGAGCGGCTGTCGCTCGACCAGTCCCGGTACTCCGGCCCGATCGGCATCACGACGGTCCTGGGCGACGTCGCCGCCCGTGCCGGGCTGGCCACGGCCGGCATCTGGGCGGCGGTGCCGCACTACGTGGCCGAGCCGCCCTGCTACAAGGCCACGCTGGGACTGCTCGGCGCGGTCGAGGACGCCGTCGGCGTCGGCCTGCCCCAGGGTGTGCTGCGTGAGATGGCGGAGGCCTGGCAGCGCGGCGCCGACGACCTGCTCGGACAGGACGAGGACCTGCTGGAGTACGTCCAGTCCCTCGAGACCGAGCACGACGCCGGCGACCTCCCCGAGGCCTCCGGCGACGCGATCGCCCGTGAGTTCGAGCGCTACCTGCGCCGTCGCGGCGACGACATCGCCTGACCGCCTCGGACCGACGCGAGCTCATCGTCGCGCGTCTCCCGCCACAGCGACCACCCGATCAGGCCCCACACGAGCATCCGAGGCCACATCCCGAGAGCCTGGGTCGACACGGCGACGAGGGCGACGCTCAGCGGCAGGTCCAGGGCCAGCACCCAGGCCGCCGCGCGCGGCTGGAACCGGGCCCGGAGCAACCCGATGCCCAGGGTGATGCTGGCCGGGATCCCGATCAGCATCCCGAGCAGCATCACCAGGTAGCCGGTGTCGACGACGCCCAGCCAGTACACCGCGAACTGCGCCGCACACATGACCGCGTAGCTCAGGATCGACAGCCGCCAACCCCACCGCTCCGTGCGGCCCAGGCGGGACGGGCGACGGCTCCACGTGGCGAGCAGGCAGGCACTCACCGCCAGCAGGGCGATCAGGTTGAACTTCCCGTAGGTCAGGTAGACGGTGTCCGCGCTGCCGAAGTCCAGCAACCACGGCTGCAGGGCGTCCAGCGCCGGCCGGGCCCACCACGAGGCGAGCGGGTTGTCGAGGTCCGTACGCCCGTCGGCGGTCTGCATCCGGGCCAGGGCGTTGAGCGGCGCGAACACCAGGCTGGCGACGGCAAGGACGACGGCGGCCACGCCGCATCGGCGGATGGTCGTGTCGGTGAACGATGGTCGCTGCATGGTGAGCTCCTCAGGTTCGATTGCCTCAGACGCTAGGGCGGGGCGACCCTGCGGGGCATCGGCCCCGCGGTCGTCTCGGCTCCACCCTCGGGTTGATTCCGACGGGTCCCCCACCGGCGTAATCTCCGAGCATGGAGGGGAGACGCCCCCGTCTGACGCGCGGTGACTGGCTGCTGCCGGCCGTGCTGGCGGTCGTGGGCGTCGGCGAGGTCTTCACCGTCGACGACCTGCCCCGCCTCCCGGGTCTCGTGGCGGTGCTCCTGCCGTGCGCGCTCCTCGTGGGCCGCCGCCCCCTCCCGCTGGTGTTCGCCACACCGGCGGTCGGCGTCGTCATGCTCAGCAGTCATCTCGGCCTGCCCGACGACGCGCTCACCACTCCCCTGCTCGTCGTGTTCGCCGGCTGCTTCGCACTCGGTCGCCACGAGCGCGTCGCGGCCAGGGGCGCCCTGGTCCTGGTAGCTCTCAACACCGCGTTCCACCTCCTCGGCGCGTGGCGGGTGCCGCTGTTCGGCGACGTGCTGTGGGCGGGCGGTCTGTCCTTCCTCCCCTGGTTCTTCGGGCGACTCGTCCTCGCCCACGCGCGCCAGAGCGAGCAGCTCGCCGAGCAGGGCCGCCGACTCGTCGAGGAGCAGCGTCAGGTCGCCGAGCGGGCCGTCGCCGACGAGCGTCGTCGGATCGCGCGCGAGCTGCACGACGTGATCGCCCACGCGGTCAGCGTCATGGTCGTCCAGGCGGGTGCGGCGCGCGAGCTCGTCGGCTCCGACGACGTGGCGGCGGACGCGGCGCTGGACGAGGTGCAGCGCGCCGGTCGCGGCGCGCTCACCGAGACCGGCCGGCTGCTCGGACTCCTGCGCGCGGAGGAGGACTGCGAGGTGACACCTCAGCCGTCCGTCGACGACGTCGCCCGCCTCGTCGAGGACTTCCGCGGCTCCGGCCTCGACGTCTCCCTCGCGATGCGTGGCAGCACCGCGGGGCTGCCGGCCGCGCTGGAGCTCTCCGTCTTCCGGATCGTGGAGGAAGGCCTCACCAACGCGCTCAAGCACGCGCCCGGTGCCCGCGTGCACATCGACGTCCGGCGCGAGAACGACGCGGTGGAGGTGGCGATCACGAGTGACGGCGGCGGTCCGCGGGTCGCGCCGTCCGGCGGACACGGGCTGGTCGGGATGCGTGAGCGCGTGGCGATGTTCGGTGGCTCGCTCTCGACCGGGCCCACCGACACCGGCGGGTACCTCGTGGACGCGCGCCTTCCGGTGGGCGAGACACCATGACGAGCGTGGTGCTGGTCGACGACCAGGAGCTGATTCGCGCCGGGTTGCGGGTGATGCTGGAGGCTCACGGCGTCGAGGTGCTCGGAGAGGCGGCCGACGGGCGGGCCGGTGTCGACCTCGTCCGGCGGGCCCGGCCGGACGTCTGCCTGATGGACCTCCGGATGCCGGGACTCGACGGGATCGAGGCGACCCGGCTGCTCGTCGCCGAGGGCACGACGACGCGCATCCTGGTGCTGACGACCTACGACCTCGACGAGCTGGTGCACGCCGCCCTGCGGTCGGGCGCCGCCGGCTTCCTGCTCAAGAGCACCCCGGTCGCGCGTCTGGTCGACGGCATCGACGTCGTGGCCTCGGGCGACGCCCTGCTGGCGCCATCACTCACGCGCCGGCTCATCGAGCAGCACCTGGCAGCACCGTCACCGGGACGTGCCGCAGCGTTCACCACCGGCCTGACCGATCGCGAGCGCGAGGTGCTCGAGCTCGTGGGCCGTGGGCTGTCGAACGACGAGATCGCCGCCGAGCTGTTCGTGTCCCACGCGACCGTGAAGTCGCACGTCAACCACGTGTTCGCCAAGCTCGGCGTCACGAGCCGGGTCCAGGCCGTCGTGCTCTGCTACGAGCACGGGCTGGTGGTACCGGGCCGCGCCTGATCCGGCGAGGGTCAGAGCTCGATGCCGAGCAACGCGTCGACGGCGGCGCGCACGGTGGCGGACGACTCGGTGTCGTCGCCCCGGGACGCCGTCCAGGCATCCACGGCCTTGAGCGCGGCGGGCGCGTCCAGGTCGTTCGCGAGCGCCCCACGGAGCTGGTCCACGAGCTCTCGACCGGACGGACCCGCCGACCGGTCCGCGGCGGCACGCCAGCGGGCCAGGCGATCCTCGGCGACCACGATCTCGTCACCGAACCACTCCCAGTCCTCGCGGTAGTGGTGCGAGAGCAGGGCGAGGCGGATCGCCATCGGGTCGTGGCCCTCGGCGCGCAGCTTCGAGACGAGCACCAGGTTGCCCTTGGACTTGCTCATCTTCTCGCCCTCGTACCCGACCATCCCGGCGTGCACGTACGCACGGGCGAAGGGCTCACCGGTGGCGACCTCGGCCTCGGCGGCCGACATCTCGTGGTGCGGGAAGACCAGGTCCGATCCTCCACCCTGGACGTCGAAGCCGGTGCCGAGGTGGTGCAGCGCGATCGCCGAGCACTCGATGTGCCAGCCCGGCCGGCCGCGTCCCAGCTCGGTGTCCCAGGCGGGCTCACCCGGACGCTCGGCCTGCCACAACAGGCAGTCCAGCGGATCCCGCTTGCCGCTGCGCTCGGGGTCGCCGCCGCGCTCGCCGAACACCCGCAGCATCGTCGCCGTGTCGAAGCCGGAGACCTCGCCGAAGCTCGGAGCCGAGCGGACGTCGAAGTACAGGTCGTCGTCGACACGGTAGACGGCGCCCGTGAACTTCAGCCGGTTGATCAGGTCCACCACGAGCGGGATCGACTCGACCGCCCCGACGTAGTGCTCGGGCGGCAGCACCCGCAGGGCCGTCATGTCCTCACGGAACAGCTGGGTCTCGCGCTCGGCGAGGGCGACCCAGTCCATGCCGGTGGCGGTGGCCCGCTCGAGCAGCGGGTCGTCGACGTCGGTGACGTTCTGCGTGTAGTGGACGTCGAGGCCGCGATCGAGCCACGCGCGCTGCAGGAGGTCGAAGGCCAGGTACGTGTTGGCGTGCCCGAGGTGGGTCGCGTCGTACGGCGTGATGCCACAGACGTAGAGACGGGCGGCGGACTCGGGATCGACCGGGACGGCCCGGCCGGCGGCGGTGTCGTGCACCTGGACCGGTGGTCCGTCACCGAGCCCGGAGTCCGAGAGTCGTGGGATCGGTGGGCGGGACCAACTCTGCATGTCGTTGAGCCTATCGGGACGCGGAAGTCCACAATGAGCAGGTGATCATGGACTGTGCGCTCTATGTCGGCGGCGTGCGCGAGGAGACCGACAACGACCCGCACACGCTGGACGACACCCTGGCTCGGCTCGGGCAGGGCGACTTCCTGTGGGTCGGCGTCGTCGACCCCACGCACGAGGAGATGGAGCGACTCGGGGACGCGCTGGGGATGCACCCGCTGGCCGTCGAGGACACGCTCGGCGCGCACCAGCGACCCAAGGTCGAGCGGTACAGCGACCACGTCTTCATCTCGATGCGCAGCGTCTCGTACAGCGACGACGACATCACCACCAACGAGGTCAACCTCTGCCTCGGCGCGAACTACCTGCTGACGGTGCGCCACGGGGGTCCGTCACTGGGCGAGGCCCGGCACCGGGCCGAAGAGGCCACCGAGCGGCTCGAGCGCGGACCGATCGCGGCGCTGCACGCGGTGGTCGACGCGATCGTCGACCACTACGAGGACGTGGCGGCCGAGCTGGTCACCGACGTCGAGGAGGTCGAGAACTCGGTCTTCTCCCCCGACCGCACCGAGGACTCGCGCCGCATCTACCGGCTCAAGCGCGAGACGCTCGAGTTCCGGCACGCCGTCGCGCCGTTGCGCGATCCGATCAGCCGCTTCGCGGTCGTGGCCGAGCCCGAGGAGCTGCGGCCCTACTTCCGCGACATCGCCGACCACCTGCACCGCGCGCTGGACGCCATCGACTCGATCGACAGCCTGCTCGGCAACGCGCTGAACGCCCACCTGGCGCAGCTGAGCGTCCAGCAGAACGAGGACATGCGCAAGCTCACCGCGGGCGCCACGCTGTTCGCGATCCCCACCGCCGTCGCCGGCGTCTACGGGATGAACTTCGAGCACATGCCCGAGCTCTCGTGGACCTACGGCTACCCCGCCTGCGTCGCCGCCATGGGCGCCGTCTGCTTCGCGGTCTACCGGCGTTTCAAGCGCTCCGGCTGGCTGTAGGGAGGCGGGTCAGGCGGCGACGGCGCCGTTCAGCACGCCGGCAGCCAGCAGCAGGAGCACCACGGCGCCGAGGGCGACGCGGTAGACCACGAACGGCGTGTAGGAGTTCTTGCTGACGTACTGCAGCAGCCAGTGGATGACGGCGAGGCCCACGACGAACGACACCACCGTGCCGACGATCGTGGGCATCGTGCCGTAGGCGTTCTCGCCGCCGGGGATGTCCTTGAGCTTGTAGATGCCGGCGCCGACGACGGCCGGGATCGCCAGCAGGAACGCGTACCGCGTGGCGGCCCGGCGGTCGTAGCCGAGGAGGAGCCCCATCGAGATCGTGGCGCCCGAGCGCGAGACACCCGGGACCAGCGCGCACGCCTGCGCGAGGCCGAGCAGGATCGCGTCGCGCATCGCGAGGTCCTCGATCGGCTTGACCTTGCGGCCGACCCGCTCGGCCAGCCCGAGCACGAGGCCCAGCACGATCAGCATCGTGCCGATGAACCACAGGTTGCGGAACTCCCGGTCGATGAGGTCCTCCAGCAGCACGCCCAGGATCACGATCGGCAGGGAGCCGATGATGATGAACCAGCCCATCCGCCACTCGGGAGCCTGCCGGGCCTCGGCGCTGACGACGCCGCGCACCCAGCCCGATCCGATGGTCCAGATGTCGCGCCAGAAGTAGAGGATCACCGCCAGCTCGGTGCCGATCTGGACCACGGCGGTGTAGGCCGCGCCCGGGTCCTCCCAGCCGAGCAGCTGGGGCACGATCGCGAGGTGCGCGCTGCTGGAGATGGGCAGGAATTCGGTGAGTCCCTGGACGATGCCCAGGATCACGGAGCGCAGCAGATCCACCGTGCGAGCCTACACACGAAGCTCTGGGCCACCGACTAGCCTCGTCGCATGCACGCGCGTCGACTCGGGGGTTCGGGACTCCAGGTGTCGCGGCTCGCGCTCGGGACCATGTCCTGGGGCGCCGCCGTCGACGAGTACGTCGCCGACGAGCAGCTGCGGGTCTTCCTCGACGCCGGGGGCACCCTCATCGACACCGCGCCGATCTACGGGGACGGCGTCTGCGAGCAGGTCCTCGGCTCGCTGCTGGGCAAGCACGGCGTCCGCGACCGCATCGTGCTCGCGGGCAAGGCCGGCGTCGTGCGCCGCGACGGGCACGCCGTGATCGACGGCTCGCTGCGCTCCCTGCTGGCCCAGCTCGACCAGTCGCTGGCCGATCTCGGCACCGACCACCTCGACCTGTGGCAGATCCACCGTTGGGACGACGAGGTGCCGGTCGAGGAGACCATGGCCGCGCTCGACCAGGCGGTGCGGTCGGGCCGCGTCCGGTACGCGGGCATCAGCAACTTCACCGGATGGCAGACCGTCGCGGCCCAGCACGCCTACGCCCGCGTCGGCAACGGCGTCCCGCTCGTCAGCACCCAGATCGAGTACTCGCTGCTGCGACGCGAGCCGGAGGCCGAGACCATTCCTGCGGCCGCGCACGCGGGACTGGGGATCCTGGCCTGGTCGCCGCTCGGCCGCGGCGTGCTCACGGGCAAGTACCGGCTCGGCGTGCCGGCCGACTCGCGCGCCGCCGATGCGCGCTGGGAGTCGTTCGTCGCTCCGCACCTCACGCCGGCCAAGACCCGCGTGGTCGATGCGCTGGGGGCCGCGTCCGAGGGCCTCGGCGTGCCGATGTCGCACGTCGCCCTGGCGTGGTTGCGCGACCAGCCGCGCGTCGCGTCGGCGATCGTCGGGGCCCGCACCACCGCTCAATTGCAGGAGTCGCTCGGATCGGAGACACTCGATCTTCCCAGCGAGATCCACGCCGCCCTCAGCGATGTGTCCGAAGGAGCCCGATGATCGACTACGAGTTCTGGAACGTCTCCATCTCGCGGACCAAGTCGGTGAACGCGGTCTGCCAGTGGCTGACCCAGGCGGCCGAGTTCCAGGGTTGGGAACTCGACCGCCTGCGCAAGGACACCTCGGGTCAGCGCACGGTGCGCCTGCGTCGCAAGATCATCCGCATGCGCGCCACCGTCTGAACCCGACTCACTCGTCGGGCTTGCCCCGCGACCGACGCAGCTCGCGTCCGCGGGCGATGTCCTTCTCGGCCTTCTTGCGGTCCTTGTCGATCTTCGACGAGTCGCGCGGAGGCAGCTGGATCTCCTCCTCGGCCGGCAGGCCGGCCTGCAGCTCCCGGCCACGCTCCAGCTCGGCATCGAGCTCACCGCCGAACAGCAGGGCCAGGTTGGTGATCCACAGCCACAACAGGAAGACGATGACGCCCGCGAGGGAGCCGTACGTCTTGTTGTAGTTGGAGAAGTTCGCCACGTAGAAGCCGAACAGCAGCGACGCCACGACCCAGGCCAGGATCGCCACGACCGCGCCGATGCTGATCCAGCGGAAGCGGGGCTGCTTCACGTTCGGCGTCACGTAGTACAGCAGCGCGACGATCAGGATCACGACGAGCAGCATCACCGGCCACTTCGCGATGTTCCAGACCGTGACCGCTGTGTCGCCGAGACCCACGGCGTCGCCCACGGCCTGCGCCGCGGGACCGGTGAGCACGAGGGCCAGGGCCACGAGCGCGGCCAGGACGACCGTGACGAGCGTCAGCAGCAGCATGATCGGCCGCAGCTTCCAGATCGGCCTGCCCTCGCCGATCTCGTAGATGCGGTTCATGCCCCGGCTGAACGCGTTCACGTAGGCCGAGGCCGACCAGAGGGCCGCCGCGAGACCGATGATGAGCCCGAACCCAGAACTCTGGCTCTGGCTGAGCTCCTTCAGCGTCGGCTCGATGGTGTCCGCGGCACTCGACGCACCGAGGTCACGCAGGATCTGCAGGAGCGTGTCGACGGTCTTGGCGCTGTCGCCGACGAGGCCCACGAGGGACAGCATGGCCAGGGCGGCGGGGAACAGGGCCAGGATCGAGTAGTAGGTCAGCGCCGCCGCGAGGTCCGTGCACTGGTCCTCGGAGAACTCGCGTGCCGTCTTGCGCAGCACGTAGAACCACGAGGGCTTCGTGAGGTCCTTCGGGGTGTCCGGCCCGCGATCCTTGCCCGGCTCGGCCATCAGCGCCCCCGTCGCAGGGACTTCAGCACCAGGTACGCCAGGAACAGCGCGGTGATGCCACCGGCGAGCGACAGGACCTCGGGCCGGGGCTTGCCGTCCGGGTCCGTGACCGACTCCCGGGCCGAGTCCTTGAAGCCGCTCGCGGACTCCTTGACCCGGCTCTTCACGTCGAACTTCGCGGCGAGCTCGTCGACGGTGTCGGCGAGCTCCTCCCGGGTCCGCTCGACCTCGTCGCGCAGGGCGTGGATGTTCTCGTCACTCATGACACTCCTAGGTCAGTGGTCTCGGGCATGGCGGACGGCGTCGACGTCGGCCTTGACGCTCTCGACGGTGCCCTTGGGCACCGGGGGGCCGGCGTCCTGGACGCGGTTCTTGCCGAGCAGCGCGGCGACGCCGGCGATCACGAGGATCACCACGCCGACGATCAGCGCGGCCAGCCAGGCGTCCATCACCAGGGCGAGGGCCAAGATGATGGCCGTGATGATCACGCCGAGGCCGTAGAGGGCCAGCAGGCCGCCGACGCCGATGAACCCGGCGCCGACGCCTGCCTTCTTGGCCTTCCCGGACACCTCCGCCTGGGCCAGGCGCATCTCGTCGCGGACGAGCGTCTTCAGCTCGTTCGTGAGCTTCGAGATCAGCTCGCCCGTGGAGGCCGAGGACTCACGGCCGGCTTCGAACTGGCTCATCTCCCGGTGGCTCCGCTGCCCGAGCCGGTCGAGCCGGTGCCCGAACCCGTCGAACCGGTGCTCGAACCCGTCGATCCGGTGCTGCTGGACCCGGTGGAACCGGTGCTCGAACCCGTGGAGCCCGGGCTCGTGTCGGTCGATCCGGTGCGCGAACCGGTCGAGCCGGTGCTGCTCGATCCGCTGCTCCCGAAGCCCGACGAGCTGCTGCCCGAACCTCCCGAGCTCGAGCTGCCCGAGCTGCTGGAGCCGCCGGCTCCCGGCACCTTCTCCTGGGCGACGTGCTGGGCCTTCTGGGCCGCGTCCTGGACGCGAGGATCCTTCCAGAGGCTCTGGGCCTTGTCGACGATCTGGTCATAGCGCTCGCGGCCCGAACGGGTCCCGAGGACGTATCCGGCGCCGACTCCTACGAGGAACTTCAGCTTTCCGACCATGGTGGTCTCCCCCATCTCATCGCAACCGTCCGGATGACGGTCTGTGCTCTGGGGGTACCCGAACTTCGCCGGGGTATGCGCGCTCAGGCCAAGTCGAGGAACTCGTCGAACACGCGCGTGCCGAACCGGAGGGCGTCGATCGGCACCCGCTCGTCGACGCCGTGGAACAGCGCCGTGAAGTCCAGGTCGGCCGGCAGGCGCAGCGGGACGAACCCGTAGGAGGTCATCCCGAGCTTGTGCCACGCCTTGGCGTCGGTGCCCGCGGACATGAGGAACGGCGCGACGTGGGCCTCGGGATCGTGCTTGAGCAGCGAGACCGTCATGGCGTCGACGAGGTCGCCCTCGAACGCGTACTCCAGCGGGATGTCGAGGTGATACGGCTCGACCGTGACCGTGTCGCCCGCGATCTGCTGGACGCGCTCGACGAAGCCGTCGTGGTGCCCGGGCAGCGGCCGCCCGTCGACGTAAGCGACCGCCTCGCCGGGGACGACGTTGTGCTTGTAGCCGCCCTGGATCATCGTGGCGTTGGTCGAGTTGCGCAGGCCGGAGCCGATCATGCGGGCCGCCGGGCCGAAGTGCTCGAAGAGCTCGTCGGGCGTGCCGTCGGTGCCGGTCAGCTCGCGCACCTTGGCCAGCAGGAGCTGCATCGACGGACCCGGCTCGGCCGCCCACTCGTGCTCGCCGAGGTTCACCAGCGCGCGCGCCAGGTGGGTGACCGCGTTGTCGGGGTTGCGCATCGAGCCGTGCCCTGCCGTGCCGGCGGCCTTGAGCCGGAGCCAGGCGATGCCCTTCTCCCCGGACTCGATCAGGTAGAGCCGCTGTCCCGCGACCTGGGTGGAGAAGCCGCCGACCTCGCCGATCGCCTCGGTGCACCCCTCGAACCACTCGGGGTGGTGCTCGACCAGCCAGTGGGCGCCGAGCTGTCCGCCGGCCTCCTCGTCGGCGGTGAAGACCAGCAGGATGGGGCGGTCGGGGATCCGGCCGGACCGCTGGCGCTCGCGCACCACGGCGAGCATGATCGCGTCGAAGTCCTTCATGTCGACGGCGCCGCGGCCCACGACGTAGTCGTCGACGATCTCGGCGGCGAACGGGTCGACCGACCAGTCGGCGGCCTGCGCCGGGACGACGTCGAGGTGGCCGTGCACCACGAGACCGGGACGCGTCGAGTCCTGGTTGCCCCAGCGAGCCACGACGCTGGCGCGGCCGCGCTCGGACTCGAGGATGGTCGACTCGACCCCCACCTCGGCCAGCTGGGCGGCCACGTACTCGGCGGCGGCGCGCTCGCCCGGACCGGACGAGTCGCCGAAGTTGGAGGTGTCGATCCGGATCAGGTCACGGCAGAGGTCGACGACCTCGGTCTCGGCGGCGGACATGGCCCCACCCTAGTCACGCCAGCAGAGCGCGCAGCACCCTCGAGACCATCAGCCCCAGCAGCCGCCCGACCACCGGGTCGAACAGCGCAGGGACGCCGACGACGGACACGTCCTCGTCCCACGTGACGACGCTGCCGCCGCCCTCGGGCGCGACCGTGATGGTGGCACTCCCCCGCACGACCCGGCCGCGCTTGTGCAGCTCGACCCGGTGCGGCGGATCCCAGCGCGTGATCTCCATCGGGTCGTCGAATCCCAGCGGTCCGACCGCCGTGCGCGCCGTGAAACCGACCGGCGTCACGGTCACCTCCGTGAGCGGCACCCGGTGCCGCTTCCAGTCGGTGACGCGGGCGAACGCGTCGGGTGCCGAGTGGTGTGATGTGTACCTCACGCGCGTTCTGGCCATCTCCACAGCGTAGAGTTGAATCCATGTTCAACAAGGGCACCATGCCGTTCACCTCGGTCGAGGACGTCAAGGCCAAGCTCGCCACGGCCGGCTACCTCGCCTCGGACGCCGTCGCGACCACCGTCTACCTGGCCAGCGAGCTGGGCAAGCCGCTGCTCGTCGAGGGCCCCGCCGGCGTCGGCAAGACCGAGCTCTCGCGCGCCATCGCGCAGTCCTGTGGTGCCGAGCTGGTCCGCCTCCAGTGCTACGAGGGCGTCGACGAGTCGCGCGCCATCTACGAGTGGAACCACGCCAAGCAGCTGCTGCGCATCTCGGCCGGCCACGACGAGGGCTGGAGCGAGGCGAAGTCCGACATCTTCTCCGAGGAGTTCCTGCTCCCCCGCCCCCTGCTGTCGGCGATCCGCAACGACGGCCCGACCGTCCTGCTCATCGACGAGACCGACAAGGCCGACGTCGAGATCGAGGGCCTGCTGCTCGAGGTGCTCGGCGACTTCCAGATCACGATCCCCGAGCTGGGCACGGTCACGGCCACCCAGCGCCCGTTCGTGGTGCTCACGTCGAACGCCACCCGCGAGCTCTCGGAGGCGCTGCGGCGCCGCTGCCTCTTCCTGCACATCGAGTTCCCCGCCGCCGAGCTCGAGCGCGACATCGTCGCCATGAAGGTCCCCGACCTCGACGACGCCCTGGCCGACTCGGTCGTCCGCGTCGTCAACGCCCTGCGCGCCATGCCGCTGCGCAAGGCGCCGTCGGTGTCCGAGACGCTCGACTGGGCCCGCACCCTGGTGGCGCTGGGTGCCGACACCCTGACCTCCGAGGTCGTCTCCGGGAGCCTGGGCGTCGTGCTCAAGCACAACGACGACATCGACAAGGCCCGCACGAAGCTGGACCTGGACGCCGTCCTGTCATGAGCACCCAGGTCGCGACCCGGCTGGTCGAGTTCGTCGAGGCGCTGCGCACGAAGGGGGTCAACGCCGGCCCCAGCGAGACGATCGACGCCGCGGACGTGATGCGGGTCCTCGGCCTCGAAGACCGCGACCTGCTTCGCGAGGGCCTCGCGGCAGCGCTGGTCCGGCGTGGCGGCCAGCGGGACGTCTTCGACCAGACCTTCGACCTGTTCTTCCCCGTCGGCGTCGGTCGTCCCGAGGCCGCTCGCGACGTGGACGAGGACATGGACGTCCAGCAGATCCGCGAGCTGCTGCTCGCGGCGCTCCTCGACCGCGACCCGCGCACCTTAGCCCAGATCGCCGAGATCGCCGTCGACGTCCTCGGTGAGGTCGGACGTCCCGACACCGAGACCGCCGGCTGGTCGGCCTACCAGACGATCGACCGCCTCCAGCCCCAGACGCTGATCGCCGCCGCCATGGCGATGCGGCCCGGCGGCGGATCCGGCCAGGGCGGTCAGGGGCTCGGCACGCAGTTCACCGACCGGCTGGCCCGCGACGAGGTCCGTCAGGGCATCGAGGCGTTCCGCGAGATGGTCCAGGCCGAGGCGCGTCGGCGCTCCGCCGAGCTGCGCGGCCGCGAGCTCGTGGCACGGCATGCCGTGCGGTCCTCGCGCGAGCACGTCGACTTCCTCAGCGCCAACCGTCAGCAACTCGAGGAGCTGCGGCGTTCGGTGAAGCCGCTGGCACGTGTCCTGGCCACGCGGCTCTCCGCGCGCAGGCGCCGTCGTCGCCGCGGCAAGATCGACATGCGCCGTACCCTGCGCAAGGCGATGGGCACCGGTGGCGTGCCGATGCGGCCCGTGTTCGAGAAGCCGCGTCCGAGCCGACCCGAGCTCGTCCTGCTGTGCGACGTCTCGGGCTCCGTGGCCGGGTTCTCGAACTTCACGATGCTCCTCACCCAGGCGCTCAGTGCCCAGTTCAGCAAGGTGCGGGTCTTCGCCTTCGTCAACGCGATGGCCGAGGTCACCGAGATCGTGAAGGACGGTGCCGTGTCCGGCGGCGGCGACATCGAGACGCGCATCCGCGAGGAGGCCCGGATCACGAAGTGGCACACCAGCAGCGACTACGGCGAGGCGCTGCTGGACTTCCGCGAGTTCTTCCTCGACTCGGTCGGCCCGCGGACGGCGGTGCTGATCCTCGGCGACGCCCGCAACAACAACCAGAACCCCCGCTACGACGCGCTCCACGAGATCGCCATGCGCTCGCGCCGCACCTACTGGCTCAACCCCGAGCACCACACCCGCTGGGGACTGGGCGACTCCGAGGCGCTCGGCTACGCCGAGGTCGTGCCGATGTACGAGTGCGCGAATGTCGATCAGCTGACGCACTTCGTGACACGATTGCTCCCTGTCTGACCGAAGGAGCGCCATGCGCACGCTGATCCGTCTGGCCGTGCTGCCGATCCTGGCGCTCGCGCTCACCGCCTGCGGCGACCCTGACGACAACGGCGGCGCCAGTGCGGGTCCGATGTCGGAGGCCACTTTCGAGCCGTCCCGGGGCCTGCCCGAGGGAGTCGAGAAGACCCTCGACAGTCCCGCCGGTGTCGTCGTCGGCACGGACGGGCAGATTCACGTCGTGACCTACGGCAGCAGCTCGAACCCGGCGGTCGTCCGCCAGGTCCGCGCGGAGGGCCAGACCGTGACGGTGCAGGTCAGCGCCGTCGAAGGCCGTGCCGCCACGATGGACTACGTCCCCACGACCTCGACCTTCATCCTGCCCGACAGCGTGGACCCGAAGCAGCCGATCACGTTTGAGCTGAGCGACTTCGGCCCCGTGGAGATCGCCGCTGCCGAGCCCGGTGCCGAGGCCTGGGTCGAGCGGCCGGAGTAGCGCCTAGGATCACCGGCATGACCCGCGTGACCGCGATCCACGCCGACATTACGACGCTCGACGTGGACGCGATCGTCAATGCCGCCAACAGCGCCATGCGCGGTGGGGGCGGCGTAGACGGGGCCATCCACCGGGCGGGCGGGCCCGCCGTCCTGGCCGACTGCGTCGCGCGCTTCCCCGACGGGCTCGCCACGGGTGACGCGGGCTGGACCACCGCGGGCGACCTCCCGGCACGCTGGATCATCCACACGGTGGGCCCGAACCGGCACGCCGGCCAGACCGACCGGGCCCTGCTCGTCTCGTGCTACCGCCGGTCGCTCGAGGTGGCCGCCGAGATCGGTGCCCGGGACGTCGCCTTCCCGCTGGTCGGCGCCGGCATCTACGGCTGGTCGAAGGAGGACTCGATCGCGGCCGCCCTCGAGGCGGTGGACTCCTCGTCCACTGCGGTCGAGCACGTCCTGCTGGTCGGCTACGACGCGTCGACGACCCGCCAGATCGAGGTGGCGCTCGCGGACCGCTGAGCGGGACGGTTGACTGGTCCCATGTCGACCCGGCTGCTGCTCATCGCCGACACCCACCTGCCCAAGCGGGCGAAGGAGCTGCCCGCCCAGGTGTGGGACGCGGTCGACGCCGCCGACGTGGTGATCCACGCGGGCGACTGGGTCGACGTCCCGTTGCTGGACGACCTCGAGGCCCGGTCCCGACGGCTGGTCGCCGTCTACGGCAACAACGACCACGGTGAGCTGCGCGAACGGCTCCCCGAGGTGGCGCGCGCCGAGATCGACGGGATCCGCTTCGGCGTCGTCCACGAGACCGGCGCGTCGAAGGGACGCGAGGAGCGGTGTGGCGCCCTGTACCCCGACCTCGACGTCCTCGTCTTCGGGCACAGCCACATCCCCTGGGACACGACGACGGGCACCGGCCTGCGCCTGCTCAACCCCGGCTCCCCCACCGACCGGCGCCGCCAGCCCTCCTGCACCTACATGACGGCCGTGGCGGATGCGGGCACGCTCCGCGACGTGGAGCTGCACCGACTGCCGCTGCGCACCGCCGCCCGGTGACGGCCTCCGGCTCAGAACTCCAGGACCAGGCGGCCCCTGACGCCGCCGGCCTCGAGCCGCCGGTGCGCCTCGGCCGCTTGCGCGGCGGGCAGCCTGTCCGCCACCCGCAGGGTGAGCACCCCGGTCTCGGCCTGCCGGCGGAGCGTGTCGAGCCTCTCCTGTTCCTGCGCGTACGCCGTGATCCAGACCTGCTCGTTCCGGATCCCGCGCGGCGGCTCACCGCGGAAGCAACGCACGGCAGCGAAGGCTCCCCCGTCCCGGATCGCGGGGAAGAGCGCGGCGTCCTGGACGGAGCCGTCGACCATCGCGTGAACGCCGTCCGGGACCTCCTGGAGCATCAGCTCGGCGACTCCGTCCCCGCGAGGGACGACGATGTCGGCGCCGAGCTTGCGCACCAAGGGCTCGTCCGCCTCGGACGCGTCGGCCACGACGACCAGCCCGTCGGCCTTGGCCAGCTCGATCACGTAGCCACCGAGCGCGCCGGCGGCACCGGTCACGCCCAGCACCTGGCCGGGCTCGAGACCCACGAGGTCCAGCGCGAGGCGCGCGGTGAGCCCGTTCATCGGCAGGGTCGACGCCTCGGCATGGCTGGTGCCGGCGGGTGCCGCCGCGACGGACCCCACCGGCAGAGCGACCAGCTCGGAGTACGCGCCGTGGCGACCGTGCGGGATGACGACGCCCATCACGCGATCGCCGACGGCCAGATCGGTGCGGACGTCCGGTCCGATGGCCTCGAGCACGCCCGCGACGTCCATGCCCGGGACGTACGGCGGCTGCGACTGCTTCGCCTGGGCTCGCGCGCGGTCGCCGTTGCGGACGTAGGTGTCGGTCGGGTTGACCGCCGCCGCGTGCACCCGCACCAGGACCTCACCCGGTCCGGGCACCGGATCGGGCAGCTCCACGACCTCGAGGACGTCGGGTCCGCCGTACTGGTTCGCTCCGATGGCACGCATGTCGCCACCCTCGCACGGTGAGCCGAACGCGCACCTCGGGCGGCTAGGCTCGACGCCGAGATCGCGAGGGGGTCGCATGTCCGTGCCGCCAGGGCTCCGCCCCGATGAGACACGCGCCGTGCATGCGGTCCTGGCCGACCCGGTCTGTCGGACCGTGCTGGAGCGGATGCCGCGCCTCGGGCTCGCGGAGTGGTGGCTCACCGCCGGTGCCGTCTTCCAGAACATCTGGAACGCGCAGGAGGGCAGGCCCGCCGGATTCGGGATCAAGGACTACGACGTCTTCTACTTCGATGCGGCCGACCTCGGGTGGGACGCCGAGGACGAGGTCATCCGGGCCGTGGCGGACCTCTTCTCCGACGTGGACGCGCACGTCGAGATCCGCAACGAGGCCCGGGTGCACCTCTGGTACGAGGAGAGATTCGGCGTTCCGGCCGATCCGTTCACCAGTGCCACCGATGCGATCGACGCCTTCGCCAGCACCACCTGCTGCGTCGGCATGACGACGGCGCCCGACGGGAGAATCAGCGTCCACGCACCATACGGGCTCCAGGACGTCTTCGACCGTGTCATGCGCCCGAATCCAAGGCTGGCGCCGCGCGAGGTCTACGAGGCTAAGGTCGCGCAGTACCGCGAGCGGTGGCCCTCCGTCACGGCCGAGCCGTGGCCGGACGACATCTGACGCCGGCGACTGGCTGGGCTGACGTTTCTGTCGGTGGCGCCCACTGGGTTGGGTGCATGGGTTGGAGTCAGGCGGCGGTCACGGGCGACGCGGTGCGTCGCGCCCGGGCGATGGCCGAGTTCGAGGAGTGGGACTTCGTGGTGTCCCAGCACGTCCGCCGGGTGGCCGAGATCGACCGCACCGATGACATCGTGCTGTCCAAGGAGCTCGCCCGGCGTGAGGTGACGCTGGAGCTGGCGCAGGCCCTGCGGGTCACCGAGCACCAGGTCTGGTCGATGGTCCGTGAGGCCCAGATCGTGCGGGAACGGACGCCGGCGGTGTGGGAGGCGTTCCGCGCCGGCGACCTCGACGCGGTCCGGGTCACCGCGATCGCCGACAGCGCCGCCCGACTCCAGACCCGCGACTCCTGGCAGAAGCTCGAGCACTCCGCGCCGGAGTACGCCGCGACCCACACCATCGCCGAGCTGCGGGCCTGGCTGCGGCGACTGCGGGCCCGGCTCGAGCCCGAAGGCGCCGACGCCGAGACCGCCCGCGCCCTCGCCGACCGACGCGTGAACGTCACCCACAACGACGACGGCACCTCCTGGCTCAACGCCCTGCTCCCCACCGGGGTCGCGATCGCCGTGGCCGAGCGGCTCCGCAAGGCCGCCAAGGCCCTCCCCTCGGTCGACCCCGAGACCGGCGAGACCGACACCCGCACCCGCGAACAGAAGCAGGCCGACCTGCTCGGGCACTGGCTCACCTCCTGCACCGGCACCGAGACCGACATCCGGGCCGAGATCGCGATCAGCATCGCCGCCACCGACCTCATCGGCCTCACGAACGGCCCCGGCATCACCCGCGACGGCGAACCCGTCACCTCCGCCTGGGTCCGCGAGCTCGCCGGCTCCGAACACACCCTCTTCCGCAGACTCGTCCTCGACCCCCGCGGCGACATCCTCGACACCACCGTCCTGAACTACCGGCCCACCGAAGCGTTGAGGAAGGCGCTCCGATGGCGAGACGGCACCTGCCGCGTCGCCGGCTGCCGAGCCCCCGTCCACGACACCGACCTCGACCACGCCAAGCCCTACGACACAGGCGGCGAGACCACCGCCTCCAACCTGCGGTGCCTGTGCCGCAAACACCACAACATGAAGTCCCACGACCACCTCGACGACCGTCACCTCGACACCCCGATGCGGATCATCGAGCGGTACCTCCCCTGCCCACCCACCGTGGGATTTCTCGACCTCCTCGACCCGAAACGACCCGTCCGAGGGCCTCAACTCCGTGAGATACCTCACCCGGCTTCCGTGTAACGACCCGCGCTTTTCCTTCGAATCGCAGTACGGGTCGGGGTCGACACGCCGAGCGGCGAAAGACGTCCGTTTCGTGGTCTTTCGGCTGCGCCACGTACGTTTTTTGACGGCCCACCCGCGGGCCGGTCCGTGAGCACGCTGAACCCGTCGAGGCTCACGGGACACTCGAAGCACTTCATCGACGGGCCGGGGAAACCAGCATTGCGTCGCGTCATCGCGACTTGGGGCTCACCACCACGCGTGGGGCATACCTTCATTGCCAGTCCGACAGGTCTCTCCTCGTAGGCGTCGAAGGAGATCCCCATGCGACACGTCGCAACCATGCTTGCTGCCTCCGTGGCAGCGTCCGTCCTGTCCCTCGCTGCTCCCGCCCAAGCGGCGCCCAGCACCGTCACCACCGGTGTGGCCACCACCAGCGTCGCCACCACCAACGCGGCGCCGACCGCCGCCCAGCTGCGCAAGCAGCGCATCATCAAGAAGAAGGCCGCGATCAAGAAGAAGCGCGCCATCGTCGCCAAGAAGAAGGCGATCAAGAAGAAGCGCGCCATCAAGCGCGGCAAGAAGATCATGCGCGTCGCCTCGAAGTACCGCGGCACGCCGTACCGCTGGGGCGGCACCAGCCCGTCCGGCTTCGACTGCTCCGGCTACGTCAAGTACGTCGCGAAGAAGTCCGTGAAGAAGAACATGCCCCGCATCGCCGGCGCCCAGATGAGCAAGGGCAAGAAGATCGCCAAGAGCAAGAAGCGCAAGGGCGACCTGATCGGCTTCTACAACGGCTCCGGCGTCTACCACATCGGCATCTACGCCGGTGGCGGCAAGATCTGGCACTCGCCGCGCCCGGGCAAGTCGGTCGAGAAGGTCAAGATCTGGACCAGCGGCTACAAGGTGCGCCGGATCTGATCCACGCACCCCTGTTCCACGGGCGAGTCACCTCACGGGTGACTCGCCCGTGGCGTACCCGGACCTCGCCGCGGCCCCGCACCACGGCAGACTCGTCTTCATGACGAGCGCCCGCGACAGCGGTGTCATCGAGGCACCCTTCCCCTCGCAGACCTCCGACCTCGTGGCCGCGGGTCTCGGCGTGGTCGTGACCGCCGCGTTCGTCCTGTGGCTGATCTGGTGCGGCGTCAGGGACCTCCGTGCCGGCGAACGGTCCGGGCGGTACGTCCTCGCCTTCGCCCTGTTCTCGTTCCTCCTCCTGGGCAGCCTCATCGACAAGGACCTCGTCGAGCCCGCCCAGGTCGACCAGCTGGAGGAGGGGCTGGCGAAGGAGCGGATCGAGCTGTTCGGCGACGACCACCCCGACCACGACGGGGGCCGGTACCCCGGCACCCACCGCGGACGTCCCGCGCTGGTGACGATCGAGCGCGACGGCAGCACCTACCGCTGGTCGGTCGAGTACGGTCTCGCGGATCGGACCGAGTAGGGCAGCGCGCGGATGGGTACCGATCAGTCCCCAGCCGCGACGCACGGGGCGCCGCGACGTGACCCGGAGGAGATCCCATGGCTGCGACGAGGAAGAGCCAGGGCGGCCGAGACGGCGTGCGCATGACCGACGACAGCCTGCGCGTACGCCAGCTCACGCACTACCAGTTCAGCTGGACGGCGGGCGAAGGCGGAGAGAACGGCATCTGGACCCTCCAGCTCGTGCTCGACGAGGGCGCGTGGGAAGAGGTCCTCACGGTGAGCGCCGAGGATGCCGACAACCTGCAGGACGTCCTCACGAACACCAGCAAGGTGTTCTACGACATCGACCGTCGCGTGTTGATGTTCGGCGTCACCAAGGCGGGCGACTGACGCCAGTGCTCCTGGTCTTCACACGGGGCGAGCCATCCGCGAGGGTGGCTCGCCCTCATTCTTCGAACAACCAGGAGACATCGAGCGATACGGCCAAGGGCACCGTCGTCCAGAACTCCACGTCCTCATCCGAGGGCTGGTGGCTTCCGACGAACGCGATCATCACGTCCAGGCCGCCTGCGGTTCGCTCGACCGGCCGCAGTCCGCGCACGCATGACGCCTGGCCCGGCTCGCGGGCGCAGACACGCACCGTCGGCAGCTGCGCCCGATCGCTCCACGGCACGAAGGTCGACGAGCGCACGACGACGTCGCCGGAGCCGTCGCGCTCGTGGCGGTCGAATCCCTCCCACTGGTAGTCGCGAGGAATCTCGGCCGGCAGCACGGGCGGGATCCCGGGTGCGGCATCAAGGTCCGCCTGCGCCGAAACTCGCGTGTGGATGACGACGGGCGAGGCGACCGGGTCCGGCTCCTGCGTTTCCGCCAACCACGAGCTGACGACGACGAACGCTCCCACCATGAGCGCGCTCTCGGCGACGAGACGCCACGCGCTCCGCCGCTTCGGTGCGGAAGGCCGCCGCAGCCCGAGCCCGAGGCGGAGCCAGCTCAGGTGGATGGTGGTCCCGATCGCGAACGTGATCCCGCTGACCACGCTCGCGGCATCGCCGTCGGCGATCATCAGGGTGCAGGCGCCGTAGATCCCCATGGGCACCGCGTGCAGCTTGGCCAGGACGCGGTTCCCGGACGAGGTCGCGCGGTCGTCGTCCACGAACACGGTCACCAGGGTGCCTGCGATCGAGGCCACCGCGACGACCGAGCAGATGATCACCGGCAGGAAGATGAGGTCATCGAACATGACCACGTCACGCTCTGCTCGACGGATCTTGAACCCGATCACCGTGCCCACGGCCACGAACAGAGTCGTCCCGACGAAGACCGCCGTCGAGACGACCGCGGCCCGCTTGTCACCCTGCACTGCGACTCCGCATCTCCCACGGGTTCCATTGGCCCCATCAGAGCGAGAACCTACGCGAGAACGCCCGTCCTCTCAGCCGAATGGGGACTGCCGTCAGGAGCGGGTGCCGGACAGCGCGTCGGTCAGCAGGGCCACGAGCGTCTCGAGCTGCAGGTCCGCGGAGTCGACGACCTCCTCGTCGGAGCCGTCGAGCGCGCGGGCGGCGAGACCGGCCTTGCTGTCGATGAGCTCGACGATCTTGGTGTCGATCGTCTGCGAGGCGATGATCCGCCACGCGGTCACGGGCTCCTCCTGGCCGATGCGGTGGACCCGGTCGATCGCCTGGGTCTGCTCCGCGTCGGTCCAGGACAGCTCAGCGAGCACCATGTCGGACGCGACCTGCAGGTTGACGCCCACGCCGGCGGCCGACAGGGAGCAGACGATGACGGACACGTCAGGATCGTTCACGAAGGCGTCGATGCTCTTCTGGCGTGCCGAGGGCGTCTGGTTGCCGCGGATCGACGAGTACCGGATGCCGCGCTGCTCGAAGGTCTTCTCGGCCACGTCCATGACGTCGACGTGCTTGGCGAAGAAGACGACCTTGCCGACGCTGTGCGCCAGCTGGGCCGTGTAGTCGGCCGCGAGGCCCGCCTTCGCCTGGCCGATGCGCCGCATCATGGCGAAGACGTTCTCCTCGGTCTTCGAGGAGTCCTCCCGCTCCCCCAGGGCGATCCGGCGGACGAGGTCGTGGTCGATGCCGTCGGTCGTCGATCCGACCGCGCGGGACTCGAGCGCTCGCTCGTACCGGGCGACCAGGCGGCCCACGAGCTCGCGCTCGGCCGCACGGATCGAACGTCCGGCCTCGTCGTCGAGCTCGACGCGGAGGTCGGCGACACGTCGGGCCGGGATGTCGGAAGCGACGTCGACCTTGCGACGGCGCACGATGCCCATGTCGATGACGCGGCGGCGGGCGGAGGAGAAGAAGCCGGGGTCGATCGGCGTCAGACCGGTGTCCTCGAGCGCATGGAGCAGCTCGGGACGGGGCTTCTTCTCGTCGATCCAGCCGAGGTACTGCCAGATGGCGCGGAAGTCGTCGATGTCGTTGATCAGCGGGGTGCCGGTCAGCGCCATCAGGAGGGGGCGGGCGGTCCGGGTGCGGATGCGCTCCGACAGCTGCAGCACGTGCTGCGAGCGCTGGGACGACTTGTTCTTGATGAAGTGCGCCTCGTCGAGGACCATGCCGCGGAAGCCGAGGTCGCCGAGCCAGCCGACGTGCCGGTCGAGCACCTCGTAGTTGACGATCACGATGTCGGCGAAGCCGTCGATCGTGTCGCCGTCGCCCTGGATGACGGTGGCCTTGTGCTTCGGGGTCCACATCTGCGCCTCGCGCGCCCAGTTCGACTTGACGACGTTCGGCACCACCACGAGCAGGGGGTAGGCATCGGCGGCCTGCGCCGCGAGCAGGGCCTGCGCCGTCTTGCCCAGTCCGGGCTCGTCGGCCAGCAGGAAGGTGCGGTGTCCTTCCGCCGCGGCGGCGACCAGCTCGGCCTGGTGGCGCATGAGCGCGAGCCCGTCGGGCACGGGCACCGGCGCCGGTTCGGGCAGGTCCATGCAGGCGACGGCGCCGCTGGAGGCCCGCTCGAACGACGAGAGCAGCGGCCCGATCAGCTCCCAGCTGCCGAGCCGGCGGGGCGGCGGCGTGCGCTCCTCGACGGCCTGGAACTGGGGTGCGAGGAACGGGTTGGCGAGCTGACGCGAGATGACAGTCTGCGGCACCACCTGACGGCTGACGGGGGCGGGGGCCGGGGCCTCCTCGACCGGCGGCTCCGGCTCGTCGGGAAGCTCGACGCCGGCGGCCCGCAGCATGTCCCGCTTGAGGTCCTTCGCCGCGTCGGACACCTCGGCATCCTCCGAGAGCAGCGAGAGCAACGAGGTGTCGAGCGCCGCGGTCTTCGCCAGGATCGTGCCGATGCCGTCGAGCCGATTGAGCTGCTCGGTGCGCTGGGACTCGCTCAGGTCGGTCGCCGTCCTGACCCGCGTGCGCTCCTCGCGTGCCAGCAGGGCCACGGTCTGGAACTTGGCCCGGATCGAGGCACTTCCGCGGCCGCGCTGGACGCCGGCCTCCACCTCACGCACGGCGCGCGCGAGCACCGGGATGATGCCCCCGCTCTCGGGCGCACGTCCACTGCGCTGACTGCGCGTCCGAGCTCCGGTGGAACCCGACTGAGACCGGCCTCGTCTGGCCAAATTTCTCTCCTATGACTTACGTGTGGCCCGCCATGACGGCAGCACACCCCGAGCACTCGGGCACGACCGGCACTCGCGTGTTTCGCGGCCGATTCAACCGAGCGGGCGGCCCACCTGAGTGATCGCGGATCCGGTGTGACCGGATCAGAGGCCCCATTCCAGCGCATCCGGCTGGGAGCGCGTGGGAGACGTCGCCCTGACCTCACCAGTTTAGCCCGCCGAGGCCGTGCGGTCCCGCGCAGGACCCGAGTCGTTCACGGGAAAGAACAAAACCCCCTCACCGGCGAGAGTGAGAGGGTCTTGAGTGACCGACTCTACAGCGCGGGCCTGGTGGCCTCCAGCTCGGCTCCTGATTCAGCGATTGGTCTCGCGGATCGCGAACCAGAGGGCGATGTGCTCGGGCCGGACGCCCGCCGCGACGCACGGCGCGCCGAAGGAGATGCCCGGAAGCGTGTAGTGCCAGGCGAAGCCGTTCCACGGCGCCGCCAGCACGTTCGTCCTCACCAAGGTGCCTGCATCGCATTTCAGGCTCGTCATTCCGGGGAACGACCGGTCCGCCAACCGCATCCCCGGCAGCACGAAGCCCGGGTCTCCGGCGATCTCCTTGCGAGCCCAGCGCACGAACAGACCGAACGGGCTCGTCGGATCGCGCCGGACAGTGGCGACGCGACGGCCATTGAGCCAGACGGGCACGCCGTCTCGGAACGGCGTGGCGATCGGGGATCGCTGGCGCTCCTCGAGCGGTCGACGATCGGTGAGGTCCAGCACGATGGTGGCGTGACCGACCGTCGCCTCGACCGTGTTGTACCTGGACACCACCGACACGGGCCCCCACTGCTTGCGCGAGAAACCGGTCCAGTCGTAGCGAACCTTGCCGGGCTCGGGCATACCCACCGTCTCGTTGTGCACGGGCCCGATCATGCCGTCCCGGCCATGGCAGCGGCTCGCTGCCGTCGCCGGGCATCGGCCTCGCGCCGACACCGACCGCGACCTGGCTCAGAACCCCAGCGTCCGCAGCAGGCCCACCTCCCTGATCGGCGTCTCCCAGACGGACCCCGGCCCGTCGGGGTCGATCGTGCGGCCGGTCGCGAGGAACTCGGCGGTCTGGCCGAGGCCTTGGGCGCGAGCCGTGGCGAAGACCGGGGCGAGGCCCGGGAAGCCGTGCGGATTCGCGGCCGAGGCGGCGGTGAGGTCATTGCGGTAGAGCGAGGTGCGTCCGGCCAGGTGTCCGGCCCGCAGGAGCGTGAACGACGTCGGGTTCGCGACGGTCCGGTCGCCGCGGGCGACCTGGTAGAGCGCATCGCGGTGCCGTACGAGCGGCGCGAACGTCTCCGGGCTGCCCGCGCGCTGGAGCCAGGTCGAGTGCGCGAGGAACGCCTGGATCGCGAGGGCGCCGGCAGCCGGCTCGGTCACGGGGTCCTCGCCGGGCAGCGGGAGCGACTCGGTGAACCCGACCGTGCCACCGTTGAGCAGGCCCTCGGCCTGCAGGTTGAGGGCGGCCAGCGGTCGGAAGTCCGGTGACAGTCGCGCGATCTCGCTGATCGGTCCGCCCGGCACGGTGAGCACGGCCTGGTCGAACGACGGATCCGCCGCAACGGTCATCGTGCCGTAGATGCCGCCGAAGCTGATGCCGTAATAGTCGATCGACCGCGACGAGAGGCCCAGGCTTCGATCCGCGGCGACCGCCCGGAGCAGGCTCATGTTGTCCAGCGACGCCTGCCGCAGGGTGTCGCGGAAGCCGACGGTCGCGGCGGCCGTGCCCACCCGCGGGCTCGCGCCGTCGGTCGATCCGATCCCCGGGAAGCCGTCGACGTCACGCCCGCGGCCGTACGCGGGGACCTTGCGCACGCCCGAGGAGTCGGTGATCAGCCACTGGCTGCCCGGGCCGAACCCGTGACCGGGGACGGTGGTCGCGATCGTCGCGATCCCGCGGCGGGCGTTGTACTCAGCCTCCGCCAGCATGTTGCTGAGGTTGCCGGTAAAACCGTGTCCGAACACTGCGACCGGCCAGCCGCCGCGCGGCGCCCGGCCCGCGGGAGTCGTGAGCACGAAGGGCAAACGCGCCGTACCCACGGCGCGGGGTCCACGGTCGCGGGTCGGCGTCTGCGCGATCGTGCCGTCCTCGCGGAGCCAGGAGGGGGCCTCGAACGAGCCGATGACGATGCGACCGGTCAGGCCGGTCGTCGGAACCGGGACCGGGTTCAAGGCGGCGGCGCCGGTGTCCTGCAAGTACTCCAGCGTGGCGGTGGTCGCGTCGACGGTGGCCTCCACCCGCAGCTCGGCAGGTCGGGTCCGGTGGACCCGACGAGCGAGGTCGAGCAGCCCGTCGGTCGCCGACATGGTCGTGAAGGTCTCCTCCGCGTTCCTCCCCGCGCCGCGCACCGTCAGTCGGTAGGTCGTGCCCGGGTCGAGCTGGCGGGTGGGGTGGGCGTACACGGTGCGCGTGGCGGCGTCGTAGACCACGCGCTCGACGCCGATCGAGGGTCCGTGGCCGCGGCCGCGGCGGATCGTGATCGCGCGGGCCGCCGCCGTCGGATCCACGGGCCGGTCGAAGGTGACGGCGACGCGCGGATCGAGGTCGAAGCCGTCCAGTTCGTCGAGCCGCGTGATCATGCCGCACGACGACACCGTGGCGCAGCCGTCCGCGGGCAGCGCGATCCTCAGGCCCGTCTTCTGCCCGCGGTCGCGCACGGTCAGGTCGTTGCTCGGGAAGATCGACACCGCCCGGGCCCCGGAATGCCCGTGTCCCGATGTCGCCTCGGACGGGGAGGTTCCCACCAGCGCCACCGCCAAGACCCCCGTCGCCGCCGCAATGGCCCACCTGCTCGACCTGTGTGCCTGTGCCATCTCGTACCCCCGAATGAATGTGATCTGGTTCACACCGATCCTTGGGCGCGGGGCCGGGCGCGTCAAGGCGCCCGCGCCGTGGTGGACAAGAACGCCCCGGCCGCGACAGATGGTCACCATGGGCACGTCGTGCGCGGCCCATCCCCCACCGGTAGGCGAATACGCTGGAACTCCAAAGAACAGGGTGATCCCGTGGCGTTTCGTCTCTGAGACAACAAATGGCGCTGACCGCGTTTCCGCTGGTCAGAGCCATCTGCTTCTTCTGTGTCCGAGGGGGGACTTGAACCCCCATGCCCCTTACAGGGCACTAGCACCTCAAGCTAGCGCGTCTACCAATTCCGCCACCCGGACAGGTGCGTTTTGCTGCAGCACTGAACTCTAGCAAACACCTCGCGGAGGGCTACGCACGGGGCTCAGAGCAGTTGCGCGATGGCGTGGATGACGAGTCCGGCCAGGCCGCCGACGACGGTGCCGTTGATGCGGATGAACTGCAGGTCGCGACCGACGTGCAGCTCGATCCGGTCGGCCGTCTCCTTGCCGTCCCAGCGCTCGACCGTCGCCGAGATGACCGTCGCGATCTCGCCGCCGTAGTGCTCGACCACATAGGCCGCGGCGTCACCGGCCCAGCCGTCGACCTTCGCCGCGAGCACCGCGTCCGACTGCAGCCGCTCCCCCAGGTGCTCGATCTCCTCGACGATCCGCCGGCGCAGCACCCCGTCACGGTCGTCCAGCGCCTCCAGCAGCCCCCGGCGGAACGAGTCCCACAGCCGCACCGCGGTCGTCGACGCCTTCGGCTGGGTCAGCAGGCGCTGCTTGAGCCGCTCGGCGCGGTCCATCGTCTCGGGATCGTGCTGCAGGTCGTGGGCCAGCTCGACGAGCCAGTGGTCCAGCGCGACGCGCGCGTCGTGGCGCGGGTCGTCGCGGATGTCCTCCACCCACGTCAGCACCTCGCGGAAGAGGCGATCGGCGACCAGTGCGTTGGCCCACTTGGGCGCCCATTCCGGAGCGCGCTGGATGATCAGGTCGGTGATCCGATCCGGGTGGCGCGCCAGCCAGCCGTGAAGCTCATCCAGCCCGAGGTCGACCAGGCCCGTGTGCGCGCCCTCGTCGAGGATCTCGGTCAGCAGCTGACCCACGGCGGGGCTCAGCGGCTCCTGCATCATGCGCGGCACGATCAGCTCGGTGATGACCGCCTGCACGTCCTCCTCCTTGACCCGGTGCAGCAGGTCGGAGGTGACCCGGGCTCCCTCGTCGACGATGCGGTGGACCCGGCCGGGCGACGCGATCCAGTGCCCCACCCGCTCCGCGGGCCCGGCGGCGGCGATCCGGTCGCGGATGACGTCCTCGCGCAGGAAGTTCTCGGCGACGAAGTCCTGCAGGCTGGCCGCCAGCTGGTCCTTCTTCTTCGGGATCAGCGCGGTGTGCGGGATCGGGAGGCCCATCGGGTGCCGGAAGAGCGCGGTCACCGCGAACCAGTCGGCGATCGCGCCGACCATCGCCGCCTCGGCCGCGGCGTTGACGTAGCCCCACCCGCCGTCGAGTCCGTGCGTCGCGGCGAAGACGATCGCGGCCACCACGAGCAGGGACGTCGCCAGGGTCCGCATCCGGCGCAGTCCCGCCCGCCGCGCCTCGTCGTCTCCCGACACGGGCAGGACCGGGCTCATCGCTTCCGTCATGGCGTAACCCTAGGCAGAGGACGCTTCCGCGTTACGCTCGAAATGCCGGTCCGCCCGGACCGCATCGACGAAGGAGTCCCCATGGCCGGCCTCGACGACCTGCACCAGCTCATCCCCGTGGACCAGATCGCGAAGCGACTGGGCGTCGAGCGCTCCGCCGCCGAACAGGGCATCGAGGCGGCCCTGCCCGCCCTGCTCGGAGGACTCGAGGCCAACGCGAAGGACCCGAAGGGCGCCGCCTCGCTCGGAGGGGCGATCGCCTCGAAGGACACCTCCCTCGTGGACGGCGGCGTCGACGTCGATCAGATCGACACGGCCGACGGCGAGAAGATCGTCAAGAACGTCTTCGGCGAGAAGTCCGACGACGTCGCGGTCGCGCTCGGCTCGACGAGCGGCGCCCAGGACGCGGGACTCGTGAAGAAGCTCCTGCCGATCCTCGCCCCGATCGTGATGGCCTACCTCGCCAAGCGCGCCACCGGCAGCGGCCAGCAGGGCACCATCGCCGGCGGCGGCGGGCTCGAGGACCTCATCGGTGGGCTGCTCGGCGGCGGCGGGTCGTCATCGTCGAAGGGCGGGCTCGGCGGCGGACTGGGCGACCTGCTGGGCGGTCTGCTCGGCGGCGGCAAGCGCTGAGCACCCCTAGAATCGCGCCATGACGTTCAACGAGGGCGCGAACCTGGACACCAGTCAGGTCACCGGCGGCGGCAAGGGCGGCGCCGTGGTCGGCGGCGGCATCGGCGGCCTGTTGCTCATGCTGCTCTTCGCCTTCCTCGGCGGCAACCCGCTCGACGGCGGTGGCGGCACGGGCTCGGCGTTCGACGTCAACCAGGTGCTGACCGGTGGCAGCCAGTCGTCCTCGATCGACGTCAGCCAGTGCAAGACCGGCGCCGACGCGAACAAGGACGACACGTGCCGGATCATCGGCACGGTCAACAGCGCCCAGGACTACTGGACCGACGCGCTGCCCGCCGACGTCAACCGCCAGTACCGCGAGGCGCAGACCGTCATCTACTCCGGTGCGACCCAGTCACCGTGCGGCACCGCGTCGAACCAGACGGGACCGTTCTACTGCCCGTCCGACGAGCGCGTCTACATCGACGCCTCGTTCTTCGACCAGCTCACCAGCCAGTTCGGCGCCGACGGCGGCAACCTCGCGCAGATGTACGTCGTCGCGCACGAGTACGGCCACCACGTCCAGAACGTCCTCGGCATCCTCGCCAAGGGCCAGGACGGCAAGACCGGACCCCGCAGCGGCGGCGTCCGGATCGAGCTGATGGCCGACTGCATGGCTGGCGTGTGGGCCAACCACGCGGCGTCGACGCAGGACGCCCAGGGCAACACGCTCATCAAGCCCCTCACGCAGGGCGACATCGACTCGGCGCTCTCCGCCGCGGCCGCGGTCGGCGACGACCACATCCAGGAGGAGCTCGGCGGCGGCCGGGTCAACCAGGACTCCTGGACCCACGGGTCCAGCGAGTCGCGCCAGCGGTGGTTCCAGACCGGCTACGAGACCGGCAACGTGAACAACTGCGACACCTTCGCCACGAACGACCTGTGACCCCGTGACCCGGCGCCTGCGCGCCGAGGTCTGGATCGTCCTCGGCCTCTCCCTCGGCCAGTCGGCCGTGTACTCCGTCGTCAGCCTGGTGCGCAAGCTCAGCCAGGGACCGCTGCGCGACTCCACCGCCTCGCTCAACCAGTCGCGCGACGCCGTCCCGTGGCTCGACCTGACGTACCAGCTGCTCGCGATCGGCTTCGCGCTCGTCCCGGTGGCGCTGGCGCTCTACCTGCTGAGTCTCGACGCCGCTCCCCCGGTGCTGCGGCGCCTCGGCCTCGACGCCGGCCGACCGTGGCGCGACGTGGCGTTCGGTGCGGCCCTCGCCGCCGTGATCGGCATCCCGGGACTGGGGGTCTACTTCGGTGGGCGGGCGCTCGGCGTCACCGCCGAGATCGTCACGAGTCCCGAGGACCTCTACTGGTGGACCGTGATCGTCCTGGTGCTCTCCGCGATCCAGAACGCCGTCGTGGAGGAGGTGATCGTCGTCGGCTACCTGATGACGCGCCTGCGGCAGTTCGGCTGGGGCCTGCCGGCCGTGATCGCGGCGTCCGCCCTGCTGCGCGGCGGCTATCACCTCTACCAGGGGTTCGGTCAGTTCGTCGGCAACGCCGCGATGGGCGTCGTGTTCGCGTGGTGGTTCCACCGCACCGGCCGGGTCATGCCGCTGGTGATCGCGCACACGATCCTCGACGTCGTCGCCTTCGTCGGCTATGCCCTCTTCGCGGACCAGCTCGGCCTCCGGTGATGATGGGAGCGATGAAACTCGAGTTCGATCCCGGCCTGCCGATCACCGCGCGTCACGACGAGATCCGTGACGCCCTGCGCGATCACCAGGTGGTCGTCGTCGCCGGCGAGACCGGATCGGGCAAGACGACCCAGCTGCCGAAGATCGCCGCCGAGCTCGGGCGCACCAAGATCGCGCACACCCAGCCGCGCCGGATCGCCGCCCGCTCCGTCGCCGCGCGCATCGCGCAGGAGTGCGACGTCGAGCTGGGCGCCGAGGTCGGCTACGCCGTGCGGTTCGACGACAGGTCCGGGCCCGACACGATCGTCCGGCTCGTCACCGACGGGCTGCTGCTGACCGAGCTGCAGCACGACCGACGGCTCGAGCGCTACGACACGATCATCATCGACGAGGCCCACGAGCGGTCGCTGTCGATCGACTTCCTGCTGGGCTACCTGCGCGAGCTGCTCCCCCGCCGCCCCGAGCTGAAGGTCATCGTCACCTCCGCGACCATCGACGTCGAGCGCTTCGCCGACCTGTTCGCCACGCCCGAGCGTCCGGTCCCGATCATCGAGGTCAGCGGGCGCACCTACCCCGTCGAGGTCCGCTACCGGCCGCTCGACCGGGAGGACGACGTCATCGACGGCATCGTCAGCGCGGTCCGCGAGCTGCCGCGGGACGGCGACGTGCTGGTCTTCCTGCCCGGCGAGCGCGACATCCGCGACACCGCCGAGGTGCTCGAGGGCAAGTCCCTCGGCGACGTCGTGCCGCTCTACGGCCGCCTGGCGGCGCACGAGCAGCAGAAGGTCTTCCAGACCGGTCCGCGCCGGCGGATCGTGCTGGCCACCAACGTCGCCGAGACCTCGATCACCGTTCCCGGCATCCGCTACGTCGTGGATCCCGGCTTGGCGCGCATCTCGCGCTTCAGCGCCCGCCTGAAGGTCCAGCGGCTGCCGATCGAGCGCATCTCGCAGGCGAGCGCGTCCCAGCGCGCCGGGCGCTGCGGCCGCGTCGCCGACGGCATCTGCATCCGGCTCTACGACGAGGAGGACTTCGAGTCCCGTCCGGAGTTCACCGACCCCGAGATCCAGCGCACCAACCTCGCCAGCGTCATCCTGCAGATGGCCGCGCTCGACCTCGGCGACATCCGCGACTTCGGCTTCCTCGACGAGCCCGACCATCGCGCCGTCGCCGACGGCCTCGCGCTCCTGCGCGAGCTCGATGCGCTGGCTCCGCGGCTCGACGGCACCGACCGGCTGACGAAGGTCGGTCGCACGATGGCGCGACTCCCCCTGGACCCCCGCCACGCCCGCATGGTGCTGGCCGCCGACCGACTCGGCGTGCTGCCGGAGGTGCTGGTCATCGTCGCGGGCCTGTCGATCCAGGACGTCCGCGAGCGCCCGCTCGACAAGCAGCAGCTCGCCGACGCCCAGCACGCGCGCTTCCGGCAGCCCGACTCCGACTTCCTCAGCCTGCTCAAGCTCTGGGACTACCTGCAGGAGCAGCGCGACGAGTTGTCGCACACCAAGTTCCGCCGGATGTGCCACGACGAGTTCCTGCACTACCTGCGCGTCCGCGAGTGGGCCGACGTCAACTCCCAGCTGCGGCGCACCGCGCGCGAGCTCGGCCTCAAGCCCGGCAAGGTCCGCAAGGAGCCCGACGCCGACGCCATCCACCGCGCGCTGCTGCACGGGCTGCTCTCACACGTGGGCCTGCGCGACGCCGAGACCCGCGAGTACCTCGGGGCGCGGGGCGCCCGGTTCTCGATCTTCCCCGGCTCGGGCCTGGCCAAGAAGCCGCCGCGATGGATCATGGCCGGCGAGCTGGTCGAGACGTCGCGCCTGTTCGCGCGCGACAACGCCCGCGTCGATCCGGTGTGGGTCGAGCAGGCCGCCGGACACCTGCTGAAGCACCAGTACTCCGAGCCGCGGTGGTCAGCCAAGCGAGGCGCCGCCGTCGCCACCCAGCGATCGACGCTCTACGGGCTGCCCGTCGTCGTCGACCGCACCGTCATGCTCGCCCAGCACGACGCACCGCTGGCTCGCGAGCTCTTCATCCGGCACGCCCTCGTCGGCGGCGAGTGGCGCACGCACCACCGCTTCTGGCAGCGCAACCAGGACCGCCTGGCCAGGATCGAGGAGCTCGAGGAGCGCGTGCGCACCCGGGGCATCCGGGTCGAGGACGAGACACTCGTCGACTTCTACGACGCGCGGATCCCCGCCGAGGTCGTCTCGGTGCGTCACTTCGACGCCTGGTGGAAGAAGCAGCCCGACAAGCGTGTCCTCGACTTCACCGACGACCTCTTCCGCGCCGAGGTCGACGCCGACGCGTTCCCGACGACGTGGACGTCCCAGAGCGCCGACTTCGACGGCGCGTACGACGTCTCGTACCGGTTCGACCCGCAGGCCCGCGACGACGGCATCACCATCACCGTCCCCGTCGACGACCTGCTCACGATCCGCGAGGACGAGTTCGCCTGGGGCGTCCCCGGACGCCGTCTCGAGCTGGTCACCGAGCTCATCCGCACCCTGCCCAAGGCCGAGCGCCGCCGCTTCGCCCCGGCGGCCCAGGCCGCCGAGCGGGTGCTGCCAGACCTCGACACCACGCGGGACCTGCGCACCGAGCTCGGCCGCGCGCTCGAGGTCGAGCCGTCCCTCATCGATCCCTCCGCGTTGCCGTCCCACCTGCGCCCGACGTTCCGCGTGGTCGACGGTGACCGCGAGCTCGCGTCCGGCAAGGACCTCGACGCCCTGCGGCGCGAGCTGGAGCCGCGCCTGCGTCGCGACCTCAAGCGCCGCGCCGAGAGCGAGGAGCGCACCGGCATCACGGACTGGGACTTCGGCGACCTCGAGCGCAGCATCACCGCGGGCCAGGTCACCGGCTACCCGGCCGTCGTCGACGAGGGGAAGAGCGTCGCGCTCCGGGTGCTGCGCACCGAGGCCGAGCAGCGCGTCGCGACCATCCGCGGACAGGCCCGGCTGATCGCGCTGTCGACGGGATCGCCCGTGGGCACGGTCGGCCGCACCCTGTCACTGCAGGACAAGCTCCTGCTCGCCACGTCCCCGCAGGGCGACGCCGCCGCGGTCATCGAGGAGTCGTGGCTGGCCGCACTCGACCACCTCGTCGTCGAGCACGGCGGGCCCGTGTGGGACGAGGCCGCTTTCCGCCGCCTACGAGACCTCGTGCGCGCCGACGCCGTGCCCCTCACCGAGCGGATCGTGCGCCAGGTGATCACCGCACTCCAGGCCCTGGGCGACCTCGACCCCGGCACGGACGAGGCCGGCGAGGACGTGCGCGTGCAGGTCTCGTGGCTCGTCCACCCGGGGTTCGTCCGCGACATGGGGGCCGATCAGGTCGGCCGGCTGTCGGTCTACCTGCGCGCGGCCTCCAAGCGGCTCACGTCGCCGAAGGACCCGGCGCCCATCTGGGCGCTCGAGGCACGGTTCCACGAGCAGACCAAGGACCTGCGCCCGTGGCAGCGCCTGTCGCCGCCGGTGCAGCGGGTGCGGTGGATGCTCGAGGAGCTGCGGGTCAGCGTCTTCGCTCAGGAGCTGCGCGCCGTCGGCCCGATCTCGGACCGACGGGTCGCGAAGGCCCTGGACGTGCTGCCCCGCTGAGGGGACGGCTCAGTTGACGCCGAGCAGGTCGATGACGAAGACCAACGTGCGGCCGGACAGGCGGTGTCCGCCGCCGGCCGGGCCGTAGGCCAGCTCCGGCGGGGCCACGATCTTGCGGCGGCCGCCGACCTTCATGCCGGGGATGCCCTGCTGCCAGGCGCCGATGAGCTGCGGCAGCGGGAAGCGAGCCGACTGGCCGCGGTCCCAGGACGCGTCGAACTGCTCGCCGGTCTCGAAGTCGACACCCACGTAGTGGACGTCGACGACGCCGCCGCTGACGGCTTCGTCGCCCTCACCGACGGTGATGTCCTCGATCACGAGGTCGGTCGGGGCGGGGCCGGGAGTGAAATCAACTTCGGGCTTTTCGCTCATGTCTGACATCCTTGCACGCATGCGCGCGACCGTCCTTCACTCCCCCGGCGACATCCGACTCGACACCCTCCCCGACCCCGTGCTCGAGGCCGACACCGACGCGATCGTCCGCGTCGTGGCCTCCTGTGTGTGCGGCAGCGACCTGTGGCCCTTCCGCGGCCTCAACGGCGAGCAGACCGAGGCGCAGCAGATCGGCCACGAGCAGGTCGGCGTCGTCGAGAGCGTCGGCAGCGACGTCTCCGGGCTCCGCGTGGGCGACTTCGTCATCGCGCCGTTCATGTACAGCGACAACACCTGCGCCCACTGCCGCAACGGCGTCCAGACCTCGTGCGTCAACGGCGGCGGCTACGCCGGCTGCCAGGCCGAGCTGGTCCGCATCCCGCAGGCCGACGGCACCCTCGTCACGGTGCCCGGCGAGGTCGACGACGACCTGCTGCCGCACCTGCTGGCGCTCACCGACGTGTTCCCCACGGGTCACCACGCCGCCGTCAGCGCCGGCGTCACCCACGGGTCGACGGTCACCGTCGTCGGCGACGGCGCGGTGGGACTCTCGGCCGTGCTGGCCGCGAAGCGCCTCGGCGCCTCCACCGTCATCGCGATGTCGCGCCACGAGGACCGCCAGGCGCTGGCGACGCAGTTCGGCGCCGACCACGTCGTCGCGACCCGCGGCAAGGAGGGCGCCGCCGAGGTCACCGAGATCCTCGGTGGCATCGGCGCCGACGCGGTGCTGGAGTGCGTCGGCACCGGCGAGTCGATGAAGCAGGCGTTCCTGTCCCTGCGGCCGGGCGGCACCGTCGGCTACGTCGGCGTCCCGCACGGGGTCGAGATGAACATCCCGGCGATGTTCCGCCGCAACCAGTCGCTGGCGGGCGGTGTGGCCCCGGTCCGCAACTACCTGGACGAGCTCCTCCCCGAGGTGCTCGACGGCAGCCTGCGGCCCGGGGCGGTCTTCGACGCCACCTTCGCGCTGGAGAAGGTCGCGGACGCCTACCGGGCGATGGACGAGCGGACCGCGATCAAGGCGCTGCTCCGTCCCTGATCGCGGCCCGGCGGGTCACTTCAGCTGCGAGCTGGTCAGGCCCAGCAGTCGTCGCGCGACGATGAGCTGCTGGATCTGCTGCGTGCCCTCGAAGATGTCGAGGATCTTGGAGTCGCGAGCCCACTTCTCGAGGAACTCGGTCTCGCTGTAGCCCAGCGAGCCGGCGAGCTCGACGCACTTGAGGGTGATGTCGTTGCCCGAGCGGCCGGCCTTGGCCTTGGCCATCGAGGCCTGCAGCGAGTTGGCCTGGCGGTTGTCGGCCATCCACGCGGCCTCGAGCGTGAGCAGCAGGGCGGCCTCCCAGTCGGCCTCCATCTGCAGGAACGTCGCGACCACGTGCGGCTGCAGCGCCGGCGAGCGGTCGTAGTCGATCGTCAGCCCGGCCTGCTCGATGAGGTCGCGCATGACCTCCAAGGAGGCGCGGGCGCAGCCCACGGCCATGCCCGCCACCAGCGGGCGCGTGTTGTCGAACGTGGCCATCGCGCCGGCGAAGCCCTTGGACGTGTCGATCTCGGGAGAGCCCAGCAGGTTCTCGGCCGGGACGCGGCAGTTGTCCAGCACGATGACGGCGGTGTCGGAGGCCCGGATGCCGAGCTTGTGCTCGAGGCGCTCGACCCGGATGCCCGGCAGCGACTTCGGCACGACGAACGACTTCACCGCGGCGCGGCCCAGGCTCTTGTCGAGCGTCGCCCACACGACGACGGAGTCCGAGCGCTCACCCGAGGTGACGAAGATCTTCTCGCCGTTGAGGATGTAGTGGTCGCCGTCCTTGATGGCGGTGGTCTTGATGGCCGCCGAGTCGGAGCCGAAGCTCGGCTCGGTGATGGCCATCGAGGCCCACGTGCCCTTGAACCGCTCGAGCTGCTCGTCGGTGGCGACCGAGGCGATGGCCGAGTTGCCCAGGCCCTGACGCGGCATCGACAGCAGCAGGCCGACGTCGCCCCAGCACATCTCGATGACCGAGAGCACCGACGCCATGTTGGTGGCGTTGCGGACGCCCTCGTCCTTCTTCTTGTCGCCCTTGACGCGGACGCCGGCCGCGCCGGCGCCGGTGCTGTTGCCCGACTCGTTGAGGCCGTCGATCAGCGAGGCCAGGAGGTCGAGCTCCTTGGGGTAGCTGTGCTCGGCCAGGTCGTACTTGCGCGAGTTGGCGCGCAGGAACTCGTTGGCCACGTCGTGGGCCTGCTGGACGAAGCCGCGGAACTTCTTGGGGGTCTCGAGGTAGATCATGGTGTGTCCCGTCCTCAGATGAGGACTGCTCCTTCCATCACGCCGACGGCACGCAGGTCGCGGTACCACCGTTCGACCGGGTGCTCCTTGACGAAGCCGTGACCGCCGAGCATCTGGACGCCGTCGGTGCCGATCTTCATGCCGTACTCGGTTGAGAGCCGGCGGGCCAGGGCGGCCTCGCGGGCGAAGTCGCTGCCCCGCTCGGCGCGCGACGCGGCCTTGAGGGTGACCAGGCGCATGCCCTCGAGCTCGATCGCCATGTCGGCGACCGTGAAGGCCACGGCCTGGCGGTACGCGATGGGCTCGCCGAACGCCTCGCGGGTGACGACGTACTCCTTGACGTACTCGAGCACGGACTTCGCGGTGCCGAGCGCCAGGCCGGCCCACGCGAGGCGCGACAGGCGGATCATCGTGCGGTAGTCCTCGGGCGAGCCCAGGATCGCGTCCTCGTCGACGCGGACGTCCGTCAGCTGGATGCGCGACAGGCCAGCGGCCCGCAGGCCCATGCCGGGGTCGGCGGCGACGGCGACGCCGTCGGTGCTGGACTCGACGATGACCATCGACGGGCCGCGCCCCTCGACGTCGGCGGCGATGACCAGCAGCTCCGCCTCCGCACCGCGGACCGCACCGGACTTGAGCCCGTTGAGGACGTAGCCGCCCTCGACGCGCCGGGCGACCGTCGTGAGGTCGAGCGGGTCGAACATCGGCACCGGCTCGGCCACCACGAGCGCGGCCGCCGGGACGTCACCCTCGGTGAAGGACGGCAGGTAGGTCTGCTGCTGGCCCTCGGTGCCCCACAGCGAGATCGCCGTGGCGACCGCCGACGGCGCGAGGCAGGCGACGGCCTGGCCCATGTCACCGTGCGACAGCGCCTCGGCCACGAGCACGCCCGTGACGGCCGAGCGCTCCTCGGAGAGGCCGCCGAGCGGCTCGGGGATGTTGAGCAGCGACAGCCCGAA
>NZ_BJZQ01000006.1 GCF_007992115.1 Aeromicrobium flavum
ACCGAGCCCACGACGGAGCCCACCACCGAGCCCACGGTCGAACCGCCCGTGCCCGGTGACACCTCCGTCACGACGACCGCGACCGTCGGCAACCTCGGCTGGGACCTGCGCTATCCGGTGAGCTTCGCCTTCCGGGTCGGCCAGGACGTGCGCCCCGGCCAGACCGTCGGCGTCCGCGCCGTGTTCGACGGCGGCATCCGCGACTTCGCGATCGTGAGTTGGAGCGGGTCCGGCTGGACCTGCGAGGAGGGCGAGACCAGCAACGTCGTGTCCTGCGTGGCCTCCGTCCGCGCCGACCGCACCGTGGCGCCGCTCGTCATGAAGACGTTCCTGCTGCGTCCCCAGGGCGCCTACGCGGTCACCCTCGGCAGCGTCGTCACCCGCGGCACCTTCGGCTGAGCGTGGGTCGGCACCGGCACCGTCCTGCGGCATGATGAGGGCATGACTCTCCTGCGCGCGGTCGCCCGTCCGATGCTCGCCTCCATGTTCATCTCGGGCGGCGTGATGGCCCTGCGCAAGCCCGACGCCCTCGCGGCCAAGGCCCAGCCGATCGCCGACGTCCTGCGCAAGGCGGCGCCCCAGGCGAACCTCTCGGCCAGGAACCTCATCCGGCTGAACTCGGCCGTCCACGTCGCGGCGGGCGCGGCCCTGGCGACGGGCCACCTCCCCCGCACCTCGGCCCTCGTGCTGGCGGCCACCATGCCCGCCACGACCGTCGCCGGCCACCCGTTCTGGAACGAGACCGACCCGGTGGCGCGACGCAACCAGTTCACCCACTTCGTCAAGAACGTCTCGCTGACCGGCGGACTGCTGCTCTCCACGCTCGACCCCGACCCGCACAAGCCGTGGCTCGGCGCCCGGGCGAGGAACACGGCCTTGGCGGCCAAGGACTCGGTCGTCGACCAGATCGACGAGCTGCGGGGATGACGGTGGACTGGCACGCGCCTCGCCGGGAGCACCCGGCCGACGTCGACGTCCTGCTGCCCGGGTCGAAGTCCCAGACCAACCGGGCGCTGGTCCTGGCCGCCATCGCCGACGGCCCCTCGTCGATCCACCTGCCGCTCGCGGCGCGCGACACCGAGCTCATGGCGGCCGCCCTGGTCAGCCTCGGCGCGCGGATCGACCGCGACGGCGACACCTGGACGGTCACGCCGATCACTCCTGTCGAGGCCGCCGAGGTCGACTGCGGCCTCGCCGGCACCGTCATGCGCTTCGTCCCGCCGGTCGCCGCACTCGGCGCGGGCACCGTGCGGTTCGACGGCGACCCCCGGGCACGGGAGCGGCCGATGGGCACCACGATCTCCAGCCTGCGCGATCTCGGCGTCCGCATCGACGACGAGGGCACCGCGAGCCTGCCCTTCACCCTCCACGGCACCGGCGCGGTCCGTGGCGGTGCGCTGACGGTGGACGCGTCGGCGTCCAGCCAGTTCGTCTCGGCGCTGCTGCTGGTGGCCCCGCGCTTCGCGGAGGGACTCGACCTGCGCCACGCGGGCGGCCCGCTCCCCTCGCTGCCGCACGTCGCCATGACCGTCACCGAGCTGCGCCGGCGCGGCGTCGTCGTCGACGTGTCGGACGGTCGCTGGCAGGTCCACCCCGGCCCCGTGAAGGCACTCGACGTCACGATCGAGCCCGACCTCTCCAACGCGGGACCCTTCGTCGCCGCGGCCCTGGCCACGGCCGGCCGCGCGCGCGTGCGGCACTGGCCCGAGCAGACCGACCAGGCCGGCGACGCCTGGCGCGACCTGGCCGTCGCCTTCGGCGGACAGGTCGCCCGCGACGGCGCCGACCTCGTCGTCACCGGGCCCGAGCGCCTGCGCGGCGTCGACCTCGACCTGCACGACGTCGGCGAGCTGACGCCCGTCGTGGCCGCGCTGGCCGCCCTGGCCGACGGGCCCAGCACCCTGACCGGCATCGAGCACCTCCGCGGTCACGAGACCGACCGGCTGACCGCGCTGGCCACCGAGATCACCCGCCTCGGCGGGAACGTGGTCGAGCGCACCGACGGCCTCGTCATCACGCCCGCTCCCCTGCACGGGGGCGCGTTCGCGACGTACGACGACCACCGCATGGCGCACGCCGCCGCCGTCCTGGGCCTGCGGGTCGACGACCTCGTGGTCGAGAACATCGGCACGACGGCCAAGACCTACCCCGCCTTCGCCGACGACTGGGAACGGTCGGTGTCGTGAGGGACGAGGACGCCCAGTACGACCGGCCCCGGCGCCGCACCCGGCCCCGAACGAAGGACCGCCCGGACTACTCCGACGCCGTCGTCGCGATCGTCACCACCGTCGACCGCGGCCGCTACACCCTGCTGCTGGAGGACGGCACCGTCGTCACCGCGATGAAGTCGCGGCCGCTGGGCCGTCAGGGCGTCGTGGTCGGCGACGAGGTCCGCATCGTCGGCGACGTGTCGGGCGATCCCGGCAGCCTGGCCCGCATCGTCGAGGTGCTCGAGCGCCGCACCGTGCTGCGCCGCAGCGCGGACGACGACGACCCCATCGAGCGGGTCGTCGTCGCCAACGCCGACCAGCTCGTGATCGTCACCGCACTGGCCGACCCCCCGCCGCGGACGGGCCTGATCGACCGGTGCCTGGTCGCGGCCTACGATGCCGGCATGGACCCGGCCGTGTGCCTCACGAAGTCCGACCTGGCGTCCGCCGACGAGATCCTGGCCCAGCTCGAGCCGCTCGGCGTCCGCGTGGTCACCACCCGGATGGACGGCGAGCTCGACCACGTCCGCGACCTGCTGCGCGACCGCACGAGCGTGCTGATGGGCCACAGCGGCGTCGGCAAGTCGACGCTGGTCAACGCCCTGGTGCCCGATGCGCACCGCACGGTGAGCCACGTCAACGAGGTGACCGGGCGCGGCCGCCACACCTCGACCTCGGCCATGATCCTCGCGCTGCCGTTCGGCGGACGGATCGTCGACACCCCCGGCTTCCGCTCCTTCGGGCTGGCCCACGTCGACATCGAGCGGATCCTGCGGGCGTTCGCCGACCTCAACACGGCCGCGCGGGACTGCCCCCGGGGGTGCACGCACCTCGAGGCGGAGCCGGAGTGCGCCCTCGACGTGGCCGCCGAGACCGGCGAGATCGACCCCGCGCGACTGGCGTCGTTCCGCCGGATCATGGCCAGCCGCTCGCTGGCTGACGAGTACTGACCTGAGCGCGACGCCCAGACCGTAGGCTGAGCCCATGGCCAACCCGTACCTCGATGACCTGCGACTGGCCCACATCCTGGCCGACTCCGCCGACAACCTCAGCATGGACCGCTTCGGCGCCCTCGACCTCGAGGTCTCGACCAAGCCGGACATGACCTACGTGACGGAGTCCGACCGGGCCGTCGAGGACGCGATCCGTCGCACCCTCAAGACGTCGCGCGGTCGCGACATCGTGCTCGGCGAGGAGTCCGGCGAGACCGAGGGAACGGCCGAGAACGCCGAGCGGCGCTGGATCGTCGACCCGATCGACGGCACGTCGAACTTCGTCCGCGGCGTCCCGGTGTGGGCCACGCTGATCGCCCTGGAGGACGCCGGCGAGATCGTCGTCGGCTGCGTCTCGGCCCCCGCGCTCGGCCGTCGCTGGTGGGCGATGAAGGGCGACGGCGCGCACACCGGCAAGTCGTTCCGCCAGACGCGGCCGATCCAGGTCTCCGGGGTCCGTGAGCTCACGGCCGCGTCGCTGTCCTACTCCTCGGCGCCCAGCTGGGACCAGATCAACCGGCAGGGCGAGTTCGACGCGCTGATGCGCCAGTGCTGGCGGACGCGGGCCTACGGCGACTTCTGGTCGTACATGCTCGTCGCCGAGGGTGCCGTCGACATCGCCGCCGAGCCCGAGCTGAACCTGTGGGACATGGCTGCGCTGGACATCATCGTGCGCGAGGCCGGCGGCCAGTTCACGAGCCTGGCCGGCGAGCCCGGCCCGTGGGGCGCCAACGCCGTCGCCACGAACGGCCGGCTCCACGACTCCGTCATGGCCTACCTCGGCCACTTCCCCGACGACGAGCCGGCGTGGGCCGACGAGCCCGGCGACGACGGCGAGTTGGCGGACAACGTCACCCGCCTGCGATTCACGCGCGACGACTGAACCGCGAGATCGGCACCTGTGCGCCGGGTGTGATGCGGGCTACACTGCCGATCACAGTCGAGGAGGCTCGCCCATGCGCGTACGTGACGTTCTCACCGCCAAAGGCAGTTCGGTCGTGTTCACCATCGCCCCGGATGCGACGGTCGACGAGCTGCTCGACCGGTTGACCGAGTACAACATCGGAGCGCTGGTGGTCAGCCCGGACGGCCGGTCGATGGCGGGCATCGTGTCCGAGCGCGACGTGGTCCGCAAGCTGCGCGACGTCCCCGACCCCCGCGCGGCCACGGTCCAGCAGATCATGACAACCGACGTGCAGGTGTGCAGCCCGGAGGATTCGTTCGGCGCGTTGATGAGCGCCATGACCGAGCACCGCGTGCGGCACATCCCCGTGCTCGAGAACGAGGAGATCGTCGGCGTGCTCAGCATCGGCGACGCCGTGAAGTTCCGCATGGACCAGCTGGAGTTCGAGCGCGACCAGCTCACCCACTACGTCCAGAGCTGAGCTCCCCCCATGCCGGCGTGCCGGCCATCACGTTGTCGTCGATACGATTCCGATATATCGTTAATGCATCGACACCGCGGTGGTGTCGTCATGAAGCGAAAGGGGACGAGCATGCACAGCACTCCTCCCAAGCACGCCGGACAGCACCGGCACCCCCACCGGGCGCGTCGCGCCGGTGGACGCGACTTCGACTGGGACATGGGTCCCGGTCGCATGGGCCGCCCCGGACCTCGCGGTCCGCGCCGCGGCCGCAAGGGCGGCGACGTCCGCGCCGCAGCCCTCCTGCTGCTCGCCGAGGCCCCGGCCCACGGCTACCACCTGATCCAGCAGATCGCCGCCCGCAGCGAAGGCGCCTGGTCGCCGAGCCCCGGCTCGATCTACCCGGTCCTGCAGCAGCTCGAGGACGAGGGACTCATCGAGTTCGAGCGCGTCGACGGTCGCAAGACCGCGACCCTCACCGAGGCCGGCACGGCCTACGTCGAGGAGCACCGCGAGGCGCTCGGCGAGCCCTGGAACCCCGAGCAGCTGCGCCGCGGCGGCGACGCCGAGTCCGCCGCACTCGCCACGTCCCTTCGGACGCTGTCGGCGGCGGCCCGCCAGGTCATGACGGTCGGCACCCCGGCCCAGCAGACCAAGGCAGTCGAGATCGTCAGTGAGGCCAGGCGCCAGCTGTACGGCCTGCTCGCGGACGATGACGCCTGACGGACGCGTCCGGCTGCCCGAGTCGGAGCTGAGCTGGCGCTTCAGCCGCTCCTCCGGCCCGGGCGGCCAGCACGTCAACACGACCGAGACCCGCGTCGAGGTCCTCTGGTCCCCCGCCGACAGCACGGTGCTGTCGGACGACCAGAAGGCCCGGGTCGCCGCGCGCCTGCGCGGGCGACTCGTCGACGGCCGGGTCTCGGTCGTCGCGTCCACCCACCGGTCGCAGCTGCGCAACCGCGAGGACGCCTGGCGCCGGCTCGAGGAGCTCGTGGCCGAGGCGCTGCGACCCGTGAAGCGGCGGCGTCAGACCCGCCCCACCCGCGGATCGGTCGAGCGGCGGCTCGACGCGAAGAAGCGGCGCAGCCAGATCAAGCGCGACCGCCGCGACTGGTGACGCGTCCCGGTGCGGCGACCCGGCACCGATAGCCTGCGCGCATGGACTGGAGCACCGTCGTCTCCGTGGCCGCGGTCGTCGCCATCGTTGCCGTCAACATCGCCGCGATCGGCATCATCCCCGAGGGCCGGCGCCCCCAGACGGCCATGGCGTGGCTCATCCTCATCGTCTTCGCCCCGCTCGTCGGCCTGCTGGCCTTCCTGTTCTTCGGCAGTGCCCGCATCGGGCACCAGCGCCACCACCGGCTCACCTCCGCCAACGCGGTGATCGCCCGCGAGACCCAGGTGCTCGCCGCCGAGGTGCCGGCCGACGCACCCGACTACCTCGCCCCGATCGTGCGGCTCAACCATCGCCTGGCCTCGATGCCGCTGACCCGGGGCAACCACGTGGAGCTGCTCCCGGACTACCAGGAGTCGATCGACGAGATGATCGCCGCGATCGACGGCGCCACGGCCCGGGTGCACGTCGAGTTCTACATCATGGCGCTCGACGAGATGACGACCCCGTTCTTCGACGCCCTCGACCGAGCCACGGCGCGCGGGGTGACCGTGCGGGTCCTCTTCGACCACCTCGGGACGCGCGGCATCCCCGGGTACCGCGACCTGCGGAGGCGCCTGGCGACCTCGGACATCGACTGGCACCTGATGATGCCGTTGCTCCCGCTGCGGGGACGCTTCCGCCGTCCCGACCTGCGCAACCATCGCAAGCTCCTGGTGGTCGACGACGTCGTCGGGTTCACGGGGTCGCTCAACCTGACCCACCCCTCGTACAACAAGCCCCGGAACCTGGCCCGGGGTCGGGAATGGGTCGAGCTGTGGCTGCGCGTCGAGGGTCCGGTCGTGGCCACGATCGACGCGCTCTTCGCCGCGGACTGGGCTCTCGAGACGTCCGAGGTTCTCGACGTGCAGATGCACGAGGTCGACCAGACGCCGCACTCCCCGCGCGACACCGTCGACGTCTCGGTCCAGCTCGTGCCCAGCGGACCCGGCTTCGAGGCCGAGAACAACCTGCGGCTGTTCACCTCCCTGATCTACTGCGCTCAGGAGCGCATCTCGCTGACCAGCCCGTACTTCGTCCCGGACGAGACGCTGCTCTACGCCGTCACCACGGCGGCCCAGCGCGGTGTCGCGGTCGAGCTCTTCGTGAGCGAGGAGGCCGATCAGTTCATGGTCGGGCACGCGCAGGCCTCCTACTACCGCGAGCTGCTGGAGGCGGGCGTCCGGATCTGGCTGTACCCGGCGCCGTTCGTGCTGCACGCCAAGCACTTCAGCATCGACGACGACGTCGCCGTGGTGGGCACCAGCAACATGGACATGCGCTCGTTCGCCCTCAACTACGAGATGAGCCTGATGATCGCCGACCGCGAGGTCGTCCGACGGATCAGGACGGTCGAGGACTCCTACCGCGTCGTGTCACGTGAGCTGCTGCTCGACGCGTGGGAGCGTCGGCCCCGGCGCACCCGGTTCGTCGACAACGCGATGCGCTTGACCGCGACCCTGCAGTGAGCGGTCAGGCGGGCCGGCCGAAGACCTGCACGGTCCACGTGTGACCGCGGGCGTCCTTCGCGACGCCGATGCCCAGGCGGGTGTAGTTGCGGCTCAGCATGTTCTTGCGGTGACCGGGCGACTTCAGCCAGGCCCGGACGTTGCTCTTCGGCGTCGTGAAGCCGTGGGCCACGTTCTCCGCGACGGCCCGGTCGTTGCACGTGCGCAGGACCACCGACAGGTTCTGGTGGTACATCCGCTGCTGCTTCGCCATCCGGCGGGCCTGCCGCTGCGCGTACCGGTCGAGGCAGCGGTCCTTCTTGAGCGCCTTGCGGTCGCGGAACGTCCGGGACGCGTTCGTCTGCTGGTGCAGCTTCTTGTCGAAGGTGCTCGCGGACATGGCGACCGACGCCGGAGCGCTCGGGACGACGACGAGGGCGAGCGCAGTCAGGACCGCGGCGACGATGTGGCGCATGTTTCCAGTGTTACTGCAGCGCCCTCCAGGATCAAGCCGGCCCGGATTCAGGCGCCCGAGTAGCCGTTCAGCAGGGCGTAGAACACGGCGATCGCGACGCCGGCGGAGACGAGTCCGGCCACCGCGCCGACCGCGACCAGGTGACCCCGGCTCCGCGAGCCGTCCGACAGGCCCGGGACGAGCGACCACAGCAGCATGCCCGCCACGACCATGACGGCGACGAACAGCGGCAGGATCAGGTCCTCGTTGGCCTCGTCGAGCACGGCGGCCGTGGACGGGAAGAGGCCCAGTGCCAGCAGCACGAGGATCACGCCGACCGTGATGCGGCGATAGCCCCGGCGCTCCGGGGGCGACAACTGTTCCATGGGCCGAACCTACTGCGGAACGGGCGCCCCCCGCACCCTGCGCCACGTCGCCGCCTGGGGCAGGATCGGGAGGAGACAGAAGGAGGCGCCATGACCACGACCCCCGACGAGCCCCGACCGGACGTCGACCTCGAACCCGCCGCCGAGCCCGCCGACGCCGCCGAGCAGCAGCGTGACGCGTGGCAGAACGAGGACGAGCTGATCGTGCCCGACCCCGAGCGTCCGGTGCCGATCGACGAGGAGGAGGCGGAGTGAGACGACCTCCGGCCTAGACCATGCCGGACGTGTCCAGCAACTGCCCGATCGCGTACGTCAGGACCAGGGCCAGCGCACCGCCCACGACGAGGCGGACGGCGGCCCGAAGCTTCGGCCCACCGCCGATGTGGGCGGCGGTCGAGCCGGTGATCGCGAGCGCGATCATCACCGCCATGAAGGTCACGCCGACACGCCACTGCAGGTCGGTGAGCAGCATCGCGGCCAGCGGCAGCGCCCCGCCGAGCGTGAACGCGACCGCGGACGAGAACGCCGCGTGCCACGGGCTGACGAGGTCGTGCTCATCCAGTCCCAGCTCGACCTCGAGGTGCGCGGCGAGCGCATCGTGCTCGGTCATCTCGCCCGCCGCCCGGATCGCCGTGTCACGCGAGATGCCGCGCGCCTCGAGCATTCCCGCGAGTTCCTCCAGCTCGCCCTCGGGATCCTGGTGCAACTCGCGCTTCTCGATCGCGATGAGGTTGCGCTCGCTGTCGCGCTGACTGCTGACCGAGACGTACTCCCCCAGCGCCATCGACACGGCCCCGCCGACGAGTGCCGCAGCGCCGGCGGTGGCGATCGCGCTGGTGTCGTCCGTGGCACCGGCCACGCCGACGACGAGCGACGCGACGGAGACGATCCCGTCATTGGCGCCCAGCACGCCCGCGCGCAGCCAGTTCAGCTTCTGGGAGGTGACGCCCTCGTGGGGCTCGGTGCTCATGGCCACAGACTAGTGCCCACCGGGTGGACCCCGATGGTGGGCGGGGCCGACGTCAGACCCGGACGACGAGCACCGCACCGAGCCACGCCAGCGCGGTGACGAGCGCGAGCGCCAGCTCCACCAGGATCGAGATCCCGGTGGCCTTCATGGCGTGCCCGGTCGCCCGCCGGGCCGCCTGCGCGTCGCCGAGGCGCTGCAGCTCGGACAGGTACGTGCCCCCGATGAAGCCGATGAACAGTCCGACCACCGGGATGACGAAGAACCCGACGACGCCGAGCACCGCGCCGACGAGGAGGCTGCGGTTGGGCACGCCGCGACGCTGCAGGTACCGGCCCGCCAGCAGGTACTTGAGCACGATCCCGGCGACGGCCAGCACCACCGACAGCGCGGCCACCGTCCAGCCGAGGGTTCCACCGGTGACGGCACCCCACACCACGACCGCGAGGCCCACGACGAGGCCGCCCGGCACGATCTGGACGACCGCGCCGACGAGCCCGGCGACGATGACCAGGGCGATGAGGAGGTCGAAGACGAGGCTGCTCACGAGAACGCGCTGATTCCGGTCTCGGCCCGACCGATGATCAGCTTCTGGATCTGGCTCGTCCCCTCGTAAAGGGTCATGACCCGCGCGTCGCGCATGTACTTCTGCACCGGGTACTCGTCGACGTAGCCGTAGCCGCCGAAGACCTGGATCGCCAGGTTGGCGGCCTTCACCGCCGCCTCGGAGGCGAAGAGCTTGGCCTTGGACGCCTCGACGCTGAACCGCTCGCCCTTCTCGATCAGGTCGGCGGCCCGCCACGTCAGCAGGCGCGCGGCGTCGGCGTCGACCGACATCTCGGCGATCATGTCCTGCACCAGCTGGTACGAGGCGATCGGCCGGCCGAACTGCTCGCGCTGGGTGCTGTACTCGACCGACGCCTCGAGGCAGCCCTGGACGATCCCGACACAGCTGGCGGCGATGCCCACGCGGCCCTTGTCGAGCGCGGTCATCGCGATGCGGAACCCCTGTCCCTCCTCGCCGAGCAGCGCGTCGGACGGAACGCGCAGGTCGCTGAACGACAGCGCCGCGGTCGCCTGGCCGCGCAGACCGAGCTTGCCCTTGACCTCGGTGGCCTCGAACCCCGGCGTGTCCGTGGGGACGAGGAACGCCGAGACGCCCTTGGCGCCCGGCCCCCCGGTGCGGGCGAAGACGAGCGCCACGTCGGCCCAGGTGCCGTTCGTGATGAAGATCTTCGAGCCGTTGATGACCCAGTCGTCGCCCTCACGCACGGCGCGCGTCTTCAGGTTGCCGGCGTCGGAGCCGTTGTCGGGCTCGGTGAGGCCGAAGCAGCCCAGGGACGTGCCCGAGGAGATGCCGGGCAGCCAGCGCTGCTTCTGCTCCTCGGTGCCGAACTGCAGCACCGACTTGCCGAACAGGCCCGTCGAGACCGACACGATGCCGCGGATCGCCGAGTCGGCCCGGCCGAGCTCCTCCATCGCCAGGACGTAGGTGATGTAGTCGCCCCCGATGCCGCCGTACTCCTCGGGGATCGTCAGGCCCAAGAAGCCGATCTCGCCGAGCTTGGGGATGATCGCGGTGTCGACCGACTCCACGCGGTCCCACTCGGCGCGGTACGGGACGACCTCCTTGTCGAGGAACTCCCGGGCGAGCGATCGGAAACCGCGTTGGTCCTCGTTCAGCGTCAGATCCATGCCCCGATCCTGCCACCGACCTACGATGCTGGGATGGTCCTGCCCGCGCCGCGCACCCCCGATCCTCGTGAAGCCCCTCCCCTGCGCTGGGGGATCCTCGGTGCCGGAGGCATCGCGGCGGCCATGACGACGGCCCTGCTGGAGGGCACCCGTCAGCAGGTCGTCGCGGTCGGCTCCCGTGACCACGACCGCGCGCGCGCCTTCGCGGATCGCCTCGGCGTGGCGCGTGCGCACGGCTCCTACGAGGACCTGGTCGCCGACCCCGAGGTGGACGTGGTCTACGTCGCGACGCCGCACTCGGAGCATCGCGACCACGCGCTGCTGGCGATCGCGGCGGGCAAGCACGTGCTGGTCGAGAAGGCGTTCACCCGCAACGCGCGCGAGGCCGACGAGGTGCTCGCCGCCGCGGAGGCCGCCGGCGTGACGTGCCTCGAGGCCATGTGGTCGCGCTTCCTGCCGGGCTACGACGTGGTGCGCCGCGCGGTCGAGGAGGGCCTCGTCGGCAACATGCGCCTGATCGAGGCCGACCACGGCCAGCTGCTCTACCCGAACGGTCCCGCGCGCCTGGCCACCCCCGAGCTGGCCGGCGGCGCCCTGCTCGACCTCGGCGTCTACCCCCTGCACCTGGCCGCGATGCTCCTGCCCGACATCGCGTCGGTGCGCGCCGTCGGCACCCTCACGCCGCTCGGCGTCGACGAGCACGAGTCCGTGTCGCTGCGCGACGCGTCAGGTGCCGTCGCCGCCCTCACGGCGTGCATGTCGGCCACCACGCCCACCGTCGCCAGCATCGCCGGCACGCAGGCCCGACTCGACCTGGCCGGGCCGTTCTACCAGCCGACCGCGATCCGGCTGGTCGATCCCGCGGGGGTCACGCTCGACACCTGGGCCCCCGAGACGCCGGACGCCCACCTCGGACTGCGGTTCGAGGCGGCCGAGCTGGCCCGCTGTGTCGAGCAGGGTCGCCGCGAGTCGCCGCTGCTGCCGTGGACCGAGACCCGGCGCCTGATGGCCCTCATGGACGAGGTCCGCGCCCAGCTGGGCGTGGTGCTGCCCGACGAGTAGGTCGGCGCGTCTAGCGTGGTGGCGATGCGCCCCGACCGACCCCACCGCCGCGGCGCGCCCGTGCTGGTGGCCCTGTCGATCCTGGTCGGGGTCGTGCTGATCGTCCGGCCACTCAGCGCGATCGACGTCCTGCTGATCGTGACCCTGCCCGGGCTCGCCGTCGCGGGCGCCCACGAGCTGGTCACCGCCCACGCCCTGCGTGACCGGCTGATCGGCGCGGTCCTGCTGGGCGCGGCCGTCGTGCTCGCCCTCCAACCGGCCTGGGCCGTCCGCGTGCTCGTCACCGTGCTGGGGGCCGTGCTCGTCGGCGAGGGCATCGCCACCGTCCGGCGCCGCACCCGCACCGACGCCGCGCTCGGCACCGGCCAGGTGCTGCTGGGCGTGCTGGCGCTGGCCTGGCCCGACGTCTCGGTCTTCGTGCTCGGCGTCCTGCTCGGCGTGCGCCTGGTCCTGTTCGGGTTCCCACGGCTGGGCCGGGTCGTCCCCCGCCCCGTCACGGCGACCGTCGTGCTCGTGCTCGCGATCGCCCTGACCGGCTACACCGTCGGCGTCACGTGGACGGCCCCGCGGCCCGACCGGTTCTACACCGCCCCGCAGGACACGCCCCGCTCCCCCGGGCTGCTGCTGCGGGCCGAGCCCTTCACCACCGACGTGCCCGAGGGAGCCCGCGCGTGGCGCATCCTCTACAGCACGACCCGCGCCGGGGACGAGCCCACCGTGGCCAGCGCCCTCGTCGCGGCACCGCGCGAGGCGACCCGCCCCGCGGTGGTCGCGTGGGCCCACGGCACCACCGGCTTCGACCGCCGCTGCGCCCCCAGCCTGCGCACGAGGCGCACCATCGGCGCCGGGGGCATCGAAGCCGTGCGCGCGGCACTCGACGAAGGCTGGGCGATCGTCGCGCCCGACTACCCGGGCCTGGGCACGCGCGGCGTGCAGCCGTACCTGGTGGGATCGGGCGAGGCACGCTCGGTGCTCGACGCGGTACGCGCCGCTCGCCGCATCCCCGAGCTGGACCTGGCGCCGGACACCACCGTGTGGGGCCACTCCCAGGGCGGCCACGCCGCCCTGTGGACCGCGATGACCCAGCCCGACTACGCCCCGGACGTGCCGCTGGCCGGGGTCGCCGCGATCTCGCCGGTCAGCAGCCCGGTTACGTTCCTGCGCGACCTCCAGCGCCGCCCCGTCGGCACGATCTTCGTGGCGTACGCGCTGGCCGCGTACGCCGGCACGTACCCCGACGTCGAGGTCGGCGACCACGTGCGCGCCAGCGCGCGCATCCCGCTGCGGCAGATCGCCGACCGGTGCCTGCGCTCGCCCACCTCGGAGGTCTCGTTGGCGCAGGCCCGCGTGATGGCCGACCGGTTCGTGGCCAACTCGCTGTACGAGGGTGCGCTGGGGCGGCGGCTCAGCGAGAACGACGCCACCGGCGTCATGGAGGCACCGCTGCTGATCGCCCAGGGCGAGCGCGACCGCGTCGTCACGTTGGGCCTGCAGGACGCCTACGTGCGCGAGCGGTGCGCCGCGGGGCAGTCCCTGGACTACCGGACCTACGCCGGCCGCGGCCACGGCGACCTGCTGCGCGAGGAGTCGCCGTTCGTGGACGAGCTGCTCTCCTGGACCACCGACCGCTTCGCCGGCGAGCCCACCACCACGACCTGCTGACGCCCGCCGGTCCCCGGCGCGAGATGTGTAGCGGTGACCACGCGTTTCGGGCGGAAACGGCTCAATTCGGGTGGGTACCGCTACACATCTCGGTCGCCGGAGGCGACGAGAGGCGGGAGGACGGCGCGGGACTCGGCGTCGTGGAGGAGGGCCGCGAGTCGCTCGCCGAGGGTCGAGAGGGCGACGGCGGCCCGGCGACGGTCATCGGGGTCGATGCGGCGGATCACGAGCGCGCGCTCGACGAGCCGGTCGACGTGGCGGGTCAGCGAGGCGGCGGGCAGCACGGCGAACTCGGCCAGCTCGGTCATGCGCAGGCCGGGCCGCTCGCGCAGCGCGGACAGCACCTGCCACTGCTCGAAGGTGAGCCGCTCGGCAGCCAGGACGGGCTCGACCGCACGGCGCAGCGCCTGCTCGGCCTGCTTGAGCCGCAGGGTCGCGCTCTCGGGTCCTGACACGGTGTCGCCTCCTGCGCCCACGGTACTGCCATCTGGAAGCATCCGCGGCCCCCATGAGCGCTCCCGAGGTGACGTCCTCGTTACGTCGTGTCACCGCCGCGTGACGATTCGTCACAGCCATGGGAGACGGCCCCGGACTGGCCCACACTGGCCGGGTGGTCCCTGCCCCCGCCGCTCCCGGAGCCCCGCGCGTGCGCGTGGCGTTCGTGGTGCCGTTGCAGGGCCCGACGGGGATCTACGGCCCCTCGTGCCTGGCCTGCGGCGAGCTCGCGGTCGAGCAGCTCAACGCCCACGACGGCATCGCCGGCCGTGAGGTCGAGCTGGTCGTGGTGGACGGCGGCCGCCACCCCGAGGTCGTGGCCGCCGAGGTCGACGCGCTCGTCACGTCGGGCGCGGTCGACGTCGTGGCCGGCTGGCACATCTCCGCGGTCCGGCAGGCCATCACCCGGCGGGTCGGCGGCCGCGTCGCCTACGCCTACGCCGCGATGCACGAGGGCCGCGACGACACCCCCGGCGTCTTCATGCTCGGCGAGCGGCCGATCAACCAGCTGCTGCCCGCCGCGCACTGGATGCGCGAGCAGCTCGGCGTCGGCCGCTGGGCGGTGGTCGGCAACGACTACGTCTTCCCGCGCGTCACCGGGGCGACGACCCGGCTGGCGCTGCAGGACACCGACTCCCGCGTCGTCACCGAGCGGTACGTCCCCCTGGGGACCACCGACTTCTCGCTCGTCCTGCAGGAGCTGCGCCACACCGAGATCGACGGCGTCGTCATGCTGCTGATGGGTCAGGACGCGGTGCACTTCAACCGCCAGTTCGCCCGCGAGGGACTCGACGACCGGCTGGTCCGCCTCAGCCCCGCGGTGGAGGAGAACACGCTGCTCGCCGGCGGCGCCGACGCCCATCACGACCTGTTCGCCGCGGCCGCGTACTTCGACGGGCTGGACACCGTCGAGAGCAACGAGCTGGCGCGTGCCTACGCGCAGCGCTTCGGCCCGTGGGCACCGGCGCTCAACGCCGTCGGCGAGTCCTGCTACGAGGCGATCTGGTTCCTCGGCCGGCTCGGCCGGCACTGCGGCGGCATCGACCTGGCGTCGGTGTCGTCCTTCGGGTCGGGCAGCTTCTACGACGGTCCGCGCGGCCTGATGCGGCTCGACGGCAACCTGCTCGACCAGGACGTCTACCTGGCCAGCGCCGACGGGCTGGAGTTCCAGGTCGAGGCGCAGATCTCGCGCATCAGCTGACGGGCGGCGCGCCACGACCGGTCGGGCACGGCCACGTGCGCGGCGTCGGCCAGCCGCCGCACCACCGTGCCCTCGGCCTCGAGGTCCAGGCGCGTTCCGTCGTCCGTCGCGGGAAGCCGCGCGCCCAGCACCGTGACGGTGCCCATCACCCGCGCACCGCCGAGCGCGAGGTCCCCGAACGCAGCGCCGACCGCCAGCGACTCGGCCAGCACCGGGGTGCCGTTGGGCCCGGTGGCGTCGAAGTCCTGGCACAGCTCGCCCGGACGCTCGCCGTGGCGGCCGAGCACGAGGACCTCGCGCAACGCGAGCCGGGCGTCCCAGGCCAGCTCGACGGTCGTGCGCCGGTCGACGCGCGCACCCTCCGAGACGACGAACGGCTCGCCGGCCCACACCAGCGACGACGCCGGCGCGAGGTGGATCGTGACGTCCCACGAGGCCCGCCCGCCGTCGCTCATCGCGTACGCCACCGTCCCCGCGGGCTCGACGAGCTCGAGCCGCGCGCCGGCCCCGACGACGACCTCGATCACGACCGCGTCGCCCGAGAGCAGCAGCGCCCCTTCGGGCACGAGCGACACCCGGGCGCCGTCGTCGTCCGAGCTCAGCAGCATCGGGCGCACCCGTGGCCGGTCGGCCGGACCCGAGCACGACAGCCGTACCTCGCACCGCCCGCCGCGGACGGGCCGGTGGACCTCGATTCGGGTCAGGCTCGCCCCGTCACGCGTGGACGTGGTCGTCATGGGCGCCGTCGTGCGCGTGCGCCGTGCCGTCGGCGTGGAAGTGCGCGGCCATCGGGCCCGGGTCGGCGGGGACGAGCGTGCCGGCCCGGTGCACCGCCAGCTGCCCCAGCAGCCAGTCCGTCAGCGCCGCGACCGAGGCGGCGTCCTGCCGCGACAGCGCGATGACCGGCCGGCCGTCGCGCACGGCACCGGCGTCGGCGACCATCTGCTCGGCGTCGACGCCGACGTGCGGCGCGAGATCGGTCTTGTTCACCACGAGCAGGTCGGCCCGGGTGATGCCGGGTCCGCCCTTGCGCGCCACGTCGCCGCCGCCCGCGACGTCGATGAGGAAGATCTGCGTGTCCACCAGTGCCGGCGAGAACGTGGCCGTCAGGTTGTCCCCGCCGGACTCGACGAGCACCAGGTCCAGTGGAGCGAAGTCCTCCTCCAGCTCCTCGACGGCGAGCAGGTTCGCGGTGATGTCGTCGCGGATGGCGGTGTGCGGGCAGGCGCCCGTCTCGACCGCGCGGATCCGCTCGGGGTCGAGCACGCCGGCGGAGCGCAGGAAGCGCGCGTCCTCGTCGGTGTAGATGTCGTTCGTGACCACGGCGATCTGCAGTGACGCGGCCAGCTGGGCGCAGACCAGGGCGATGAGCGAGCTCTTGCCGGTCCCGACGGGTCCGCAGACGCCGACCCGCAGGGCGCGGCCGGAGGGGTGGATGGGTGTGTCAGGCACTGAACAGTCTCCTCGTGGTGGTGGCGTGGCTCTCGGCCCACGCCTCGATGCGGGGCGCCCCGGCGGCGGGGATGTCGCCGGGGGTGGTCAGGGGGGCGACGTCGGCGGCGAGCCGGTCGACGGCGGGCAGGGCCGCCAGGACCCAGCCCGCGACCTTGGCCGGGTCGAGCGGCAGCAGCTTCAGCGCCGCGGCGCCCACCGTCTGCACGTCGTCGTAGCCGACGAGCCGGGCCAGGGCGGCCGCGTCCAGCCCCGCGGCGTCGGCGGCGGCCGCCAGGACGACCGCGCGGGAGGCACCACGGCGGAGCGAGGCGATCCCCCGGTGGTCGGGCCACAGCCGCGAGGCCAGCCGCAGCAGGGCACGGCCCATCGTGCGGGACGTGGCGCGCATGGCCGCGCTCGGCGTGCGCGCCGCCCAGGCGAGCTCGACCGCGTCGAGGGCGAGCCCGTGCCGCAGGTGGTGCAGCGCCACGACCGCGGTGGCGGCCTCGACCCGCGTGACTGTCGCCAGGCGCAGCGAGACGAACGCCGGCACGTCCGCCGCCGCCAGGCCCGATGCGACCGCCGGCTCGAGCTGGGCCGACTGCGTGTGCCCGGCCGTGGGCAGGCGCGCGTCGGCGAGCAGCATGAGCAGCAGGTCGGGGGACGTCACGGCGACTCAGAAGAGGGAGTACAGCTGGGTCAGGGGCAGGGACTCGGCCGGCTTCGGCTCGACCAGCTCGCCGTCGACGTGGATCGAGAAGCTCTCGGGGTCGACCGTGATGTCCGGCACGGCGTCGTTGTGCACCATCTGGGCCTTGCCGACGTCGCGGGTGGGCTTGAGCCCGACGAGCCGCCGCTGCAGGCCGAGCTCGGCAGCGAGCCCCGCATCGATCGCCGACGGCGCCACGAAGGTGACGGCATGGTCGGCCCCGTTGGCGGTGTCGACCAGCGCGGGCCGCATGAGCTGGGGCTGGGGCGTCGGGATCGAGGCGTTCGGGTCGCCGAGCGATCCCCAGACCAGCGCCCCGGCCTTGAGCACGACCTCGGGCCGGAAGCCGAAGAACCGCGGGTCCCACAGCACGAGGTCGGCGAGCTTGCCCGGCTCGACCGAGCCGATCTCGTCGTCCAGGCCGTGGGCGACGGCGGGGTTGATCGTGTACTTGGCGACGTACCGCTTGGCGCGGACGTTGTCGGCGCGGCCGCCGAGCGACCCGTACCGGTCCTTCATCACGTGGGCGACCTGCCACGTCCGGGTGACGACCTCGCCGATGCGGCCCATCGCCTGCGCGTCGGACGACGTGATCGACAGGGCACCGAGGTCGTGCAGCAGGTCCTCGGCGGCGATCGTGGTGGCGCGGATCCGCGACTCGGCGAAGGCCAGGTCCTCGGGCACGCGCGGGTTCAGGTGGTGGCAGACCATGAGCATGTCGAGGTGCTCGGCGACGGTGTTCACGGTGTGCGGCAGGGTCGGGTTCGTCGAGCCCGGGATGACGTGCGGCAGCGACGCGATCGACAGGATGTCGGGGGCGTGCCCGCCCCCGGCGCCCTCGGCGTGGAAGGCGTGGATCGAGCGCCCGGCGATGGCTCCGACCGTCGACTCCAGATAGCCGGCCTCGTTGAGGGAGTCCGAGTGCAGCGCCACCTGCAGGCCGTGCTCGTCGGCGGCGCGCAGGGCCGCGTCGATCGCGGCCGGCGTCGAGCCCCAGTCCTCGTGCACCTTGTAGCTGCCGGCGCCGGCCAGCGCCTGCTCGGCCAGCGCGGGCGCGGACACCGTGTTGCCCTTGCCCATCAGCAGGACGTTGAGCGGCAGCGAGTCGAGCGCCCGGTGGATCGTGCGCAGGTGCCACGCGCCCGGCGTGACCGTGGTGGCCTTCGAGCCCTCCGAGGGCCCGGTGCCGCCGCCGCCCACCGTGGTGATGCCGCTGGAGAGCGCCTCGACGAGCTGCGAGCGCGACAGGAAGTGCACGTGGATGTCGATCGCCCCGGCGGCGCGAACCAGGACACCGCCGCCCGGCAGAGCTACGAGGCAGTCTCGCAAGGCTTCGGCGAGGGATTCAACGGTCCCCTACTCGTCACCGCAGAACCCACCGGCACCGCCGGCCGCGTCACACCCGAGCTGACCGCGAAACTGATCGCCGACCTCCAGGACCGAGACGACATCGTGCTGGCCGCCCCGGTCGGCGTCAACGAAGCCGGCGACCTGGCCGTGTTCAGCGTCATCCCCACTTCCGGCCCGAGCGACGAGGTCACCAGCGACCTGGTGACTTCGCTGCGCGAGCCCGACAACGCGATCGCCGGCGACAATGAGGTACAGTTGGGCGTAACTGGGTTCACCGCCATCGGCATCGACATGTCCGACAAGCTCGCCGACGTCCTTCCGCTCTACCTCGGCATCATCATCGCGCTTTCCGTGCTGATCCTGATGCTGGTCTTCCGCTCGGTAGTCGTCCCGATCAAGGCCACAGCCGGCTTCCTGCTCAGCATCCTGGCCACCTTCGGCGCCACCACTGCCGTCTTCCAGTGGGGCTGGCTCAGCAGCCTCTTCGGGTTCGACACCGGGGGGCCGCTGATGAGTTTCATGCCGATCATCGTCACCGGCATCCTCTATGGACTGGCCATGGACTACGAGGTCTTCCTGGTCTCCTCAATGCGCGAGGCACACATCCACGGTGAGGGAGCACGGCAGAGCGTCGTCCACGGGTTCGACCAAGCCAGCCGGGTCGTCGTCGCAGCCGCCATCATCATGGTCGCGGTCTTCTCCGGCTTCATCTTCAGCCACGACATCATGATCAAGCAGATCGGCTTTGCCCTCGCCGCTGGCATCCTTATCGACGCCTTCGTCGTCCGGCTGACGCTCGTCCCGGCGCTCATGGCCGTCTTCAACGAGCGAGCATGGTGGCTGCCCCGCTGGCTCGACCGCGTGCTGCCAGACCTCGACATCGAGGGGGACAAACTGCTCACGATGCTCAACGAGGAGGCTGAGGCTCCGGGTCGTCAACACCTCGAGGTCCGCAACTGAAGTAGGCGAAGCTTCCAGAGTCGAACGTCGGGCGATGTTTCAGGAGCCGCCCCAGACCTACGGCGTCTGCCAGCCTCTCTGAACGTGGGCGGCCATCGGCCCTTTGGCTCGACAGTCAGCCTGGACCGCTCCGCGAGTCACACAAGCGCAGCTCCGTTAGTGCCAGCTCGCTGCGCGGAAAGCGCTCAACGTCGCTGCTGGGGTTGATGGAGTTGCTTGGTGGCCGCCATCGCCGGGCCCCCGGACGGGGTGTCTGGGCCCGCCCATCAGCGATGAGTTAGCGAACGGCTGACCGAGGGCGTCCGGCGCGATGGAGGTTGGCTTACCGCCGGGGCGCGCCTGGGCGCCTCCACGTGCGAAACCGCGCGGGACGAGAAGGAACATCGTGGGGGCAGGCTGGACCGCGTTCGCGCAGGTACTCCTCGAGGTCGCCCAGCCCTCGGGCGATATCCCTGCGCAGCTTGCGTTCGGCAACGAACCGGAGGCGCGGAGGCGGATGCTCGCGAACCCACGCGGTGTACATGAACTGGCCCATGCACCAGCATGAGCCGAACGCGATGCTGCCAGCCACCAGCGTCCACAACACGACTGCCAACGCATCCCACAACGCGCTTCCCAGCTGTTGCCATGCCGGCCCGTACGGATCTCCGTACCTCACTTCGTTCACCTCCACCCCTAGCGGCGAGCCGGGCCTCACGATCACCCCAGCCACAGTGGCACAGCCCACGGTACGCCGAAATACATAGGAGGAACAGGGTAGATTCGGGAAGCGCGCTATCGAGCCTTGTCAGCGTCGATTCGGCTCCGCCGGCGATCCCCGGGACGGAGAGGCGACGCCAGCATCCACACTGAGCACGGAGTGAGTTGTGTATGGAGCAACCTTCTGGCCGAACAAAGACCCCCGGGACGGCAACGCCCAGGCTCAGCCCGGGAGGTTCAGGACGCCGACCGGGGCACAGCGTGACACGCGAGCAGATAGCTCGGGCCGCTCGCGAGCAGTTCGCCGCCGGCGGCTACGACCGCGTGACCATGAGGTCAATCGCGGCACAGGCAGGCGTCGATGCCGCCCTGGTGGCATACTTCTTCGGCTCGAAACGGGAGCTCTTCGACGAGGTGACCGTCCTCTCTTTCGATTCGGCCGCGTTGAGGGCTCAGCTCCTCGACGGCGACTCCAGGGACGTCGGCGAGCGCCTAGCCAGGTGCCTGATCGAAGCCCTCGATGAAGCAGGCCGGCGGCAGCGTATCCTCGCAATCATCCGCACCGCCGGGGTCGAAGCCGACACTGCCCGCATGATTCGGGACAAGTTCACGACGGGGGTGCTGGAACCGATCGTGTCCCAGCTCGGAGCCGGGCAGGCACCATTGCGCGCCGTGCTCGTCATGTCGCAGATCCTGGGCATTGCCGTGGCTCGCCACGTCGTCGGACTCGAAGATCTGACCTCGGCAAGCCAAGACGAGCTGGTGGCCGCGTTTGCTCCTACGTTGCAGCGCTACCTGGTCGGCAACATCTCCTGACACGGCGTCCGTCTGCCCGCGGACACTCGGCCCTATCTTCGACCCGCGTCGGCTTGCAGCCTGCCCACCGCCACCCGTGGGTCGCGGCGCCTGCGCAGGCGTCCCCGGCTATGGCGCAAGAGACAGAGCAGGATTCCCCCTCGGCTAGCGGTATGGGTGCTACATGCAACAAAAAGCGGAGGGCGAGCTGGTCTCGGTGGAGACAATCGAGCAGGAGCTGACGTTGTTGGTGCGTGGCGCCCAGAAGGTGCACTTGCGCGGCGGGATCGAGCGGCCCCCACGAGCGCGGCTCGGAACCCTCTGGTCCGGAAGAACGGCGCCGGACTGTCTGCGTCAGATTGGCAAGCCCTGGTTGAAGTGGGTCACGTCCACAGAAAGGAAGAGGGCCGAGGCGGAGGCGACACGTGACCCTCCGAGCTGCTTCATGTCGGCTTCCATGAAGAGTTTGCGCCCTTCTGTGCGGGTGACCCTGGCGGCGAGGTCGTAGGTAGTGCCGAGGATGACCGGTGAGTCGTAGAGCACCTCGAGCTTCCGGGTCACCGCAGGACCGCCCGTGAGGTAGAGCAGGAACCCGAAGAGGTCGTCGAAAACGGTTGCTACGGCACCGCCGTGGGCGATCCCGGGTGCGCCCACGTGACGTTCATCGAAGACGTGGGTCGCGTGCACCTCCTCTCCTCGACGATTGACGGTGAGGTGGTGGCCGTGCGGGTTGTCGGGTCCACAGGCGAGGCAGAGGGTGTGGTGCGGGGGAAGTTGAGCACCATCAGCGTGCAGCCGGAACTTCTCGTTCCAGCTGGCGAGGAGCTCCTCCATGCTGCTCACAGCGGGTCACCCCGCCGCTGGTCGCGACTGCCAGGTGTCGCGAGACCGTCGAGGACCAGCTCGGTGATCGCGGCGGAGAACCGTGCTGCGTCGGCGGACGGGTCGGCGGAGGGCCCCTCGACGGCCGCGCTGAGGCCAGCGACGGTGATGGCACCGAAGACGCTCAAGGCCACGGCTGCCGGGTCGGCGACCTGGCGCAGGGACCCGTCGGAGACACCGTCAGCCAATAGTTGCTCGATCGGTTCGTAGAAGGCAGTCCGCAGTGCCGCCGCCAACTCGGGCAGCCGGGTCGCGCGTCCGAGGTCGCCGACCAGTGCCCGGCACAAGGACGGGTGCTCGAGCATCACGCCCAGCTGCGCCAGCACAGCCGCCTCGAGTCGGGTCCGCGCGTTCTCCTCACTCGTGACCGCAACACCGACGGCTCCGGCGATCATGTCCAACAGGTCGCCGAGGAGAAACTCCAGCACGGCATTCTTGCCGTCGAGGTGGTAGTAGATCGTGGCCTTGGGGATGCCCGTGGCTTCGGCGATGTCTTCGATCTTGGTGCCGTCCAGACCGCGCTCCGCGATCAGCTCCGCCGCCCCGTAGAGCTGACTGGCCAACTTCGCCGGAAGCTTCCTCATCCCACACGTCTCCGTTCGGGTGCCGTCGATCTCGGTGAGGTCGCGGGTCTCGACCTATGCGACATCGTATGTTGTACTCACAGTACAAACCAAGAGTTCAGAAGATGACGCGGCCCACCGAGCGACGGTCGGTGGGCGGCACGGTCGTCGCCCCCGCCCACTGTCCGTACTCGACATCGATCACAGCCGAGGGCTGCGGATGAAGGAGCGACCGCGAAGGAGATGTTCGATGAGCGATCAGCCACTGACCTACAGCCCGTTCGACGCCGAGGTGATAGCTGACCCCTATCCCGTCTACCGAGAGCTGCGGGCCAACTCCCCGGCCCACTGGTCGCGCGAGGCCAACTCGTGGGTACTCAGCCGGTACGACGACGTCTCCGCCGCCCTGGCCGACCCGGCGACGTACTCCTCAGCGTCGGGCATCTTCCCAACCCCACCCGGGGTCGACATGACGGAACTGTTCCTGCCGATGCTCATCATGAGCGATCCACCCCGGCACACCCAGCTGCGCCAGATCGTCAGTCGAGCCTTCACCCCGCGTCGCATCGCAGCGCTCGAGCCGCACATCGAGACCTTGGTCAAGGACCTCCTCGACCAAACTCCGGAGGCAGGCAATTGGGAGTTCGTCTCCGGGTTCGCCGGCCCGCTTCCCGCCATCGTCATCGCGGACATGCTCGGCGTTCCGCGTGACGACCGTGATCAGTTCCGGGCATGGTCCACCACGCTGATCCAGTCGAATCCTGTCCGAGGAGAGTTCGGCGCCGGGCTGGATGCCGCCGCCGCGCTCTACGAGTACTTCACAGCCTTCCTCGCCGAGCGACGCGCGCACCCTCAAGACGACCTCATGACGGCACTCGTCCAGGCCGAAGTCGACGGCGAGTACCTCAGCGAAGAAGAGCTGCTCGGGTTCTGCCTACTGCTGCTCGTCGCCGGGCACGAGACCACCACCAACCTACTCTCCAACAGCGCCGTGGTGCTCGCCCAGCACCCCGATGTCCGACAGCAGCTGGCGGACGACCCAGAACTCGTGCCGGCCGCGGTCGAGGAACTACTTCGCTTCGACTCACCCGTCCAGGGCCTCGCGCGAACCCTCACCGCGCCGGTGGAGCTGCACGGGGAAAGCATGCAGACCGGTGACACGGTGCTGCTTCTCTTCGGTTCGGCCAACCGCGACGATCACGCCTTTCCCCACGCAGACCGCTTCGACGTCAACCGGCACCCCGAACGACAGGTTGCCTTCGGACGCGGCATCCACTTCTGCCTCGGCGCATCCTTGGCCCGCCTCGAAGCACGCATCGCTCTCCAGACACTGCTGACTCGCCGTCCTGACTGGGACGTCGACCTCGACGCGGCCGTCAGGCTCCACTCCGGCCCGATCCGGGGCTACATCTCGCTGCCCATGCAGTAGACGCCCAACGCGGAACGGACGACATACGAGACGATCCGCGATCGACCCGCACCGTGTCCTCGACACCGAGGACGTCGCAGACGCTCCGCTGGCTCCTGGCACGGGTCGTCCACCGCAGAGCCGAGCCAAGCACCTACGGCGACCTCCAAGACTGGGAGGGCACGGTCATCGAGGGCTGCGGCATGCCGTCGAGACGCTCCGGGAATGCTGTGGTCACGACCCTGTGCGAACGTCAACTTCGCCGCCGTTTCGTCACGGTCTGGTCGACCACTCCGCCGGTCCGCACACGCGCGAGTGCGGACTCCTGTCCCGGTCCGAGGACGTCCGCTGACCAGTAGCCGCGCGGGTACCCTGAGACGCATGCCCTACCGTCGCTGGACCCGGCTCGGGATAGTCGCCGTGGCCAGCCACCTCGGCTACGAGCTAGCCGTCGGGGTCGGGGTGCCGGGTGCCCCGCGGATCGGCGTGCGGCCCGCCGTCGCGGGGTACGCCCTGGCGACCGCCGGCGCCTACCGGACCGCCGGTCGTCTCCCTGGCCCGCGCGGAGACCGTAGGTTCGCGGCCGCGAACGGGCTGTTCGCGGCCGCGGTGATCTCGCACTATGCGAGCTGGCCGCGGGCGACCTGGCACGGACTCCCCTGGCTGGTGGAGTGCGAGGGGATCGAGGGCGTGTTGATCGTTCCCTACAACATGGTGCTCCAGGTGTCGGCCGTGGCCGTCGTGGGCGGACTGGTCGAGAACCTCAGCGCCTGGCCGTGGGCGCTCGCGGCCGGCCTCGTCGCCGTACCGGCACTGCGCTGGCTGACACCGCGCGAGTACGACCGTCTGCTGGCGCAAGCGGCCGCCCAGCCGGGCTGGTGGAACCGGCGGCTGGCAATCCGGATGCGAAGCGGCAGCTAAGAAGGCATGGGCACCGACAGATACCAAGCAGTCACGGACGGCACGGTTCATGAGCTCACGCGTACGGGCACGCTTCTGCGGGTCGAGGCCGGGTCGGCTCGCGACGAGGTCGGGAAGACCTGGTCGAGGATCTAGTCCATCCCCTCCGCCTGGACGAGCCCGTCTCGGCCAATGCCCATCAGCGAGTCCCGGAGATGCTCGGGTAGAGCACGTCTGCGTCGCAGAGGACGACGAACAGCACCGTCAAGCACGCCCTTCTCCTGGTCAGTCCGTCGGCGGCGTCGCGGGGCGGCCCCTGTTCATCACGGCCATGTAGACCATCAGGGGCTGGCCTTGATCCGGCGGTGCTTGCCGACCTTGCGGTACTCGTGGTCGCCGGCGGCGAGCAGACCGATGAGGCAGGGCCGGCTGACGTTGAGGAGCTCTGCGGCCTGCTGGGTGGCGAGCTCGACTGCGCCAGCACAACAAGCGTCTCCTTGGGGTCGCGGCCGGGAGGAGTCGGATGACGCTGTCGGGGTGGGTGGCGAGGTCGTCCTTGACGTGCGGCGCGGCGCGACGGCGGCGCTGCCGGGGTTGGACGGGACGAGTGGTCAATGCGGTCATGGTGCTTCTTTTCTCGAGGCGGGCACGAATTCGCAATACTCGAAGCAAACGGAGCGTTTCAATCTTCGGGTGGGTCTTCTTCCGCTCTCCCGAGGCTCCAACGCGTTCACAGGTTCCCGAGGTCGAGACGCCGGGCTTCGGCGGCGGCGCGTTCGCTGGCGTTGGCGCGGGTGTAGCGGATGAGCATCTCGACGCGGGTCCAGCCGGCCATGGCCATCAGGCCGGACTCGGAGCCGCCGGCGGCCAGCCAGCGGTGGGCCGCGGTGTGGCGGAGTCGGTGGGGTCGGAACCCGGTGATGCCGGCTCGTTCGGCGCGTCGGCGCAGGGAGCGGTAGAGGGCGTCGGCGGCGAGCCCGCAGCGACGTTCGCCGAGCCAGAGTTCTTCGCGATCGGCATGGGGCTGGGTGGTGCGAACGGCGAGGTAGGTGCGGATCGCGGTAGCTGTGGCCTGGCCGATGGGGATGACGCGGCCGCGGCCGCCCTTGCCGCGCCGGATCGTGACGAGGCCAGTCGCGAGGTCGAGGTCGCCCGCGGTGAGGGCGATGACCTCGCTGAGCCGGATCCCGGTCTCGGCCATCAGCCGGATGATTGCCTCGTCGCGGGCGTGCCGTAGCGGACGCGCCGTCGCGGGAACGTCGGCGGCCTCCGGCTGGCAGGTCTGCAGGAGCGCGCGGACCTGCGCGACAGTGAGCGGGTCGACCACGGGCTGGTCCAGCTTGGGCGAGGTCATGCCCTGGAACGGGGCACCATCCAGGTGCCCGACTGCGAGAAGCCAGGCAGCGTAGCGGCGCACGGCCTGTTGCCGGATCCGCGCCGTGCTGGGCGACCGACCGGCAGCCAGCATGGTCGTGATCCAGGTCTGCAGGCTGGTGCGTCGCATCGGCGGCAGGTCCTGGGTCTCGGTCCAGGTCAGGTAGCGGCCGACGGCGTCGAGGTAGAGGGCGATCGTCTTGGGGCTCTTGCGCTCGGAGGTGAGCGCGAGGCGCCACTCGGGCAGGAGGTCGCGGGCGGTGGTGGTAGTGAGGTCAGTCATGGCGACAACCGACCAGCGGGCCGTCAGCGTCACGCGCTCAGCAAAGGCCGACGACTACGACGCGAAGCGGGGACGTGGTTGGTCCGGATAACTCAGCCGTAAGTGGTACGAGAATCAAGTCTCTAAATGCTTTCAGGCTCGGAATCCGTAGATTCCGAGCCTGAACTTTGTAGCGGGGGCAGGATTTGAACCTGCGACCTCTGGGTTATGAGCCCAGCGAGCTACCGAACTGCTCCACCCCGCGTTGCTCAGACAACATTACCGGAGGGTTACTGCGAGCCCAAATCGGGGTGGGTGTGTTCCCGACCACGGGGCCGCTCAGAGCAGCGCGTCGGTGAGGTGGTTCGGCGTGCCGAAGCGATGCGCGGTGATGCTGATCGCCTGTTCTCGCAGGAACGGCAGCAGCTCCACGCGGCCCGACTCGGTGACTCCGTGCGCATGGACCGCCAGCTTCGGGTCGCCACCGTTCTGCTCCTCCAGCGCCGAGCGGCTGCCACCGACGAGCCGGAGCCGGGAGTCGAGGTAGCTCGGGGCCACCGCCGTCCACGGCGCCTCGTCCATGATCATCCACGAGGCACCGTGCCGCTGGATCACATCGGTGACCGTCCTCGGCAGCTCGAAGGCCGACCACACGATCAGCCGCGCCCCCGACAACAGGCCGGCCCCGATGACCCGCAGACCGTCCACCAGCCGCGCGTCCTCCGCCAGGCGGATCCCGACCAGGGGGACGGGCACGTAGCGCAGGATGTTCCGCTCGGCCGCCAGGCCCGAGACGTCCGTGACGACACCGAACTCGTCGCGCCAGGCCAGGGCGTCGCTGGCGAACGCGCGCTCCAGGAACGCGAGGTCGGCCGCCGGCAGCTCAGCGTCACGCGCCGCCTGCAGGAGCATCGTGGCGCTCTCGCCGAGGTCCGCACCCGCGGTCGCAGGCGCCGGCGCCCACTCCCCCAGTCCGAACAGGTAGTGCGGTCCACCGGCCTTCGTGCCGGGCCCGATCGACGACTTCTTCCAGCCGCCGAACGGCTGGCGCCGCACGATCGCGCCCGTCGTGCCCCGGTTGACGTACAGGTTGCCCGCCTCCACCCGGTCGAGCCAGAGCTCGATCTCCTCCGGGTCGAGCGAGTGCAGCCCGGCGGTCAGTCCGTAGTCCACGGCGTTCTGCAGCTCGATCGCGCCCTCGAGCGAGTCCGCCGTCATGATGCCCAGCACCGGACCGAAGTACTCCTTGAGGTGCGTGCGCGATCCGCCCTTCACGCCGGTCCGGATCCCCGGGGTCCAGAGCCGCCCCTCCTCGTCGAGCCGGCGGGGCTCGACGAGCCACTCCTCACCCTTGCTCAACTTCGTCAGCCCCTTGAGCAGCTTGCCCGCGGCCGGCTCGATGAGCGGACCCATCTGCGTCTCGGGGTCCTGCGGCCAGCCGACGGTCAGTGACGTCACGGCATCGACCAACTGCTCGCGGAAGCGGGTCGACTCCGCGACGGACCCGACGAGGATCACCAGCGACGCCGCCGAGCACTTCTGGCCCGCGTGCCCGAACGCGGACGCGGCGATGTCCTTGGCGGCGAGGTCGAAGTCCGCCGAGGGCGTCACGACGATCGCGTTCTTGCCGCTCGTCTCGGCCAGCAGCGGCAGGTCCGGCCGGAACGTCCGGAACAGCTTGGCGGTCTCGTAGGCGCCGGTCAGGATGAGCCGGTCGACCCGCGGGTCGGAGACGAGGCGCCGGCCGAGGTCGGACTCGTCGACGTGCACGAGACGCAGCACCTCGCGCGGCACGCCGGCCTCCCACAGCGCCTCGACCATGACCGAGCCGCAGCGCGCGGCCTGGGGCGCCGGCTTGATCACGACCGCCGAGCCCGCGGCCAGCGCCGCGAGTGTCGAACCGGCCGGAATCGCGACCGGGAAGTTCCACGGCGGCGTCACCACGGTGAGGCGCGACGGCACGAACGTGGCACCGTCGACCGCATCGAGCTCCCGCGCGGACTGCGCGTAGTAGCGCGCGAAGTCGATCGCCTCGGACACCTCGGGGTCGCCCTGGTCGAGGGTCTTGCCGGCCTCCGACGCCATGACCTCGAGCAGGTCGGCCCGGCGTTGCTCCAGGCGATGCGCGGCACGCTCGAGGACCTCGGCACGCTCGGCCCCGGACCGGCGTCCCCACGCCTCACCCGCCGCCACCGCACCGGAGACGACCGACTCGAGCGCCTCCGCGTCGCGCAGGGTGTGCTCCTCCACGAGGTCGGCGCCGAGGGTCGACGCCGGCACGCGCTCCAGGATGGCGCGCGCCCACGCCCGGTTCGGCGCCAACGAGGGGTCGGTGTCGGGCGTGTTGGCGAAGGCCGTTCCGCTGGGAATGGCCTCCACCGGTGCCGACCGGTCCTGCGTACGGTGCGGTGCGGGCACGGAGTCGTCGACCTCGGCCAGGGACGCCAGGAACCTGTCCCTCTCCCGCTCGAACAGCTCGTCGTTGTCGTTGAGCTCGAAGACGGCCGACATGAAGTTGTCGTGGCTCGCGCCCTCCTCGAGCCGCCGGATCAGGTAGGCGATCGCCACGTCGAAGTCCTGCGGGTCCACGACGGGCGTGTAGAGCAGCAGGTTGCCCACCTCGCGACGCACGACGTCGGCCTGGCTCTGCGCCATGCCCAGCAGCATCTCGAAGTCGACGCCCTCCCGGACGCCCCGTTGCCCGGCCAGCAGCCACGCGTGGGCGAGGTCGAAGAGGTTGTGGCCCGCCACGCCGATGCGCACGTTCGCGACCCGCTCCGGGTGCAGCGCGTGGTCCAGCACCCGCTTGTAGTGGGCGTCCGTCTCCTGCTTGGTCGACCACGTCGCCAGCGGCCAGCCGTGCACCTCGGCGTCGACCCGCTCCATCGGCAGGTTCGCACCCTTGACCACGCGCACCTTGATGCCGGCCCCGCCGCGCGACCGCCGCGCGGCCGCCCACTCCTGCAGGTGGATCATCGCGGCCATCGCATCGGGCAGGTACGCCTGCAGCACGATCCCGGACTCGAGCTGCTCTAGGCCCGGCGTGTCGAGGATCCGGGTGAAGACTGCGAGAGTCAGGTCGAGGTCGTGGTACTCCTCCATGTCGAGGTTGATGAACTTCGGCGTGGCCGCCGCGGCCGCCTGCTCGTACAGCGGCAGCAGGTTCTCGGCGACGTGCTCGACCGCCTCGTCGAAGGCCCACCGCGAGTGGGGCGGCACGATCGCCGAGACCTTGACCGACACGTAGTCGACGTCGTCCCGCGCCAGCAGGTCGTGCGTGCCCTGCAGCCGGCGCGACGCCTCCCGCTCGCCGAGCACCGCCTCACCGAGCAGGTTGATGTTCAGTCGCACGCCCTCGCGCCGGATCTTCGCGATCCCCCGGCCGAGCTGCGCCGGACGGGCGTCGACGACCAGGTGCCCGACGAGCGAGCGCAGGGCGCGCCGCACCACGGGGATCACCAGGCGTGGAGCGCGGCGTCCGGCCAGCGCACCGACCCGGACCGCCTGGCGCAGGTGCCAGGGCAGGAACGCCGGGACGTCCCGGGCCAGCAGGGCGAAGTTCCGGGCGGCGATCACCGGGTCCTCGGGCCGGATCACCCCGTCGATGAAGCCGACGGTGAAGTCCAGGCCCTTCGGGTCCTTGAGCAACGCGGCGAGCTGGGCGCCGGCCCGGTCGGCCGGCACCTTCGCGGACTCGGCCAGCCAGTGGCGCACCAGGGCCACCGACTCCTCCCCCAGGTCGCCCGCGGGAGGCACCACCGAGTCGTGGGTCACGTGCTGGGTCACGGGCGTGCCTTCCGAGAGCGGATTCGCGTTCCCCGCCAGTCTGACCCGCGTGACTGGTTAAGGTAAAGCGATCTTTCGTGACCGATAACGATCAGGTGAGGTGAACGATCCGTGCTCGACGTCCGACGACTCCGCCTCCTGCGCGAGCTCCAGCTCCGCGGCACGCTCGCCAGCGTGGCGGCCGCGCTGCACCAGAGTCCGTCGTCGGTCTCGCAGCAGCTCTCCCTCCTCGAGCAGGAGGTGGGCGTCCAGCTGCTGCGCAAGGTCGGCCGCCGCGTCCAGCTGACTCCCCAGGCCGAGATCCTCGTCGAGCACACCTCCGCCGTCCTCGAGCGACTCGAGCAGGCCGAGTCCGACCTGGCCGCTTCCCTCGCCGAGGCCACCGGCACGTTCCGGCTGGCCGTGTTCCAGTCGGCGGCCCTGGCCCTCATGCCCACGACCCTCTCGATCCTCGAGGCCGAGCACCCGCGCCTGCGCGTCACCATGACCCAGCGCGAGCCCGAGTCGGCGCTGCACGAGACGTGGGCCCGCGAGTTCGACCTCGTCATCGCCGAGAAGTACCCCGGGCACAGCCCACCCTGGCACGCCGAGCTCGACGCCGTCGACCTCACGACCGACGAGGTCCGGCTGGCGGTGCCCCCGTCCGGCTCGCCGCTCCGCGAGATCACCACCATCGCGCAGGCCGCCGACGCGCCGTGGGTGATGGAGCCGCCGGGGGTCGCGTCGAGGCACTTCGCCGAGCAGGCCTGCCGGCTCGCCGGCTTCGAGCCGGACGTCCGCTACGAGACCGCCGACCTGCAGGCGCAGGTGAGCCTGATCGAGTCCGGTCACGCCGTCGCCCTGCTGCCCGACCTGCTGTGGCTCAACCGCGAGCCGCCGGTCGCCCTGCACGACCTCGAAGGACGGCCTCGCCGGACGATCTTCACCTCCGCGCGGCGCGCGTCGGCGCAGTCCCCGGGGGTCGTGGCCACCCGCCGGGCGCTCTCCCGTGCGGTGGCGGCCCACCCCGCCTAGCGTCGAACCCATGGCGACCATCGCGCAGAACATCGTTCAAACCCTGGAGGCGAACGGGGTGGAGCGCGTCTACGGCATCCCCGGCGACTCGCTGAACGGCTTCACCGACGCGCTGCGCACCTCCGAGATCGAGTGGGTCCAGGTCCGCCACGAGGAGGCCGCCGCCTTCGCCGCCGCGGGCGAAGCCGCCACGACCGGCCGCCTGGCCGTGTGCGCGGGCAGTGCCGGCCCGGGCAACCTGCACCTGATCAACGGGCTGTTCGACGCGAACCGCTCGCGGGTCCCGGTGCTGGCGATCGCCGCGCACATCCCCACGTCCGAGATCGGCACCGGCTACTTCCAGGAGACCCACCCGCAGGAGCTCTTCCGCGAGTGCAGCGTCTTCGCCGAGCACGTCTCCAGCGCCTCCCAGATGCCGCGGATGCTGCGGATCGCCCTGCGTGCGGCCATCGAGCAGCGGGGCGTGGCCGTGCTCGTCGTGCCGGGCGACATCGCGCTGATGGACGCCGATGACGAGACCGTCACGACCGTGCGCCCCGCGGAGCCGCGGGTGCTGCCGTCGGTCGACGAGCTGCGCCGCGCCGCCGAGCTGCTGGACGCGGCCGGCAAGGTCACGATCCTCGCCGGCGCGGGGTGCGCGGGCGCTCACGACGAGGTGGTCGCCCTGGCCGAGCACCTCGGCGCCCCCGTCGTGCACGCGATGCGCGGCAAGGAGCACCTGGAGTGGGACAACCCGTACGACGTCGGCATGACCGGCCTGCTCGGGTTCGCGTCCGGCTACCGCGCGATCGAGTCCTGCGACGCCCTGCTGATGCTCGGCACCGACTTCCCCTACCCCGACTTCTTCCCGCCGAAGGCGACGATCGTGCAGGTCGACGTGCGCGGCGAGCAGCTGGGTCGGCGCGTGGCCCTCGACCTCGGCCTCGTCGGCACCGTCAAGGACACCGCCGAGGCCCTGCTGCCGCTGGTCGACCGCACGAAGGACCGCCGCCACCTCGACGACGCCGTCGAGCACTACGCCAGGACCCGCGAGAAGCTCGACGACCTCGACGAGCCGGTGAAGGAGGGACGCGCCCAGCACCCGCAGTACGTGGCCCGGGCGATCGACCGCCTGGCCGCCGACGACGCGGTGTTCCTGCCCGACGTCGGGTCGCCCGTCATGTGGGCCGCGCGCTACCTGACAATGAACGGCCGGCGCCGCATCGTCGGGTCGTTCTCGCACGGGTCCATGGCCAACGCCCTCCCCCAGGCCATCGGCGTGCAGGCCGCCCACCCGGGCCGCCAGGTGATCGCGATGTCCGGCGACGGTGGCCTGACGATGATGCTCGGCGAGCTCATCACCCTCGTGCAGCAGCGCCTGCCCGTGAAGATCGTGGTCTTCGAGAACAGCTCGCTGAACTTCGTCGAGCTCGAGATGAAGGCCGCCGGCTTCGTCAACTGGGGCACCGAGCTGGCCAATCCCGACTTCGCCGAGGTCGCCCGCTCGATCGGCCTGCTGGGCCTGCGCGTCGACCACTCGGCCGACCTCGAGCCCGCACTGGCCGAGGCGTTCGCGCACGACGGGCCCGCCCTGGTCAACGTCATCACCGAGCGGCAGGAGATCACCGTCCCGCCGTCGGTCAAGGCCGAGCAGGTCAAGGGCTTCACCCTCTACGCGCTCCGCACCGTCATGTCCGGACGCGGCGACGAGCTGGTCGACCTGGCCAGGGCGAACCTGCGCCAGGTGTTCTGAGGAGGATCATGAGCGAGGAACGAGCCATCGCCGCCCTGGAGGCGGCCGGCGTCCCCTACCGCGTCACGCGGCACGGCCACGTCGGTTCGCTGGCCGAGGCGGCCGCCCTGCGCGGCGTCGACCCCGACCGCATCGTGAAGACGCTCGTCGTGCGACGGGCCGACGACGACCACCTGTTCGTGCTCGTGCCCGGCGACCGCCAGATCAGCTGGCCCAAGCTGCGCGGCCTGCTGGGCGTCTCGCGGCTCTCGATGCCACCGCCGGAGGACGCCTTCGCCGCCACGGGCTACGAGCGCGGCACGATCACGCCGTTCGGCTCGTCGCACCCGTGGCCCGTGGTCGCCGACGAGCAGGTCACCGGCACCATCTCGCTCGGTGCCGGCGCCCACGGCGTCGCCGTGACGGTCGAGGCCCGGGACGTCATCGCCGCCCTGGACGCGACCGTCGCCGACGTCACCGACTCCCCCACCGACTGACGCCGGCGCGGCCTACTTCTCGAGCGCCCGCTGCGCCGCCTCGAGCGCGGCGGCCATGTCGTCGATGCGTGCCTGGTACGTGGCCAGGTTGCCGTCCTCGAGGGCGGCCTGGGCCTGGTCGTAGTACCGCGACGCGTCAGCCAGGTACTGCTCGGCCGTCTTCGCCTCACCGCCACCACCGCCGGCTCCGGGCTCGGGCGCCGGCTCGTCGTCGGCAGCCGGAGCGCTGCCCTCCTCCAGGCCGAGGGCGACCCGCAGCGCCTCGTCGAGCGTCTGGCCCACGCCGACGCCGTCACCGAACGTCGCCGTGATCAGCTGGAGCACCGGGTAGGAGCCCTCGCCCACGCGCTGGATGTAGATCGGCTGGACGTAGAGCATCGCGCCGCCGACCGGCAGGGTCAGCAGGTTGCCGCGCAGGATCCGCGTGTTCTGCGACTGCTCGTACTGCAGCAGCGCGGCACGGACGCCGGCGTCGGACTCGAACTGCGCGGCGATCTGGTTCGGGCCACCGACCCGCGTGTCACTGGGCAGCTCGAGCACCTGGAGCTTGCCGTAGTTCTCGGTGTCGGACGCCTCGGAGTTGACGCTCATGAACGCCGCGAGGTTCTGCCGGTTGTTCGGCAGGTAGATGCTCGTCAGGCTGAACTTCGGCGTCTCGTCGCCCGGTCGACTCGTCGACAGGTAGTACGGAGGCTGCTTCGTGCTGCCCGACGCGGACGGGTCCTCGGGGATCTTCCAGCGCTCGCCGTCCTCGTAGAACGTCTGCGCGTTCGTCACGTGGTAGCGGCTGAGCACGTCGCGCTGGACCTTGAACAGGTCGACCGGGTAGCGCAGGTGCTGCAGCAGCTCGGGGCTGATCGTCGACTTGGGCTCGACGACGTCCGGGAAGACCTTCGACCAGGTCTTCAGGATCGGGTCCTCGGTGTCCCACTCGTAGAGCTTCACGGTGCCGTCATACGCGTCGACCACGGCCTTGACCGAGTTGCGCATGTAGTTGACCTGGTCGGTGGGCAGCGCGATCTGGCTGGCGCCCTCGGTCAGGGTGTCGCTCGTCGCGGTGTTCAGCGAGCGCGACTCCGAGTACGGGTAGGTCTTGCTGGTCGTGTAGCCGTCGACGATCCAGACGACCTTGCCGTCGACGACGGCCGGGTACGTGTCGCCGTCGAGCGTCAGCCACGGGGCGACCTTGCGGACGCGGTCGCGCGGGTGGCGGTCGTAGATGATCTTGGAGTTCTCGTTGACGCGGTCCGAGAGCACGATCTTCGGCTCGGCGAACTTGAACGCGTAGAGCGCCTGGCGGAAGAGCGAGCCCATGCCGACTCCGCCCTTGCCGTCGTACGTGTTGGCGGTGGAGTCGCCGCCCTCGGGGGCCTCGTCCTCGGCGGTGCCTCCGCCGCGCGGCGTGTCGACCTCGATCGGGTTGGCGCCGTCGGGGCGACCCACGATCGAGTAGCTCGGCGACTTCTCGCCGAAGTAGATGCGCGGCGCCTTGTCGAACTCGAGCTCGCCGGTGGGCGGGATGTCCTTGGCCACCCAGACCGGCTCGCCCTGCGAGCCGCGCTGGTTGCCGTACGCCGCGATGACGCCGTAGCCGTGCGTGTAGACCGTGTGGTCGTTCGACCACGTGCGCTGCGTGGACTGCAGGCCGTCGAGGTCGACCTCGCGGGCCGCGATGATGACGTCCTGCGGCTGCGGGTCGTCGCCGAGCGCGTACCGGTCGACGTCGAGCGTGTTCTGCACCGTGTAGTAGCCGCGGACCTGCTGCAGCTGCTGGAACGCGGGCGAGATCAAGGTGGGGTCGAGCAGTCGGGTGCTGACGCGGGCCTCGGCCGACGCGTTGAGCTCCTTGGGCGTCAGCTCGGTCTTGGCCGAGTAGTCCTGGGTGGCGACGTCGGCCACCCCGAACGCCTCGCGGGTGCCCTCGATGTTCTTCTCCAGGTACGGACCCTCGCGGTCGGGCTCGGAGGGGTTGACCTGGAACTGCTGCATGATGGCCGGCCACGCGGCGCCGATCAGCAGCGAGGTCAGGAACCACAGGCCCAGGCCCAGCGCCGGCAGCGTCCAGGAGCCCAGGAAGATCGTCGAGAAGAACATCAGCGCGCACAGGATCGCGACGACCATGAGGATGTTCTTGGCCGGGATCTCGGCGTTCGCCGCGGTGTAGGTGATGCCGTCGAACAGGCCCGACGTGTCGTACGACATCGCGTAGCGGTCGAGCCAGTAGTTGGCCGCGCGCACGAGCATCGCCAGGCCGACCAGCACGGCCACCTGGATCTGCGCGGCGCGGCTGAAGTTGGGGCCCTTGTTGCCGAGCCGGATGCCGCCGAAGACGTAGTGCACGAACGCCACGGCGATCGCCGTGAGGATCAGCAGGGCGAACAGGTACGACACCAGGAACTGCAGCCACGGCATGTCGAAGACGTAGAAGCCCACGTCCTTGCCGAAGTGCGGGTCCTTCGTGCCGAACGACTCGCCGTTGCGCCACAGCTGGAACGACTCCCACCGGCTGCTGCCGATGATGCCGGAGAAGAAGCCCACGAACAGCGCCACGGCGAGCAGCGCCCAGCGGGCGATCGGCGCGATCGCCATGCGGTACCGCGCGGCCGGGTCGTCACGACGCAGGCCGAGCGGGTTGGGGCGGTTGCGGTGCGCGAGCCACACGTTGACGCCCACGACGAGCGCCCCGAACAGGGCGAAGGCCACGAACAGGCCCATCCGCGTGAGCAGGACGGTGGTGAACACGCCCTCGAAGTCGACCGACTTGTACCAGAGCCGCTCGGTCCACAGGCTCACGAAGAGCGAGCCGACGACCAGCAGCAGCGCCAGCGTGATGATCGTCGGGATCAGCACCCGTCGCCCTCGGTCGGAACGCGGCTCAGGCTCGCGTCGAGGGGGTGTCGATCCGAAGATGTCGCTCACGGTGCTCCTGGCTCACGGCAGTGTGGGTCTGGTGGGCGCCAGCCTACGGGGTGTGGAAGAACCCCGAGGGTCAGGCGTCGTCGGCGAGGGTCTCGGTCAGCAGCTCGACCAGTCCCGGCACGAGGCCGGGGCCCTCGATCAGCGGCGCGTCGGCGGGAACCCGGGGGCGCACGGCCACGTGGGCCGGACCGTCGCGCAGGACCGCCGCGACGATGCGCATCTCCTGGCGGTCGGGGTGCTCGGCGGCGAACTCGACGGCCGCGGTCGGGTCGTCCGGCAGCTGCGCCTCGGCCTCGGCGGGCAGCGTGAGCCGCTCCATCACCACGGCGCACCCCGCCACCTCGCCCGGCCAGCCGATCTCGGGCAGCAGGTCCTCGACCTCGCGGCCCTGCGGCAGCTCCTGCTCGATGGGCGTGTACGACTCGGGGTCGCCGAGCTCGTCGGCCAGCTCGGGCTGCGCGGCGAGCAGGTCGGCGGTCAGCACGAGGGCGAACAGGCGCGGCGGCTGGTCCCAGCCGCCGTCGCCCACGTGGGACTCGACCTCGAGCGCGGCCTGGCGCACCGGCGAGTCCTCCCCCATGCCGTCGCCCGTCACGGTCAGTCGCGGATCAGCCACAGCTCGACACCTTCTCCTTCGGGTTCTTCGCGAGCGTGCCCACGGCATCGATCGCGTCCTTGAGTTTCTCGACCTTCACCAGTGTCATGCCGAAGTCGTCGCCCCGCGTCGCCTCGTCGCAGTTGGACGCCGGCACGAGGAAGATGTCGGCGCCGGCGTTCGCGGCTCCGGCCATCTTCTGGCGGACGCCGCCGATCGCACCGACCGTGCCCTCGGGATCGATCGTTCCCGTGCCGGCGACGTTCTGCCCGCCGGTGAGCGCCCCGGGCGTCAACTGGTCGTAGATCGCCAGCGCGAACATGGCGCCGGCGCTCGGACCGCCGACGCGGTCGCCGATGTGGTTCTCGATCTCGACCGGGAACTCGAAGCCCGAGCCCACCGAGATGCCGACCCGCGCCTTGGACGGGTCGTCGCCCATCGAGGTGGTCCTGATGGTGACGGCACCCTCCTTGCCCTCGCGGAGGTACCCGATCGTGGCGTCGGTGCCGGGCTTGCGACCGCTGATGGCCTCGCCGACGGCCTCCTGCGACGTGACGCGACGGCCGTCGACGGCCACGATGAGGTCGCCCACCTCGAGCTTGCCCTCGGCGGGCCCGCCGTCGACGACGTCGGCCACCTTGGGCACCTCGGTGACCTCGCGGCCCAGCGCCCGCAGCGCGGCGGCGCGGGAGGCGTCCTGCGAGCTGGCCAGCTCGGCGGCGCCCTCGGCCTTGCTGTCCTCGTCGGTCTGGCGGTCGGGGTAGATGAAGTCGTGGGGCACGACCGCGACCTCGGGGTCGAGCCAGCCCTCGATCGCGCCCGCCAGCGACATCCGCGACTCGGCGCGCGTGACCGACACCGTCGTGAAGTCGAGTCGTCCGTCGGTCGGGTAGGTGCGCACGTCGTCGCCGAACGTCAGCATCGGCGTGCCGTCCAGCTCGCCCAGCGTGTTGAAGACGGGTCCCGGGCGCATCGTCACGTACGGCACCGGCAGGAAGGCCACGAGACACGTCAGCACGGTCAGGAACGACAGGCCGACCGCGAGGGTGAGCGTGCGCCGGCTCAGGCGCATCGGGGATGACACACCGACACCCTAGAGGCAGCGCCGAAACCCCTGCGGGAGCGAACCGAACGCACCCACCGCGGGGGCGTGTGGTTGGGCCCCAGCGCCTAGGCTGGGCCCATGGCCGAGGAACCCCGCGAGGACCCGCAGAACCCCTTCAAGGGCACGCCCCTGGAGGGCTTGTTCGGACAGATGGGCGGGGGTCAGTTCGACCTCGGCCAGATGATGTCCCAGATGCAGCGGATGTTCGAGCCGCACGAGGGCACGGTCAACTACCGGCTCGCCGCCGACGTGGCCCGCCACGCGGTGGCCGCGGCCGGGGACGATCCCAGCCCCCACGCCGGCCAGACCGGCGCCGTCGCCGATGCGGCCCGCCTCGCCGAGATGTGGCTCGACAAGGTCACCGGACTGCCGTCCGGCGCGACGTCCGCCCTGGCCTGGAGCCGCGCCGACTGGGTCGAGCAGACGATGGACACGTGGCAGGTCATGGTCGAGCCCGTCGCCCAGCACGTCGTCGCCTCCATGGGCGAGGCGCTCCCGCCCGAGGCCAAGGCGATGGCCGGCCCGCTGGTGGGCATGCTCAACCAGGCCGGTGGCGCGATGTTCGGCCAGCAGCTCGGCTCGGCGATCGGGGCGCTCGCCACCGAGGTGCTCTCCTCCACCGAGGTGGGCCTGCCGCTCGGGCCCGAGCACAGCGCCGCCGTGCTGCCGCACAACGTCGCCGCCCTCGCCGACTCCCTCGAGGCCACTCAGGCCGACGTCCTGCTCTACGTGATGCTGCGCGAGAGCGCCCACCACCGCCTCTACGCCCACGCCGCCTGGCTGCGCGCCGCCGTCCTGGGCGCGGTCGAGGACTTCGCCCGCGGGATCCGGATCGACGTCGCCTCCATCGAGGAGCAGATGCGCTCGATCGACCCGACGAACCCCGAGGCCATGCAGGAGGCGCTGTCCGGCGGGCTCCTCGATCCCGCGCCGACCCCCGAGCAGGAGCGCGCCAAGGAGCGGCTGGAGCTGCTGCTCGCGCTCGTCGAGGGCTGGGTCGACGAGGTCGTCGCGCAGGCCACCGCGGGCGTCATGCCCGCCGCCGGCGCCCTGGCCGAGGCGTTCCGCCGCCGCCGCGCCACCGGCGGTCCGGCCGAGGAGACCTTCGCGACGCTCGTGGGCCTCGAGCTGCGGCCCCGCCGCCTGCGGGACGCCGCCAACCTGTGGTCGGCCCTGCGCGACCAGCGCGGCGCCGAGGCCCGCGACAGCGTGTGGAGCCACCCCGACCTGCTGCCGACCTCGGCCGACCTGGACGACCCGCTGGGATTCTGCGAGCGGCAGACCGGCGAGCTCAGCGACGCCGACTTCGACGCCGCCCTGCAGCAGCTGCTGTCCGCGGACGACTCCGGCGACGGCTCCGACTCCGACGACCGGTGAGCCTGACCGACGACATCCGTCGGGTCCTGGCGACGTGGTCGCCGCCCGACGCCGAGCAGGGCGTCCTGCGCGAGGTCTTCGCCGGCCACGCCCGGGCGCACGACGAGCCCGGCGCGCGCGCCTGCGCCCCCGACCACGTGACGGCGAGCGCCCTGGTGGTGTCCGCCGACCACGACCGCGTGGCGCTCGTCCTGCATCCCAAGTTCGATCGCTGGCTCCAGACCGGCGGTCACTGCGAGCCGGGTGATCCGTCCCTCGCCGAGGCGGCACGCCGCGAGGCCACCGAGGAGACCGGGATCGACGGACTGACGATCGACCCCGACCCGGTGCTGCTCTCCCGGCACCCGGTGCGCTGCCACGAGGGCGGACACCACCTCGACGTGCAGTTCGTGGCAGTCGCGCCGCGCGGCGCCGAGCCCACGTGCTCGGACGAGTCCGACGACGTCCGGTGGTTCGCCCTGGACGCGCTGCCCGAGCCGACCGACGCGTCGGTCAGGAGTCTCGTCGCTGCTGCCAGCTCACGCCTTCGAGGAACCCCATCGCCTCGTCCGTCCGCCGGAAGCGCCTGACGATCGCGTCGAAGGCGCGGCCGTGGCCGGACACGACGAGGTGGGCCAGCTCGTGCACGATCACCGCGTCGACGACGTGCTCGGGCATGTCGCGCAAGCGGTGCGACAACCGGATGGTGCGGTCGGCGGGCGTGCACGACCCCCATCGCGTGCTCTGGTTGGTGACCCACCGCACCGAGGCGGGCGCGGGCGCCTCCGGGACGTAGAGCTCGGCCAGTCGCGCCGCGCGCTCGATGAGTGCCGCGTCGGAGCGCGTGACCGTGCGGCGCTGCTCTCGGGCATCGAGCTTCGCGACCATCTCGGCGACGGCACGGCGCTCCTCGCGCGCGGACATGGCGGCCGGGATCATGACGATCGTGCGACCCCCTTCGCGGCGCGCCGAGACCGTGCGCTTCCGACGCGCGCTGCGTCGCACCTCGACCTCGGCCATGGCTCCACGGTATCCACAGGGAAGTGGGACGTTTGTGCAGGTCAGCGGGCTTGCATCGACGGCGGCCTCCTGCAGGCCGACCGACTGTCCACACCGATCCTCACACCCCACCCGGCGTGGCCCACAAGCTTGTCCCCAACATTGTCCACAGGCGGTGGACAGACCTCCGGACGGGCCATTGACCCCGGCCGGGGACAGGCCCTACCTTGAGCCGTGTTGAAGCCCTGCTTCCGACGCGCAAGGGGAAGGCGCGCCGGGCGGGGCTTCAGCCTTGCTCCCAGCGGTTTTGCGCCTAGGCTGAGCGTGACCTGCGCCACATTCGGCGGTGCAGCATCGGCAAGGAGGCCGTTATGGCGGAGACATGGACGGGCGAGTTCTACTGCGTGAAGTGCAAGGACAAGCGCGAGACCAGCGGTGAGGTCCAGGTCAGCGAGAAGGGCACCCGCATGGCCAAGGGCGTCTGCCCCGAGTGCGGCACGAAGCTCAACCGCATCCTCGGCAAGGCGTGAATCACCGCGGTGGGGGCGGGTGACCGCCCCCACCGCCGTCCCGCCCGGGCCTGTGGACCACGCGCCCCGCGCCGCCTGAGGTCAGTCACGATGGGCCGGTGCCCGCCCCGCCCGCTCCCGCCGCCGCGCGTGGCCCCTGCCTGCTGCCGGGAGCGATGCTGCTGCGCCGCGACGTCCGCACCCTGCAGGTCGGCACCAGTCCGGGCGTCCTCGTGCGCGACCGACCCGGGCTCGTGCGCGTCCTGCGCCTGCTCGACGGGTCCCTCGACCTCCCGCGGCTCGCGGCCCTCGTCGCCCGCGACGTCCCGGAGTTCACCGACGACCTCGGTGCCACGCTCGACCGGCTGATCGTGTCCGGCGCCGTGATCGCCCCCTCCCCCGCCGCGCCCGCGGCGCGCATCGCCGTGCGTCACGACCGCTCGACCGCCTCGCTCGCCGCGCTGCTCCTCGACGTGTTCGGCCCGCCGCCGACGGACCCCGACCTCGAGATCCTGCTCACCGGCGGCGAGCCGCCCCGGTCGACCTTCGAGAACCTCGTCGCCGCGGGCGTGGTCCACCTCCCCGTCACGCTCGACGAGCGACGGGTCCGCATCGGGCCGCTGGTGGCCCCCGGCGCCACGCCCTGCCTGGGCTGCCTGGACGCCCACGTGATCGCCGCCGACCCGGGGTGGTCGGCGCTGCTGCCGCAGTTCGAGCGCTCGCGGCTGCTGCCGCAGGCACTGCCGCTCGGCGTGCTCTACCGCGCCGCCGCCGAGGTGGTCCACCAGGTCGACTGCCTGCGCCTCGACCGGCGACCGCCCACCGTCGGCCACGTCGTCTCTGTGGGACCCGGCCCGGCCGACGTCGACCTGCGGGACGTGCCGTTCGCGGCAGACTGCGCCTGTCGACTCCTGCTCGCATGACCGGGCCGATGCGGCACGCGCCACTATCCTGACCACGTGGCCGACGACGACCAGGACGATCCGCGCGACATCCCCCTCACCGGCAGCGCGCTGCGCCGCGGGGCACGCCTGGCGAGCCTTCCGGCCGGGTTCGCGGCGCGGACCACCTGGGGCATCGGTCGCCGCCTGGTCGGTGCGCCGGCCGCCGCGGTCATGACCGACGTCCAGCGCCGCACCGCCGACCAGGTCTTCAGCGTGCTGGGCCAGCTCAAGGGCGGCGCGATGAAGTTCGGTCAGGCGCTGAGCATCTTCGAGGCCGCCCTGCCCGAGGAGGTCATCGCCCCGTACCGCGAGGCCCTCACGAAGCTGCAGGACGCCGCCCCGCCGATGGGCGCGGCCACCGTCAAGCGCGTCATGACCCGCGAGTTCGGCGCCGACTGGCCCGAGCGCTTCCCCGAGTTCGAGATGACTCCCGCCGCCGCGGCGTCGATCGGCCAGGTGCACCGCAGCCTGTTCATCGCCGAGGGCGGCGCCGAGCCGGTCCGGGTGGCCGTCAAGATCCAGTACCCCGGCGCCGCCGAGGCACTGAACTCCGACCTGCGCCAGATCGGCCGGCTGGCCCGCCTCATGGGCACGCTGATGCCCGGCGTCGACATCAAGGCCCTCGTCCGCGAGCTCCAGGAGCGCGTGGCCGAGGAGCTCGACTACTCCCTCGAGGCCGACGCGCAGGCGCAGTTCGCCGACGCCTTCGCCGACGACCCGAACATCGTCGTTCCCCGGCCGCTGGCGCACACCGAGCGCGCGCTCGTCTCGGAGTGGCTCACCGGCGACCGCTCCCTGGCCGACATCATCGCGAACGGGACCCAGGAGGAGCGCGACCACTACGGCGAAACCTACGTGCGCTTCCTCTTCGAGGGTCCCGCGCGCGCCGGCCTGCTGCACGCCGATCCGCACCCGGGCAACTTCCGCGTGCTGCCCGACGGGCGGCTCGGCGTGGTCGACTACGGCGCCGTCGCTCGCCTGCCCGACGGACTGCCCGCGCCGATGGGCCCCCTGCTGCGAGCCGCGGCCGACGGCGACTACGTCACGGTGGCCGACGGGCTGCGCGCGGAGGGCTTCGTCCGCGCCGGCAGCCGGGTCGAGCCCGACGTGCTGGCTCGCTACCTCGCCCCGATCGTCGAGCCCGTGGCCGTCGAGTCGTTCGGCTTCGATCGCGACTGGCTGCGGCGCCAGGGCCAGCGGCTCGCCGCGCCCGGAGCCGAGGGCATGGGCACCGCGCTGAAGCTCACCGTGCCGCCGAGCTACCTGCTGATCCACCGCGTCTGGGCCGGCGGGGTCGGCGTGCTGTGCCAGCTGGGTGCCACGGCGCGCTTCCGCCAGATCGTGGCGGACTCCCTGCCCGGCTTCGACGACCCGGCCTGAGCACTCAGGCGTCGGCGACGATCCCGAGCACGCCCTCGCCGTACTTCTCCAGCTTCGACTGACCGACGCCCGAGATCTGCAGCAGCTGGTCGCCGCTGGAGGGCCGCACCGCGGCGATCGCCTTGAGCGTCGCGTCGTTGAAGACGGTGAAGGCGGGCTTGCTCTCCTCCTGCGAGACCTCCTTGCGCCACGCGCGCAGGCGCTCGAACAGGGCCTCGTCGTAGTCGAGGTCGGGTTGGGGCAGCCGCACCTTGCGCTTCGGCGCGCGCGAGACCTGGACCGACTCGGGCAGCAGTCGGTCGAGGAACCGGCTGGGCTTGCGCCGCGCCTGTCCCCCGGCCTTGCGCGCGGCCGACCACGACACCATGAGGTGACGGCGGGCGCGGGTGATGCCGACGTAGAACAGCCGGCGCTCCTCCTCGACGGCCGCGGGGTCGTCCATCGTGGCGACGTAGGGCAGCGTGCCCTCCTGCGCACCGGCGACGAAGACGGCGTCCCACTCCAGGCCCTTGGCCGCGTGGAAGGTGGACATGGTGACCCCGTCGGTGGACGGCGCGTGCGCCTGGTCGGCGCGGCGGTCGAGGTCGGCGACGAGCGCCGCGAGATCGGCCTCGGGCTGCTCCTGCGCGAGATCGATGGCCATCGTGTGGATGGCCATCAGCGACTCCCACCGGTCGCGCACGGCGCCGCGCCCCTCGGGCGGGGTCTCGGAGAAGTCCATGGCGGCGAGCACGGCACGCACGTCGTCGGCCAGCGAGCCCGACCCCTCGCCCGCGCGGGCGGACCCGCGCAGCAGCGTGACGGCCTGGCGCACCTCGGGGCGCTGGAAGAAGCCCGTGCCGCCACGCATCGAGTACGGGATCTGCAGGCGACCCAGCGCCTCCTCGTAGACCTCGGACTGGGCGTTGATCCGGTAGAGGACCGCCATCTCGCGGTAGGGCACGCCCTGGCGGTGCAGCGCCACGATCCGGTCGGCGATCGCGTCGGCCTCGGCCGGCTCGTCGGCGAACGGCCGGTAGTCGACGGCCGGGCCGGGCGAGTTCTGCGACTGCAGCCGCACCCCGAGCGTGACCGAGGGGCCGCGCCCGGCGAACACCTCGTTGGCGGCCGCGACGATCTGCGGGCTGGAGCGGTAGTTGCGGACCAGCTCGATCCGCGGCGCGTCGGGGAACCGGCGCGTGGTGAAGTCGCCCAGGATCGTGGCCGAGGCGCCGGCGAACGTGTAGATCGTCTGGCGGGGGTCGCCGACGACGCAGACCTCGTCGCGCCCGCCCAGCCACAGGTCGAGCAGCGTGGACTGCAGCGGGTTGACGTCCTGGAACTCGTCGACGACGAACCACTTGTACTGGCGCCGCACCTCGGCCGCGATCGCCGGCTCGTCGGCGAGGATGGCGGCGGTGATCAACAGGATGTCCTCCATGTCGATCCGGCCGCGGTCGCGCTTGACCTGCTCGTACGAGCGCAGGATGGCGCCCACCTCGCCCGGGTCGATGTCGCCGACCGTGCGCTGGCGGCGTACCGCCTCGGCGCCGTAGTCGTCGGGGCGGACGTTGGAGACCTTGGCCCACTCGACCTCGGCCGCGAGGTCGCGCAGCGTGGCCTGGTCGGCGCGGACGCCCACCTGCCGGGCGGCCTCGGCCACGAAGGCGAACTTCGACTCGAGGATCTGGGGGAAGTCGGTGCCGTAGACCCGCGGCCAGAAGTACCGCGCCTGGCGCAGCGCCGCGGAGTGGAACGTGCGGGCCTGCACGCCGTGGGCGCCGAGCGTGCGCAGCCGCTCGCGCATCTCGCCGGCCGCCTTGACCGTGAACGTGACCGCCAGGACCTCCATGGGCTTGTAGACGCCCGTCGCCGTGCCGTAGGCGATGCGGTGCGTGATGGCCCGCGTCTTGCCCGTGCCGGCGCCGGCGATGACGCACACCGGGCCGCGCAGCGTGGTGGCGACCTCGCGCTGCTCGGGGTCGAGTCCGTCCAGGAGGGCGTCGGCGTCGAGGCGTTCGGGGAGGGCCATGGTCTCCGATCGTGGGAATGCGGGTGGCAGGCTGGAGGTTGATGGTGGTGTGCCGTCCGATCGACGATTCGCGCGATCGACGGCCCCACGACAGCGTAGTGCGAGGGAGCGACAGTCCATGACCGAGTCAGCCAGCGGAACCTTCACGATGTACAGCACCCCGTGGTGCGGGTACTGCCACCGCCTGAAGTCCCAGCTCAAGCGCGAGGGCATCGAGTTCGACGAGGTCGACATCGAGCAGCAGCCCGACGCCGCCCAGATCGTCGAGCAGGCCAACGGCGGCAACCAGACCGTGCCGACGCTGGTCTTCGCCGACGGCACGGCGCTGACGAACCCGTCCGTCGCGCAGGTCAAGGCCCAGCTCGGCCTCTGAGCCGCCCACGCCACCAGTCCCGCCGAGTGGCGCAGAATCGCCCGCCACTCGTCGAGAGGCGGGCGTTCTTGCGCCACTCGAGGTGGCTCCGTCTCACTTCGTGACGACGATCGCTCCGAGGAAGTTGTTCTTCACGGTCGTCCAGGTCGTCGACAGCGTCTTCACCGGCTGGGCCCACGTCCAGTAGTCGAACGTCGCCGTGTCCGCGGCCTCGTCGATGACGATCGGCGACTCGATCGTGATCATGTGGGTGCTCGTCCGCGAGTCCCCGATCATCGGCATCCGGATCCAGAAGGCCACCTGGTTCGACGCGGTCTTCTTCACCGTCTTGATGGCGGCGGCGTCGGTGTCGGAGACGACCTTGACGTCGGACCACAGCTCGGTGTCCTCGTACCAGCCGGCCATCTCCTTCATTGAGGTCTCCATGTCCGCCTCGTCGTCGGGCGACCCGTCGAAGTCGAAGATCCAGTTCTCCGAGTCGCGCAGGGCGCACATCGCCATCCACTCGCCCTGCGGCGGGAATCCGGTGTGCTTCGCCGCCAGCGCGGTGTGGTCGGCGGCTCGCAGGTCGTCGCCCGGATGGACCTTCAGCTTCCCCAGGAAGCCCGTGCCGCTGCCGAACAGCGAGTTGATGTAGTTCTTCCACACCATCGGGTCGCGCTGGACGAGGTGGTGGAAGAACGCGGCGGCCGTGCACAGGCCGAGCGCGCCCTGCTGGAACGTGTTGGGGTCGGCCGCCACCCGATCCTTGTCGGACATGACCTTCGCCGCGGTCAGGTGCGGCCATGCCGACTTCGGCCCGACCGCGGGAGTTGACTGCGGCGACTCGCTGCTGCCGAGGCCGGCGTCCATCTTCTCCATCACCCTCCCGAGCAGGCCGCTGGCGGGCTCGGTGTCACCCCACGTGGCCGCGAGCGCGGCGGGGTTCTTCGAGTACGCCGCGGCATCGCCCGCCGGCGTTCCGCCGCCGCTCTGGCCGCCCGTCACGGGCGCCGGTCCCGTCCCGTCATCGGAGCCGGTCGTGCCCCCGCCACCCCCGCCGGGCGTGGCCGTCTTGTCGAAGTAGTTGATCTTGGCGCCGTCCTGCGACGGTGAGCCGCCCGCGGTCCCACCGCCGCCGCCGGCTCCGACCGCACCGCCGGTGTACATCGAGGCGGCCGTCTTGGCCAGGTCGGTGATCATCGAGGCCGCGATCCGCTGACGCTCGGTGTTGGCCGTCAGCAGCGAGTTCATGTTGGTTCCCGCCTGCTGGCCCGCCGTCGACGCGCCCGCGGCACTGGCCTGCAGGGCCGCCTGGGCCAGGCCGACCGTCGCCTGGAGTCCGCTCATGTCGCGGAACATCTGGCCGTTCTGCACCGCTCCGAGCACCGCGGCGGTGCCCGCCGGGTCGGGCAGCGACGTCGGTGTCTGCAGGTTGATGATCGGGGCGCTCAGCTGGCCGGGCGACGTGTCCTCCGCCGTCGCGCGACTGCCCATCTGGACCGCGGCGATGTCGGTCGGGGCGAGCGGGATCGGCGAGTCCTGCCAGTTCCAGAACCGCGTGATGTCGAGCTTCTCGGCACTGTTCGAGCGGCCCAGGACCGCCTCGGCGAACGTGCCGCCGGTGCCCAGCGGCACCAGGTCCTCGCGAGGACGCCCCAGCACGATGCCGTGGTCCTTGAGCCACGTGCCCCAGTCCTGGTCGGTCGGCTCGACGTTCATCGCGAACGCCAGGTAGTTGCCGATGTAGCGGATGGGCGTGGGATCGACGACCTGCACCAGGGGCACGTCCTGGTCGCCCATCGTGATCGTGTGCCCGGACAGCAGCATCGCCACCTGGGACGCGTCCAGGGAACGGTAGATCGACTGGGCGTAGTGCAGCTTGTTCTGGTTCAGGTGCTCGACGATGTTGGCACTGACCCCGCCCGGCGCCACCTCTACGATCGGCGCCGACCCCTGTGCCGTCACGCTCACGACCACGTCCGGCAGCCGCAGCGGGAACCGGACGCCGTTGCGGTTCAGGGTCAGGGTGACCGTCGCCTCGCCACTGGCCTCGGGAGCGCCGCCGACCGAGATCCGCCGCACCTCGCTCAGGCGCAGCGGGTTCTCCGGGCTCACGTCGCGCCGTGCCTGTCCGGATGCGAGGTCGAAGACCGCCGATGCGGCACCCGACGCCACGCTGACGGTCACGCCCTCCACCAGCACGTCGGTGGGGAGGTACATCGCCGCGCTCGCGGGGCGCAGCAGGGGCGTGCTCAGCAGGCCTGCGAGCCGACTCACCTGGTCGTCGAGCCAGAGCCGTGACGTGACCTGCTGCATCACCGGGACGGCCTCGGACAGCCGCACCCGCGTGACCGAGAGCGAGCCCTCGGCGAGCAGGGCCGACGAGCTCACGGAGGCGCGCACGACCGCCGCCGGCGTGTCGTCGTCCTCCGCGTCCGCCGACGCCGACCCCTGGAACAGCGAGCCCTCCTTCATCGCGACCACCTTCGTGGGCCCGGTGCGATGGATCAGCGCCTCGGCCACCACGGTCTTGAGCGGTCGGTCGAAGCCGCGGAACTGCGTGTCCTTGGCGGGCGTGAGCTCGATGACGTCGAGGTTGCGCAGCGCCTCGCGCATCTCCATCGTCAGCGCCGCACGGGACAGGACCGACTGGAAGCGGCGCACGACGGCCGGTGAGGAGAAGTCCGGCAGGGCCACGGGCACGAAGACGACCTTGTCGGCACGGGAGACGGCCGTCTCGATGCGGTAGACCTGCACGACCTCGTAGTACTGCACCGTCAGCGCGTGCATGTGGTTGTAATTCGCCACCACCCGCGTGCTGACGGACTCGTGCTCGGACTGTGCCACCTCCTTGACCACCGAGGCCCGCCGGTTCCGGCTGGAGTGGGCCTGCTGGTGCGTGCGGTCGTTGACGTTCTGCAGCATCGACGAGCCCACCTCGCGGCGACCGAAGCTGGACGAGTACGAGTCGGCGTGCGAGGAGGACGACGCGGTGCTCAGCGAGGTGCCCATCGACCCGCTCGGGCCCCCGAGCAGCCCGCCCAGCGGCGCGGACATCTCGGCTGCCATCGACATGCCGAACTGGGTGGAGCTCGAGCTCGCGTTGCTCTGCGAGAACCCCTGCTGCGCCTCGGTGGCGACGGCGTTCGTGACCTCGTTGATGGCGCGGTTGTGCTCGGCCGACTGCGAGAGGTCGTCGACCTCGCTGATCGTCTCGGTCTCCCCCGCGCGGCTGCGCCGGGTCCAGTCCACGACCGCGATCCGCGTGCTCTCCCCCGGGGCCAGTGCCGTGCTGTGCAGCAGCTGGCCGAGGGTCACGCCCTGGGCGAACCAGGACTGCGTGAACGTCAGCAGCGCCCCGAACGCCACACGGTTGAAGCCTCGGTCGGCCACGGCCAGCTCGGCGAGGTCGAGCGGCTTGAACTCGCGGTCGAGGATGTTGATCCGCTGCTCGTCGACGGTCGTGATCTCGTCCATCAGCAGCGACGTGTACTGCACCCGCTCGGTCGGGTACTCGCCGCTCACCGGGACGAGGTCGGCCGGGCGCTCGGGATCGGCCCCGGGCTCGTTCTCCGGGAAGAAGACGGCGTTGAGGAGGCGGATGGCCGCCAGGTACGGCGGGAAGTCGGCCATCTCCTGCACCGACGTCACGTCCAAGGCGGCGGCGATCTCGGCGGCCCGGTCGGGCGGGATCGCCTGCAGGATGGCGATGGACTCCCCGGCCATCTCGGCCACGGGGACGGCGGTCGCGCCCTCGTGGACGAGGTCGCTCGTCGCGGCACCCTGCTGGTACAGCGGACTGGTCGGGTTGCCGGACACCGTCGCCAGCTTCGCGGCGGCGGCGAAGGCACCCGAGGTCGCGAGGTCGAACACGGTCCGGACGTCGAGCAGCTCCAGGGCGGCCAGGGCGGCGGCGTCGACGCCCAGCAGGACCGAGGGATCGGCGTGCAGCAGCTCGCGTACCGGGGTCGTGCGGTGGGCACTGCGGACGCCGGTGAGGGCTTCGTGAGTGGACATGGTCACCTCCGGGTCGACGCCGGACGCCTCCGCCCGACAACCTCGGGGAGCGCCCTGACCGCGGGGGTGATACCCGGGCTACCAGCTGCCGGGCAGTTCTCCGCCGTACCACTGCTCGACGAGCCAGCTCGAGATGGAGACGCCGCGCGGCGGCAGGACGAGCTCCTCGCCCTTGATCGCCTCGAGCAGCTCCCCGCGCGTGAACCAGCGGGCCTCGGCGATCTCCTGCGGATCGAGCGTCAGCTCGGTGTCGGTGGCCTGCACGCGGAACCCGAGCATCAGGCTCTGCGGGAACGGCCAGGGCTGGCTGCCCAGGTAGGTGGCCTCGCCGACGGTGACGCCGACCTCCTCGGCCACCTCGCGTCGCACCGCGTCCTCGAGCGTCTCACCCGGCTCCACGAAGCCGGCCAGGGTCGAGAACCGGCCCGGGGGCCACTGCGGGTTGCGGGCCAGCAGCGCCCGGTCGTCGGTGTCGGTGACCAGCATGATCACGGCGGGGTCAGTGCGCGGATGGTGCTCTGCGCCGCAGGACGGGCAGACCCGCAGGTGGCCGGCCTGCTGGCTGTACAGGTACTCGCCGCAGCGCGAGCAGTAGGTGTGCGACTGCAACCAGCGGCCCAGGCCGACGGCGTGGATCGCGAGGGAGAGCTCGTCGGGGTGGAGCAGCGGCGCGAGCGTGCGGATGCTGACCGGGTTCAGCTCGGCAGGGACACGCTGCACCGCAACCGCGGCGTACCGCGTGCCGTCCTGGTCGCCCAGCAGGATCCACTCCCCGTCGGGAGCCTGGTCAGGGGTGACCCACCGCAGCGCCGGACCGTCGGTGGTGGCGACGTGCTCGCCGCCGAGGACCAGGACCCGCAGGTCGGGCGTCCGCCAGAGCTCCTCACTGCGCCGCAGGTTCCCCGCCCGGTCGTGCCGGGCCTGATCGAAGGCGAAATCCACGCCTCACCGTAACCCGAGCCGCTGCTCGAGCGCCGCTCGGTCGGGCAGGTCGTCGAACGTGTGCGACTCCCCCAGCCGCACGTAGTGGAAGGTGCCCACGACCCGCCGCGGATCCACGCCCTGCAGCTCGGCCCAGGCCAGGCGGTAGAGTGCCAGCTGCAGCTCGTCGGCGTCGGGCGCGCGGTTGGTCTTCCAGTCGACGACCTCGAATCCGTCGCTGGCGTCGGGCAGCGTGACGGGGAAGACGGCGTCGATCCGGCCGATGACCTGCTGCCCGCCCAGCCGCAGGGTGAACGGCGTCTCGATCGCGACCGGCTCGCGACCGGCGAACGGCCCGGACTCGAAGGCCTCCTTGAGCGCGTCGAGGTCGGACTCGTCGATGACCTCGGCGTCGCCGCGGCCCGGCAGCTCGTCGGGATCGAGCAGAGTCTGCTGGCCGTACCGAGCCTCGATCCACGCGTGGAACCGTGTGCCGAAGCGCGCCGCGGCGGACGGACGACGCGGCATCGGTCGCGCGAGCGAGGCGACGAACGACTCCTCGTCCTGCGCCAGCGCCAGCACGTCGGTGGCCGACAGCGAGGACGGCAGCTCGACGGCGATCTCGTGCTCGGCCCGGGCCCGCGCCTCCTCGAGCAGCAGGTCGAGGTCGGTGCGCAGGTCGGCGAGGCGGGCATCGACCTCGAGCGGCGGGGCCTCCTCGGTGGCGAGGTGCGCGCGCACCGCCTCGGCCAGCGCCCGGCGCCGGTCGAACGAGGTGAGGGTGACCGGCCACGGGACCGTCTGGTCGACCAGGTGCGGGTTCTGGTCGTCGTCCAGGGGCGCCTCGGCCCAGACGACGGGCGCGGTGCCGCGCTCAGCGAGCCAGTCGCGCACGTCGACCAGGAACGCCGACTCCGGACGCGGCTTCAGCTGGGTGCGACCCCAACGGTGGCCGCTGATGTGCAGGCGGCGCTTGGCCCGGGTGAACGCCACGTACGCCAGCCGGATCTCCTCCATGAGGGAGTCGCGCTTCGTGTCCTCCTCGAAGGCCTTCCTGGCGGCGCTGGTGAACTCGGCCAGCTGGGGCACGAAGTCGACGTCGCCGCGCAACGGCGCCGGGATCGCCTTGGCCACCGTGGGCCAGCGCGAGCGCCCCCGCGCGGACGGGAAGACCGTGCCGGCGACGAACGGGACGAAGACCTCCTCGAACTCCAGCCCCTTGGCGCGGTGGATGGTCAGCAGCTTGATCGAGTCGGCGTCGGACGGAGCGCTGAGCTCCATCCCCTCGTTGTACTCGCGCTCGGCGTCGAGGTGGGCGAGCAGGCCCGCCAGCGACGCGTAACGGTCGTGCTGGGCGTAGTCGCCGATCGCGTCCATCAGCAGCGACAGGTTGTCGGTGGGCACTCCCGCGACCGGGAGCTCGACGTCGAGGTCGAGCTCGGTGACCACCCGGCGCGCGAGGTCGAGCAGCGGCTCGTGGGCGTGCCGGCGCAGCCGCCGCAGCATCGACGCGAGGTCGGCGAACCGGGCCTTCGCCTCGCGGGAGTACGCCAGGTCGCCCGGGTCCTCGACGGCCTCGGCGAGGGAGACGATCTCGGTGGGATCGACACCCGTCGTCGCGTCGTCGAGCGCCGCCTGCAGGACGGCGTCGGGGTCGCTGCGGTCGATCTCGTCGCCCTCGCGCCAGAGCCGGCCCAGCGCGACGGCGCGCTGGCCGAGCAGCGCCAGGTCGCGCTCGCCGATGCGCCAGCGCACCCCCGTCAGGAGCCGCAGCATCGCGGGATTGGCGGTGACGTCGTCGAGGACCGCCAGGACCGACAGCACGTCGACGACCTCGGGCTGCTGCAGGAGGCCCGTGAGGCCGACGATCTCGACGGGCAGTCCGCGCGAGCGCAGCGCCCGGACGATCTCGGGGTTCTCGTTGGTGGTGCGCACCAGGACGGCGATCTCGCGCCGGGCGACACCGCGCTCGACCGAGGCGACGACGAGGTCGACGAGCGCCTCGATCTCCTCGGCGACGCCGGTGTGCAGCGCGACGGACACCTCCCCCGGCGGGTTCTCGGGGGCTGCCCGCAGCGGCGTGACGATGGCGGAGACGCCGGGCGACCCGTAGTACTCACGGGCGACGTACCCGGCGAGGTCGATGATCTCGGGCGCGCAGCGACGCGTGACGTCGAGGCTGAACAGCCGGCCCTTGCCGCCGTCGGCCGCGGGGAAGTCGTCGAGGAAGGCCGTCAGGTTGCCCGAGGCCGCACCGCGCCAGCCGTAGATGCCCTGGGCCGGGTCGCCCACGGCACTGATCGGCCGGCCGGCGAACAACGACTGCAGCAGGTCGCGCTGGGCGACCGAGGTGTCCTGGTACTCGTCGAGCAGGACGACGTCGTACCGCTCGCGCAGCACCTGCTGGACCTCGGGCAGGGTGGCCAGCTGGGCGCCCCACGCCATCTGGTCGGAGAAGTCCATCACGCCGGCGTCGGTCTTGGCGGCGCGGTACTCGTCGACCAGGTCGGCCAACTCGTCGCGCTTGAGGCAGGCCGCGACGACGTCGCCGTGCCACTTGAGCGGCTTCTCGACCGACTGCGCGGCCTCGACCGTGCGGCGGTCGAACTCGCGCAGCTCCTCGGTGGTGACGAGGTGCTCCGAGAGCTGGCCGTCGAGGTCGAGCAGGTCGCTGATGACGGTGGGCAGCCAGGCCGAGACGTGCCGCAGGGGTCCGTCGTGACCACGCGCGACGCGGGCGGCGATCTGGAACCGCGTGGCGTCGGCCAGCACCCGCAGGTCGGGCTCGATGCCCATCCGCAGCCCGTGCTCGGCGATGAGCGTGCCCGCGAACGCGTGGTAGGTGGACACGGTGGGCTCACCGAACTCGGAGAAGTCGCCGATCCGCTCGAGCGACTCGCGCACGCGCCCGGCGAGCTCGGCGGCCGCCTTGGACGTGAAGGTCAGGCCCAGCAGCCGGTCGGGGGCGTAACCGAGGTGTCCGACGAGCCACACCACGCGCGCGGCCATGACGGCCGTCTTGCCCGCGCCGGCGCCGGCGATGATCGCCTGCGGCAGTGCGGGATCGGCGGTGATGGCGCCCAGCTGCTCGTCGCTGAACGGGATGCCCAGCACCTGCTTGAGGTGGTCGGTGTCGCGCACGAGCGGGGTCACTCGGGGCCTCCGATCGTGGGTCCGGTGATGACCGGGCACAGCGGGCGGAAGTCGCAGAACGTGCAGTGGTCGTCCGGACGGGCCACCAGCCGTTCGCCGCGCACGGTGCGTGCGGAGTCGGCCAGCAGCTCGAGGGCGAAGAACGCCGGCTCCCCCTCGCCCACCGGCGCGGCCTGGGGCTGCACCTTGGGCGAGTCGGGGTCCTTCGCGCCGGCGGGGTTGCGCAGCTGGACCAGCTCGGCGCCGCCGGAGCGGGCGTCGGGGATGCCGAGCGCCTCGACGGCACCGTGCTCGACGGCGACCTGGTAGACGCCCAGCTGCGCGTGCTCGGCGATCTTGGCCTGGCTGGGCGCGGAACGGCTGGTCTTGAAGTCGACCACGTGGACCCGGCCCTGCGCGTCGACCTCGACCCGGTCCATGGAGCCGCGGATCAGGACCTCCACGCCCCCGACGATGACCGTGGTGCGGAACTCGTGCTCGGCCGCCAGCACGGTGCGCGGGTTGGCCCGGTGCCAGCGGGCGAACCGCACCAGCGACTCGTGCGCGGACTCGCGCTCGCGTTCGCCGAGCCAGGCCGCCTGGTGGTCGAGCCGGTGCCAGACCTCGTCCAGCCGGGCGGCCATCGCGACCTCGTCGGGCTCGACCCCGCGCTGGACGACGTCGGCGGCCAGGGCGTGCACGATCGAGCCGAAGCCCTGCGCGGAGGTGGACGCCGACTCGCCGTGCGCCTCGCGACCGAGGAACCACCGCAGCGAGCAGGCAGTGATCCCGTCGACCGCGGAGCCCGACAGCGCGAGCGCCTGGTCCTCGGGACGCCACGGCGTCTCGGAACGCGTGGGCTCGGCCAGGCCCCACCAGCGGTCGGGGTGGGCGGGGCGGGTGAGCGCGAGGTCGGCCCGGACGATCTCGGCCAGCATCGACGCGACCTGGTCGCGCACGACCGGGTCGTCGTCCTGCTCGCCGAGACGCCGGAGCTCGGCCACGACGCCCCGCAGGGAGACCGGGCGCGCCGGGCGGCCCAGGGGCAGCGCCTCGGCGTCGCCGAACCCACCCGCCAGCAGCTCCGCGACGAACCGCGACGGCTGGTCGCCGTCGTCGGTGGGCGTCTGGACGGCCGTCACGACCAGCCGGCTGGTGGCGCGCGTGCACGCGACGTAGAACAGGCGGCGCTCCTCGCGCAGCTGCTCGCCGCGCGCCCCCGGGCCGACGGGCCCGTCGAGGTGCTCGGCGCGCAGCAGGCTGCCGCGCGAGCGCAGGTCGGGCCAGCGCTGCGCCTGGACGCCCGCCACCACGACGAGCGGCCACTCGAGCCCCTTCGACCGGTGCGCCGTCATGAGCCGGACCGCGTCGGGGCGGGCGGCGCTGGACTCGAGCTGGTCGGCGGGGATCTGCTGGGCGCGCAGCTCGGCGACGAAGTTGACGGTGTCCCGCCGACGACCACCCTCCTCGGCGCGCGCGGCGTGCCGGAACAGGGCACAGATCGCGTCGAGGTCGCGGTCGGCGTGGGCCCGCCCCTCGACCGACCCCCACTGCTCGCGCAGCCGGGCGGGCCAGGCGGTGCCGTCCCACAGCAGCCACAGCGCCTCCTCGGGCGGCTCGCCCCGGCGCAGCACCGCGGCCGCCCGGCCGAGCAGGGCGGCCAGCGTGCGCGCCGCCTCGACCGCATCGGCCGTGGAGCGATCGGTGGTGTCGAGCCCGAGACCGGCGGGGTCGTGCAGCGAGGCCGCGACGAGGGCACTGGACGGCGTCTCGGGATCGCGCCGCCGCAAAGCGCGGCCGAGCCGGCGCATCGCGGGTCCGTCGAGGCCCGCCAGCGGGCCCGTGAGCAGGGCCTCGGCCATCTCGGCATCGAGCTCCTCGTCGCGAGCGATCCGGTCGGCGGCCTCGAGCGCCAGCAGCAACGTGCGCACGGCAGGCTCGGCGACCAGCGGCACCTCGTCGCCCGCCACCTCGACGGGCACACCCGCGGGGCCGAGCACGCGCTGGAGCCGGGTGAGGTCGGCGCCGGTGCGCACGAGGACCGCCATCTGCGACCAGGCGAGGCCGTCGTCGAGGTGGGCGCGCCGCAGGATTCCCGCGATGTGCTCGGCCTCGGCGGTGGCCGAGGCGTAGGTGGCGACCTCGACCCGGCCGGCGTCCCGCGCGGCCGAGCGCAGGTTGCGGTGCCGGTCGGCCGCCTGGACGTCGAGCCCCGGCGGCAGCGGCGGGTGGCCCAGCGCGATGCGGGCCGCCTCGAGGATGCGCGGCCCGAAGCGCCGGGTCGTGGTGAGTGCGACGGTCGGCGCCGGTCGGCCGGCGGTGGCGAACTGCTGCGGGAACCGGGTGATGGCGCCGGGGTCGGCCCCGCGGAAGCCGTAGATCGCCTGGTCGTGGTCGCCCACCACCACGAGGTCGCGGCCGTCGCCGGCGAGATCGTGCAGCAGTCGGACCTGCAGCGGATCGGTGTCCTGGTACTCGTCGACCACGACGAGCCGGAACCGGTCGCGCAGCACCCGCTGGTGGTCGCGGTCGCCCGCGATCGCCGCGGCCCGCGTGACGAGGTCGGTGTAGTCGGTGCGGTTCTGCAGGTCGATGACCTGGTGGTACTCCTCGATCGCGTCGGCCACGCGGACCCACTCGGGCCGCTCCCGCGTGAGCGCGAGCGCCCGCAGGTCGTCGGGGCCGAGGCCCTGGGTGACGGCCGCCGACATGAAGGACTGCAGCTCGGCCGCCAGGCCCCGCGTGCCCAGCGCCTCGCGCAGGGACGGCGGCCAGCTGGACGCGTCGTGCCCGCCGAGCAGGTCGGCGACGACGGCGTCGCGCGCGGGGGCGGTCATCAGCTCGGGCGGAGCGGCGAACGCCTCGGGGTCGCTGAACTCGCGGACGAGGGCGTAGCAGAACGCGTGGAAGGTCATCGCCGGAACGGTGGCGGACGTGCCGGGGAGGCGGCGGCCGATCCGGTCGCGCAGCTCGCCGGCGGCCTTGCGGCTGAAGGTGAGGACGAGGATCTGGTCGGTGGTCAGCTCGCCGGACTCGATCCGTTCGACGACGACCTCGACCAGGGTCGTGGTCTTGCCGGTGCCGGGCCCCGCGAGCACCAGCAGCGGACCGCCGCGGTGTTCGACCACCGAGCGCTGGGCGTCGTCGAGCGCCGGCGCCGCGGCACGCGCGGCGTCGGGGCGCTGCAGGACGAACTGGGGAGGCACGACGCCCATGGAACCAGACCCCTCCGACAGTCTCAGAAGTCCGGCGCCAGCGCGTCCTTCACGATGACGCGACCGTTGCGGACGGGGGTGCCTTCGTCGCGCCAGTGCTGCTGCGCGTCGACGACGAGGTGGGGCGGGAGCGACCCGTCGGCACGCACCACGCGCCACCACGGCACGCTGTGTCCCTCGAGGGACATGACACGGCCGACCTGACGGGCGCCGCCGCGGCCCAGCCGCTCGGCGATCAGCCCGTAAGTGGCCACGCACCCGGGCGGCAGCTGCTCGACGACCTCGAGCACCGCCTCGGTGAAGTCGTCGTCCATACCCCGACCTTCACCGCTGAGTTGCACGTTCGGCCCACGACACGCCGTCTCAGTTGGGCGGAACGTGCAACTCAGGGCGTCAGTAGTTCGGCTGGCTCGGGTCGATCTGGTTGACCCACGCCACGACGCCGCCACCGACGTGCACGGCGTCGGAGTAGCCCGCACCCTTCAGCACGGCGAGCGCCTCGGCCGAGCGGACGCCCGACTTGCAGTGCAGGACGACCTGCGTGTCCTGCGGGAGCCGGTCGAACGCCTTGCCCGCGAGGATCTCGCCCTTGGGGATCAGGACCGAGCCGGGGATCTGGTTGATCTCGTACTCGTTCGGCTCGCGCACGTCGACGAGCACGAAGTCGCGCCCGCCGTCGTGACGCTCCTTGAGCCATCCGTCGAGCGTGGCGACCGAGATCGTCGAGTCGGCGGCGGCATCCGCGGCCTCGTCGCTGATCGCACCGCAGAACGCCTCGTAGTCGCCCATGAGCTCGGTCGGCAGCACGCCGTTGGGGTCGCGACGGACCTTGAGCGTCGTGTACCGCATCTCGAGCGCGTCGTAGACCATGAGGCGGCCGATGAGCGGATCGCCGATGCCGGTGATCAGCTTGATCGCCTCGGTGACCATGATCGAGCCGATCGAGGCGCACAGGACGCCCAGCACGCCGCCCTCGGCGCACGACGGCACCATGCCAGGCGGCGGCGGCTCGGGGTAGAGGTCGCGGTACTGCGGACCCTCCTGCGCCCAGAAGACCGACACCTGGCCCTCGAAGCGGTAGATCGAGCCCCAGACGTACGGCTTGTTCAGGATGACGGCCGCGTCGTTGACGAGGTAGCGCGTCGCAAAGTTGTCGGTGCCGTCGAGGATCAGGTCGTACTGGCTGAAGATGTCCAGCACGTTGTCGTTGTCCAGGCGCACGTTGTGCGTGATGACGTTGACGTACGGGTTGGCCTCGGCGACCGACTCGGCGGCGCTGATGACCTTCGGCTTGTCGATGTCGGACTGGCCGTGGATGATCTGGCGCTGCAGGTTGGACTCGTCGACGACGTCATCGTCGATGATGCCCAGCGTGCCCACACCGGCCGCGGCCAGGTAGAGCAGGGCGGGGCTGCCGAGGCCGCCGGCGCCGATCACCAGCACCTTGGCGTTCTTGAGCCGCTTCTGACCCGTCATCCCGACGTCGGGGATGATCAGGTGGCGGCTGTACCGACGAACCTCGTCGATGGTCAGTTCGTCTGCGGGCTCGACCAGGGGCGCGACCACGGGCTTCTCCATTCGGTTGCTTGGCTCACCGGTGCTCAACCCGGGACCGTCGTCCATTGTTCCCCGCGCGTCCCAGCATGCGGCGCGCCGTCCGACTCGTGGACACCCCGCGAGACCGCCCCGGAACGACGTCCTGAGGGGCGGCTCTGGAAGCGACCCGTGAGTAACCGACCGCTAGGGTGGCCCTGTGACCCAGACCCCAGAGGCTCGTCCCCGCGCGGGACGGCTCCCCCGTACCGCTCGGAGGGCCCAGCTGCTGGACGTCGCGCTCGACGTCTTCGTCGAGCAGGGGTACCACGCCGCCTCGATGGACGAGATCGCCGAGCGCGCCGGGGTCTCCAAGCCCGTGCTCTACCAGCACTTCCCGGGCAAGCTCGACCTCTACACCGCGCTGGTCTCGACCGCCGTCGACACCGTCATCGAGGGCGTCCGCGACGCGCTGGCGTCCACGCAGGACAACTCCGAGCGCGTCCAGGCCACGATGCGCCTCTGGTACGACTGCGTCGCCGACCAGGAGAAGGCATTCCGCCTCGTGTTCGAGTCGGACCTCACCAGCGATCCCGAGGTCAGCGAGCTGGTCGACCGGGTCACCGCCGAGTCCGCCGCCGCGATCGCCGAGGTCATCGTCGGCGACACCGGCCTCTCGCGCGGGGCCGCCGAGCTGCTGGCCGCCGGCCTCGTCGGCATGGGCCACGTCGGCGCCCGCGCCTGGCTCTCCGGCGCCTCCGGCCTCACGCGCGACGACGCCGTCACCCTCGCCTCGACGCTCGCGTGGCGCGGCATCGGCGGCTTCCCCAAGCCCACCAACGAAGGAGATGAGTGACCGTGGAGGTCAAGATCGGCGTGCAGAACGCCGCCCGTGAACTGTCCGTCGACACCGACGCGGAGCCCGACACCGTGCTCGCGACGCTGAACCAGGCGCTCAAGGACGACTCGCTGTTCACGGTCACCGACAGCAAGGGCCACACCGTGGCCGTCCCCGCCGACAAGGTGGCCTACCTGTACTTCAACGCCGACAGCGGCCGCAAGGTCGGCTTCGGGCTCACCAGCGCCTGACCCGCCCGCCCCGCTGAGTTGCACGTTCCGCCCGCGACACGCCGCCACGAAGTGGCCGAACGTGCAACTCAGCGGTACCGGCGGCCGGGTTCCCAGGTGGACCACCACGCCGGCGCCTCCAAGGTCCACCGACGAGGAGCCACGGACCTCGCGGCTCGCTGACGGGCCCGCTCGATGCGCCCCACCAGGCCCCACCGATCCACATGATCCGCGGCGGTGAAGCGTGCCACGGTGAGGCCGGCGTGCTCGAACTCCTCCTCGCGCTCGTTGTCCTCGCGGTGCTGCCCGATCAGTCGGTGCTGGGCGCCGTCCGACTCCAGGACCAGGCCGGTCGAGGGGTCCAGCAGGTCGGCGATGCCGAGCAGATGATCGAACCGATCGAAGACCGGAACGTTCACCAGCAGCTCGCGCAGGCCCACGTCACGCACCGCGCGAAGCCGTAGCCTCGTCTCCCACGGACTCGCCGATCGCTCGTGCGCCAGCACCAGCGCCTCGGTCGCTCGGACGATTCCCCGGACCTTGTGATGGGACCTGACGACCCGCTCGATCGCCGCGAGGCTCGTCCTGCCTCCCGGGGTGAGCTTGCTGGAGGTCATGTCGGCGACGACGACGGCGTCCTCCAGCCCTCGTGCCATCCTCATCTCGTCGAATCCGGCTCGGGCAATCGTCGCGAACCTCACTCCACCGACCTCGACGAGCTCGTCGTCGTGCACCAATCCCTGGAACGGCTTGATCGTCGGCCGGGGGCGCAGCCGCGATCCCGGCAGGCAGTGGACGAGCGCCCGCGGTCCGTACGTCTTCCCGTCGAAGAACGGGACACCGTGACAGAGCAGGGCCGCCCAACCGCCGAGAGCGCCCTGGTCGCCCATCGCGGCGATGGCGGTGGCCACGGTCGGGAGGTCGGGCTCGTCCAGGAGGTACGCCGGGACGTGGATCCCGCGTGCGGTCGTCACCCAGTCAGCACGGTTCAGCTGACGCTTGCGGTCGAGTCCGATCTCCCGGAGGTGACGGGTGCGCAGGCCGGCGCGGGTGGGATCCATCCCCGCAGTCTCGGCGCGGAAGCGGTGACGAGGCCCGCTCGTCCACAGCCACCCCGCTGAGTTGCACGTTCGGCCACTCCAACACGGCGTGTCGCTGGCCGAACGTGCAACTCAGCGGGTCCTAGGCGTCGAGGCCGAGGCGGGCCATTCGCTGGGCGTGCGCCTCGGTGATCCGGGCGAACATCCGCCCGATCGACGCGAGGTCGAAGCCGCCCGGCCGGTCGGCGGCCCCGACGACCACGGCCGTCAGCACGTCGCGCTCGGCGACGACCATCTGCGCCTGGCTGAGCGCCTCGCCCATCAGCCGCCGGCCCCACAGGGCGAGGCGGCCGCCCACGCGCGGGTCGGCGGCGATCGCCTCGCGGACCTGGTCGACCACGAACTCGCTGTTGCCGGTCTGGCTCATCGTCTCGAGCACCAGCTGGCGGGTGTCGGCGTCGAGGAACGCCGCGATCTCGCGGTAGAAGTCGGCCGCCAGGCCGTCGCCCACGTAGGCCTTCAGCAGCCCCTCGAGCCAGTTCGACGGCTCGGTCTTGCCGTGGAACCGCGCGAACGTCGACCGGAACGACTCCATGACGACGTAGGGGTCCTCCCCCAGCTCGACCAGGCGGTCGCGCAGCTGCACGAAGTGGCTCCACTCGGCCGCCGCCATCGTCAGCAGCGACACCTTCGTGGAGAGGTCGGGAGCGTCCTGCGAATCCTGGTTGAGCTGCTCGACGGCGCTCAGCTCGCCGTAGCTCAGCAGCCCCAGCAACTCGACCACGCCCGCCCGGTAGTCGGGATCGTCCAGGGGTCCGCCGGTGGTCGAGTCGGTGGTCATGGACGGGACTGTAGCGCGGCGATCCCCCGGGGCGAGGCCCGGAGCGATAGACTGAGGGGGTATTCGCCGATCCTGTCCCACAGGATCCCAGCCATTTCCGAGATCCGCTGACAGTAGATCGCACACAGAAACCAGAGCAGACCCCTGACTACCTTCACCGAACTGGGCGTCATGCCCGAGATCGCCGACGCCCTCGCCGACAAGGGCATCCTCGAGGCCTTCCCCATCCAGGAGATGACCCTCTCGGTCGCCCTGATGGGCACCGACCTCATCGGCCAGGCGCGCACCGGCACCGGCAAGACGCTGGCGTTCTCCATCCCGGTCATCCAGCGCACGGTCGCCCCGCACGACCCCGACTACGACCAGCTGGCCGCGCCCGGCAAGCCGCAGGCGCTCATCGTGGCCCCCACGCGTGAGCTGGCGATCCAGGTCGCCGGCGACGTCGCCACCGCCTCCAAGAACCGCGGCACGCGCAACCTGACGATCTACGGCGGCGTGCCCTACGAGCCGCAGCTCGAGGCGCTGGAGTCGGGTGTCGACATCGTCGTCGGCACGCCCGGCCGCATCCTCGACCTCGTCAACCGCGGCGCCCTCGACATCAGCCACGTCAAGTCGCTCGTCCTGGACGAGGCCGACGAGATGCTCGACCTGGGCTTCCTGCCCGACGTCGAGTCGATCCTCGCCCGCACGCCTGAGACGCGCCAGACGATGCTGTTCAGCGCCACCATGCCGTCGTCGATCGTGACGCTGGCGCGCAAGCACATGCACCACCCGATGAACATCCGGGCGGAGTCGGCCGAGTCCGGCCAGATGGTGCCGGCCACGAGCCAGTTCGTCTGGCAGGCGCACGACATGGACAAGCCCGAGGTCGTCGCCCGCATCCTGCAGGCCGACGACGTCGAGCGCGTCGTCATCTTCACCCGCACCAAGCGCCAGGCGCAGCGGGTGGCCGACGACCTGGCCGACCGTGGCTTCCCGGCCTCGCCGCTGCACGGCGACATGGCCCAGAAGGCCCGTGAGAAGGCGCTCGACGGCTTCCGCGAGGGCAAGGTCAGCATCCTGGTCGCCACCGACGTGGCCGCCCGCGGCATCGACGTGGCCAACATCAGCCACGTCATCAACTACACGTGCCCCGAGGACGACAAGACCTACGTGCACCGCATCGGCCGCACGGGCCGCGCCGGCGCGTCGGGCATCGCCGTCACGTTCGTCGACTGGGCCGACCTGCAGCGCTGGAAGCTGATCAACAAGGCGCTCGACCTGCCCTACGACGAGCCGCGCGAGACGTACTCGACGTCCGACCACCTGTTCCAGGACATGGGCATCGACCGCAACGTCAAGGGTCGCCTCAAGCCGCCCGCCCCGAAGGAGCCGCGCTCCGAGGGTGGTCGCGACGGGGGCCGCCGCGACGGCCAGCGTCGTGACGGCCAGGGCGGCGGACGCAACCGCACCCGCTCCGGCGGCTCGACGGGGTCCTCGGCCCCGAGCGAGAAGCAGACCGAGCGCCGCTCGGAGTCCGCGTCGGCCGACCAGCCGCAGGGTGAGGGCCAGGCCCGTCGCCGGCGTCGCCGCCGCACCCGTGGCGGCCAGCCCGCCGAGGGCGCTTCGCAGCCCGCCGCCGACTGAGTCGGCTCACCGATCGAAGGATCCCCGGCGTCGTACCCAGGTACGTCGCCGGGGATCTTTCGTCTCAGGCCGTGACGACCACGGTCGTGCCGTCGGGCGCCCAGTCCCACAGGTACTTCGCGTCCGACTTCTTCTGCCGGACGCACCCCGCTGACAGCGCCGTGCCGAGCTGATCGACCGTCTGCTCGGGCTTGCCGTTGGTGTAGACCGGGATCGAGTGGAACCCGATCGGCGCGCTGAAGCCGGTCGCGAAGCGCACGAAGTACTCCATCGAGCCGGTGTAGTCGAAGCTCGTGGCGTGCCGCTGGCGCGACTGCACGGCGTACGTGCCCGGCTGGAGGTTGTCGAAGCGGCTGCCCGACACGAGGTAGGTGCGATCGACGGTGCCGTCGGCCTCGATGAGCCACACCCGCTGGTCGGACTGGTCGAACACGATCCGCCGGCCCGTTCCGGAGCTCTTCGGCGGTGCGGGTGCGGCGGCCTTCGCCGTGGCAGCCGCCTTCCGCTTCGGCGCGGTCTCGACCGGTGGCGCCGGGGTGGGTGCCGTGGCCGCGGCGGTCACCGTGGGCAGCACGGCCGCGGCGACGGCCGCACCGGTACCGGCCTGCGCGGCCGAGGCGTCGCGCTCGGGCCACACGAACGAGGCCACGGCCACCGAGGCGGTCAGCACGACGGCACCGACCAGGGCGACGACCCGGGCCGGGCGCAGCCGGGGCGCGCTCGCAGGAGGGTTCGGGGGCGGGGAAGCCATGTCCTCCACGGTAGGCGCCGTCCGGCGGCGATGGCCGACTCCTCGGCCCGTGCGCGCGGCGGATCCGGTCTCGCGCGGGTCGTCCGGGCTCATCGGCCTTCGGCCAGCACCCGGGCCACCGCGCGGTACGCCTCGGCGCCCTTGTGCGAGCCGGCCGTGCTGAGGATCGAGCGCCCGATCGCCGGCGCCTCGGCGAAGCGGATCGTCTTGGGGATGGGCGGGTCGACGACCTGGAGGTCGTAGGTCTCGCTGATCGCGGCGAGCACGTTGCGCGCATGGGCCGTGCGGCCGTCGTACATCGTGGCCAGGACGCCGCGGATGACGAGATCGGGGTTGATGAACTGCCGCACGTCATGGATCGTGTCGAGCAGCTGGCCGACCCCGCGGTGCGACAGTGTCTCGGCCTGCAGCGGGATGAGCACCTCGTCGGCGGCCGACAGCGCGCCGATCGTCAGCACCCCCAGCGCGGGCGGGCAGTCGAGCACGATCCAGTCGTAGTCGTCGGCGACCTTGGCCAGGGCGACCCGCAGGCGCTGCTCGCGCCCCGTGCGCGAGACGAGGTTCTCCTCCGCCTCGGCCAGCGCCACGTTGGCGGGCAGCAGGTCGAGTCCCTCGTCGGTGGTGACGATGGCGTCCTGCGCGGCCGCCTTGCCCAACAGCACCTCGGCCACGGTGACGTCGAGCTCCTCGGGATCGATCCCGAGCGAGAACGTCAGGCTGCCCTGCGGGTCGAGGTCGACCAGCAGCACCCGCTGCCCCGCCTCGGCCAGCGCGGCCCCGATCGACGCGACGCTGGTGGTCTTGGCGACGCCACCCTTCTGGTTGGCCAGGGCGAGGGTGGTGGTCACGCCGACATCATGCCACCCGAGGCGCGGGTGATGCCCGCTCACGCGTGGCTGGCATGCTGGATCCATGACCCGAACGGCCCTGATCACCGGCGCGACGGCCGGCATCGGCAACGCCTTCGCCCGGCAGCTGGCGCGCCGCGGAACGAACCTCGTCATCGTCGCCCGCGACACCGCGCGCCTCGAGCAGATCGCGGCCGACCTGTCGTCCAGCCACCATGTCGACGTCGAGGTCATCACCGCCGACCTCGCGACGACCGAGGGCGTGGACCGGGTCGCCGACCGGCTCTCGGAGTCGGGCCGCCCGATCGACCTGCTGGTCAACAACGCCGGCGCTTCGCTGGCCGGGTGGTTCGGCACCACCGCCGTCGAGGACGAGGACCGACAGCTCGACCTGCTCGTCCGCGCCCCCATGCACCTCATGGACGCGGCGATCAAGTCCATGTCGGGCCGCGGCCGCGGCGAGATCATCAACGTCGCCAGCGTCGCCGCGTTCACCCCGCGCGGCGCGTACTCCGCGCACAAGGCGTGGCTCGTGAACATCTCACAGTGGGCCAACTGGCACTACGCCGACGTGGGCATCACCGTGCAGGCCCTCTGCCCGGGCTTCACGCGCACCGAGTTCCACCAGCGCATGGGCGCCGAGATCGCGGACGTGCCCCGCTGGATGTGGCTCAAGGCCGACCCGCTGGTGAAGGCGTCGCTGCGCGACCTCGAGCGCGGCAAGGCCATCTCGGTGCCGTCGGTGCGCTACAAGGTCCTGACCTTCGTCGCGCGGCACGCGCCGGCCCCCCTCGTCGCCAAGATCGCGCAGCGCGGACGGTGAGCGTTCCCAAGACCCTCGAGATCCCCGAGGGTGTCGAGGTCAGCCGCGTCCGGACGGTCCGCGCCGAGCACGCCGTCCACCGGATCCGCGCGGTCGGCGACCGCATCGGCTCGATCCTGCTGGTGCCCGGCTGGACGGGCAGCAAGGAGGACTTCACGCCCGTGCTGCCCCTGCTGGCGGCCCTGGGGTTCGACGTCGTCACCTACGACCAGCGCGGCCAGTACGAGTCGCCGGGCGACGCCGCGGACGACTACTCGCTGGAGGCGCTGGCGGACGACGCCCTGGCCCTCGCGGACGCCGCGCTCGAGGACGAGCGCTTCCACCTGCTGGGCCACTCGTTCGGTGGCCTGGTGTCGCAGACGCTGACGATCGAGCACCCTGAGCGCATCAGGACGCTGAGCCTGCTGTGCACCGGCCCCGGAGCGCTCGGCGACACCCCCACCCGGCCGCTGCAGCGTCTCGTCACGGCCATAGGCAAGGTGCCGCTGCTGCAGATCCACGAGCTGCGCGAGCAGGGCATCAAGCGGCCCGCCCAGGTCACGGCCTTCCTCGCGAAGCGGTTCACCGCCAACGCCCCGGCGTCGCTGAAGGCGATGACCCAGCACCTCCTCGACGCCGAGGACCGGGTGGACGAGGTCGCAGCCACCGGCGTCCCGTGCTGGGTCGCCCGCGGCGAGACCGACGACGCCTGGCCGCACGACGCCCAGGCCGACATGGCCAAACGACTCGGCACCGAGATCGTGATCCTGCCGTCGGCGGCCCACTCCCCCGCCGTCGAGGCCCCCGACGAGCTCGTCGACGACTGGCGCGACTTCCTGCTCGCCCACTGACCCGCCGCCGCCCTCCACCGCGGGTTTGCGCCACTCAGCGACGGCGGCGCAGGGTGGCGGCGACGGCCCGCCGGGCGACGGGCCCGAGGCCGTCGAGCGCGGTCGCCATGCTCGCCACCGCGTCGTACGCCCGGTCGGAGTCCGCCTCGGTGCGCACCGGATCGGTCAGCTCGAAACCGATGAACGCGGCCATCAGCAGGTCGGTGAACGCCTCGGCGTCGATCGCTCCCCCGAACGGCGATCCCTTGGCCAGCAGACGCGACGCCACGCCACCGAGCGGCTCCCGCCACAACAGCAGCGCCTCCCGAGCTGCCCGGCCGATACCCGGATCGCCCTGCGCCATCACCAGCGCCTGGCCGAGCACCGAGACGTGGCCGGCTCCGCGCTCCGATTCCTGGACGTCGCGGGCGAGCTGGACGAGCTCGCCGAACGAGCCGGCCTGCTCGAAGCGCTCGCGGTGGAGCTCGACCCGCTCACGGGTCGCGGTGACGCAGGCTTGGGCGACGAGGTCCGTCACGGAGCCGAAGTGGTAGAACACGAGGCCCTGCGCCAGCCCCGCGCGCTGCGAGACCGAGCGCGCCGACATCGCGTTGATTCCTTCCGTCGTCATCACGGCGATGGCGGCCTCGACGAGGCGGCGCTTGGACTCCTCGGCTGACTTCGGCGGCACGAGGTTCAGTATGGCCGGGTCGCCCGCAGGGCCCGGCGCATCGGCCAGCGCAGGGTCAGCGCCGACACGACCGCGGCACCGAGGGCCCAACCCACCGCGACGAGCACGCCGACGTCGAACGCCCACGCGACGAACAGCGTCTCGAGGAAGCCGATCCCACCCACCATCAGCACGACGACCTCGATTCCCCGGGCGGTGCCGAACCTCTGCTCGAGCGCAGGCCAGGCCGCGACGCTGACGACCACCGGCAGCACGCCCAGGGCCACGCCGGCCACGATCCCGATCGGGGCGCCGGCGACCAGCCAGATGACGACTAGTCCGAGCCACCCGACGGGCTCGGACGACGGATCCGCGGTCGCCGCGCCGACGCCGGAGAGGACCAGCAGGAACCCGAGGGAGCACAGGGCTCCGGCGACCGGGGCGGCGACGATCGCCCGGACGGCGACCTGGCGCCGAGTCATGCTGCCTCCCCGCGATTGACGGCGGCGTGCAGGCGACGCCGCGCGATGCGGCGCGCGCCCTGCAGGTGGAGCCACGCGATCCCCGTGCAGACCGCGACAGCGAGGAACACCCACGGCGTCGCCGCGAGCGGGTCTGCCGAGGAGCCGATCGTCGCGACCGCGAGCTCGGCCAGCACGATCGCCGCCACCACCCCCGTCAGGCGGCGGACGGCACAAGCCTCACCGACCGAGCGCACGAGATCGGGCCAGGCGCCGGCGGCGACGCCGGCCGGGACGATCCCGAGCGCGAGTCCCGCGCCCAGTCCGAACCAGAGCCCGAAACCCAGCCAAGCGACCAGCACGTGCGCTCCGGTCTCGTCGAGGAAGAGGAGGAAGCCGAGGGCACAGACGGCACCCGCGACGGCCGACGCGAGCAGTCCCGCCACCCACACGTCCACCGGCCTCATGGCGGTCCCTTCGTTCTTGAGCAAGTGCTCAAGAACGAGGATAGCACTATCCGACGATGGCTCGCAGGGCGGCGACGTGATCGCGGTAGGCCGTCCGGCCGGCCTTCGTGAACGCCGCCCACGAGCGCACCCGCCCGTCGCGCGTGGCCTTGGAGACCTTGACGTAACCGGCATCCTCCAGCGCCTTGACCTGCTTGCTGAGCACCGACTCGCTCACGTCCAGCCGGTCGCGCAGGAACGCGAACTCGACCTTGTCGACGGTGTCGAGGGTGGCGCAGATTTGCAGGCGGTGCGGCGCGTGGATCAACGGGTTGAACGCACCGACGGTCACGGCTGCTCCTCGATGCTGCGCACCCAGTCGGCGTCCCAGCGGGGCCCGAGGACGGCCCACGTGAGCGCCGTGACGGCACCGGCCCCAGCGGCGACCCAAGGGCCGGCCGACGCCACCGCCAGTCCCACGAGGGAGACGGCGATCATCAGCCACGCCCGCCAGGCCCCGGGCTCCCTCAGGTTCGCCCACGTCACGACGCCGGTGTGCTTCGTGTACCAGGTCATCGCCCCGAACACGACCGCCAGGCCCGCAGCGTAGAGCACCCAGCGGACCGGTCCGTCCAACCCGAGTCCCAGGATCACCAGGCCCATCCCGGTGCCCGCCACCGCGTAGTAGCCCTTCGGGCTGGCGGACCGGCGGGCCGTCTCCCGGCGCGTCGCCGCGATCTGCTCGAGCGCCTCGCGCGCCTCGTCCCGCTCGTCCATGTCGTCTCCTCGGCTCGACTTTCCGTCACGGAAAGTCTAACCGGCGACTTTCCATGACGGCAAGCCATGACGGAAAGTGGACGTCAGGCCAGCAGGCGCTCCAGCTCGGCCGGGTCGGTCAGGTTGGCCCCGAGGTGGAACGCCGGGCCCTTGCCCGTGCCGTGGTGGTCGCTCGAGCCGGTCTTCGCCAGGCCCAGGTCGTCGGCGATCGCGGCCAGGGCGGCCCGGTCGCGGGCGTCGTGGTCGGGGTGGTCGATCTCGAGGCCGGCCAGGCCCGCCTCGGTCAGCTCGGCGAGGAGCTCGGGCGTGATCTTCGTGCCGCTGTCGCGCGCCCACGCGTGGGCGATGACGGGCTTGCCGCCGGCCTGGCACACGAGCCGGACGGCCTCGAACAGGTCGGCCGAGTAGCGCCCCACGTACGCCGGCTTGCCCGGGACGAGCCAGTCGCGGAACGCCTCGTCGCGGTCCTTGATGTACCCCTTCGCGATCATCGCGTCCGCCACGTGAGGACGACCCCAGGCGGCGGCGTCACGCGCGCCCGCCAGCACGTCCTGCTCGGTGAGCGGCATGCCCAGCCCGGCGAGCTTGTCCAACAGCCTCGGCAGCCGGTCGTTCCGGCCGCCCAGCACGCGGCCGAGCTCCTGGACGAGGGGCTCGTGGGTCGGGTCGAACTCGTACCCCAGCAGGTGGACGCTCAGGCCCTCGAACTGCGTCGAGATCTCGATGCCGCGGATCAGCCGCAGGCCCACCTCGTCGGCAGCGGCCTGCGCCTCGTCCCAGCCCTCGGTGGCGTCGTGGTCGGTCAGCGCGATGGCGTCGAGCCCCTCGAGCTTCGCCTTGCGGACGAGGTCGCCGGGGGCGTCGGTGCCGTCGGACCGGGTCGAGTGGGTGTGGAGGTCGATGCGCACCTTCCGAAGCCTAGGCCCTGTCCTCCTCGGCCTCCTGGCGGACGTTCCACCGGATCACCACCGGCTGGCCGCGGTCGTCACCGAGGACGGAGTAGGTCCCGGTGTCGAGCAGGAACACCCGCCCGTCGGCGACGTCGAGGCCCAGCCACCGGGCCGCCAGGACGCGCAGCGAGTGCCCGTGCGCGAACACGAGCGTGCGCCCGCCCGCGTCGCGCGCCCGCTGCGCCACGCGGTCGAGGCGCTGACCGACCTGCGCCGAGGTCTCGCCGCCGGGCGAGGGATGGGACCACACCGTCCAGCCCGGCACCGTCTCGCGGATCGTGGCGGTCGTGATGCCCTCGTACTCGCCGTAGTCCCACTCGACGAGGTCCTCGTCGACCTGCGGGGTGAAGCCCGCGAGCTCGGCCGTGTCGAGGGCCCGCTTCCGGGGGCTGCTCCACACGTGGTCGAACCCGACACCGGACAGCAGCGGTCGCAGCGACCTGGCCTGGGCACGCCCGGTGTCGGTGAGGTCGAGGTCGGTGACGGACGTGTGGCGCCACGACCGGCTCCACTCCGTCTCGCCGTGGCGGACGAGCCACAGCTCGGTGTCGGGCTCGGAGTCGTTCATGGCCTCAGCGTGGCACGAGCGCCCAGTAGTCGAGGTCGAGCAGCACGCCGGGTGCGTACTTGCCGTCCTCGCCCTTGAGCGTCATCGACTCGTCGCGACCCTTCGTGGCCACGAGGCGCAGCCGCAGTGCGCCGACCCCCGGAGCCGCGGTCTCGGCCTTGTCGAGCACCTCGCTCCAGGCGTAGACCGTGTCGCCGCCGAACGCGGGCGACGTGTGGGCGCCGGCGTTGATCGCGGCGATCAGCTGGGCGTTGGCCAGTCCGTTGAACGACAGGGCGCGCGCCATCGAGATGACGTGGCCACCGTAGATCAGCCGGTTGCCGTCGGGGCGTGCGTCGACGTTGAAGTGGACCTTGGCGGTGTTCTGCCACAGCCGCGTGGCCTGCTGGTGCTCGGAGTCGGTGAGGGTCACGCCGTCGACGTGGTCGATCTTCTCGCCGACCTCGTAGTCGTCGAAGCGGTGCGGCTCCCCCGCCGCGGCGACGTCGTAGTCCGTGAAGTCGAGGCCCTCGGGAATCACCAGGTCGCCGGCGGCGACGAAGGGCGCCAGCTCGGGCACGACCGTCTCGGGCGCGGGCGCCTCGGGGTCGCGCTTGTGCACCATGACCCACCGCGCCCAGTCGATGACGACCTCACCGCGCTGGTTCGTGGCGGTGGAGCGCACGTGGACCACGCCCGTCTTCCCGTTGGAGTTCTGCTTCAGCCCGATGACCTCCGACGACGTGGAGATCGTGTCACCTGGCACGATCGGCCGGTGGAAGCGGCACTCGGCGTAGCCCAGGTTCGCGACCGCGTTGAGCGAGACGTCCGGGACGGTCTTGCCGAAGGCGACGTGGAACCCGATGAGCTCCTCGACCGGGTGCGGGTCGAGGCCCACCGAGGCCGCGAACGCCGCCGAGGACGGCACCGCGAACCGCGTGGGGTAGAGCGAGCCGTAGACGGCCCGGTCGCCCTCGGTGATCGTACGGGGTGTCGCGTGCTCGATCACCTGCCCGAGAGTGAAGTCCTCGAAGAAGTTGCCCGGGTTCGTCTTGCTCATGTCGTCCTCACGGTTCGCCGATGGTGCGGGCACCATCATGGCGGATCGTCAGAACGCGAGAGTCGTCGCGATCATGTTGTGGTCCGACGGGGGCGTCCGGCTGTACTTCGCCTTGCGCAGGTTCGCGTCCACGACAGTCTCCCAGCCGCGGCTGAAGAACCCGGACGCGAGGACGTAGTCGATCCGCGTCCCCTGGTGGCGGTAGTACGCCGCCGGCGTCGAGCCGCGCGGGCGCTTGAACTTCTTGTCGCGGTACATGCACGTGTTCTTCGCCGTGCCCGGTCCCTTGTCGCCGGCGTTGGACGAGTGGTACGCGACGTTGATCCGGCGCTGGACGTGCAGGGGCACCCGCACGGTGCGGCCGGACGCGAGCGACTTGGTGACGCCCACCGACTTGCACGAGCCGCGCCACTTGGCGCTCTTCGACCGGTAGACGCGGCGGTCCGTGCCGAGCACGTCGACCAGCCCGGCGCGCGTGAAGTCGTCGACGGCGGTGGTGCTGCGGACCCGGCCGGTGCTGTTCAGGTCACCGGTCAGCACGGCGGGGAGTTTGCCGCCGCGCATCGCGCGAACCTGGGCCATCGTCGAGAGGATCTGCGAGGCCTGCTTGCGGCGGAACGTGTTGGAGACCGACGTGGTGATCGACTGGTTGCGGTAGCGGGCGTCGAGGTGCGTGTTGCCGAAGACGAACTCGCGTCCGCTCGACTTGACGCGGAAGACGGTCCAGTCGAGCGTGCGGGCCGTCCCCGTCGCGCTCGAGAGCTTGCGGACGCCCTGGCGCACCACGGTCAGCACGCGGGAGTCGTAGATGGTGCGGTTGTCCGACGAGGACGCCGACGTCGAGGTCCGGCAGGTGCGCCACGGCGCGCGCTCGCCCTTCCACGTGCCGTTCCACACCGCGGGGTTCGAGCCCGTCGTGGGGCAGCTCTTCCGGTTCGTGTTCGTCAGGCGGTACGGCGCTCCGGGGGTGCGCGCGTTCATCAGGTCGAGCACGTGCTCGTACTGGGCGTGGTTCCGCGAGCCGGCGGGACGACGCTGCATCCACGCCTCGGAGGCCTCCTGCAGGCCGATGACGTCCGGCGCGCAGCGCATGATCATGCCGACGAGGCGGTCCGCGCGCGACTCCCACCGCGGCACGCTGCCCTTGGACGCGTTGTAGCCGACGATGTTGTACGACGCGACGAGCAGCGGCGTCCGGCCGGCCAGGACTCCCCCGGCCGACGTCTCGCGCACCACGTCGCCGTGTGCGGCGCAGCGCGCCGGAGCGGCCGACGCCGGGGCAGCGGTCAGCGGGACGGTCAGCAGGGCGGCCGCGACAGCGAGCGCCAGTGACACGGCAGCGAGACGAGAACGCACGGGGACCTCCACCAGGACGCGACCGAGGTGGTCGCACGATCTCCGATTCTACGTTCACATCAGTCACACGAGCAAAAAATCGTCACATCCGACCCACTGGTGCCTCGCTCGGGGTCCGTCCCCGGCTAGGGTCGGGCGCAGTCTTTTTTCGACACCGAGGGAGTAGCGATGGAGACGCAGGAGCCGATCCCGTTGCCCGGCGGGCGGCAGTTCGCAGCCACGCACAGCGTCTCGCGCACCTTCGGCGGCATGACCTCCGCGCTGCTGCGCCGCAGCAGGGCCTTCGACCGGCTCGCCGACACCCCCGTCGACGTCGTCACCTTCACGTGGCAGCCCGATCAGCCGGAGGTCGAGGAGCACCTGCGTGCCCAGGGCCTGCTCTCCGACCGGGTCCGGCTCCGCAACGCCTGGAACGAGATGGCCGGCCTGGAGGACGTCCCGACCGGCCTGACCCACACCCGCGAGGCCGCGCTCGGCGGCTTCGAGCCGCTCGGCGTCGAGTTCGAGCTGCATCCGGGACTGCGGCGGCGGCTGAACGAGGAGGGCCGCGTCCTGCAGACCGACGTCCTCCGCCCCGACGGCTCGCTCGCGCTCAGCGACCGACGCGACCCACGCACCCGAGGCACCCTGGGAGGCCGCTCCATCGTGCTGTGCGACGCCGACGGCGAGCCCTCCGCAGGCTGGACCGGCGCGTACGGGTTCTACCGCGCCTGGCTCGACCACGTGGTGGCCGGCGAGGAGGCCACCTTCATCGTCGACGGCAAGCGCGTCGTCCCGATCTTCACCGGATGGGACACCCCGCACGCCAACCTCGTGCACCTCGTGCACGCGTCGCACCTGGTCGCCGGCGCGCGCCGTCCCTTCGACAAGGTGATGAGCACCCGTTCGAGCGCCCTCACCACCGTCACCGCGTGGGACGGGTTCGTCGTGCTCTCGAGCCGCCAGCGCGACGACATGGACGCCCTCCTGGACGTCGGCGACCGCGTGGACGTCGTCCCCAACGCCACGCAGCTCCCCGCCGACGACGTGGACGACCTGGCCCGCGACGATCGCGTCCCCACCGAGGGGGTCGCGGTCGGCGGCCTGCACCCGCGCAAGCGTCACCGCGATGCGATCGCCGCCGTCGGGACCCTCCGCGACGCCGGCCGGGTGGTCACCCTCGACATCTTCGGCAAGGGCGAGCTGGAGGAGCCCCTGGCCGAGCAGATCGCCGGTGCGGGCCTCAGCGAGCAGGTGCGCCTGCTCGGCTTCGACCGCGCCGCCGTCGATCGCTTCGCCACGGCGTCGTTCTTCACCCTGACGAGCACCGCCGAGGGATTCCCGCTGGTGATGGCCGAGGGGATGTCGCGCGGCTGCATCCCGGTGGCGTACGACATCCCCTACGGTCCCGCCGACATCGTCGAGGACGGGGTCTCCGGGTTCCTGGTGCCGGACGGCGACGTCGCCGCGCTCGCCGCGGCGATCGAGAAGGTCGTGACGATGCCGAGCGACGAGCGCGCCGCGATGCGCCGGGCGGCGGTCACGTCCTCGCAGCGGTTCGCCGACGTCCCGGTGACGGCCCAGTGGGCCGCCGTCTTCGAGACCGCGCGCTCCCGCCGGCTGGCCCGTGGGCCGAAGATCGACGTGACGGTGCTCGACCACGTGCTCACCCGCGGGGCCGACCGGATCCGCGCCGAGGTGTCGTTCACCGTCTCCGGAGCCCGTCGCGGTGCCGACGTGCGCGCCGCCGTGCAGGTCAGGGGGACGAACCGCTCGGTCCTGCTGCGCGCCGGCGGTCCGGTCCAGCGCCGGCGCCTATCGCGGACCCGGCGCACGACCGTCGAGCTGACCGGTCCGGCCGTCGCGTGGGTCCCCGGCGGCTGGCCCCTGGAGGCGGTGCTCGAGGTCGAGGCCGACGGGCGCATCACGCACGTCCCGCTCGGCGCCGTCACCGCAGACTGATCGCCTACCCGGCGGTGGCGGCGGGCCAGAGCTCCTGGCGCGCCACGTAGGTGCCCGACCACGGCTTGGTGCGGTCGGCCCAGTGCACCAGCTGCGGCTCCTCGTCGAGGTGCTCACGCGTGGGCACGTGAGCCCAGCGCGGCGGCACCGTCGCACGATCCGGGCCCGCGTAGAGGTGCAGCGCCTCACGCGTGCGCAGGCCGAACGCGCGCACGTGCGCCAGCATCTCGTCGGTGAAGCCGTCGGCACGCATCCGGTCGAGGTCCAGCACCAGCACGTCGGTGTCGTAGGCGTCGAAGTCGAACACGTGCCGGGCGTGCATCCGGCGGTAGAAGTCGTGCGCCGCACGCGGGGCGTCGTCGAGTCGCTTGGCGGCGTTGTAGAACACCTGGAAGCCGCTCGAGTGCGGCAACGTCGTGTCGCGGGCCGCCAGCGCGTGATCCCCGAGGTCGAGATCGGCGAGCTCGGCGAGGTCGCCGAGGACGACGGCGTCCAGCGGCAGCAGCACGGCACGACGCACGTCGGCGAGCAGCTCGGGGACCAGCAGCTCGACCGCGGTGCGCTCCGGCGCCGGGACCGACGTCGTGTCGATCCAGCGCACCCGGTGCCCCGCGGGCGCCGTCACGCCCGGATCGGCCAGCGGCGCCAGCACGTGGAAGCACAGCGGCCGCGAGCTCCCGCCGGCGGCGGCCGCCAGGAAGGTGGGCAGCCGCACGAGGTCGCGCTCCGCGGCGACCAGCACCACGTCGACGGACTCGTCCTGCTGCGGCGCGTCGCCGACGGCCAGGGGGGCGACGAGCTCGGCGGCGCTCGGGCCGGGGGCGTCGAGTGCGACGACCGCCTCGTGCCGGGCGCGCGCGACGGCGACCTCGTCGGCGACGGTCTCGCGCCACAGCGCGTACACGTCGTCCTCGGCGGCGCCGGACATGATCGCGGTGAGCACCGGCTGGAGCCGCTCGATCATCCGGACGCGGATCGCGTCGAACTCCTCGGGATCGAGGCCGTACAGCCCGTTGAAGCGGATGTCGGCGTTGAACTTCGGCTGGAAGTCGACCGCGAGGCCCAGCGAGCGGGTCGGCAGGTAGCAGTGCAGTCGCATCGTGACGACGTCGGTGAAGTTGGTCCGGTACCACTCCAGCAGGTCGATCGCCTCGCGCATGTTCTCGATGAACGAGCGGCGCTTGACGACGCTGCGGCTCTGCTTGATGTTCTTCTTGCCCTTCGGCACCGGCCCCCGCAGGTGGTCGACGTACACGGTGGCCGGCTCGGGACGCGCGCTCAGCTCGGGGAACACGGTGCTGACGCTCGTGGTGATGCACCCGGAGAAGAACGCCGGGACGTCCAGCGAGAGCAGCAGGTCGACCGTCGTCCAGTCGCGGCAGCCGACCGGGCCGTACCGGCGCAGGTAGTCCAGCGACTCCTCGGTGAGCAGCGCGCGCTTGTTGCAGTGGAACGACACGAAGATCGGCCGCAGGCTCGGGTTCAGCGGGAAGTCCCAGACGCCCGACGCCATCAGGTCGTGCATGTGCCAGCCGAACTCCAGCAGCCAGGTGCCCTCGGGGAAGGCCTGGAAGGTGGAGGCGTCGCGCTCCATCCGGTACAGCTCGACGTCGTTCGCGGCGGTGTCGAGCCGCAGCTCGGGGCGGACGCGCTGCTGGAGGTCGCCGAGCAGCTCGGGGAGGCCCTCGCCGCCGTGCCAGCGCAGGTTCTGGTGCCGGGCGACGTGGCCGAGGCTCGCGAGGGTCTGGATGTGGTCGCCGATGTTCTGGGACGTCTTCGTGCGGCCCGGCTGCACGTAGTCGATGACGGCGAACGGCACGCGTCCGGTCGGTGCCGGGAGGCTGCGCCCGCGGGTCGCGCCACGCCAGCGATCGATCCAGGCGAGGTGGAGGTCGGCCTCGGCCCAGTCCGGCGATCCGGTGGCGGCGTGGGTCGCGTCGACCTGCGCGTGCAGGCGCGCGGTCAGGTCGGCGTCCCCGGAGGGCCACACGTGCCGCAGGGCGTCGAACCAGGTCTGCGTCCCGAGGTCGAGGTCCTCCTCGAGCCAGCGCTCGACGACGGCACGCGCGCGGTCGCGGTCGCCGGCGAAGAGCGTGCCGACCAGCTCCAGCGGCGCGGCGGCCAGGGCCTCGGCCTCGGTGACCTGCGCGAAGTGATGCTCTGCCAGGGCGGTGAGGTCACGGTGGAACGCCACGGTCGCGGCCGCGAGATGACCCGGTGCCCCGCCGTGCCGGGCGGCCACGGCGTCGGCGAACGCCTGTGCCGGGAAGACACCCTGCGCGTGCACCAGCTCGCGGGCGGCGCGCGTGTAGGCGACGCCCGGCTCGGTGCCGGCGAGCAGCCACTCGGCCAGCGGCGGGTCCGAGCGCCGGGTGACCCCGGCGGTCGGGTCGGCCGGCAGCTCACGAGGAGGCTTGCCCGGACGACGGCCCTGCGAGGCGGCGAGCAGCTGCTCGTACGCCTGCGCCCATCGGCGCGACTCGGCGCGCGCGGCGCGCACCTGGGCGGCCGAGGGTGCGGGCTGGCCCGCGGGGCGGAGACGGCGGGAGACGGCCGAACGAAGGCGCGACAGGCGAGGCACGGGACTCCTGGGAGTGGAGGAACAGGGACCCTTGCGGAGTCTACGGGCACCGACACCCGGTCAACGTCTGGCGGTGGCCGAGCAGATGGTGTTTTGATGTGCCCCATGGTCTCGCTGACGGAGTTCACCCGCACCCTCGTGCCCGGCTCGACGCGCCTGAAGGAAGCCGAGGCCGAGGTGGCCCGGCTGCGCCAGCGGGTGAAGGCCGAGCGGCAGCAGTCGAACGACCTGAAGCGCGAGCTCAAGCGCGCGAAGCGGGGCGTCCAGAAGCTGCGCGCCCAGGTGGCCGCCCTCGAGGACGAGGTGCTCGACACCCGCCTGCCCGAGGACGTCGCCGCCACGGTGCGCGGGGTCCGCGCGGAGCACCTGACGTACCTGCCGATCACCCACCTGTCGACGCTGGCCAGCACGGTCCTCGACATCGAGGCCGACGGCATCCCCGGCGCGCTCGTGGAGGCCGGCACCGCCCGGGGCGGCTCGGCCATCGTGATGGCCGCGGCCAAGGCCCCGACGCGCCCGATGTACGTGTACGACGTGTTCGCCCAGATCCCGCCCCCGTCCGACCGCGACGGCGCCGATGTCCACGAGCGCTACGAGACCATCGCGGCCGGCAAGGCTCGCGGGGTCGGCGGCGAGCTCTACTACGGCTACCGCGACGACCTGTACCGCGAGGTGAGCGAGAGCTTCGCGCGCCACGGCGTCGCGCCCGAGACGTCGAACGTCCAGCTCGTGAAGGGCCTGTTCCAGGACACGATCGACCTCGACGAGCCGATCGCGCTGGCTCACCTGGACGGCGACTGGTACGAGTCGACCATGACGTGCCTGGAGCGGATCGCGCCCCTGATCTCACCCGGCGGCCGGATCGTGCTGGACGACTACTACGCGTGGTCGGGCTGCCGCGGGGCGGTCGACGACTACCTCGCCGAGCACCCGGGCTTCCGGCGCGAGGCGCGCGGGCGCCTCCACCTGGTGCGCGAGGGCTGACCCCGGCGATCAGAACGCGGAGGACGGACCCGGCATCCCGGCGAGCAGCTCCTGCCCGCGGGCCAGGTGCTTGTGCTCGACGAGCAGCTCGTACTTGCTCGGCAGGATCGTCTTGACGCTGGAGAAGTCGCGCTGGCCGCGGCTCATCGCGTAGCCGACCGCGGCGATGATGGCGCCCCACACGACGCCCAGCAGGACGCCGGTGAGCACGGCGGCCAGCCACTGGCCCTCGGCCGCGAACAGGCCCAGCAGCAGGCCGATGAGCAGGCCGAACCAGGCGCCGCCGAGCACGCCGCTGAGGATGACGCGACCCCAGGTGAGCCGGCCGGTCACCCGCTCGAGCTGCTTGAGGTCGGTGCCGACGATGAGCACGTTCTCGACCGGGAACTCATGGTCGGACAGGTGGTCGACGGCCTGCTGCGCCGCGTCGTAGTCGTCGTAGACGCCGAGGGACTGCGGGTACTCCAACGAGAAGATCTGGGCCATGACCCCAGCGTAGTCATGCGGACGGACGACGGCCCCGCCTCCGATTCGGGGGCGGGGCCGTCGCGGCGGTCAACGAGCGGGACTCAGAGCTTGTAGTCCTTGAGCAGGTTGCGGCCGATGATCATCTTCTGGATGTCGGACGTGCCCTCGCCGATGAGCATGAACGCGGCCTCGCGGTAGAGGCGCTCGATCTCGTACTCCTTGGAGTAGCCGTAGCCGCCGTGGATGCGGAACGACGCCTCGACGACCTCGTTGCAGTACTCGCTGGCGAGCATCTTGGCCATGCCGGCCTCGACGTCCATCCGCTTGCCGGAGTCCTTCAGGCGGGCGGCGCGGACGACCATCGTGTGGGCGGCCTCGACCTTGGTGGCCATCTCGGCCAGGCGGAACAGGATCGCCTGGTGCTGGGCGATCGGCTTGCCGAACGTCTCGCGCTGCTGGGCGTAGGCGATGCCGAGCTCGAAGGCGCGGTTGGCGATGCCGACGGCGCGGGCGCCGACGTTGACGCGGCCGACCTCGACGCCGTCCATCATCTGGTAGAAGCCCTTGCCGGGCGTGCCGCCGAGGATCTGGTCGGCACTGATCTTGTGCTTCTCCAGGATCATCTCGGTCGTGTCGATGCCCTTGTAGCCCATCTTCTCGATCTTGCCGGGCACCGTGACGCCCTGGGCCGTCTCGCCGAAGCCGGGCTCCTTCTCGACCAGGAAGGTGGTCATGTTCTTGTAGACGCTGTCGTCGCCCTCGTCGGTCTTGACCAGCACCGCCACGAGCGTCGAGCTGCCGCCGTTCGTCAGCCACATCTTCTGGCCGCTGATCTCGTACGACCCGTCGTCGAGCTTGGTGGCCTTGGTGCTGATCGCCGAGACGTCCGAGCCCAGCGACGGCTCCGACATCGAGAACGCGCCGCGCACCTCGCCGGTGGCCATCTTGGGCAGGTACTTCTGCTTCTGCTCCTCGGTGCCGTGCTGGATCAGCATGTAGGCCACGATGAAGTGCGTGTTGATGACGCCCGAGACGCTCATCCAGCCGCGCGCGATCTCCTCGACCACGAGGGCGTAGGTCAGCAGCGACTCACCGAGTCCGCCGTACTCCTCGGGGATCATCAGACCGAAGATGCCGAGCTCCTTGAGCCCCTCGACGATCTCGGTCGGGTACTCGTCCTTGTGCTCGAGGTCCGTGGCGACCGGGATGATCTCCTTCTCCACGAACTGACGCACGAGCTTGAGGATCTCGACCTGCTCTTCGGTCAAGCCCTCGGTACTGACCAGACGCCCCATGACGGTGCTCCTCGAATCTCGGTGGGAATCGGGGTGAGCCTACAATGTGGGCCCGCGCACACCGGTGCGGGGACCGGACCGTTCAGTCCGCCACGAGCGTCTCGGGCTGACGCGCCCGTCCGCTCGCGGCGGTGACGACGGCCAGGCCGGCCAGGATCAGCACGATGCCGCCGTACGTGGCCCACGGCAGCGACTCCCCCAGGAACGCGGCGGCCAGCAGGGCGGCTCCGGGCACCTCCAGCAGCAGCATCAGCGAGACGACCACGGGCGACATCACCGCCAGCAGGTGGTTGATGACCGAGTGGCCGAGCAGCTGCGCGCACACCATGACGGCGACGATCATCAGCCAGGCCCGTGCCGACCAGCCGCCGAGCGAGACGCCCGTCGCGAGGCACGCGACCAGCAGGATCGCCGAGCAGATGCCGTAGCAGGTGAAGGTGTAGGCGGTCGTCGACAGCGTCTCGCGCACGCGCGCCCCGGCGATGACGTAGATCGCCGCGAACAGGCCGCCCACCAGCGCCAGGCCGTCGCCGATGATCGCCTCGCGCGAGAGGGACAGGTCGACGCCGGAGATCGCGACGACCCCCAGGACCGCCAGGAGTGCTCCCCCGACCACGGCAGGGGCGGCGCGCCGGCCGCGGAGGGCGTCGATCGCGATGACGAAGAGGACCTGCATCGAGACCAGCGCGGTGGCCGCGGCGACGGAGGTCAGCTTGAGCGAGCCGACCCAGCAGGCGAAGTGAGCCGCCAGCGCAGCGCCCGCCACGCCGGCGAGGAGCCACCCGTGCCGGCTCTGGCCCGTGATCGCCGAGCGGTGCCGCGTGAGGGCGAACGGCGCGAGCAGCCCGGTCGCCATGGCGTTGCGCCAGAACGCGATCGCCAGCGCCGGCGCGGCCGTCGCGGCCATCAGCGGGCCCGACAGCGAGACGCCGACCACCGCGATGGCCGCCAGCACGAGATTCACCGCGCCAGTCTCCCCCGCCCCACCCACCTCGCGCGCGCTGGGGAGGCGGTGAGCCTGGTCCCACCGGGGTCGGCCGGCGGTGAGCCCGGTCCCACCCCGCTCGTCTGCGTAGGACCGAGCTCACCGCTCGTGGGGGCCGGGTGGGACCACACGCACCGCTTCGCCGGTCCTCGGCGCTGAGCGGCCGGGGGCCGGTAACCTCGGAGCCGTGACCAGCCAGCCGACCCGGATCTTCGTGTCCCGCCTCGTCGGCCAGGCCGTGTTCGATCCCGTCGGCGACCAGGTCGGCAAGCTGCGCGACATCGTCGTCGCCGTCCGCAGCACCACCCAGCGCCCGCGCGTGCTGGGGCTCGTCATCGAGGTCCTCGGCCGGCGCCGCGTATTCCTGCCGATCACCCGCGTCACCTCGATGGACTCGGGCCAGATCATCACCACCGGCGTGCTGAACCTGCGCCGCTTCCAGCAGCGCTCCACCGAGACCCTGGCCGTGCACGAGCTCTTCGACCGGCAGGTCACGCTCGCCGACGGCACTGCGGCGACGCTGTACGACATCGCGATCGAGCAGGACCCCCGCCGCGACTGGTACGTCTCTACCGTCGCCGTGGCCGAGCACCACAAGCGGTTCGGCCGGCGCGGCACGAGCCACGTCCTGGAGTGGGACGAGGTGCACGGCCTGGCCAGCGAGAGCGCGGCCCAGGGCGCCACCAACCTGCTCGCGATGATGGACGAGATGCGGCCCGCCGACATCGCCAACGCCCTGCGCGACCTGCCGCCGAAGCGCCGCATGGAGATCGTGCGCGAGTTCGGCGACGAGCGCCTCGCCGACGTGCTGGAGGAGATGCCCGAGGCGCTGCAGGTCGAGGTGCTCGGCATCCTCGACCCCACCCGCGGCGCCGACGTCCTGGGCGAGATGGACCCCGACGACGCCGCCGACCTCCTCGGCGAGCTGCCGGCCCAGACGGCCGAGGAGCTGCTCGACCTGATGGAGCCCGAGGACGCCGAGGACGTGCGCCGCCTCCTGTCCTACGAGGAGCGCACGGCCGGCGGCATGATGACCACCGAGCCCATCGTCATCGACCCCGGCGCCACGATCGCCGACGCGCTCGCCCTGATCCGCGAGCCCGAGCTGAGCCCGGCGCTCGCCTCGATGGTCTACGTGTGCCGGCCGCCGCTGGAGACCCCCACCGGGCGCTTCCTCGGCGGCGCCCACTTCCAGGCCCTGCTGCGTGAGCCGCCCTCCACCCTGGTCAGCCAGGTCATCGACAACGACATCGACTGGCCGCGTCCCGACGCCTCCCTGGCCGAGGTCGCGGGCATGCTGGCCGCGTACAACCTCGTCGCGCTCCCGGTCGTCGACGAGAACCAGCACCTGCTCGGCGTCGTGACGATCGACGACGTGCTCGACCACCTGTTGCCGAAGGGGTGGCGTGAGAATGGCTGACCGCGAGCGCCTCGACCAGCCCCGCGACCTGCGCCGCGGCCTGGCCCGCAACCTCGCCGCCCGCCGCGAGGCCGCCGACCCCGAGCGGTTCGGCAAGTTCGCCGAGTCCGCGGCGCGGTTCCTCGGCACGGCCCGCTTCATCGCGTGGATGACGCTGTTCATCCTGGTGTGGATCGCGTGGAACGTGCCGTACGGCCCGGACCGCCCGCGTTGGGACGAGTACCCGTTCATCTTCCTGACGCTGATCCTGTCGCTGCAGGCCTCGTACGCCGCGCCCCTGATCCTGCTGGCCCAGAACCGGCAGGAGGCGCGCGACCGGATCACCGCCGAGCAGGACCGCGAGGCGGCGAGCCGGTCGCACGCCGACATGGAGTTCCTGGCGCGCGAGGTCGCGAGCCTGCGCATCGGCCTCGGCGAGGTCGCCACGCGCGACTTCCTGCGCAGCGAACTGCGCGGCTTCCTGGCCGATCTCGACCGCGCGGACGAGTCCGGCGACCGAGACTGACCTCACGTCCGTCCGGCCCCGGACGCGGCGCGGGACGTTCGCACCGGCCCCGTAGACTCCTGCTCATGGCTGACGTCACCCAGGAACTGATCACCGAGGCGCTCTCGACCGTCAACGACCCTGAGATCAAGCGCCCGATCACCGAGCTGGGGATGGTCGACACCGTCACGATCGGTGAGACCGAGATCGTCGTCCGGCTGCTGCTGACCGTCGCCGGCTGCCCGCTCAAGGACACGCTGACGCGCGACGTCACCAACGCCGTGGCCAAGGTCGCGCCGGCCTTCACCGTCCGCGTCGACATGGGCGTCATGACCGACGAGCAGCGCAAGGCGATGCAGGAGCAGCTCCGCGGCGGCCGCGCCGAGCGCGAGATCCCCTTCGCCCAGCCCGGCTCGCTGACCAAGGTCTACGCGGTCGCCTCCGGCAAGGGCGGCGTCGGCAAGTCGTCGGTCACCGTCAACCTGGCCACCGCGATGGCCAAGCGCGGCCTGAAGGTCGGCGTCCTCGACGCCGACATCTACGGCCACTCGATCCCTGACATGCTCGGCGTGGGCGACCAGCGCCCCACCCAGGTCGAGGACATGATCATGCCCGTCCCCGCGCGGATCGGCGACGTCGAGATCAAGGTCATCAGCATCGGGATGCTGAAGCCCCGTCGCGACCAGGTCGTCGCCTGGCGCGGCCCGATGCTCGACCGCGCGCTCGTGCAGATGCTCGCCGACGTCTACTGGGGCGACCTCGACGCCCTCTTCCTCGACCTGCCGCCGGGCACCGGCGACATGGCGATCAGCATGGGCCAGCACCTGCCCGGCGCGGAGTTCATCGTCGTCACGACGCCGCAGCAGGCCGCCGCCCAGGTGGCCGAGCGTGCCGGCACGATGGCCTCGATGATGCACCAGCGCGTCGTGGGCGTCGTCGAGAACATGTCGTGGCTGCTGCTGCCCTCCGGCGAGAAGATGGAGGTCTTCGGCTCCGGCGGTGCCGCCCAGGTGGCCTCCACGCTGAGCGCCCGGCTGGGCTACGAGATCTCGGTGCTGGGTCAGGTCCCGCTCGAGGAGCGCCTCCGCGAGACCGGCGACTCGGGCGCCCCGATCGTGGCGTCCGATCCCGACGCCGAGAGCGCCAAGGTCCTGCAGCAGATCGCCGACCAGCTGAGCGGCCGCTCGCGCGGCCTCGCGGGCATGCAGCTGGGCCTGGCCCCCGCCGGCCGACTGTAGGATCGCGCCCGTGGGCTTGGGCTGGGCGGAGATGATGGCGATCGCCGTCGTGGCGATCCTGCTGTTCGGGCCCGACCGGCTCCCGGGCCTGGCCCGTCAGGCCGCGCAGTTCGTGCGCACCGTCCGCCAGATGGCCGACACCGCGAAGAGCGAGCTGAGCCGTGAGCTCGGCGACGACTTCAAGGACCTCAACCTGCGCGACCTCGACCCGCGCGCCGCGGTGCGGGACGTCATGTTCTCCGACCCCACCCCGCCCCCGGTGCCGAGCGTGCGCATCCTGCGGCCGGGCGAGGTGCCCCCGTTCGACTCCGAGGCGACCTGAGCCGTCTCCCCGCTCCGATCAAACGCCGAGGGCGCCGAGGACCCGGGTGCGGCCGGCGCGCGGCTCGCGGTGGGCCAGCTCGCGGCGCAGCGCCGCACGGCCGCGGTGCACGCGCGTGCGCACGGTGCCGACCTTGACGCCCAGGACCAGGGCGATCTCGGCGTGCTCGAGCTGCTCGACGTCCGCCAGCACCACGGCCACGCGCAGGTGGCTCGGCAAGGTGGCGAGCGCGGCCTCGATGTCGGAATCGAAGCCGGCGTCGTGGATGAGGTCGCCGGGCAGCGAGCCGCCGTCGGCGAGCCGCTCCTCGTGCGCCGGGGTCAGCGCCGAGGTGGGCTGCCGGCCGGCGCGACGTGCCTTGTCCAGGAAGAGGTTCGTCGTGATCCGGTGGATCCAGCCGGCCAGGTTGCGCGCCTCGTAGCGGTCGAGCGAGGTGAACACGCGCTCGAACACGTCCTGCGTGAGGTCCTCGGCGTCCTGGGGGTTGCCGGTCAGCCGCGTGGCGAGGCGCCGCACCTGGGGCGCGTGCTGGGCGTAGATGTCGACCTGGTCCTGCACAGTCGGCTTCCGGTCGGGCATGCGTCGAGTCTCGACGGCCAACCTGAGAGCAGCCGAAGAACCCGCTGACGGTTGGCGAAGTCCCGTGGGCCCGACCCCGCGAGTCCCGTCATCGCTCGGGGCTCCGCGTCGATAGGCTGGGCCCACCCGCCGAACGAATTGCGAGGGGACGATGACGACCGAAGCCAGCCTGGCCTACGCCGAGCAGTACCAGCCCGAGGACGACCACCTGCGTGCCGCGCGCCAGCACGCCGAGACCGTCGGCGTGGTTCCGGTCCTGCCCGGCGCCCGCGCGGCCCTGACGTTCCTCGCCGGCGCGGCGAACGCGAGGAACATCGCCGAGATCGGCACCGGTACCGGCGTCTCCGGCCTGGCCCTGCTGCGCGGCATGCTGCCCGACGGCGTGCTCACGTCGGTCGACCTCGAGGCCGAGAACCAGCGACTCGCGCGCGACGTGTTCCGCGCCGCCGGCATCCCCCCGACCCGCTTCCGGCTCATCACCGGCTCGGCGCTCGACGTGCTGCCGCGGCTCAACGACGGCGGCTACGACCTGGTGTTCTGCGACGGCGACAAGGTCGAGTACGGCGAGTACTTCGACGAGGCGCTGCGGCTGACGCGCGCCGGCGGCTTCGTGGTGTTCGACAACGCCCTGTGGCACGACCGCGTGGCCGACCCGTCGCGCCGCGACCCCGAGACCGTCGCGATCCGCGAGCTGGTCGAGCGGGTGGGCAACGACGAGGACCTCTCCGCGCTGCTCCTGCCCCTCGGTGACGGCCTGCTGGTGCTGCAGAAGCCGCACTAGGCCCGAGGGCTCAGGCCTCGAAGCGCGGGGCGGACCGGAAGCCCGCCGGGCCGCGGACGACCGCGACGACCTCGAACGGCTCGATCTCGGGGGTGACCCCGATCATCGCCGTGGCGGGGGCGTCGGCCGCCCGCGTCTCGAAGTCGGCCTGGAACGCGGCGCGCGCCTCGTCGCTGACGAAGACGTAGGTTCCTTCGAACCACTCGCCCTCACGCGCGCGCCACGTCTTGAACCGCAGGCCGGGCAGGCCCGCGAACTTCGCATGGGACTCGGCCTCGACGTACTCGTGGAGGCGTTCGAGAGTCCCATCGGGTGCGTCGGCCAGGGGCCAACGCACCGAGAGTCCGTACACCGCCGAGCTCAGACGGCCTTGAGCTGGTCGCCGAGCGTGGCGGCCTCTTCGTTGTTGAGCTCGACCACCAGACGTCCGCCGCCCTCGAGCGGGACGCGCATGACGATGCAGCGTCCCTCCTTGGTGACCTCCATCGGTCCGTCGCCGGTCCGAGGCTTCATGGCGGCCATCTGTACCCCTCTCGTTGGTCGCCCGAGATTTCGGGCCGTCATCCATTATCGCGCATCGCGGCGACGGATTCACGCCAAGGGTCGAGAAGGGTCAGGCGGAGCGCAGTTCGCCCGTGCCGTCCGAGCGATCGGCGGCACCGGCGTCGGCGGCCGGGCTGACGATGCGGGGATCGATCTCGGGGCGCACGCCGAGCATGGCGACGAGCTCCTGCTCGGTGGCGAGGCGCTCCTCGAGCTCGTCGATCTGCGAGCTGCCGGCCTCGAGGTCGGCGCGCAGGCGGGCGATCTCGGCCTCGCTCGCGCGCAGGCGCTCGCTGACGGCGCGACGGAAGGACGCGTCGACGTCGAGGTGCTCGCGCTCGCGCTCGGCGATGAGCCGGGCGTCGCGCACACGGTCGCGCGCGAACTTCTGGCGGAACTCACGGAGCTCCTCGGACATGAGGACGGTCGACGTGATGCCGGCCGAGAGGGCCACGCAAGAGGCCATGATGAGGGCCGGAATCGTCTGCATCGCCACAGCGGCGATGACGACGACGGCGGCCAGAGCAAGCACGATCGCGGCGGATGTCACGCGCAGCGAGCGGGGAAGTGTGCGGCTGGACATGCGGCCCAGATTAGGGGCGCGGTCGCGGCCTGCGCCGACGGCACGCCGAGGCGCGGCGACAAAGTTTCAGGTACGGCCTGAGGCTTGCGCATTTTCCTCGGAGAGCCGACCGCGTCGATCCTCATTACGGTGGTCCCCGTGCCCGTCGCCCCCTTCCCCGTCCGGGTCGCCGTCGCGGCGACCGCCCTGCTCGCCGTCGCCGGCGGCTGCTCCACCCCAGCCGACCCGTTCCAGGCGCCCAGCGGGCAGTACCTCGCGATCGGCGACTCCTACTCCGCCGGCTTCCGACCCTCGCTCGACGGCGAGCCGCCCGCCACCACGAACGACGGATTCGCCTGGCAGGTGGCCGACGCCACGGGCCTGGAGCTCGTCAACGTGAGCTGCTCGGGAATCACCACCACGGACTTCGTCTCGGGAAGGCCGTGCGCCGAGGACCTGCGCGGTGATGACGCCCCCGACCGTACGGACGGCTCCGAGGCGTCGACGGTGCTCGGCCACGTGGACCGGCACCCCGACGAGATCGAGCTCGTGACGGTCGTGCTCGGCACCAACGACCTGCGCCCGTGCACCTCGTTCGGCCCGCGGTGGCGGGAGTGCGTCGCCCGCGTGCTGCCCCGGGTGGAACGAGCGCTCGACCGGCTGCTCTCCGACCTGCGCGAGCGGCTCGGACCCTCGGTGCCGATCGTGGGCCTCACCTATCCGGACGTGTGGGCCGCCGAGCCCGTCCGCGAACCGGATGCGCCCCGGTCGCCGCTCGTCACCGAGGCGTCGGTCGAGCTGTTCCGCGACCACCTGAACCCGATGCTGCGCCGGACGTACGCCGGGCACGGTGCGCGCTTCGCCGACGTCACCGAGGAGTTCGGCGGCTACCTGCCCGTGGAGCGCCGGACGACGGCGGGCGAGGTGCCGGCCCGAGCGGCCCTGATCTGCACGGAGACCTACTACTGCGCCCGTGACGACGGCCACCCGAACCCGCGCGGGCACGAGCGCATCGCCGATCTCGTGCTGGAGACGCTCCGCCCCCGCTGACCGCGCCTCAGCCGGCCGACAGCCAGGCGCGCAGCCGGTCGAGCACGCGGTGCAGGTGCTCGACGGGAACCTGCTCGTCGGCCTTGTGCGCGTACCGCGGGTCGCCGGGCCCGTAGTTCACCGCGGGCACGCCCAGCAGGGTGAACTTCGCGACGTCGGTCCACCCGAACTTGGGTCCGACCTCGCCGCCGACGGCCTCGACGAACGCCGCCGCCGCAGGACGGTCGAGACCGGGCAGGGCACCCGGGGCGGAGTCGGTGACGGTGAGCTCGTGACCGGCGAAGACCTCGCGCAGGTGTGCCAGCGCCGCGTCCTCGTCGCGGTCGGGGGCGAAGCGGTAGTTCACGGTCAGGACGCCCTCGTCGGGGATGACGTTGCCGCTCACTCCCCCGCGGATGCCCACCGCGTTCAGGCCCTCGCGGTAGGTCAGGCCGTCGATGTCGACCGTACGCGGCGCGTACCCGGCCAGCGTCGAGAGCGCGGGCGCGAGGTCGTGGATCGCGTTGTGCCCCATCCACGCGCGGGCCGAGTGGGCCCGCTCGCCGACCGTGCGGATCTCGACGCGCATCGTGCCCTGGCAGCCGGCCTCGACGCCGGCGTTCGAGGGCTCCATGAGGATGGCGAAGTCGCCGGCGAGCCAGTCGGGGTGCTCACGGGCGATCCGGCCGAGGCCGTTGTGGACGGCCGCGATCTCCTCGGCCTCGTAGAACACCCACGTGACGTCGCGGACCGGCTCCGCGAGCTCGGCGGCGAGGCGCAGCGCGATCGCCGCGCCGCCCTTCATGTCGCACGTGCCCAGGCCCCAGAGGGTGTCGCCCTCGAGGCGGGACGGGAGGTTGCCGTTGATCGGGACCGTGTCGAGGTGCCCGGCGATGACGACGCGCTCGTCGCGGCCGAGCTCGGTGCGGGCGATGATCGTGTGCCCGTCCCGGACGACCTCGAGGTGGGCGCACGCGCGCAGCGCCGCCTCGACCGCGTCGGCCAGCTCGGCCTCCTGCAGGCTCTCGGACGGCACGTCCACGAGCGCACGGGTCAGGGTGACGATGTCGGCGGTGAGGTCGAGGGAGGCCATGCGTGGAACCCTAGCCCGATCCCTCCCCACTAGTGCGCATTGCGTGGTACCTTCCGGCGGTGACCTTCACCCGTACGTTCCGGCGGTTCGTCCTGCCGACCGCCTGGCTGCTCATCGGCGCCACCATCGCCGTGAGCCTCGCCGTCCTCGCCTTCGGGGGCGGCGCCACCGGCGCCGAGGGTACCGAATCGCCCACGGCGGTCAGCCTCTCGCCCACGATCACGGTCGAGCGCGCCACGCTCGAGAACTCGCTCGAGATCGACGGCACGATCGTGATCGACCCCGCAGTGCCGGTGAAGGCCTCCGTCGACGGGACGCTGACCCACGTCCACGTCCCCAACGGCGCCAAGGTGTCGAAGGGCGACCCGCTGTTCGAGGTGCGCACGGTCGTGGAACCCGAGGTCGCTGCCGAGGACGAGGACGACGAGCCGGCCCCGCCCGTCGTGCGGTTCGTCGCGGTCACCGCGCCGGCCACCGGCCGGTTGGCGGCCTTCACCGGGAAGGTCGGCGACGAGGTCACCGGCGACGCGGCCATGGCCCGGATCAAGCGCTCCACCTTCACCGCACGCGGCACCGTGCCCGTCGTCGACCGGTACCGCCTGATGGACGCCCCCGACGAGGCCCGGGTCACGATCGACGGCGGACCCGAGCCCTTCACCTGCACCGACCTGCAGATCGCCGACGAGGGAGTCGAGAGTGCCGGTGGTGCCGAGGCCCCGGTCGAGGAGGGCGAGGAGCCCGAGTCCTCGTCCGCCGCCGAGGTGGTGTGCGACGTCCCGGAGGACGTCACCGTGTTCGACGGCCTCGAGCTGAGCATGAGCATCGACGCCGGCTCGGCGCAGGACGCCCTCGTGGTCCCGGTCACCGCCGTGCGCGGTCTGCTGAAGCGGGGCACGGTCTGGGTGGTCGACGACTCCGGGAAGCAGACCGAGCGGCGCGTCCGGCTGGGGGTCAACGACGGCAAGAGCGTCGAGATCCTCAAGGGCCTGGAGGAGGGCGCCCAGATCCTGCAGTACGTACCCGGCTCCCCCACCGACGGCGACGTCGGCGGCGAGTCGGAAGCGGGCTACTGATGGAGGACGCGCCGGTCGAGCTCGTCCGCCTGTCCGGCGTGGGGCGCACCGTCGTCCTCCCCGACGACGAGGACCTGACGATCCTGTCCGGCGTCGACCTGGTGGTGCACGGCGGCGACCACATCGGCATCGTCGGCCGCTCGGGCACCGGCAAGACGACCCTGCTCAACATGCTCGGCCTCCTCGACCGGCCGACGCACGGCACCATGGAGTGGGCCGGGCGCGACGTCCGCCGGCTCTCCGGGCGCGCCACCGCCCACATCCGGGGCCGCGAGATCGGCTTCGTGTTCCAGCAGTTCAACCTGCTGCCCGGGCTCTCCGCGCTCGAGAACGTCATCGCGCCGCTGATGTACGCCTCCGGGCGCGAGTTCTGGTCGCGGCGGCGGATCGCGGCCGAGATGCTCGAGCGCGTGGGTCTGGCCGAGCGACTCGACAGCCGGCCGCAACACCTCTCCGGCGGCGAGCAGCAGCGGGTCGCCATCGCGCGCGCCCTCGTGCGATCGCCGCGGGTGGTGCTGGCCGACGAGCCCACCGGCGCGCTCGACGTCGAGACCGGCGCGCAGGTGATGACGCTGCTCGACGACGTCTCGCGCGACTCGGGCGCCGCGCTGATCACCATCACGCACGATCCCGGCGTCGCGGCGATCGCCCGTCGCCGCTACCGGCTCGAGCACGGCGCCCTGCACCCGCTCGAGGCCGCCGCGTGATCGGGCGGGTGCTGACCGGCTTCGCCGCCGCGGTCATCGAGGCCTGGCACGAACTGCGCATCCACAAGCTGCGGGTGCTGCTGTCCCTCGTGGGCGTCGGCGTCGCCGTGGCGGCGCTCAGCGGCACCGTGGCCGTCGCCGACATCGGCCAGCAGGCCCTGGTCGAGCAGTACGAGCGGGACGGCCGCCCGGCGATGCTCAACGTCTACGCGTACGACCCCCAGGACGACACGGGGTCGGGTGCCTCCGCCGCCATCGTCCGGCCCGCCGTCGCGAAGGTGACGGAGCAGTTCCAGATCAGCCACGCCTCGATGGCGGGCAACACCCAGCTGCGGGCGAGCCGCGCCGACTTCACGAGCGACGTCGACCTCCTCGTGGTCGACCCGCCGTACGCCGTGATGCACCGGGTCGTCACCCGTCAGGGACGCTGGCTCGTGGACTCCGACGCGGCCAACCTCTCCCCCGCGATCGTGGTCGACCCGCGGCTGTTGAAGGACATGGGACTGGCCGAGGCGAGCCTGCCGGCCACGATCGACCTGAAGGGCGCCTCCACCACCGTGAGCGCCACGATCGTCGGGGTCACGGCGACGTCCGATCGCTACATGGAGTTCGGCCGCGCCTACCTGCTGGCCGACGCCTACGAGCACTGGTTCGGCGCGACCCAGCCGATGGCCGACGCCTCCTGGAAGATCTGGGTGCCGACCGACGGATCGGAGGAGCTGACCGAGGCGATACGCCGGTCGATCAACGCCGAGCTGCCCGGATTCGAGACCCAGGTCGACCGCAGCGACTACCTCGCCTGGGGCGGCAACGACGACCTGGACTCGGTGAAGTGGGTCGTCGTCGCCGTCAGCTCGGTCATCCTGCTGCTCGGCGCCCTGAGCCTGCTGAACGTCTCGGTCATCACGATCCAGCAGCGGGTCCGTGAGATCGGCATCCGGCGCAGCTTCGGCGCCACGTCGGGCCGGGTGTTCTTCTCGGTCGTGATGGAGAGCATCGTCGCCACGTTCGTCGCCGGGCTCGTCGGCGTGATGATCGCGATCGCGCTGGTCAACGGCCCGTGGACCGCGAAGTACCTGCTCGAGGGCGTGGCCGACCCGCCGCCCTTCCCGATCTCGGCCGCGGTGCTCGGCATGGGCGTCTCGCTGCTCGTGGGCGCGCTGGCGGGCGTGCTGCCCGCGCTGGTCGCGGTGCGCGTGCGGATCGTCGACGCGATCCGCTTCTGAGTCCTCAGGCCTCGAAGACGCAGAACTCGTTGCCCTCGGGGTCGGCCATGACCGTCCAGCGACGGTCGTCGCCCTTCGGCAGCAGCACGGAGGCACCGCGGGCGACGAGGTCGTCGAGCGTCGCGTCACCGACGAGCGTCACGTCCCAGTGGACGCGGTTCTTGACCGTCTTGGGCTCGGGGACCCCGACGAAGTCGAACGACTCGGTCGGTGCGCCGGGGATGTCGTCGACCCACGTGTACTCGTCGTTCGTGCCGAGGGTGGCGCCGAAGACCTCGGCCCACCAGGTGCCGATCGCGAGGTGGTCGACCGCGTCGACGACGACGTCCTTCAGCCCTTCGGGTCGCCGGTCGCCCTCGAACACGCAGAACTCGTGGCCCTCGGGATCGAGGAACGTCGTCCAGCTGAACTGGCCGGGCTCGGTGAGTCGCGGGAGGTCCGAGAACGGCGCCAGGTCGCGGGCCATGAGGTCGAGGTGGACCCGGTTCTTGACGGCCTTGGGCGGCGCGGGGTTGAGCCAGATCGTGTCGCGGGGCGACGCGCCGCGCAGCACGGCGCCCTCGTCGTCGACCTCCCCCCGGAGGTGCAGCCAGCGACCCCATCGCTCGGCGGCGGCCGCCGGGTCCTCGACGTCGATCACCAGGTCCTTGAACGCCACGAGTGCCATGCGCCCACGGTAGGGCGGGCCCGGCCCGCCGTCACCCCGTCAGGCGCTGAGGACCGACGCGACGGTGGGCGCGATCGCCCGCAGAGCACGGCCCCGGTGGCTGATCGCGTCCTTGTCCTCGCGCGACAGCTCGGCGGTCGAGACGTCGTACCCGTCGGCGGCGAACAGCGGGTCGTACCCGAAGCCACCCTCGCCGCGCTCGGCGCGCAGGACCCGTCCCGGCATCTCGCCGACCTCGACGACCTCGGTGCCGTCGGGCAGCACGAACGCCATCGCGCACCGGAACACGGCGCCGCGGCGCTCGTCCGGCACGTCGGCCAGCTGGGCCAGCAGCAGCCGGTTGTTGGCGGCGTCACCACCTTGGTCCTTCGGCACGCCCGACCACCGTGCCGAGAGCACGCCCGGCATGCCGTTGAGCGCGTCGACGCAGATGCCGGAGTCGTCGGCCAGGGCCGGCAGGCCCGTGACCCGGGCGGCCGAGCGGGCCTTGATCAGGGCGTTGCCCTCGAAAGTCGGCTCGGTCTCGGCGGGCTCGTCGTAGGGCTCGACGTCGGCCAGGCCCAGCACCTCGACCCCGGGCACGAGCGGCTCGAGGATGCGGCGCAGCTCGTCGAGCTTCTTGGCGTTGCCGGACGCCAGGACGACGCGGCTCACCCGGCCAGGGCCTCACGCTGCAGCCGGGTCAGGTCGGCGCAGCCCTTCTCGGCCAGCCCGAGCAGGGCGTCGAGCTCGGCACGGTCGAACGGGGCGCCCTCGGCGGTGCCCTGCACCTCGATGAACGTCCCCGAGCCGGTCATCACGACGTTCATGTCGGTCTCGGCGCGCACGTCCTCGACGTACGGCAGGTCGAGCATCGGGACGCCGTCGATGATGCCGACGCTGACGGCGGCGATCGAGTCGACGAGCGGGTCGCCCTTCACGGCACCCTGTTGCTTGAGGTGGGCGATCGCGTCGACGAGTGCCACGTAGGCGCCGGTGATCGCGGCGGTGCGGGTGCCGCCGTCGGCCTGCAGGACGTCGCAGTCGATGGCGATCGTGTTCTCGCCCAGCTTCGACAGGTCGACCGCGGCGCGCAGCGACCGGCCGATGAGGCGGCTGATCTCGTGCGTGCGGCCGCCGACCTTGCCCTTCACGGACTCGCGGGCGGAGCGGTCGTGGGTGGCCTGCGGCAGCATCGCGTACTCGGCGGTGAGCCAGCCCTGGCCCGAGCCCTTGCGCCACCGCGGCACGCCCTCGGTGGCCGCCACGGCGCACAGCACCCGGGTCTTGCCGAACTCGATCAGGCACGACCCGGCGGCGTGGTCGAGCCAGCCTCGGGTGATGGTGATCGGTCGGAGCTCGTCGGGGGTCCTGCCGTCCTCGCGCGTCATGGCCCCACCGTATCCGCGGGAGGACCCGCGGCCACGGTGGGGCCGATGACGCTGACGGAGAGGCTCAGCGACCGCCGGGCTGGACGGCGCCGTTGACGGTCAGCGTGTACGGCGCGTACTGCTGCACCATCTCGGTCGACTCGTCGTAGGCGACGATCGCGACGACCTGCTTGGCCGGGCGCAGCTTGATCAGCGACCACTTGTCGACCGTGAACGAGCTCTTGCCGTCCCACGCCACCTGGGCGACGTAGGGCTTCTTGCCCGGTCGGAGGCCGACCAGCTTGACGTGCCAGTTCTCGACGGGCGTCGGACGGATCTGCGTCGGCGACTTGAAGTCACCGAGGTCGGAGCCGTCGCTGATCGTCGTGCCGCCGATGGCGACGTTGTCGATCTTGAGGCCGCCCTCGTTCACGCCACCGTCGGAGATGTACCGGAACGACAGCAGGATCTGCTGACCGGCGTACGCCGACAGGTCGAACGTGTGCTGCTCGAAGCCGTCGGTGGCGCCGTTGAGGGACGGGCCCTGCGGTCCCGCGACCGTCTTGTCACCGGCGATCGACGTGTACGTCGCGCCGCCGTCGGTCGAGACCTGGACGTAGCCGTAGTCGTAGCCCTCCTCGGCGCCGTACTTGGCGTCGAGGGTGAGCGTGGCGTTCGTGGCCGGCACGGTCACCGGGGTGACCGCTGAGACGTCGAGGCTGTTGGCGTCGCCCGAGAACAGCACGGCATCGCCGGGCCGGTCGGGATCGTTCGTGACGGTCGACCACTTCAGCGGCTGCTCGGGCAGCGTGGTGGCGCCCTTGAACGTGACCTTGCGCAGCTTCGCCCCCGTGACGGCCTTGCCACCGACCTTCAGCGGCACGTAGTCGGCACCGTTGGGCGCGGCGCCCGGCGTCTCGTACGCGGCCGGGTTGGCCAGGTTCACCGTCGAGCGCAGGCTCGGCGAGGTCACCGCGGCCTTCTTGGCGCCGACCAGCGTCGCCTTCTTCGCATCGCCGAGGATCTTGTCCAGCAGGGTCATCGACTGGAAGTCGTGGAAGACCGTGCGCCAGCTCTTGCCCTCGGCGGCCAGCTGCTTCTTGATCGCCGCAATGCCCTGGGCCTCGCCGTCACGGTGCAGTGCCGAGATGAAGTCCTGGCCGAACTTGTCGTACAGGTACAGCATCAGCTGGTACGCGTGGCCGTAGTCGGCCAGCACGCCCGAGGAGGTCTTGCCCTCGTCCCACAGGTTGAAGGAGTTCTCGGGGCCGCCGCAGTCGCGCGGGGTGGTGTTGTAGTCCGTCCGCACCGTGCCGAAGCCCTGGAAGCAGTACAGGTGGCTGTCGGCCTCGGGCTGGTCGACGGTCTTGGTGCCGTCGACGTAGCCCACGAGCGTCTGCGCGAAGTCCGACAGGCCCTCGTTGACGCCGATGGTCTCGTTCGGGTCGGTGTAGTACTGCAGCAGGTGCTGGTACTCGTGCGCGAACGTGCCCTCGTAGAGGCGGGGGCGCGCCGGGCGGCTCGTGCAGAGGTCGTCGGTCGCCTCGTCGACCGGGTTGGCACCGGTGCGGTGCGCCCAGTCGTACGCGTCGATCGTCATGACGTTGCGGTCCATGTACTCGTTGAACGCCGACGAGAAGAACCCGGCGATGTACGTCGGGGCCGCCGGGAAGTCGTAGAAGTTGTCGTCGCGGACGTTGTCGACCAGCGTCACGATCTTGTCGCCGCCACCGGTGAAGTCACCCTCGATGAGGGCCTTGGAGCCGTCCCGTGCGGGCGCCGTGCTGAAGGCCGCGGCCTCCTTGGGGTAGATGTTCGTGTCGAACTCCTGCACCAGGCCGTTGACCTGGGCGTCGGTGACGACGGTGGCCGCGGCGCCGCGGCAGTCGTCCGCGGGGAACGCGGTGTCGTTGGCCACCCACACCTCGATGTGGTCGCCGACGCCGCGCAGCGTGAACTCCTTGTAGTAGGCGCCGCCCTCGATGTCGTCGAGCGCGAGCCACTCGCGCACGGTGCCGACGGCGGGCGTGACCGCGGCCGGCGCGACGCTGCGGCTCTGGGAGCGCTTCTGGGCCTTGAACTGCTGCGGGGCCTGGACCTTCTTGCCCTCGACCGTGAGGTCCTTCAGCTCGAGGTCGGGATGGAACGGCCGCGGGTCGGCGGCCTTCGTGGTCGACGGCGCGGCCGACGCCGTGGTGCCGGCGATGGCGGGTGCCGTCAGCGCCGAGGCCGCGAGTGCCGCGGCCACGGCGAGTGGCTTCCAAGAGATCGTCACGATCTACCTCTCCTGGCACCCCGTCCCCCCGGACATTCGCCGCCGCACCTGGTGCGCGGGGCGCTGGGCACCGAGAGTCATACAACCGCGCGTGGACCCCGGGGGCAATGGGACGGGTGTTACAACTCGACTACGTCGCCCGCCCGCACGAGCCGGTAGTCGCCGTCGTAGACGGTCGTGAGGTCGGCCTCGACCTCGTCGCGGTCGGTCCACGGCGGGATGTGCGTGAGCAGCAGCCGGCCCACGCGGGCGGCAGCGGCGATGTGCCCGGCCTCGGCCCCCGTGAGGTGCAGGTCGGGCGGGTTGTCGGCCGACTCGACGAACGACGCCTCACACAGGAAGACGTCGGCGCCCTCGGCGAACCGCTCCAGCCGTGGGTCGGGTCCCGTGTCGCCGGAGTACACCAGCGAGCGGCCGTCGGCCTCGACCCGGATGGCGTAGGCCTCGACCGGGTGGGGCGTGCGCATCGCACGCAGCGTGAACGGCCCGACCGTGGCCGCGAACCCGTCGGTGACGTCGCGGAACTCGAACGGCAGCGTCATCCCGTTGGGCGCCGTCGTGCCGTAGGCGTTGGAGAGCTGCCAGTCGCTGCCGGCCGGGGCGTAGACCGGCAGCCGGGGCGGCGGGCCCGCGGGGTGGTACTTGCGCACGACGTAGAGGCCGCTCATGTCGAAGCAGTGGTCGGGGTGCAGGTGCGACAGGCTGATCGCGTCGATGTCGCGCAGGTCGATGTGGTCCTGCAGCGGACCGAGCGAGCCGGAGCCGAGGTCGAGCAGCAGCCGGAACGTGCGTCCCTCGAACGGCGCCTCGACCAGGTAGCAGCTGGCGGCGGAGTCGGGCCCCGGGAACGATCCGGAGCACCCCACGATCGTGAGCCTCACACCGTCACCCACGCGAACTGGTCGACCGACTCGACCTCGGGCCCCAGGAACCGGCGGCCCAGGTCGGCGAACTCGGCCGGGTGGCCGGTGGTGAGGAAGCGGTGGGACGGAGCGGGCAGCGCCGGGTCGCGCTCGAGCTCGTGCGACGCGAGCAGGCGGTACACGTCCTTGGCGGTCTCCTCCGCGCTCGACACGAGCGTCACGGTATCGCCCATGACGTACGACAGCACGCCGGTCAGCAGCGGGTAGTGGGTGCACCCCAGGACCAGCGTGTCGACGCCGGCGTCCTGCAGCGGCGCGAGGTACTCCTCGGCCACCGCGAGCAGCTCGGGGCCACCGGTGATCCCGGCCTCGACGAACTCGACGAAGCGCGGGCACGTGCCGGTGTGCAGCTCGATCCCCGGGTTGGCGGCGAACGCGTCGTCGTAGGCGCCCGAGGTGGCGGTGGCGACGGTGGAGATCACGCCGACCTTGCCGTTGCGGGTGGCGTTCACGGCCCGCCGGGTGGCCGGCAGGATCACCTCGACGACCGGCACGTCATACCGCTCGCGCGCGTCGCGCAGGACGGCGGCGCTGGCCGAGTTGCAGGCGATGACCAGGGCCTTGACCCCGAGGTCGACGAGGTGGTCCAGGCACTCGAGCGCGTACTCGCGGACCGCGGAGATCGGCTTGGGCCCGTACGGCTGGCGCGCCGTGTCGCCCAGGTAGACGATCGGCTCGTGCGGCAGCTGGTCGAGCACCGCTCGGGCGACGGTGAGTCCGCCGAAGCCGGAGTCGAAGATGCCGATGGGTGCGTCGCTCACACCCCAGAGGGTAGACACCTCCGGGGGCCGAGGGGGAATCCACGCGGCGTGAGGTCGGTCATCCCGCGGGGACGGGCAGTCGCCCGGTGGCCATCAGCAGGAGGTCGCCCGCGGGCGCGACGAGGTCCACTCCCCTGCCGCGGGTCCAGTCGGCGTCGGTGGCGACGAGGCGGCGTCCGCGGAAGCGGCGGCCCGGCCAGAACGGGAATCCGCGGCGCCACGTCCACTCCAGGGCCTCGAGGGCCGGGTCCGCGGGCGCGGTGACCTCGCGCCCCAACGGCCGGGCGATGTCCTGCGTGTGCACGAGCACGTCGAGCAGCGGATCGCGCACGAACGTCGAGGGGGCGAGGCGCCGCGCGCCCGTCGTGTCGCGCAGGTCGGCCAGGATCTGCGCGTCGGTGCGCGCGGCAGCCCGCTCGATCGCCGTCACCCGGATCATGCGGTCGAAGTCGCCGCGGGCGCGCACCGCCTCACGCACGGTCCGACGCAGCGAGATGGTCGGCGCGATGGCCAGGTGGGCCGCCACGTCCCGCACGGTCCACGCCTCGCACAGCGAGGGCGTGCGCCACTGCTCCGGCGTGAGCTCGTCCAGGAGCGCGGCCAGCCTGGTCTTGCCGTGGTCGATCTCGGCCCAGATCTCGTCATGGTCCATGACGTTCCCCATTCGTCAGCCTTCCTGACCATTATCGTCAGTTAGACTGACGACATGTCAAGGGCTCAGCCGTCCACCGGTGTCTGGTTCTTCGTGGCCCACCGCGCGATGGAGCAGCGCATCCTCGACGGGCTGCACGCCGCCGGGTTCGACGACGTCACCGTGGCGCAGGCGCGCGTCTTCGCCCGGGTCGACCCCGCAGGGACCCGCCTCACCGACCTCGCCGAGCGCGCCCTCGTCACCAAGCAGACCGCCCAGGTGCTGGTGAACCACCTGGAGGAGGCCGGGTACGTCGAGCGAGTGGCCGACCCCACCGACGCACGGGCGCGGCTGATCCGCCCGGCCGCGCGTGGCCGGCGCGCGCTGCGCCACGCCCGCCGGCTCGAGCAGCACATCGAGACCGAGTGGGAGCGGCACCTGGGCGCCGCGGACATGGCCCACCTGCGTCGCACCATGGCGCGCCTGCGCGAGATCACCGACCCGTTCGCCTGACGCAGAACGCCTCGGACGGGGCAGGATGAGCCCATGAGTGATCTGCCTCACTTCGGGTCCAACTTCCTCTGGGGCGTCTCGACCGCCGCGTACCAGATCGAGGGGGCGGTGGACGAGGACGGCCGCGGCCGCTCGATCTGGGACGAGTTCAGCCACTCCCCCGGTCGCACGAAGGACGGCGACACCGGCGACGTGGCCTGCGACCACTACCACCGGTACCGCGACGACGTGGCACTCCTGGCCGACCTCGGCGTCGACGCGTACCGCTTCTCGATCTCCTGGCCGCGGATCCAGCCCGACGGCGTGACGGTCGAGCCGCGCGGACTCGACTTCTACGACCGCCTCGTCGACGCGCTGCTCGAGCGCGGCATCGAGCCGAGTGCGACCCTCTTCCACTGGGACTCGCCGCAGGCCCTGGAGGCGAGCGGCGGATGGGAGAACCGCGACATCGCCGAGCGGTTCGCCCAGTACGCGCACGTCGTCGGCGAGCGGCTGGCCGACCGCGTCACCCGCTGGTTCACGCTCAACGAGACCGTCGTCTTCACGCTGCTCGGCCACGGCAACGGCATCCACGCCCCCGGCAAGGAGCTCGGCTTCGGGGCGCTGCAGGTGGCCTGGCACCAGCTGCTGGCGCACGGCCGTGCCGTGCAGGCGCTGCGCGCGGCCGGCGCGTCGCAGGTCGGCCCGGCCAACAACCACACGCAGGTGCGGCCCGTCGACGACTCGGACGAGACCCGCGACGCCGCGCACCTGTTCGACCTCGTCTACAACCGGGCGTTCCTCGACCCGATCCTGCTCGGGACGTGGCCGCTGGCCGGGATCGTGGATCCGGTGGCCCACGACGGCGACCTCGGCGTGATCGCCCAGCCGATCGACTTCCTGGGCGTGAACTCCTACAACCCGCAGTACATCGCGGCAGCCGCCCCGGGTGGCGAGGTGCCGTTCGACCAGGTGGTGCCCGACGGGTTCGAGCTCAACGACTTCGGCTGGCCGATCATCCCCGAGGGATTCACGCAGATGCTCGTCGGCCTGAAGGAGACGTACGGCGACGCGCTCCCGCCGATCCTGATCACCGAGAACGGCGGCGCCTTCAACGAGGCACCGGGCCCGGACGGGCGCGTGCGCGACCAGCGCCGCATCGACTACACGGCCGCCCACCTGGCGGCCCTGCGCGGCGCGATGGACGCCGGGGTCGACGTGCGTGGGTACTTCCACTGGTCGCTGATGGACAACTTCGAGTGGGCGGAGGGCTACTCGCAACGGTTCGGGATGACCTACGTCGACTACGCGACCCAGCAGCGGATCCCCAAGGACTCGTTCGCCTGGTACCGCTCGCTCATCGCGGCGCAGCACGGCCGATGACGGCCCCGGTCGAGCCGCTGGCCCCGGTCCGGCTGCCGTGGCTGGCGTCGGTCGCGCTGGTCAACCTCGGGACGTACGTCGCGTTCTTCGGCCCGCTCGCCGTCCTGCTGCCCCAACAGACCGAGGCCGTGGTGGGCGACGGGAAGGAGACGGCGCTCGCCGTGGTGACGGGCGTCGGCGCGGCGATCTCGATGGTCGCCAACCCGCTGTTCGGGGCCCTGTCGGACCGCACGCGCGCCCGGGCTGGCCGTCGCGTCCCGTGGATCACCGCAGGGTCGCTCGTCGGCGCCCTGGGCCTGACGATCCTGTCCGGCGCCTCGGAGTTCTGGCAGGTCGTCGTGGGCTGGTGCCTGGTGCAGGCCTCGGTCAACGCCTCCCTGGCGGCGATCACGGCGACCCTGCCCGATCGGGTGCCCGTGGCTCAACGGGCGTGGGCGGGCGGGTTGGTCGGGCTCGGTCAGACCCTGGGCATCCTCGTCGGCGCCGGCCTCGCCATCGCGTTCGGCGGCACCCGGGGCGGCTACCTGGCCTGTGCGGCCTTCCTGCTGCTGAGTGCGCTGCCGTACCTCGCCCGCAGCGACGACCGCCCGCACGTCGACCGCGTGCCCTTCTCGGCACGGCAGTTCACGCGCTCCTTCTGGGTCTCGCCCACGGAGCACCCCGACTTCGCCTGGGCGTGGCTGACCCGGTTCGTCGTCAACCTCGGCAACGCGATCGCGACGCTCTACCTGCTGTACTTCCTCACCGACGCGGTCGGCCTGGCCGATCCCGACGGCGGCGTGTTCATCGTGATCGCGGTCAACTCGGTGGTCGTGGCGATCTCGGCGGTCGTGGCGGGGCGGTGGTCGGACCGCGTGGGGCGCCGCAAGGTGTTCGTCGTCTGGGCCGGGATCGTCATGGCCCTCGCGGCGCTGCTGCTGGCGTTCTGGCAGACCTGGCCGGGGGTGCTCGTCGCCGCGGTGGTGCTCGGCGTCGGGTTCGGCGCGTTCCTCGCGGTCGACCTGGCGATCGTCACCGAGGTGCTGCCCGACGAGGCCGGCTTCGCCAAGGACCTCGGCGTCATCAACATCGCCAACGCCCTGCCCCAGGTGATCGCCCCGGTCATCGCCGCGCCGATCGTGACGCTGCTCGGCGGCTACACGACGCTGTACGTCACCGCGGCCGTCGTGGGCCTCGTCGGCGCCCTCTCGGTCGTCCGCATCCGCGGCGTCAGCTGACCGCGCGCCCGCCGCCACGCCCCCACTTTTGGAACTGGATCCACGCCGAACGGTCGATTCGAGGTGGATCCAGTTCCAAAAGTGGAGAGGGGCGCGCGGTGGCGCGGTGGTGCGTCAGGCGACGGTGAGCTCGACGTCGATGTTGCCGCGGGTGGCGTTGGAGTAGGGGCACACCTGGTGGGCGGCCTCGACGAGCTTCTGGGCGTCCTCACGCGACACGTTCGGCAGCGTCACCTCGAGCTGGACGGCCAGGCCGAAGGAGCCGTTGCCGTTGTCGCCGATGGAGACGTCGGCGACGACCTCCGACTCGGAGACGTCCGCGCCGGCCTTCTTGCCGACGATGCGCAGCGCGGAGTGGAAGCACGCGGCGTAGCCGGCGGCGAAGAGCTGCTCGGGGTTCGTCGCGCCGCCGGGACCGCCCATCTCGGGAGGCATGCGGACGTCGGTGGACAGGATGCCGTCGGTGGACTCGACGTGGCCGTCACGGCCGTCTCCAGTGGCGACGGCGCTGGCGGTGTAGATCGGGGTGATGGAGGTCATGCCCTGAACTCTATTGCGCACAATCAAATCGGGCAACAGGTAGCCTTGCCCTCGTGGAGGACTCCTACCCGCAGCTCGCGCTCGACCAGCAGATCTGCCTGCCGCTCTACGCGGCCTCGCGCGCCGTCACCCGGCGCTACGCCGATCTCCTCGGCGAGGTGAGCCTGACGTACCCGCAGTACCTGTGCCTGCTCGCCCTCTGGGAGGCCGACGGTCCGCTGGGCGTCGGCGACCTGGGAACGCTGCTGCACCTGGACTCGGGCACGCTCACTCCCCTGCTGAAGCGGATGGAGTCGGCGGGCCTCGTCACCCGCGCCCGCGACACCGTCGACGAGCGCCGGGTCCTGATCTCCCTGACCGATGGCGGATGGCGGCTGCGCGACCGCGTGGCCGACGTCCCCGCCCGTCTCGTCGAAGGAATGGGCATGAGCGAGCGGGACGGTCGCGCCCTGCGCGACCTGCTCGACCGCCTCATCGCCGAGCTGGAGCGCTGAGATTCACGTTCGGCCAGCGACACGCCGTGCTTGAGTGGCCGAACGTGCAACTCAGCGGGTAGGGCGGCTCAGAGCGGCAGCTTGGGCTGCGGCGGGGCATGGGCCGGGTCGACGCCGTCGAACAGGCTCGAGACCGACTCGCCGGCGTGGATGCGGGCGATCGCCTCCGCGAACAGCGGCGCGACCGAGCGCACCTTGAGCTCGGGCCAGTCGGCGGGCGCCGGCACCGTGTCGGTGGTGACGACCTCGCTGATGGCCGGGTGCGAGCGGAGGCGCTCGACGGCCTTGCCCGCGAAGAGGCCGTGCGTGCAGGCCACCGAGGCCTCGGTGACGCCGAACTCCTCCAGCTTGTCCATCAGCTCGATGATCGAGCCGCCCGTGGCGATCTCGTCGTCGAGGACGATCGCGCGCTTGCCCGCCACGTCGCCGACGATCGTGTCGATGACGACCTTGTCGTCGGCCTTGCGCTGCTTGCTGCCGGCCGCGACGGGCAGGCCGAGCAGCCGCGCGAACTGCGAGGCGGTCTTGGCGTTGCCGAAGTCGGGCGAGACCACGATCGCGTTCGTGAGGTCCTGGCCGCGGTAGTGCTCGGCGAGCTCGCCCAGGGCGGTCAGGTGATCGACCGGCATCGAGAAGAAGCCGTGCACCTGCGGGGCGTGCAGGGTCATCGTGACGACCCGGCCCACCCCGGCAGTGGCCATCATGTCGGCGACGAGCTTGCCCCCGATCGAGATGCGGGACGCGTCCTTCTTGTCCGAGCGCGCGTAGGCGTAGTGCGGCATCACGACGGTGACGGAGGCCGCGGACGCGCCGCGCGCGGCGTCCACCATGAGCAGCAGCTCCATGAGGTGGTCCTGCGTCGGCGGTACCAGCGGCTGGACGATGTAGACGTCGCGCTGGCGGCAGTTGGCGAGGAGCTGCACCTGGAGGCAGTCGTTGCTGAAGCGGGTCGTCTCCGACCGGCTCAGCGTGACGCCGAGGTGACTGCAGATCTCCTCGGCCAACGTCCGGTGCGCACTACCCGAGAACACGACGATGTCGCTCACGGCTCGAAGGCTATCCCGACGCCCCACCCACTGAACAGGTCAGGCCCAGAGCTGGCCCTCGAGGCGGTCCTCAGCCTCGTCGATCGTGCCCTCGTACGCGCCCGTGGACAGGTACTTCCAGCCGGCGTCGGCCACCACGAACGCGATGTCGGCGCGCTCGCCCGCCTTGACCGCCTTGGCCGCCTGGGCCAGCGCGGCGTGCAGGATCGCACCGGTCGAGATGCCCGCGAAGACGCCCTCGCGGTCGATCAGCTCGCGCACGCGGCGGACCGCGTCGCGCGGGCCGACGGAGAAGCGCGAGTCGATCAGCGACGCGTCGTAGAGCTCGGGCACGAACCCCTCGTCGATGTTGCGCAGGCCGTAGACGAGCTCGCCGTAGCGCGGCTCGGCGGCGACGATGCGCACGTCGGGCTTGCGCTCGCGGAAGAACCGGCCGATGCCCATCAGGGTGCCCGTGGTGCCCAGACCGCCGACGAAGTGCGTGATCGTGGGCAGGTCCTCGAAGAGCTCGGGCGCGGTGCCGCGGTAGTGCGCCTCGGCGTTGGCGGGGTTGCCGTACTGGTAGAGCATCACCCAGTCCGGGTGCTCGGCGGCGAGGCCCTTGGCCACCCGCACGGCCTCGTTGGAGCCGCCTGCCGCGGGCGAGCTGATGATCTCGGCGCCGAACATCGTCAGCAGCTGGCGCCGCTCGATCGAGGTGTTCTCGGGCATGACGCAGATCAGCCGGTAGCCGCGCTGCCGCGCCACCATCGCCAGCGAGATGCCGGTGTTGCCGCTCGTGGGCTCGAGGATCGTGCACCCCGGCGTCAGCGACCCGTCGGCCTCGGCGGCCAGGATCATCGACAGGGCCGCACGGTCCTTGATCGAGCCGGTGGGGTTGCGGTCCTCGAGCTTGGCCCACAGCCGCACGTCGTCGCTCGGCGAGAGGTTCGGCAGGCCGACCAGCGGGGTGTGACCGACCGAGTCGACGAGCGAGTCGTAGCGCATGCTCAGGCCGCGCCGCCCGCGACGGCGGGCAGGATGACGACCGTGTCGCCATCGGAGAGCGCGGTCTCGAGACCACCGGTGAAGCGGACGTCCTCGTCGTTGACGTAGACGTTGACGAAGCGGCGCAGCTCGCCGCCGTCGAGGAGGCGCTCCTTGAGGCCCTCGTGGTTCGCCTCGAGATCGTCGATCAGGGCGGAGAGGGTGGTGCCGTCGGCGTCGACGGCGCGCTCACCCCCGGTGTAGGGGCGCAGGATCGTGGGGATGCGGACCTCGACGGCCATCAGTTGTCACCTTCGGTTTCGGGGACTGCCGGGTCGGCAGTCGTGCTCTCTTCGGTGTAACGGTCCACGACGCGAACTTCTTCCTCGCTGATCTCGCCGTCGGTGATGCGGTACGAACGGAAGTCGACCGGACCGGACTCGTGGGCGCCGTCGCGCGTGGAGACCAGCACGTAGTGGGCGCCGGGCTCGGAGGCGAGGTTGAGGTCGGTGCGCGACGGGTAGGCCTCGGTGGCGGTGTGCGAGTGGTAGATGACCACGGGCTCCTCGTCGCGGTCGTCCATGTCGCGGTAGAGCCGCAGCAGGTCGCCGGAGTCGAACTCGTAGAACGTGGGCGACATGGCGGCGTTGAGCATCGGGATGAGCCGCTCGGGCCGGTCAGAGCCGATCGGACCCGCGATGACGCCGCAGGCCTCGTCGGGGTGGTCGCGGCGGGCGTGGGCGACGATCGCCTCGACGTGCTCGCGCAGGATGGTCAACACAGTCCCCGAGTCTATCGAGGGGTGCCCGTCACCCCGGCGGGCATCCGAGGGGCGGACCCACCGTCGCGCGTCACACGTCGTCGTTGATCACGTCGATGTCATGCTCGTCGAGGTTGGCGTTGGTGCCGCCGCTGCGCATGCACGAGTTGTCGTTGGAGTCGTTGTCGGAGCTGCGGTGACTGATGCCCGCCGTGTGCCCGAACTCGTGACAGCCGACGTGCAGCCAGGCGGAGGACCCGCTGATGTTCGTCTGGTTGAACTTGACCTCCCAGACGTCGCACTCCAGGCCCAGGGTCGTCTTGTTCACGCAGGTCGCCCGGCCGCGGACGTTGTGCCAGCTGCCCGAGTCGCCGTAGCTGCTGTCGTAGACCTCGACGTCGCCCGAGCCGTTGACCGTGGCGTTCATCTTGGTGCGGTTGAGCTCGGAGATCCCGCGCAGCGCGGCACTGTCGCCGCTGGACGTCAGGCTGTTCCGGTCGACGTGGTGATCGGCGTTGTCCGGGTCGATGAGGTCGTTGTTCGAGGCGCTCGCCACCGACATCGGCCACAGGACCAGCGACAGCAGCAACACCGCGGTCCAGGCGACGGGGGCGAACCAGGCGGGAGCGGGGAGGCGGTGCGGTCCGGTCATGTCGTCGGCCTCTCAGTCGTTCGGCTGCGCGGGGTTCGGAAGGGTCATCGGCTTGGCGACGCCGCGCCGCGCCAGGTCGGCAGCGGCGAGGACCCGCGATCGCAGGTCGGCCACCGAGGGAGCCCGATGGGCGTCGGCGCCGGCCTGGGCGCGGGAGTCCACGAGCTTCCCGCCCACGGTGCCGTCCCAGGGCCCGTCGCCGTGGTGGTCGCCGCTGACCTCGGCACCCTCGTCGGTGAGGAGCGCGCGGCCGGTCGTGCCGACGTAGGTGTAGCCGCCGCTCGGCCCGCTGTCCTTCGCGAGGAAGAAGTAGCCCTCCTGCCCGACCTCCGACCACGGCATGCCCTCGGTCTCGTACCCGATGCCCTCGGACCACCAGCCCTCGACGATCCGGATGGAGGTGCCGACGGCGGGGGCTCCGCGAGCGCCGTTCGCGACCACCTCGTCGACCCGGACCGTCAGCACCCGGTCGGTCTCGTCGGCGACGCTCTGCTCGGGGGTGTACTGGTGGGTCGCGCCGGGCGCGACCTCGGTGACGGTGCCGCGCACGACCACGTTCGCCGTGGCGGCCATCCGGCCGAGGTCGTCGTAGACCACGGCCTCGTCGACGAAGGCGACACCCTCGGCATGATCGGGATAGGGGTCCGACCCCGTGGCCGAGGACGTGTCGCCCCGGGTGAGGAACAGCACCAGCCAGACGACGAACAGCGCCGCGACGACGGCGACCACGAGATAGAGCAAGCGACGGACCGTCATGACCCATTCCCCCCGGTATCGGTGTCACCACTGTGACCCACCCCGGGGTGGCTGACAAGAGCCTGCCAGCGCTCAGGCGACCTGGACCAGCGTCTCCTGCACGAAGCCCAGCCAGTCGAAGACGTCGCCCATCGCGACCGTGGCCTCGTCGTCGGACTCCGCGAGCCGCTCGGCGTCCTCCTCGGTCTCGATGCCCAGCCGGACTGCCAGCGCGATGCGGATGTCGGTCAGCGCGCGCAGCCAGCCCATGACCTGGGTCGCGTCGAGCTCGACCTCGACGTTCTTGGCGCCGACGTCCAGGCCGCCGGCCTCGAGGCACTCGATGAGCACCCGGGCGTTGCCGACCTTCGTCGCGGTCAGCGACTGCTCGGTGAAGCGGCGGAACTCGGCGGCCTCGGTCGGGTCGTCGCGGTAGGCGTCGGGAAGCAGCCGCGCCAGCACCGGGTCCTCCGGCGGCAGCACCGGCCCGGTCATGCCGATCATCTGCGCGAGCGGATCGGGCTCGGACTCACTCGGCGCGTTGCGGTCCTGCAGCAACTCGACCACCTGGCTGGCGAGGTTGACCAACAGCTGCGCCTCGTTGAGTTCGAAGACGGCGGTGACGGTGCCGCGACGACGGCGACGGAACGGCTTCACACGTCACTCCGCTCGAGGGTGGCCCAGAGGCCGTACTCGTGCATCGCCTGGACGTGCCGCTCCTGCTCCTCGCGGCGGCCGCTGGAGACGACGGCGCGGCCCTCCTCGTGCACGGCGAGCATCAGCTGATTGGCCTTCTCCTCGGTGTAGCCGAAGTAGGTCCGGAAGACGAACGCCACGTACGACATCAGGTTGACCGGGTCGTTCCAGACGATGGTCACCCACGGGTCCTCGAGCTGGACGACGAGGTCGGACTCCGGCTTCTCGGTCTCGACGGGGGTGGGGGTGGTCACTCCCCCATTGTGCCTGCCGCGCTCCGGGGCACGCAGGCCGCCGGGGACCTACGCTGAGTCCATGGTGTCGACCGCGCTGCTGACCGATCACTACGAGCTGACGATGCTGCAGGCCACGCTCGCCGACGGCACCGCCGAGCGGCGCAGCGTGTTCGAGGTGTTCGGTCGTCGCCTCAACGCCGGACGGCGGTTCGGGGTCGTCGCCGGCACGGGGCGGGTCCTGGACGCGCTCGCCGACTTCCGCTTCGACCGCGACGAGATCGACTTCCTGCGCGCACGGAAGGTCGTCGACGACTCCACCTGCGACTGGCTGGCCGACTACCGCTTCACGGGCGACATCTGGGGCTACCCCGAGGGCGAGCTGTGGTTCCCCGGCTCGCCGATCCTGCGGGTCGACGCCTCGTTCGGCGAGGGGGTCATCCTCGAGACGCTGATCCTGTCGATCCTCAACCACGACTCGGCGATCGCCTCCGCGGCGACGCGCATGACGATGGCGGCGGGCGACCGTCCCTGCATCGAGATGGGCACCCGCCGCACCCACGAGGAGGCCGCGGTCGCCTCCGCCCGCGCGGCCTACATCTGCGGCTTCGCCGCGACGTCCAACCTGGAGGCCGGCCGGCGCTACGGCATCCCCACCGCAGGCACGGCCGCGCACGCGTTCACGCTCGTCCACGACACCGAGCGCGACGCGTTCACGTCGCAGGTGCGCTCGCTGGGCCATGACACCACGCTGCTCGTCGACACGTACGACACGACGCAGGGCGTCGCCACGGCCATCGAGGTCGGTGGCGCGAGCCTCGGCGGCGTGCGCCTGGACTCCGGCGACCTCGGCGACGTGGCCCGCGTGACGCGTGCCCAGCTCGACGCCGCCGGCAACACCGGCACCCGCATCACCGTCACGAGCGACCTCGACGAGTACGCCATCGCCGCGCTCGCGGTCGCGCCCGTCGACGGCTACGGCGTCGGCACGTCCCTGGTGACGGGCTCGGGATCCCCCACGAGCGGCTTCGTCTACAAGCTCGTCGCCCGCGCCGCCGACGACGGCACGATGATCGGCGTCGCGAAGAAGAGCAAGGACAAGGCCTCGGTCGGCGGTCGCAAGACGGCGCTGCGGCGGCTGAGCGCCTCCGGTGTCGCCGAGGCCGAGGTCATCGGCATCGACATCACGCCGCGCGACGACGGCGACGACCGAGAGCTGATGGTGCCGCTCGTGGAGGGCGGCAAGCGGGTCCACGACGCGACCCTCGACGACGCCCGCGAGCGGTTGCAGGCGTCCCTGGGCGAGCTGCCCGCCGCGGCACGTCGCCTGTCGAAGGGCGACCCCGCCATCCCCACGATCTTCGAGGAGGACTGACATGGCCGCACCGCGCACGCTGGTCGTCGTCGATGTCCAGAACGACTTCTGCGAAGGCGGCTCGCTGGCCGTCAGCGGGGGTGCCGCGGTGGCCGAGGCCGTCGCCGACCTCATCGCCGAGGGCGAGTACGACCTCGTCATCGCCACGCGCGACCACCACATCGACCCGGGCTCGCACTTCAGCGAGGAGCCGGACTACGTCGACTCCTGGCCCCCGCACTGCGTGGTGGGCACGCCCGGGGTCGAGCTGCATCCTCCGCTGACCGACGACCTGTTCGCCGCGATCTTCGACAAGGGCGAGTACGAGGCGGCGTACTCCGGGTTCGAGGGCACCGACCGCGAGGGCCGCGGACTGGCCGACTTCCTGCGCGAGCACGACGTCGAGCAGATCGACGTGTGCGGCATCGCCACCGACCACTGCGTCCGGGCCACCGCCCTCGACGGCGCCGGCGAGGGCTTCAAGGTCACCGTGCTGCAGGACCTGACCGCCGCCGTCACCCCCGAGAACATCAACCGCGTGCAGCAGGAGTGGGCCGCCGCCGGGATCTCGACCTCGGCGCCCCGGCTGGACCCGCCGCGCGACGCCTGATCCCGTCAGCCGGCGAGCAGCTCGAGCGTGCGGACACGACCCGGCGTGGTGCGCGGGTCGGCGCCGCGTCGCGCGGACGCGACCGGGTGCAGCATGACCTCGTCGACGTCGAACTCGGCCGCGAGCTCCTCGAGCTCCTTGCGGGCGGTGTCGGGATCGCCCACGACCATGCGGGCCAGGCCGGAGTCGACGAGCGACTCCATCCCCGGGTCGAGCTCGAGCGCCTCGGCGTCCTCGACGAGGTCGATGGGCGCGAGCGGCTTGCCCGTCATCAGCCGGGCCATGTTCTGCAGGTTGGGCAGCGCCAGCGCGGTGGCCTCGTCGGAGGTCTCCGCCACCACGATGTTCGCGGTCAGGAACGTCGTGGGCCGTTCGCACAGGTCGCTGGGCCGGAACTCGCTGCGGTAGACCGCCAGCGCCTCGGCCGTGCCCTTGCCGCTGAAGTGGTGGGCGAAGACGTACGGCAGGCCCTTGGCCGCGGCCAGGTGCGCCGAGTACATCGACGAGCCGAGCAGCCACATCTGCGGCGCGCTCACCGCGGCGGGGGTCGCCTTCAGCACGTACTGCTGGTTCGGGATCGGCACCCGGACGCCCCGGCCGTCCATCAGCGCGACGACGTCGTCGAGGTACTGCGGGAAGTTGCTGATGTCGGAGTCGTCACGTCCGGCAGCGCCACGCAGCGCCCACGAGGTGACGGGGTCCGAGCCGGGGGCCCGACCGATGCCCAGGTCGATGCGCCCGGGGAAAGCGGCCTCCAGCAGCGCGAACTGCTCGGCGACCGCGAGCGGAGCGTGGTTGGGCAGCATGACGCCGCCCGATCCCACGCGGATCCGCTCCGTGGCGGCGGCGAGCAGGGCGATGAGGACCGGCGGGGACGCCGCGGCGACGGCCGGCATGTTGTGGTGCTCGGCCACCCAGTAGCGCTCGAATCCCAGCCGATCGGCCGTGCGCGCCAGGTCGGTGGCCGCGGCGACGGCATCACCCGTGGTCTGGTCGGTGCGGACAGGGACGAGATCCAGGACCGAGAACTTCATACGGGTTCCAACCACGACGGGACCTCGCCGATTCCCGGGCGCTAGCGTCGGGACATGCGTGAGGCATTCGGAGCGACGTTCATCGGACCGGAGGGCTACCTCAACACGGCCTCGTACGGCCTGCCGCCGAAGACCACGGTCGATGCGCTCGAGCGCGTCCACCGGGGGTGGGCCGCGGGCACCATCGCGGGTCCGGACTTCGACGCGGACATCGCCACGGCTCGCGCCGCGTTCGCCTCGCTCGCAGGCGTCCCGGCGGGGTCGGTCGCCATGGGGTCCTCGGTCGCCGCGCTCCTCGGGCCCGTGGCATCGTCGCTCCCCGACGGTGCGCGCGTGCTCGTCGCGGAGGGCGAGTTCACCTCCGTCAGCTTCCCGTTCGCGGCGCACGGCGGCCGGGGCGTGACCGTCACGGAGGTGCCCCTCGAGCGACTGCCCGAGCTGGCCAGCGAGCACGACGTCGTCGCCGTGTCGACCGTGCAGTCCGCCGACGGGGCCCGGGTCGACCTCGCGGCGCTGCGTGCGGCCACCCGAGGCACCGACACGCTCGTCGTCCTCGACGGCACCCAGCAGCTGGGCTGGCTGCGCCTGGACCTGGCGTGGGCCGACGTGGTCGTGAGCTCCAGCTACAAGTGGATGTTGGGGCCGACGGGCGTCGCCTGGGCGTCCTACGCCGACACGCTGGCCGAGCGCCTCGTCCCTCACCACGCCAACCGCTACGCCGGCGGGCTGCCGTGGGAGACGACCTACGGACTGCCCCTGCGGCTGGCGGACGACGCGCGCCGCTTCGACATCTCGCCGGCGTGGTTCCCGGTCGTGGGCGCCGCCGCCAGCCTGTCGTGGATGGCGTCCCTCGACCTCGAGAGGGTCACCGCGCACTCCCGGGCCCTGGCGGACGCGGCACGCGGCGCACTGCACCTGCCGCCGGGCGACTCGGCCATCGTGTCGATCCCGGCCGAGCATGCGGCGAAGCGCCTGCAGGAGGCGGGCTTGCGCGCCTCGGTGCGTCAGGGTGCGGCCCGGATCGCGTTCCACCTGTACAACACGCAGGACGACCTCGACCGCGTCGTCGACGCCCTGACGTCGTGATGCCCGGTCCCGCGGGGGAAGCTGCGGGACCGGGCATCACTCCCATGTGGGGAACCCTTAGTTGTACGTTCGCACAACTTATGTGAAAACGCGAGGCCTCAGGTGCCCAAGTTCTCGATGAGGAAGCCGCCGGCGTAGCTGCGGATCCGCGGCGAGTCCGCGACCCGGCGCGGCTCTCGCCGCTCCGGGAGGAAGCGCACGACCCGGCCCCGCAGCCGCAGGGCGCCGTGGGAGGCGCGCTCGAACCACACCGGCGGATGGTCGTAGCCGAAGGCCTCGCGCAGGTGCGGGTCCATGATGGCGATGCTGAAGCGACGCACCACCGGGGCCAGCGGCCGCGGGTAGAACGAGATCAGCAGGTCCAGCGTCGCGTCGGCGACGGCTCGCGACTTCGGGTCGAACACGAAGTGCTCGGCCTCGTAGTCGTCCAGCAGGCGCGCGAAGCCGGTGAGGTCCTCGGGCAGGTCGCGGATGCCCATGAGGGCGCCGAGCCGGCGGTAGTAGGCCACGCCCGCGACGTCCTCCTCCGGGGTGGGCCGACGCCACCCGTAGCGATGGACCCACCGGTTCGGCATCACGACGAACGTGGCCAGGACGTAGCGCATGTCGTCGTTGGTGATGTCGTACCTGCCGTGCATCTGGTTCATCCGGCGGATGGCGGCCCGGCCCGGATCGGTCTCCATCCCCCGGTCGACGATCTCGCCGAGGATCAGGGCGGTGTCATCGTGCCGTCGCTGCGTGTCGGTCGTGAACTGTTGCGTGTCGTACAGCAGGCGACCGATCGACGGCACCGCGTACGTGCGGAACAGCGCGAAGCTGAGCGCCTGCTCGAGGTCCCACGGGAAGTCGTACTGGCCGAAGAGGCGCGAGATCTCCTCGTAGTCGACCAGCGGGTCGAGGCCGGCCGACCGCACCCGGCGGGTCACCCCGGCACCACCACGTGGGCGGCGACATAGTCGACGATGTCCGAGACCGCGCGGTGCGCCACGGGCGAGACGCCGGGGAGGCTGAGGAACCCGTGCACGGCGCCCGGGTACTCGCGGTACCGCACGCGCACTCCCGCTCGCTGGAGCGCGTCGCGGTAGTGCACGCCGTTGTCGAGCAACGGGTCGTGGTCGGCGGTCAGGATGAACGCCCCGGGGAGGTCGTCGAAGGACTTGGCGCGCAACGGCGACGCCAGCGGGTCCTGCGTGCCGTACGCGTCGCCGAGGTACAGGTGGGCGAACGCGGACATGTTCTTCGCGCTGAGGACCGGCTCGTCGGGCATCCGCAGCTCGGAGGCGAACTTCTCGTACATCTCGACCGCGGGGTAGATCAGCACCTGGGCGCGCAGGCGCGGGCCGCCCTCGACGACCGAGCGCTGCGCCGCGACGGCGGCGAGGTTGCCCCCGGCGCTGTCGCCCATGACCCCGATCCGGTCGACGTCGAGGCCGAGCTCGTCGGCGTGGTCGGCGATCCAGTTCAGCGCCTCCCACGTGTCGTCGACCGCGGCGGGGAACGGGTGCTCGGGAGCGAGGCGGTAGGACGGCGAGATCACCGTGGCGCCGCTGCCGGCGGCCACCCGCGAGGCGAGCCACGCCGACTGGTCGGGCGACCCCTGCACCCAGCCGCCGCCGTGGAAGTTGACGATCACCGGACGCCTCCCACCGACGCCGGTCGGACGGTGGATCAGCGCGGTGAGCGTCCGGCCCCGGAGGGGGATCTCGATGGTCTCGGCACGGGCCCGTCGATCGGGCGTGCCGAACACGGCCCGACCGACGGGCGTGTTCATCAGCCGCGTGCGCTGGGCCCGCAGCGCGGCGTGGTCGGTGGCCTCCTCGACGGGGGTGGCGAGGCGTCCGAGGACGGTCGCGAAGACCTGGGTGCGCAGCGGCAGTCGGGCAGTCACGCGGCCAGCCTAGGGGTCAGGCGTGACGTGGGTCACCGTCCCGCCGCTCCCCCGGTCAGCCGGACGCGCGCAGGGCCCAGTCACGGAGCTTGTCGATGCGGCTCTGCAGCTGGGGCACCGTGGCCTGCGCGGCGGCGGGGCCGCCGCACTCCTGGCGCAGCTTGTTGTGCGTGACGCCGTGCGGCGTGCCGGTGCGGTGGTGCCATGCGGCGACGAGGGAGTTGAGCTCGCGGCGCAGCTCGGCGCGGCGCTCGTACTCGACGTCGGCGGCGGCGCGGACCGGCGCCTCCACGCGCTTGCGGGCGCGCGCGCTGCGCAGCAGCTCGGCCACCTGGTCGCGCTCGAGCAGGCCCGGGATGCCCAGGAAGTCGAGCTCGTCGCCGTCGCCGGCGACCATCTCGTAGTCGATCGGCGAGAACTCGTCGCCGTCGAACAGGACCCGGTCGAAGGACGCCTCGCTGCCGATCGCGGCGTACTGGTTGCCCAGCTCGTCGCTGGCGCCCTCGGACGCGTTGGCGCGCGCGATGAGCGCCTCCTCGGCGGCGAAGAGGTCGCCCTCGTCGTGCACCGGGCGGCCGATGACGTGGTCGCGCTCGGCCTCGAGGTCGGCGGCCAGCTTCAGCAGGCCGGGGACGCTGGGCAGGAAGACCGAGGCGGTCTCGCCGCGACGGCGCGCGCGGACGAAGCGGCCGATGGCCTGGGCGAAGTACAGGGGCGTGGCGACCGTGGTGGCGTAGACGCCGACCGCCAGGCGCGGCACGTCGACGCCCTCGCTGACCATCCGCACCGCCACCATCCACGGGTCGGTGCCCGCCGCGAACTCGGCGATCCGCGCACTCGAGCCCGGCTCGTCGGACAGCACGAGCGTCGGCTCGGAGCCCGTCAGCTCCTTCAGCAGCTTGGCGTAGGCGCGGGCCGAGGTCTGGTCGCTGGCGATCACGAGGCCGCCGGCGTCGTGGATGTCGCGGCGGACCTCGAGGAGGCGCTTGTGAGCGGCCTGCAGCACCGCCGGCACCCACGAGCCGTTCGGGTCGAGCGCGGTGCGCAGGGCCTGGGCCGTCTGGTCCTTCGTGAGCGGCTCGCCCAGGCGCGCCGATACCTCGTCGCCGGCGCTCGTGCGCCACTGCATCTCGCCCGAGTACGCCATGAACAGGACGGGCCGGACGACGCCCTCCTTCAGCGCGGACCCGTAGCCGTACGCGTAGTCGGCGACGCTGGAGATCGATCCGTCGCCGACCGGCGCGTAGGTGACGAACGGGATCGGGTTGTCGTCGGAGCGGAACGGCGTGCCGGTGAGCGCCAGGCGCCGGACGGCCGGCTCGCACGCCTCGAGCACGGCGTCGCCCCAGCTGAGGGCGTCTCCGGCGTGGTGGATCTCGTCGAGGATCACCAGGGTGCGGCTGCGCTCGATGCGCACGCGGTGCCCGACCGGGTTGGTGGCCAGGCCCGCATAGGTGACGCAGTACCCGTCGAAGCGGGCGCCGAGCGCGCCGCTGAGGTTGGGCTCGAGCGCGATGCCCGAGCGTGCGGCGGCCTGCGCCCACTGGCTCTTGAGGTGCTCGGTGGGAGCGACCACGACCACGCGCTCGATGATGCGGCGGTGCAGCAGATCGGCCGCGATCGTCAGCGCGAACGTGGTCTTGCCCGCGCCGGGCGTGGCGACGGTGAGGAAGTCGGCCGGTTGCGTGCGGGCGTACTGGTCGAACGCCTCACGCTGCCAGGCCCGGAGTGACTGGGCCGAGCTCACTGGTCGGAGTCACTCCCGGAGCCGTCGTCGTCGCCGGGGTTGAAGTTCTCCCAGATGTCCTTGCACTCGGGGCACACGGGGAATCGCTGGGGGTCGCGGCTGGGGACCCACACCTTGCCGCACAGCGCGATGACGGGCGTGCCCATCACCATCGCCTCGGTCAGCTTGTCCTTCGGGACGTAGTGGCTGAAGCGCTCATGGTCGCCGTTGTCGAGGCGCTGTTCGGTGCGCTCGTCTGTGACGGTCTGGGCACCGCGGCCGAAGAATCCCACCCCCACATCGTAGGCGACGGATCCGACACCGGGCGCCGGTCCACGCCGACGATCTCAGTTCAGGCCGGGATCCTCGGGCAGGTTCGCCCAGAAGCGCACCTCGCCACGCTGGCGGCGCAGCACCTCGGCCCACAGTCGCTCGGGCGCCGGCGAGATCAGGTCGCCCTCCTGGGCGGGCAGCACGATCCACGCACCCTCGGCGATCTCCGCCTCCAGCTGGTCGGGCGACCACCCGGCGTACCCGGCGAAGACCCGCAGTCCCACGAGCTCGCCCCCGGCGGGCCGGGGACCGTCGAGGTCGACGAGGCCGACACGTCCATCGGTCTGCCGCCAGCCGAGGGGGCGCATCGCCATGTCGGTGACCACGCCCACGGCCAGCGCGGAGTCCATCCCCACGGGGCCGCCCTCGAACAGGCAGCCGGGGGCGTTGGCGACCTCGGCCCAGCCCGGGAGGACGTCGTCGATGTCCGACTCCAGGGGCCGGTTGACGATCACGCCCAGCGCGCCGTCCTCGTCGTGGTCCAGGACGTACACGACGCTGCGCCAGAAAGGCCCGGCCGCGATCGCGGAGGTGGCGACCAGCAGCTGGCCTCGCACCGATGCCATGACTCCATGATGCCTGAAACGGTGAAGTCCTCCCCTAGACTTGCCGTCATGGCCGACGCCCAGCGCGACGAGGAGTTCACCGTCGACGTCCTCGCGGAGCGGGCCGGGATGACGGTGCGCAATGTCCGCGCGTACTCGACCCGCGGCCTCATCGACCCGCCGCGGCTCGAGGGACGCACCGGGTACTACACCCAGAAGCACCTGCAGCGGCTGGTGCTGATCCGCACGCTGCTGGGTCGCGGCTTCACGCTGGCGGCGATCGAGGACGCGATCCTGAAGTCGCCCTCCACCGCGTCGAGCGTCGCGCTGGACCTCATCAACATCTTCGAGGTCGAGGACGACGAGGACCCGACCGAGCTGATCAGCCGCGCCGAGCTGGCCTCGCTCTCGGGCGTGAGCCCCGACCACAAGCTGATCGACCAGATGATCGAGCTCGGGCTGCTCGAGCAGGTCGATGAGGACACGATCCGCATGCTCGAGCCCAGCGTCGTCCGGCCGGGAGCCGCGTCGGTGGCGATCGGGCTCAACCCCGACAGCGTCGTCGACATCGTCCCGCACATGCGCGAGCACCTCGAGCAGATTTCCGACCGCTTCGTCCACCACGTCAGCCGCGACGTGGCCCAGCCGTTCCTCGACGCGGGGCTGCCGCAGGACGAGTGGCCGGTCGTGTTCGAGAAGATCGACCAGCTGATCCCGATCGCCAGCCAGGTCGTGGTCTCGATGTTCCGCAGCGTGCTGCGCGAGGCGATCGAGGTCGAGATCGGTCACAAGCTGGAGGAGCTGGCCGCCGAGAGCGACCAGCCCGCTCCCTGACTACTTCGCGCTGAGCGCCGTCGACTCGTTCTTGCTCAGCAGCTCGATCCACGTCTTGCCGCGCGGCAGGGTCATGGCCTGTCCGTTGCGGGTCCGCAGGACGATAGTCGAGGCGTTGTTCGGCTTCTTCCACGTGGCGTTGACGCGCGTGCCGCCGACGAACACGACCGCCTTGCCGCTGCCCTCGAAGGTGGTCTCGGGCACGCGGTTGCCGGCCGGGTCGGTGTAGCCGGCGTCCTTCTCGTCGGCCCACAGGACGACGAGGTTCTTCGCGCCGAACTCCTTGGCGCTGGTGCCGTTCGTGCGCTTCCACGCCTTGCCGTTGAAGCGCCACGACGTGGTGTGGGTGCGCGAGAACTTCACGGAGGCACTGGTGACCTGCGGGCCCTTCGGCGCCGCGGCGCCGGCCGGCGACCACTGGAAGTACGGCCGCTCGGGCTGCGTGTTCTTGACGTCCTTGGTGAGCCGGGCGAGGTCCACCACGACGTTGTAGGGCGCGGAGCCGCTGTCGCGTGACAGCCCGGGCGAGCCCGCGTCCTGCGAGTGGATCGGGATGCCGGCGTCCTTGATCCGCGAGATCGTCCTGCCCGCGCCGCCTGAGGCGACCACCTGTCCGCGCACCGGCTTCGCGATGCCGATGTCGGTGGCCCGCATCGAGCGCACGTGGCCGACGTTGCCGGGCAGGCGCGTGTAGAAGAGCGCGGCCAGGCGGGTGATGCCGCCCTCGACGGTCTGCTCGACGACCAGGTCGGCCTTGTCGACGCTGGTCTGCGGGGCGGAGGCCGGCGTGTTGTCGATCTTGACGACGAAGACGGGGTTCGCGGGTGCCTTGGCCAGCGTGCCGCCCGTCAGCGGGTTGACCGCCGCGATCTTGGCGGCCGTCGTCTTGTTCGGCTCCTTGGGGTCGGGCTCGGACGTCTTCTCCTCCCCGCCTGAGCAGGCCCCCACGGAGAGCAGGAGGGCACAGGTCACCGACAGCATCCGCAACTTCATGCCCCAAGGATGCCTGAGGCCAGGTCGCCTTCGGGGCTGGGGCGGCGGTGTCGGCCGATCTTCTGCAAGGCCGGTGTCGGACTCCGGTGCCACCATGGGTCCATGGGTTTCGGCAAGGCCACCGCCACGTGGTTCGACGAGTCGTTCTCGGCGCCCACCACGGCCCAGACCGGGGCCTGGCAGGCGATCGAGCGCGGGCGGCACACGCTCGTGGTCGCGCCCACCGGCTCGGGCAAGACGCTCGCGGCGTTCCTGTCGGCGATCGACGGGCTCCTGCACCGTGATCCCGAGGTCGAGCCCGCGGGCACCTCCGTGCTGTACATCTCGCCGCTGAAGGCCCTTGCCGTCGACGTCGAGCGCAACCTGCGATCGCCCCTGGTGGGGATCTCGGGCGTCGCCGCGCGACTGGGCCACGAGCTGGCGCCCGTCACGGTCGGGGTGCGCACGGGCGACACGCCCCCCGCCGAGCGGCGGCGCCTGCAGTCCCACCCGCCCGACGTGTTGATCACGACGCCCGAGTCGCTGTTCCTCGTGCTCACGTCCGCCTCGCGCGAGATGCTGCGGGGCGTCCACACCGTCATCGTCGACGAGGTCCATGCCGTCGCGGGCACCAAGCGCGGTGCCCACCTGGCGGTCTCGCTGGAGCGACTCGACGACCTCCTCGACTCCCCCGCCCAGCGCATCGGCCTGTCGGCCACGGTCAGCCCGCACGACGAGGTGGCGCGCTTCCTCGGCGGTCGCGCGCCGGTCGAGGTCGTGGCTCCGGACGCACCCTCGCGCCTCGAGCTGTCGGTGCGCGTGCCCGTCGAGGACCTCACCGAGATGCCGCCGCGTCACGAGGGGCCGCGCGAGGGCAGCGCCGCCCGGGCGCTCGACGAGTCGCGCCCGCCCGAGGGTGGCGGCACCATCTGGCCCCACGTCGAGGAGGCGATCGTCGACGCGATCACGGCGGCTCGCACCACGATCGTCTTCGCCAACAGTCGCGGCGTGGCCGAGCGGCTCACCCAGCGGCTCAACGAGGTGTGGGTCGAGCGCGAGACGGGGTACCGGCCCGAGCCGCACACCCGCCAGCCGGCGCAGCTGGGCGGGGGCTCCAACATCTCGCTGGGCGCCGAGCCCGTCCTGGCCCGCGCCCACCACGGCTCGGTCAGCAAGGAGCAGCGCGCCCTGATCGAGGACGATCTCAAGTCGGGTCGGCTGCGGTGCGTGGTCGCCACGTCCTCGCTCGAGCTCGGCATCGACATGGGCGCGGTCGACCTCGTGATCCAGGTGTCGGCCCCGCCGTCGGTGGCGTCCGGCCTGCAGCGCGTGGGCCGCGCCGGGCACCAGGTCGGCGAGGTCTCGCGCGGGCTCGTGTTTCCCACCGGCCGCCACGACCTGCTGTCCACCACGGTCACCGTCGAGCGGATGCTGGCCGGCCGCATCGAGCGGCTCTCGGTGCCGGCCAACCCGCTCGACGTGCTCGCCCAGCAGACGATCGCCGCCTGCGCCCTCGAGCCGATCGACGTCGAGGCGTGGTTCGAGACGCTGCGCCGCTCGGCGCCGTTCGCGACGCTGCCGCACGCCGCGTTCGAGGCCACGCTCGACCTCGTGGCGGGGCGGTACCCGTCCGACGAGTTCGCCGAGCTGCGCCCGCGCGCGGTGTGGGACCGGCAGGCCGGCACCCTCACCGGACGCCCCGGCGCCCAGCGCCTGGCCGTCACCAGCGGCGGCACCATCCCCGACCGCGGCATGTTCTCGGTCGTGCTGGCCGGCGAGGAGGGCACGCCGGGCCGGCGCGTGGGCGAGCTCGACGAGGAGATGGTCTACGAGTCGCGCATCAACGACGTCATCGCCCTCGGCGCCACCAGCTGGCGGATCCTCGAGATCACCGCCGACCGCGTCATCGTCGTGCCCGCGTTCGGCCAGCCCGCGCGCCTGCCGTTCTGGCGCGGCGACGCGATGGGTCGCCCGTACGAGCTGGGCGAGGCGATGGGCGCGTTCCTGCGCGAGCTCAGTGCCCTCTCCCCGGCCAAGCAGCGCGCCCGCGTCGAGCAGGTCGGCCTCGACGCGTACGCCGTGGCCAACCTCGGTGCGCTGATCGCCGACCAGTACGAGGCCACGCGCCAGCTGCCCACCGACACCACCCTGGTCGTCGAACGGTTCCGCGACGAGGTCGGCGACTGGCGCCTGGTGCTGCTGTCGCCGTACGGACGGGCGGTGCACGCGCCGTGGGCGCTCGTCGTGGGGCGGCGGATCGAGCAGCGGTACGGCGTCGACGGTGCGGTCGTGGCCTCCGACGACGGCATCGTCGTCCGCGTCCCCGACGTCACCGGCGAGCCACCCGGCGCCGAGCTGTTCGACCTCGAGGACCCCGACGACCTCGAGCCCCAGGTCACCGAGCTGGTCGGCGGATCCGCCCTGTTCGCGGCCCGGTTCCGCGAGTGTGCGGCCCGCGCGCTGCTGCTGCCGCGACGCAATCCCGGCACGCGCGCACCGTTGTGGCAGCAGCGCCGGCGTGCGGCCATGCTGCTCGACGTCGCGCGCAAGTACCCCGACTTCCCGATCCTGCTCGAGACCGCGCGCGAGGTGCTGCAGGACGTCTACGACCTCCCGGCCCTGGTCACGCTGGCGCGGCGGATGCGGTCGCGCGAGGTCGCGCTGGTCGAGGTGGGCACCGACAAGGCGTCGCCGTTCGCCCAGCGCCTGCTCTTCGGCTACGTCGGCGCCTTCCTCTACGACGGCGACCTGCCCCTGGCCGAACGGCGTGCTGCTGCGCTCACGCTCGACCCGGAGCTGCTCGGCCAGCTGCTGGGGCGGGCCGACCTGCGCGAGCTCCTCGACCCGGAGATCGTGCAGCTGACCGGGGCGGAGCTGCAGCGGCTCGTGCCGGAGCGCCAGGCCAAGAACCTCGAGGGCGTGGCCGACCTGTTGCGCCTGCTCGGTCCGCTCACCACCGACGAGGTCGCCGAGCGCACGCTCGAGGACGCCCGGCTGCAGGTCGGCGGCTGGCTCAAGGAGCTGCGTGAGTCGCGCCGCGCGATCGAGGTGCAGGTCGGCGGACAGGCCCGCTGGGCGGCGGTCGAGGACGCCGGACGCCTGCGCGAGGCCCTGGGCACGGCGTTGCCCCTGGGCATCGCCGAGGCGTATCTCGACACCGGCAACGACCCCCTGGGCGAGATCGTCGCCCGGTTCGCCCGCACGCACGGCCCGTTCACCACCGACGACGTCGCCGAGCGGCTGGCCCTCGGCCCGGCCGTGGTGCGCGACGCGCTGCAGCGTCTCGCCGACGCCGGGCGCATCACCCGCGGCGAGTTCCTGCCCGTGGCCTCCGGCGACACCGAGTGGGTCGACACCGAGGTGCTGCGCCGGCTGCGCAACCGGTCGCTGGCCGCGGCGCGCAAGCAGGTCGAGCCGGTCGACGCCGCCGCGTTCGCGCGCTTCCTGCCCTCGTGGCAGCACGTCGGATCGCGCCTGCGCGGGGCGGACGGTGTGCTCACCGTCATCGAGCAGCTGGCCGGCGCGGCGCTGCCGGCGAGCGCCTGGGAGTCGCTCGTGCTGCCCGCGCGCGTCACCGACTACTCCCCCGCCATGCTCGACGAGCTAACCACGGCCGGCGAGGTCACCTGGACCGGCGCCGGCACGCTGCCCGGTCGCGACGGGTGGGTGCGCCTCCTCCCGGGCGACACCCCGGGCCTGCCCACGGGCGACCTGGTCGACCCCGGCGACGACACCACGGCCGGCAAGCTGCTCGAGGTGCTGGGCGACTCCGGCGCCTGGTTGTTCAGCGAGCTGTCGAGCCGCATCGACGCACCCGACCGCGAGGGCCTGGTCGAGGCCCTGTGGGAGCTGGTCTGGAGCGGGCAGGTCAGCAACGACACGTTCGCCCCGGTGCGCAGCCTGGTCGCCGGCGGAGGCTCCCACCGCACCAAGCGGGCGGCGCCCCGCGCCCGGATGGTCGGCGGGCGGATGCGAGCGCCTCGAGCCGTCGTCCCGCCGATTGCGTCGGGTCGCTGGTTCTCGGTGCCCCTCGGGGGCCAGACCACGGCCGAGCACGTCGCCCGGGCCGAGACCCTGCTGAACCGCTACGGCGTCGTCACCCGCGGATCGGTGCAGGCCGAGCAGACACCCGGCGGCTTCGCCGCCGTCTACCGCGTCCTGCGCGAGATGGAGCAGAACGGCACGGCGCTGCGCGGCTACTTCGTCGACTCGCTGGGGGCGGCCCAGTTCGTCGCGCCGGGCGTCGTCGACCGGCTGCGGTCGTTCGTGCGCGAGGACGACGAGCCCGCCGACACCCCCGCGGTCACGCTGGCCGCCACGGATCCCGCCAACCCGTTCGGCGCCGCCCTGCCGTGGCCCGACCGTGGCGCCGACGGCCACCGCCCGGCCCGCAAGGCCGGATCCCTGGTCGTCATCCACGACGGCCGCGCGATCGTCTACCTCGAGCGCGGAGGCAAGTCGGCGCTCACCTTCAGCGACGACGCGCACGCCCTCGCCGCCGCGGCCGAGTCGCTGGTCTCGACGGTGCGCCGGGGACGGCTCGGTCGTCTGACGGTCCAGACCGCCGACGCCGAGCCCGTCGCGTCCACCCCGCTGGGCGAGGCGCTCGCTGCCGCCGGCTTCGAGGCCCACCTGAAGGGACTGCGGCTCGATGCCTGAGGGCGACACCGTCTGGCGCGCCGCCCACCACCTGAACGAGGCGCTGGCCGGCCGGGTGCTGACCGGCACGGAGTTCCGGGTGCCGCGGTACGCCACGGTCGACCTGGCCGGGCAGGTGCTGCACGAGGTGGTCAGCGTGGGCAAGCACCTGCTGATGCGCACCGACGACTGGTCGATCCACTCGCATCTGAAGATGGAGGGCTCCTGGCACCTCTACCGGCCCGCCACGCTCGCGCGAGGCGGCACGGGCCTGCGGCGCCCGGCGCACACGGTGCGGGCGATCGTGCGCACCGACGAGTGGGTCGCCGTGGGGTTCAGCCTCGGCAAGATCGAGGTCCTCGCCCGCGACGACGAGGCGTCCGCGGTCGGACACCTCGGTCCCGACGTGCTCGACCCGGAGTTCGACCGCGAGCTCGCGCTGGCCAACCTGCGGCGCGACCCGGACGCGCTGGTCTTCAACGCCCTGCACGACCAGCGGAACCTGGCCGGCTTCGGCAACGAGTTCGTCAACGAGATGCTCTACCTCTCGGGGATCGACCCGCACACCCGTGTCGGCGACGTCGACCTGGAGCGCGTCGTCGACCGCGGCGTGCGACTCATCGTGGCCAACCGCGACCGCGTCGAGCGCACCTTCACCGGCAATGCCCGGCCCGGCCAGATGACCTGGGTCTTCGGCCGCACCGACCGCCCCTGTCGCCGCTGCGACACCACCATCCGCGAGACCGCCCTCGGCCCCCTCACCCGGGAGCGCCGCGTCTACTGGTGCCCGACCTGTCAGCCCGCCTCGAGCGGGCGAGATCTGTAGCGTTCCGCACCCCGTGCGCGAGATGTGTAGCGTTCCGTTCGCTTCCGCAGCGCAGAAGGTACGCAAGGCTACGAATCTCGGGCGCCGAGGCGTCAGAAGGCACCGGGGGCGAACAAGGCCGCGTCGTCGAAGGTCAGCCGGGGTGCCGGTCCGGTGTGACCGTGATCGCGGAGTCGCCGGTCGATCCGGCGCAGGATGTCGACCGGCACGCGCAGGTCGCGGTCGACCAGCACGATCACACTCCAGCCTTGCGACTCGAGGTACTCGCGACGATCGCGGTCACGGACACGCTGCCGCTGCCCTTCGTGCCATCGGCCGTCGTACTCCACCGCGACCCTGAGGTGGGGCCAGGCGAAATCCGTGCAGGCGAGGAAGATCCCGCGTTCGTCATGGACGTCAAGGTTGCACACGGGCACCGGAAGTCCACCGAGCGCGAGAAGCATGCGCACGAAGGACTCCATCGGCGAACGACTCTCGGGACCGACATGATCGAGTGCACGACGCGCCGCGGCCACGCCGTCCAGGTGCCTCGTCTCGCAGTAGGTCGCCAGACGGTCCCGCGTCGTCAGCCGCTGGTGAATCAGCCAGTCGGCGGCCGCCACGAGTTGCACCAGCGTGAACTGGGTGGCGCAGTCGACGAACGTCCGCTCCGGTGACGTCACCGGGACTCCCCGCACGTCCCGCGTCGAGATCGAGTGCAGGCGACGGTGAATCCGGATGCGAGGTTCCCGACACACGGCGTTCTGCCGGGTCGAAAGATGCAGCCGCCCGTCGCTGCCACCACTCAGATCGAGGCCGTACCAAGCCAAGGCCGTGCGGTGACTGACGGCCGCATCACTCGGCGCTGCCAGCAGTGCCGCGAGCAGCCACTCGCGAAGGCCCATCGTCAGGCCCGCCAGCGCATACACGCCTCGGAACACCCGCACGAACCGTGCACCACCGAGGGCGCGCCGCGTCAGGCCTCTCGCTTGGGCCTCGGCGAGCGAGAACGGACGGTGGCGAAGCTCGGGCGGGACAGGGAGCATCCTGCGAGATTGGTCCCAGCCGAGCAGCCGGGGAAGGCCTCGAAAACAGTCTGTGGACGCCGGCGCAGCCGTCAACAGTTCTCAGACGGAAGATGTGCAGCGGCGCGCACACTCTGGCTCCTCAGAAGGTACGCAACGCTACAGATCTCGTCCGCCGGAGGCGGATCAACCGCGGATGAGGGCGGCGGCGTGCTGCGAGAGGGCCGGGGCCATCTGGATGCCGTAGCCGGCCTGGCCGACGTACCAGAAGAAGCCGTCGGCCTTCTCGTCCCAGCGGGTGACGGGGTTGCCGTCGGGAGCGAAGGTGCGCAGGCCGGCCCACGCGGTGCGGACGCTGCGCAGTCCGAGGGTCGTGACGTCGTTGACCGCCTCGATGGCGCGGGCGATCTCGAGCTCGTCGGCCTTGGGGTCGCCGGGCTCGTGGAGTGACGCGTCCTGCGGCGAGCAGAGCACCGCGCCGCCCTCGGCCTTGAAGTAGAAGCCGTCGTCGATGCCCGCGGTGAAGGGCACGCCCTCGAGGGAGGCGTTCGTCGGTGACTGGAAGATCGTGCGTCGACGCGGCTCCAACCGCAGCCGCTCGGCCCCGAAGACGGCACCCACCACGTCGCCCCAGGCGCCCGAGGCGTTGATGACGACGTCGGCACGGAACTGGTCGCCCGCCGTCGTCGTGACGACCCACTCCCCCGCCTCGCGCAGCGCCGAGGCGACGCGGGCCGAGGTGGCGATGGTGCCGCCGCGGGCCCGGAAGGCGCGGGCGTACGCGTGGTGCAGTCCCATGACGTCGAGGTCGAGGGCGGTCTCGTCCCACGCCGCGACCCGGACCGCGCCGGGCCGCAGCACCGGGCACAGCTTCTCGGCCTCGGCGCCGTCGACGAGCTCGGCCGGCGTCTCGGCGACGAGGCGGCGCACGTCGTCGTCGCGGCCGTTGACGCCCAACCACAGGCAGGCCATCGGCGAGGCGACCGGACCGTCGACCTCGAAGGGCGGGTCGATCAGGTAGGCGTGGCTGGCGGCGGTGAAGTCGCGCACGACGGCCGGCCCGTACGAGCCGATCCACGTCGCAGCCGACCGGCCGGTGGTGTGGACCGCGAGAGACTTCTCGGCCTCCAGCACCAGGACCTCGCGGTCGAAGGCCAGCTCGTACGCGATGGCGACTCCCGAGATCCCGCCGCCGATGACGATGACGTCCATCGACCCATCATGGCCGACCTCGAGGGGAAGGACCCGAGGAACACCCGCCTGTTCACACGACCTTCACGGGAGCGGCGGGGAGGTCGGCGGTGCGCACCCAGACCATGTCCTCGTCGAGGTCGGTGTGCTTGGCGTCCCACGAGTCGAGGAACCAGTTCTGGCGCACCTTCCACGGCGTGCGGGCACCCGAGCGCGGCAGCAGCTCGTCGGCGCGCGCGATGTAGCCGGAGTTCAGGTCGAGCAGTCGCTCGTCATGGCCGAAGTCGGCCGCGGGGTCGGGGATGCCGTAGGCGTAGCCCTTCACCTCGAGGTGGTTGAGGTAGTCGGCCACGTACTTCCACGTGAGGTCGGCACGCAGCGTCCAGGAGGCGTTGGTGTACCCGACGCACCAGGCGAGGTTGGGCACGCCGCTGAACATCTGGCCCTTGTACGTGTAGAGCTCGTGCGGGTCGACCTTGGCGCCGTCGATGGTGACGTCGATCTGGCCCAGGGCGACCAGCTTGAGGCCGGTGGCGGTGACGACGATGTCGGCGTCGAGGTGCTCGCCCGACTGCAGGGCGACGCCCTTCGGCGTGAACTCGGCGATGCGGTCGGTGACGATGTCGGCCTTGCCCTCGCGGACCGACTTGTAGAGGTCGCCGCCGGGCACCACGCACAGGCGCTGGTCCCACGGGTTGTAGGGCGGCCTGAGGCTGCGGCGGTCGACGTTCGGCATCGACTTGCCGGTGAGGCCGAGCAGGATCGTGCGCGCGATCCGCGGGAACGCGCGGCAGAGCATGTAGAAGCCGACCGTCATGACGGCGTAGCGCAGGCGGGCCACGCGGTGCACGAGCTGCTTCGGCAGGAACCTCTTGGCGAGGTTGGCGACCGGGTCGGTGCCGGGCTGGCTCAGCACGTAGGTGGGGGTGCGCTGCAGCATCGTGACCTTGGCCGCGTCCTTCGCCATCGACGGCAGCAGCGTGATCGCGGTGGCGCCCGAGCCGATGACGACGACGTTCTTGTCCGTGTGGTCGAGGTCCTCGGGCCAGAACTGCGGGTGCACCAGCTCGCCCTCGTAGGACTCCAGTCCCGGGAAGTCGGGCGTGTAGCCCTCGTCGTAGCTGTAGTAGCCGCTGCAGAGGTAGAGGAAGCTCGCCGTGATGGTCTCGGTGGAGCCGTCGGCGAGGGTGCTGGTGACCGTCCAGGTGGCGTCGTCGCTGGACCACTCGGCCGTGCTCACGCGACGGCCGAAGCGGATCCGGTCGGCGATCCCGTGCTTGGCCGCGGTGTCCTCCAGGTACTGGCGGATGTCGGCGCCGTCGGCGATGGCCCGGTGGTGCGTCCAGGGCTCGAACGGGAAGCTCAGGGTGTACATGTCGGAGTCCGAGCGCACGCCCGGGTACCGGAAGAGGTCCCACGTGCCACCGATGGCATCGCGCTGTTCGAGGACGGTGTAGCTGCGGCCCGGCGCCCGCTCCTGCAGGCGGTACGCCGCCCCGATTCCTGAGAGGCCGGCACCGACGATGATGACGTCGACGTGATCGGTCATGGCACGCTCCTATGTGACATTGGTGGTGTCACATTAACAGGGGTTGTGGCCCACGTCACTGGTCTGACCCAACGGCGAAGGCCCGGCCGGGAGAACCGGCCGGGCCTTCGTTGTTGTCCTGCTACTTCTTGGCGACCTTCTTGTACGCCGAGTACCGGTTCACGGTCGTGTAGCCGGCCTTCGTCGCCGTGACCTTCACGCGGATCTTCTTCCCGCGGTACTTCTTCGGGATCTTGTACGACGACTTCGTCGCCCGCGAGATCTTCTTCGACCCGACGTACCACTGGTACCGGTAGACGATGGGAGCCGGACGCCACGACGCCGAGACTCGCAGGGTCCCCTTCGGGCGCGCCGAGCCGAAGATCCGCGGCGTGTTCGTCGTCAGCACGCCACGGGCCACGGGGGCCGTCGGAGCGCTCACGATCGTCTTGGGGGCATACCCGGTGCGCTCACCGCGCACCTGCACCGTGATGCGCTGGCCGGCGGCCGACGCGGGCACCGTGAAGAAGGTCGAGGTGCCCTCCTGGACGGCGCGTCCACCCACGAACCAGGTGTACTGACGGGTGGCCGGCGAGACGGGCAGCCACCCGGTCGCGCTGGCACTGAGCCGCTGGCCGACCCGCGCGGTTCCCGACACGGCGACCTTGCCACCGGTGAAGCTGGCGCCGGTCACCACCATCGAGTTCGTCGGGCGCGACTGCGGGTTGTAGCCGGCCTTGATGCCCTTGACCACGGCGTGCACCCTCGCGCCCATCAGCGACGACGAAGGCGTGTACGTCGCGCGCGTCTGGTTCGCGATCTTCACGTTGTCCGCGTACCACTCGTACTCGAACTTCTCCGCGGCCGGAACCCACGCCCCGGGGTCCACCGTCAACGGCTTGCCCTGGACACCCGTGCCCACGAGCCGCGGTGCGGGAATCGTGTCGAAGTTGAGGTTGGTCACGGCCACGGTCGGCGAGCTCTCGATCGTCATCTCGTCGAAGTTCAGCCGCCGAGCCGTGACGCGGACCTTGATCTGCTTGCCCGCCTGCGCTGCCGTCACGCGGAACGTCGAGTCCGTCGCTCCCGAGATCGGCTGGGTGCCGGCCCACCACTGGAAGGACGACGAGTCGGGGCGCGGACTGAAGGTACCCGTGGTGGCCGACAGCGTGTCGTTCACCTTGATGCCACCGATCGGCGACGTGATCGTGGGGACGGCCGTGTTCGTGAAGACGCCGTCCTGGATCGGCAGGGTCGGAACCCACTGACTCGAGGCCGGACTCGGGAACGTCTCCTCGCGGTAGCCGTCCTTCTTGCCCGTGACCACGGCGATCACGCAACGGCCCTTCTCGTTCAGGGTCGGTGAGAACGCCTGGCGATCGGCGTCCGGGATCGGCTCCCAGTGGGCCAGCAACCCGTCGTTGCAGTTCGACGTCTCGATCCAGTACCGGTACCACCGGAAGCGAAGCTCGACACCGCCGGGATGCCAACCGTTGTCCGTCGCGTCGTAGCGCTCGACTTGCGGCGTGTCGGGCTTCAGGTCGACGGTCAGGATGTTCTGGACGCCTCGGTGACCCAGGACGACGGCCGGCTTCAACGGGGTCAGACCGGTGTCGGCCGCGGACGAGGACGAGCAGTGAGGGGCCATGCGCACCCGGTCGACCATCGCGACCGAGTCCAACGACTCATTGTTCGCGTCGGCGATCGAGAGCGTTACCTTCGACCCGCTCGTCACCGGAACCTCGAAGGTGTCCACCGAGCTGAAGTAGTCGAAGGGCGTGATCTGGGGCAGCAGCGGAGCGGCGTGCACGTCGGGCTGGCGATCGAACTCCTGCTCCACCTCGGACGTGCCGTGCCAGTACTGGATCGAGTTGACGGCCATCGGCTTCTTCTCGACCCTGGTGGTCTCGAACTCGCGATCGGCGATCTGCCCGATGAACCAGTTGCCCTGGTGCTTGGCATACTCCGTCTCGTCGCCGTCCCGCGTCAACGAGATGACATCGGACTTGTGGACGTCCGGGTCGTACATGTGCACGCGTTCCTCCGTGCCCATGGCGACGTCCACCAAGAGGCAGGACCCGACTGCGGCACCGACCGAGAAGGTCATGGAGACCTTGTCCGCACCGGCCAGGTTCGTCGAGGGTGCGAGGGCCGGCACGGTCATGTCGAATAGGTCCGCTGCCTTGCCCGTCGACATGACGGCGTACTGATGGTTGCCACCTCGACGCGGGAAGTCGTTGAAACGCTGCGCCGGCGCGGTGGGGTTCGCCTTGTAGAACGACGCGACGCCGAACCCTCGTGGATCTCCCGTACGGGTCATCGTGACGCCGGTCGGCAGGTCGAGGGCCGTTTCGAGTGCCGTTTGCGACACGTCGGCGTGCGCGACCGTGCCGGTCGTGGCCGCGAGCAACCCTCCCAGCACGGAGCCCGCGATGATCGGGCTGAAGAACCTACGCATGATGAAACTCCCTCGATTTCGAATACCGACGCCGGAGCAGCCCGGCGGCGGGGTCACGCACCCTTGAACTGCGCGATCGCGGCGATGACCGCCGGACCGATGACGATGATGAACAAGACCGGCAGGATCGTGCCCATGAGCGGCAGCAGCATCTTGACCGGGATCTGGTTGGCGACTCCTTCAGCGCGAAGGCGTCGCCCGACCCGCATCGCGTTGGCCTGGTCGCGGACGATGTCGGAGACCGGCACGCCGAACTCCTCGCCCTGCAGGATCGAGCGGACGAACTTGCGCAGCTCCTCGACGTCCGTGCGCTCCATCAGCGACTCGTAGGCCTCGCGACGCGGCAGTCCCAGGCTGATGTCCTGGACGGTGCGGACGATCTCTTCCGAGAGCGGCCCCGAACCTGTCTGTCCCGTTCGCGCCAACGCATTCTCGAAGCTGGTGCCGGACTCGATCGAGATCGTGATCTGGTCCAGCAGGTCCGGCAGCGCGTACTGGATCTCCTCCTGGCGCCGCACGGCCTTGCCGTTCAGGATGATGTCCGGTCCGAAGTAGCCCATCAGAGGGGCGCCGAACAGCATCATGACGCCGAGCAGGCCACCCTTGCTGGAGTAGATCATGATGCCCAGCCCCAGGCCGATCGCACCGATGATGACCTTCTGCATCAGGATCTTGGCGACGCTCGAGCCCTCCGGACGTCCCGCGAGCATGTAGTTGCGCTCGGCCTTGGCCACGATGCCGCTCGGCGTGAGCCGGTAGCCGAGCCCGCGGCTCGCACTCGCGTGGAGGTTCTTGGCGGACCCCGCCACGACGACCTCGGACTCGGTCAGCTCACGCAGGCGCGCGGCCGCGGCCGACTCCTGCTTGCCGAAGATGCCGAGGGCCTTGAACATCAGGCCGAGCGCGCCGAAGATCGCGATGATTCCGATGAGGAGCATTACAGTTTCACCTTCGTGATCGACCGGAGCCACAGTCCGCCCAAGGTGTAGAACACCAGGGAGATGACCATGAGGATCTTTCCGGCGCCGGTGTTGAACAGCGGCATCATGTACTCGCGGTTGATCAGCAGGAACATCAGGCCGACGCCGACCGGCAGACCCATCAGGATCACGGCGGAGGCCTTGCCCTCCGCGGCCAGGGACTCCACCTTCTGACGCAGCTCGTTCCGCTGCGAGATCGTCTCGGTGACGCGATCGAGGATCTCGCTCAGGCGGCCACCGGACTCACGCTGGATCGCCACCGCCTCCGTCACCCACAGGAAGTCCGCGCTCTCCATTCGCTCGGCGGTGTCCTTCATGCCGTCGATCAGGTCACGACCCAGCCGCGTCTCGTTGACGATCCGGGCGAGCTCCTCGCCCATCGGCTCGTCCATCTCGGCCGCGACGCTGCCCAACGCGTTCGGCACATTCATGCCCGACTTCAACGCCGAGCTGAACTGCGTCATCGTCTCGGCCATCTGGAGACCGAACTTCTCGCGGCGACGCGACGTCTTGACGCCGACGTACATCTTGACCAGGAACGGTGCTGCGAGCAGCAGGATGAAGGCGAAGAAGAACGAGCCGGTCAGGGCCAGGCCCGCGGCGAACGCGATGAACGCGATGAGCAGGGTCGTCGCCACCACCGAGGTGACGCTCGACTTGAGTCCGGCGAGGGCCAGCTCCTCCTCGGAGAACGGCTTGAGACCGAAGGTCTTGAGGACCCTCTCGATGACGTCGTAGACCGGGGTCGAAGCCTTCATGCGCGCGCCGTCGCCGGCCTGCTCGGCCCTCATCTGCTCCGAGCGCAGGTTGGCCAGCTCGGGCTGCAGCATGACGTAGCCGAACGCCGCCACCGAGATCAGGATCGACACGACGCCGATCGACAGCAGGCTGATCACGAGGCGGTCTCCTTGCGGGCGGTGAGCAGGTGCGGCGGGATCTTGATCCCGCGCTCGTCGAGCATCTCGATCAGGTGGACGCCGTCGCCGACGGCCTGGACCGAGCCGCGAGGGTGGCCGTCCTCGTCGTAGCCGGCACCGAAGTCGAAGCGGTAGAGGTCGCGCAGCACCGGCTGGTCGTCCTCGATGCCGATCAGCTCCGTCACGTAGGTGATGCGGCGTGAGCCGTCACGCAGGCGCGAGATCTGCACGATCATGTCGACGGCGGACCCGATCTGCTCGCGGATCGCGCGCAGCGGCAGGTCCATGCCGGCCATCAGCACCAGCGTCTCCAGACGGGCGATGCAGTCGCGCGGCGAGTTGGCGTGCAGGGTCGAGATCGAGCCGTCGTGGCCCGTGTTCATCGCCTGCAGCATGTCGAGCGCCTCGCCCGAACGGCACTCGCCGATCACGACGCGATCGGGGCGCATGCGCAGCGAGTTCTTGACGAGGTCGCGGATGGTGACCTCGCCACGGCCCTCGATGTTGGCCGGCCGTGCCTCCAGCTGGACGACGTGCGCCTGCTGGAGCTTGAGCTCGATCGCGTCCTCGATGGTGACGATGCGCTCGTCCTCGGGGATGAACGACGAGAGCACGTTCAGCAGCGTGGTCTTGCCGGTGCCGGTACCACCCGACACCAGGATGTTGAGCCGCCCGCGCACGCAGAGCTCCAGCAGCTCGGCCAGGTCGGGGCTCATCGACCCGTAGTTGATGAGGTCCTGGATGCTGAGCGCCTTCTTGGCGAACTTACGGATCGTCAGCGAGGAACCGCGCACCGCCAGCGGCGGGATGACCGCGTTGACACGGGACCCGTCGGTGAGGCGGGCGTCCACGAGCGGCGACGACTCGTCGATGCGGCGACCGACCTTGCCGACGATGCGCTCGATGACGCGGCGCAGCTGGTCCTCGGAGCTGAACGACTCGTCGGCCAGGGTCAGCTTGCCCTTGCGCTCGACGAAGATCTGCGAGGGGTGGTTGACCATGATCTCGCTGACGTCGTCGTCGTCGAGGAGTCGCTGGATCGGGCCGAGGCCGAGCGCGTCGTCCTCGATCTCGCGGGTCAGCTGGGCGCGCTCGGAGGCACCGAGCTGGACGTGCTCCTCCTGGAGGATCACCTCGAGCTCGGCCCGCACGAAGTCACGCAGCTGCAGGTCCGTGAGCGACGCGTCGTTGATGCGGGAGCCGATCCGGCGGAACAGCGACTCGACGGAGCGGCGCTTCAGGTCGTCCAACACCGCCGAGCGCTGCAGGACGGTCGTGGGTCGATTGGTCGTGTCGGACACCTTCTCGGCGGCCAACAGACGGTCGGTGATGCTCATTCGTCCCTCCTGAACAGTCCGCCCTTGCGGCGCGCGGTCTCGCCGCGCAGCTTCGCCACGATCGAGTCGACGGCGCCGGACAGCTCCGCCGAGCGCTTGGCCTGCGCCAACGGCCGGCCGGTGTTCACGGACAACGCGATGTCGACCGATCGGGCGATCGACACGTCGACCGGCATCTGCATCGCCTGGGCGATGTCCTCGACCTCGAGGCCGGTGCCGGACTCGGTCATGTTGACGACCAGGTGACGGCTGCGCGGCAGCAGGTCGATCCGGTCGAGCAGGTCGGCGGCGCGGCGCAGGGCCTTGACGCTCGACACGTCCATGGTCGTCACCATGATCACGTCGGTGGCCACCTCGAGGGCCGCCATCGTCTCGTCGGTCAGGCCCGAGCCCGTGTCGACGACGACGTAGGCGTACTCCTTCGACAGCTGGCGCAGCAGGTCACTCTCCTGCTGGGGCGCGATCTTCTCCAGCGCCGCCGGCGACTCGGACGCCGCGAGCACGAGCAACTGCTCGTCGAACGCGTTGAGCAGCCCCTTGACCACCAGCGGAGGGTGCACCGAGTTCTCGGTGAAGGCGTCCTCGAGCGTGTGCTGGGCGTTGATGTTCAGGACGCTGCCGACGTCGCCGAACTGCGAGTCGAAGTCGACGACCACCGTGTCCAGCGGAGCGCGGCGGGACAGCGCGATGGCCAGGTTGGTCGAGATCGTCGTCTTGCCGACGCCGCCCTTCGGCGACAGCACCACGACGACGCGGTGCTCCTCCGGATCCACGCGGATGACGGGTGCGACAGGGACGGGAGCGGACGCGGCGGGCGCTCGCTCGTCCGTGACGCCGGGCATCGCCGAGCCGATGTGGCGGGCGAGAAGCCGCTCGATCTCCAGGTCGGACGAGATCGCCGAGACGGACTCGACGACGCCGAACTGGCGCTGCTCCGTCGACAGCGGCTCGGGCTTGTCCCGGACCAGCACGACGGGCACGTCCAGCTGGTGGTCGTGCACGATGTCGGCCAGCTCCATGGACTGGTCGTCATCGACGTCCTCGCAGATGATCACCAGGTCGATCGCCCGCATCGTGCCCAGCATGGAGTTGAGGGCGTGCTCGGTGAAGGTGGGCTTGAGACCCACGACCTGGCGGTCCGCGACGCGTCGGAGCCTCCCCGCGAAGGGGCTGGCCTCGGTGATGACGACGATGATGCTCATTTCACAAGATTCCCCGCATCCACGGCCGACGCACCATCACGCTTGGTCTTGTCGTTCTGGATGGTCAGACGGACCTGCCCGAACTGTGCGGCGGCGGCCACCTGCGTGGCCTGTGAGGTCGTCACGCCGAGCGTGACCACCATGGAATTGTCCTCATTGGACTTGACGTGCGTGACCAGGACGTTCTGCGCGATCATCCGGCTCCGCTTGTCCTCACCCTTCTCGACGGTGGCGATGACCCCGACGCGCACGTTCTCGTCGATGCGCTCGCCCACGCCCGCGGCCGCATCGAGCGACAGCGAGATCTCCTGCAGGCCATCGGGCAGCTTCGCACCCGAGGCCGCCTTGGCGCCCTCCTTGTCGAAGCGCGTCGAGAGAAGCTGCTCACCGGCCACCAGTGGCACGGTCGTCTTGAGGCCCTCGATGTCCTTCAGGTCCGTGACGCGGTTCTTGGCGACCGCGGCATTCGGGAGCTTCACCAGCTCGACGTTGTCGGCCACGGTCGCCGAGTCGGCATTGGCGTCCAGGTCGGACACCACGCGGTACGCCTCGACCAGCTCAGCGCCATCGAAGGCCCGGCTCTTGGCGCTCGCCGCATAGGCGACGACAGCACCGATGCCGATGATCGCCAAGACTGCGGCGGCGATGGCGGCGATGACGCGAGAGTTCATGAACCGTGTCCTTCGAGAGAGTGGGGGAAGCGAGTCACTTGATGAGCTTGACGTTGGTGAGGCCGAGGTTGGGAGCGTCGCCGCTCAGCCCCGATCCGGTGTTGTTGTAGAACGACCCGTACTGGGTGAATCCGTTGAAGAGAGCGCCCTCGGACGAGCGGACGAATTGCCCGCGGACACCGGTGCACCCGCCGCCGATGGTGGCGAAGTTGAACTTCATGTCGCAGTTGTTGGTGTAGCTCAGAGCCGAGAAGCTCGGCTGCACCCCGAAGTACAGGAAGGGGTAGTTGACCCACTTGTCGACCTTGAACGGTGCGAATCCGAAGATCACCAGGCGGCTGGTGTAGGTGACCGAGCCCCAGAAGATCGACTTCTTCTCGACCGCGTAGATGGGCATCATGACGACCGAGCCGGGACCCACGCCGGCCAGCTTGCTCTCCATGCACGTGTCGACCGTGATGAGGGACCAGTCGTCCAGCATGTTGCGGTAGACGTCCCACAGGTTGGCACTGAAGTCGCAGTTGGTGTTGACGCCGGGGAAGAACGAGCGCGTGAAGTACATGGCCTGGCCGACCGCGCCGTAGCCGGAGGCCGAACCGCGCTTGGAGTAGACCGTCGCGGTGCTGGCGCCGGTGCCGGGGCAGCTCGTCTCCGCCGTGCTGTACCGCGCCCAGATGTAGGTGCGCATGGCGCCGGGCGAGGCGGCCGAACCGGGCTGCGCCGCGAGCCAGTCGCAGTACGGCAGGCCCATCGGGATGAGCTTCGTGCCCACGAGGGGCACGCTGTTCCACGTCGCCGTCGCCTCGGAGGCCACCGTGCTCGACGAGTCGCCGAGGACCTTGGCGAAGGTGTGGTTCACGTTCTTCGAGACCCGGACCGTGACCTTCGCGTCCTCGTAGGTGGGGCTCTTGACCACGCCGTTCTTCAGCGTCTGGACCGAGGCGGTGGGGCCGGCGTTCTGCTGGCCGTAGAACGTCGCGGTGCTCGGCAGGCAGGTCGGCTTCTTGAGCGAGCAGTCCGTGGCCAGCGCGAGGACGGCCTGGTCGGCGGCGTTCTGGACCTCGGCCTTCTCGCTGGAGGCGACGGCGAAGTCGATCGACACGGCGGCCATGCCGAGCAGGGCGACCATGGAGAGCGTCACCAGGACGATCGTCGCGCCGCGCTCCTTCTTGCGAAGGCCGAAGCGTCGCTTCGTGCGGTTCGTGGGCGTCAGACGCACTGGGCCACCCCCTTTCCGCGGTAGGTGAAGTTCGCGCCGAAGAGGCCGGTGTAGGTCGATCGGACGACGGTGGCCGTCACGGTCACGGCCTTGCCGCTGTTGGAGGCGTTGCAGTCGAGTGATCGCGTGACCGCGGCCGTGGGTGCCAGGCCGGTGACGTTGGCGCGCGCCGCGTTCCAGTCACGATCGATCGAGTAGTTGCGCGCGGCGATCTGCGTGGCGTTGTTCAGCTGCGTGCGGTAGTTGAACGCCATGCCGAACTCGACGATGCCGATGATGATGGTCATCAGGATCGGGACGACGAGCGCGAACTCCACGGCAGCGACACCGCGCTCGCGCCCTCGGCGCGAACGTCGTGTCCAGGTCGTGAAGTGCTGCATCACGTCTCCCTCCCTCAAAGGACGTCATGTGGTGGGGCGACGGTGCCCCGGGACGGGTGTGCCGCGCCGCGAGTCGCGACGCGGCACACCCTGGTCGGTTCGTGCGAACCGGCTCGGATCAGAGGCCGAGCTGGCCGCCGAGGCCGTTCCAGAAGCCGGTGAGCTCGCCACCGAAGACGGCGATCGCGCCGACGATCGCGACGGCGATGCCGGCGATGATGAGCGCGTACTCCGTGGCGGTCGCGCCCTTCTCGTCGCGCTTGCCCAGGATGGCGGCCAGGAAGTTGAAGGTCTGCAGCATGGTTTTCTCCTCTGTGTGTCGTGGTGAACTCGCACACTGCGAAGTCCCCTACGGAGGAAACTAATGGGGCCCTAGTGCACTGGATGCGGTTTCTGAGAAAACAACACACCTAAGCGGAGAAAATAGTCCGTTGGGACTACCGATACGGGTGTTACTCGTGTGGTTTGGGTTCCGAAGCGACGAATTTCGGGCAGACGACTCAGAAAATCGCGCCGAAACCCTGCAGGTTCGCAGCCAGGGAATCGCCGAAGAACACGATGATGCCGACCAGCATGACGGCGACGCCGGCGATCAGCAGGCCGTACTCCGTGGCGCTCGCACCGCGCTCGGACCTGACGGTCCCGAACCAGCTGTGCAGTCTCATGGCGCCTCCCGTGGGCCTCGCCGCCCTCGGCCCCGAGGTGGGAGCGCTGTGACGGTTGGGGACGAAGGTAATGGAACACCGCGGGCCTCCGCCGCCGATCGACCACATTGGAACCCAGCCGTCACAGGGCATTCCCCCTCCGACCGGCGCACAATCGAGCATGACCTTCGAGACCCTCGCGCTGGTCTGCCTGATCGGCCTGATCGGGCCGTTGCTGGCGGTGCCGGCGCGGTGGCGGGTGCCGGTGGTCGTGGGCGAGCTGCTCGGCGGACTCGGGGTGGGTGCCAGCGGCGCGGGCTGGCTGGACGCGGACGACGAGACGTTCCGGTTCCTGGCCGAGCTGGGCTTCGCCCTGACGATGTTCGTGGTCGGCACGCGCGTGCCCATCCCGGAGCGCGGGCTCAAGTCCGCGCTCGCGGCCGGGCTCGGACGGGCCGTCCTCGTCGGCGTAACCGCGGCGTGCCTCGGCGCGGCGCTCGCGTGGGCCTTCGACTCCCCGCACGCTGCACTCTTCGGTCTCCTCATGGCCTCGTCGTCGGCGAGCCTTGCGATGCCCGTCGTCGAGGAGCAGGGCCTCGAGGGAGCCCCGCTGGCCCGACTGCTCGCCCAGATCGCCGTCGCGGACGTGGCATGCATCGTCGCGCTGCCCCTGGTCGTCGCTCCGGCGCGCGCCGGTGAGGCAGCGCTCGGCACGCTGGCCGTGACCGCGGCGGGCGTCACCCTCTTCTTCGTGTTGCGAGCGCTCGAGGCCCGCGGCATCTGGGAGGCCGTCCACGAGGAGAGCCGCGAGCGCCGCTTCGCCCTCGAGCTGCGGATCAGCCTCATCGTCCTGACCGTGGTCGCCGCACTGGCGGTCGCCACCCACGTGACCGTCATGTTGGCGGGCTTCGTCTGCGGGCTGGCGATCGCCGCGGTCGGGCCGCCCCGCCGGCTCGCCCGTCAGCTGTTCGCCCTCGCCGACGGCTTCCTGGGCCCGGTGTTCTTCGTCTGGCTCGGCGCGTCCCTCGACGTGGCCGCCGTCGCCGACGAGCCGCGGCTGATCCTGCTCGGCGCGTGCCTGGGTGCCGGCGCGATCGTGGCGCACCTCGCCGCACGGCTGACCGGCGTGCCGGTGCCCGTGGCGATCCTGACGGCCGGACAGGTGGGCGTGCCGGTCGCGGCGGCCACGATCGGCACCCAGACCGGCGAGCTCGACGGCGGCCTGCCCGCCGCCCTCATCCTCGGGGCCCTCGTCACGGTCGCGGGAGTCTCGATCGCCGCGCGGTTCCTGCCCGAACACGCACCGGACCGCGAGTGAGTCGGCCGCGACGGGCAGACTGGACCCATGACCAACCCGAGCGACTCCGCCGTCGCCGTCTACCTGGACTTCGACAACATCGTCATCTCGCGCTACGACCAGGTCCACGGCAAGCAGGCGTTCTGGAAGAACCGTGACGCGGGCTTCGACGAGGCCAAGCTCCGGCAGGCCGAGGTCGACGTGCACGCCATCCTCGACTACGCCTCCTCCTTCGGACGCCTCGCGCTGACCCGCGCCTACGCCGACTGGTCGATGCCCGTCAACACGCGCTACAAGAAGCAGCTCGTTGACCGCGCCATCGACCTCATCCAGCTGTTCCCCGCCTCCGGCTCCAAGAACGGCGCCGACATCCGCCTGGCCGTCGACGCGCTCGAGGACATGGCCGGCATGCCGCACGTCGGCACCGTCGTCCTGGCCGCGGGCGACTCCGACTACATCCCGCTGGCGCAGCGCCTCAAGCGCATGGGCCGCTACGTCGTGGCCGTGGGCGTCGCCGGCGCCACGAGCCGCTCGCTCGCCGCGGCCTGTGACGAGCTGCTGACGTACGACAACCTCCCCGGCCTCACCCAGACCGGTGACGAGCAGGACCTCGAGGAGGCCACTCCTCCCCTGGCCAAGAAGACGTCGCGCCGCGGTGGCGGCCGCAAGCCCGCGGCCGCCAAGGACGAGGCCGAGCCGGCGGCCGAGCCCGTCAGCAGCCCGCCCGCCGAGGTGGCGCTCAAGCCGATCTTCGTGCCTGCCGGCGGCGACCCCGAGGAGGAGAACGACGAGTACGCGATGGCCCGTCAGGCCACCCGCCTGCTGCTGCGCGCCTTGCGCCTGCTCGGCGAGAAGGACTCCGACGACGAGTGGATCCACTCCGGCACGGTGAAGAGCCAGATGAAGCGCATGGACTCCTCCTTCAACGAGAAGGACCTGGGATACAAGACGTTCACCGACTTCCTCAAGTCGCGCAACAACGCCGTCGAGGTCGACGAGACCAACCAGACGCGCAAGGTGAGGTTGCGACCCGGACACTGAGTTCGCGCTTTCAGGCCACGTGCACTACAGTGAAGATTGTTGTTGCATGGCATGACTCGGCAGATTGAATGGTCGAGCCTCGTTTGAGGCTGTTCGGTTTTCTCTTTGGTTCGAAGTGACGCGTGACATCTAGTTAGTCGCACGCGATTCACGAGTGCGCATTACCTCCCAAGGAGACAACATGGCTACCGGAACTGTGAAGTGGTTCAACTCTGAAAAGGGCTTCGGCTTCATCGCGCCCGACGACGGCGGCGAGGACCTGTTCGCTCACTTCAGCGAGATCCAGGGCAACGGCTACCGTTCGCTCGAGGACAACCAGAAGGTCGAGTTCGAGGTGACGCAGGGCCAGAAGGGCCTGCAGGCCGCCAAGATCCGCGCGATCTGAGTTTTCTCAACAACACGAGAACTCCGAGAAAGCCCCCGCTTCGGCGGGGGCTTTCTCCATGCCCGGGGGTTTCCTCGGCTCAGACCTCGATGACCTGACCGTCGCGCCCGGTCTCGAAGCCCAGCATCGCCAGCCGCGCCTCCACGTCGGGCGGGTTGTGGTGACTCAGGTGCACGGCGACCACGCGGGTGCGGTCGTCCACGGCACCGGTCGCGCGCAGGGCCACGACCGCCTCCTCGAACGTCCGCAGGCCGTGGTGCCGCTCCCCCGCGAGGTCGGTCCGCTCGCCGAAGGTCTGCTCCATCAGCACGAGGTCGAGGCGCTCGGCGCCGATCTGCGCCAGGGCGCCGTCGGCCCACGGCCCGGTGTCGCAGGCGTAGAGGAGCGACCCGTCGGCCGCGTCGAGGCGGTAGAGCACCGCCTCACCCAGGGCCTCGTGAGCAGCGCGCACCACGCGGACCCGGTGCCGACCGGCTTCGAACGCGTTCCCCGCCGTCACCTCGACGAGACGCACCGACGTCTGGTCAGGCGCGAGCCAGTCCCGGCACAGCTCGATCGCCGGCGCCGGTCCGTAGACCGTCAGCGGCTGGTCACTCACCCAGCTGCGGTGCAGCAGGAACGCCGGGTCGAGATGGTCGGTGTGCGCGTGCGAGATCAGCACGGTGTCCACGTCGACCAGGTCGGCGCCCGCCCGCAGCGCCTGACGCGGCGCCTCCGGACCGGGGTCGATCCAGATCCGCCGGTCGACCAGCACGCTGGTAGGTGTGCGGAGGATTCCCTCTCGCAGCATCGCGACGCAGGAGTCGCACCGGCAGAACGGCGTCGGCCAGCCGTCGGCCGAGCCCGTCCCCAGCAGCAGCGCCTCCACGTCCCGAACGGTAACGGTCGTCTTGACCGCGCGGATCAGGGCTTCAGCGCGACGCCCCCACGCCCACGACGATGACGGCGGTCTCGTCGGCGGCCTTGGCGTCGAGGACCACGCGCGCGACGGGCTCGGAACCGAAGCCGGCTCGACCCACCTCCACGCGGTGCCCGCGCTGGTCGCACGTGATCTCCGCGCCGGCTCCGCGGGCCTGGTTGCCGGCGACGTTGTGGAGCGTGTAGCCGAAGTCGAGCTCCTCGCCGCCGTAACACGCCACCTCGAAAGCGGACACGATGGTCGGCTCGTCGAGCTCGAAGCTCATGTCGCCGTCCTCGTCGTGGATCTCCTCGGCGACGACCTCTTCGTCGGAGGGTTCGGTGAACCAGTTCCCCGACACGACGAACTCCCCGACTGCGGCCTCGAGCCGGGGCCGGTACTCTTCGGACCATGCCTGGGCGTCCTTCGGGGCCGGTTCGGGCCCTTCCGAGCACCCCGCCAGCAGGAGCAGGCACAGGGCGACGGCAACGATGCGCATCCGGGCACGCTAGCGGAGGACGCGGACCGTCAGTCGCGGACGGGCGGCTCGTCCCGCAGGCTGGGCGAGCACATGACCTTCTCGGGCGTGATCTCAATGACGACCCGCTGCGGGTTCTCGCGGGGCTGCCGGTAGCGCTGGGCGTACAGGTTCTCCGCGAGGGTGATCGAGTCGCGGTCGCGCAGGATCCGCGCCGTTCCGGCGATGCTGAGCCACTGCGGCCCCGCGACCTGGGCGACGGTGGCCCGCGGGTCGCGCTCGACGTTGCGCACCTTCTGGCTGCCGTCCATCGTCGTGATCCGCACGAGCCCCTCGAAGACCGTGAACCCGACCGCGACGACGTGGATCTGACCCTGCGGGCCCATCGTCGACAGCGTCGCCAGGTGGCGGTCGGTCAGGAAGTCGCCCTCGGGCAGCCAGACGGTCATGCCCACCATCATCGCGAGTCGCTCCCAGCGTTCTGGACTGGGAGCCGGTTCGTAGGCTGGAGGGCGTGCCGAACTCCCCCGCCGCTGCGCCCCTGACCCTCGCCCACGGACCCCGGTGGCCCAACCGCTGGACCCTGGCGCCCCTGACGAACAAGCAGAGCCACAGCGACGGTGTGCTGTCCGACGACGAGTACGCGTGGTTGGTCGCCCGCGCCCGCGGCGGGTTCGGCCTCGTGATGACCTGCGCGGCCTACGTCTCCCCCGAGGGGCAGGCGTGGGACGGCCAGCTCGGCATCAGCGACGACCGCCACGAGCCCGGCCTGCGCCGTCTCGCCGGCGGGATCCGCGAGCTCGGCGCGGTCTCCTCGATCCAGCTGCACCACGGCGGCATGCGCGCCGACTCCCGCCTCACCGGCACGCCCGCCGTGGCGCCGTGGGCCGACCCTGAGCGGGGTGTCGAGGCGCTCTCCACCGCCGACGTCCAGCGCGTGATCGACGACTTCGTCGCGGCCGCCGTCCGTGCGGAGCAGGTGGGCTTCGACGGCGTCGAGGTGCACGGCGCCCATGGCTACGTGCTGTGCCAGTTCCTCGACGCCCGCAAGAACCATCGCACGGACGGGTACGGCGGCTCCCTCGAGGAGCGCAGCCGGCCGCTGCGCGAGGTCCTGAGCGGGATCCGTGCGGCGACCGGACCGGACTTCCAGGTGGGAGTGCGCGTGTCGCCCGAGGGCTACGGCATCTCGATCGACGACGCCACGACGCTCGTCGAGCAGCTGATGGCGTCCGGCGACGTCGACTACCTCGACCTGTCGCTGTGGGACGTCACGAAGGAGCCCCGCGAGCCCGCCGCCAGCGGCCTGCTCATCGACCAGTTCGTCGACCTCCCCCGCCACGGCACCCGTCTCGGCGTCGCGGGCAAGATCCTCTCGGCGCAGGACGCCGACTGGTGCCTCGAGCGCGGTGCCGACTTCGTCACCGTGGGCACAGCCGCGATCATCCACCACGACTTCCCGCGCCGCGCGGCGGAGTCGGCCTCGTTCGTCAGCGAGCCGCAGCCGTTCCCCCGCGAGCGCCTCGAGCAGGAGGACCTTGGTCCCGCCTTCATCGACTACCTCGCCGACAACTGGGACGACTTCGTCGCCTGACCGGTCAGGACATCCGCAGGCGCACCAGGATCGGGCAGTGGTCCGAGCCGAGCGGGCCGACGTACTTCGTCCCGCGGATGGGGTTGGCGTTCGCCCACGACTCGACGCCGATCCCGTCGCCCCGACGGACCCACACCTTGTCGATGTGATCGCCGTGCGTGAAGCTCCGCACCGGCTTCAGGGCGCCCTTCGTGACGCTGTTGAAGTTCGGTCGCGTCAGCGTGCGCGCCTGGTCGTACGCGTCCAGGTAGCCGGCTGAGCCCATCACCCGCGCGGGAGTGTCGCCCGCGTGCCCGCGAGACTTGTTCGAGTTGAAGTCGCCGAGGTAGACCACGCGCGAGCGGTGGGTGTTGGCAGCGCCGACCTGCACCAGGAGCGAGCGGGTCTCCACGCGCCGTCGTGCGTTGGCGGCGCTGCCCGTCTGGTCGGAGATGTGGGCCGAGACGAACACGGTCTTCCGGCCGGTCCGGCGGTCGCGCAGCTCGGACCAGGTGGCGCGCTTTCCGTTCGGGAGGTTGATCGTCGCGGCGCGCGGCGTGGTCTCGACGACCGTCTCACCACCGTCCCCGTACGTGACGGTGTCGACGACCTGCTCGAACCGCGAGGTCCTGAAGGCGAGGGTGGAGACCTGGTAGTACCCGAACTCCGGGACCACCGTGTAGGCCGAGCGCAGGTCGCCGGCGATGGTCTTCCAGCCGAACGACTCCTGCAACGCCACCACGTCGGCGCCCGAGCGCAGGATCGTGTTCGTGACGACGCCTCGGCGCACGCTCCACGGCTTCATGCGCAGCTCGGGCCGGCGGTCGCACACCTGCGAGCAGATGTTGTAGGTCATGGTCGAGACGGGCGCCCCGGCCCTCGGCACGGAGATCGCCGCCGCGGGCTTGCAGGTGCGCGCGCTGGTGGCGACGTGCTGGCCCTTGCGGTTGTACGCCCGCACCTTGAAGCAGTACTCCACTCCGGAGCGCAGTCCGCGGACCGTCGCTCGGTTGGTCTTCGCCTTCGTGACCCGGAGGCCCTTCGTGAACGCGTAGTTGGCCGCGCGATGGACGCGGTAGGTCTTCGCGCCGCGGTACTTCGGCCACGTGAGCGTGACGGAGGACGAGGTGACGCCGGCGGCCTGGACCATACCCACACGCGGAAGGGCCTGGGCGGGAGTCGCGAGGAGACCACCGAGGGCGATCGTGAGCGCGAGCAGGGTGGTGAGGAAGGGGCGCATGTTCACAGTGGGAACAACGGTACGGAATTCGTCGGCCGCCCGCGGGCTTCTGATGCACCTCGCTCACCTCGAGACACAGCGAGAGCCGCTCCGACGGATCGGAGCGGCTCTCGTCCATGAGGGCTGTGGAGCTGCCGGGAATCGAACCCGGGTCCTATGACGCTGAACCAAGACTTCTCCGGGTGCAGTTCGTCTGGCGCTTTTCTCGGCCCCGGTGCTCGGACGAACGCGTCACCGACAGGCTCAGTAGCGAAAAAGTCCCGATCTGATCGCGCTACACGGTCAGATCAGCAAGTCCTCTAGATGAGATGGACGATCCGGGACGAGGACGCTCCCGGGTCCACCCTCCGCAAGTCGCTGTCAGGCAGCGAGGGCGAAGTCAGTGCGCTTGGAATCGGCACTTATGGGTTTGCAACGATCGTTTGAGAGATGACGTTGCCTTCTCTACCCGCTTCTCTTGGATCGAACGACCACAGTCGAAACCGATCAGCCCCTCTGGAATTGTCAATCTTCATCCATTCTAACCGCCTCACCCGCCGAATTGTTCCGCTCGATCCGTGACACTCTCGGTCGGGGACGTCGAGTGGCGCATTCCGGGGTCGCGAGTGGCGCAGAAAGGCCCGCCACTCGGCGAGTGGCGGGCGATTTTGCGCCACTCGCGGGGTGGGTGGGGCCGGGTCAGGAGCCGAGGAGATCGGCGCCGTTGGTCCACAGGACGGCGCGCATCCAGTCGTCGCCGAGCCCGAGCCGGTCGAGCGCCTCGACCTGGTGCGCGTACGGGTACGGGATGTTGGGGAAGTCGCTGCCGAAGACGATGCGGTCCTGCAGGGCGAGCAGCCGCTGCGGGTCCACCGGCGGGCGATCGGGGAAGAAGTCGACGAACGTCATCGTCGTGTCCAGTCGGACGTTCGGGTACCGCTCGGCGAGGTCGCAGAACCCGTCGACCTCGGGCATGCCGAGGTGGGCGATCACCAGGGGAAGCTCCGGGAAGCGCTCGAGCACGTGGGCCACGCCCTGCGGACCCGTGTGGGGGCCCGGCATCGGACCCGAGCCGGCGTGCAGCACGACCGGCACCTGCGCCTGCTCGATCGTGGCCCACACCGGATCGAGCAGCGGGTCATCGGCGGCGAACTCCCCCACCTGCAGGTGGGCCTTGAAGACGCGCGCGCCCTCGGCGATGACGGCGGGCACGTACTCGGCCGCCTCCGGCTCGGGGAAGAACGTGGCCGAGTGGACGCTCTCGGGCACCCGCGCCGCGAAGCCGGTCAGCCAGTCGTTCATGAAGGTGGCCACGCCCGGCTTGTGCGCGTACGACAGGGCGGTGAACCGCTTCACACCCAACGCACGCAGCGTCTCGACGCGCTCGTCGTCGCTGGTCCGGTAGTGGATGGGCCACGGCCGCCCCAGCTTCGGGCCGGCGGCGTCGAAGTACGCCCACACCTTCGCCAGCACCTGCGGGGCCATGAAGTGCACGTGCACGTCCGCGATCCCCGGCACGCCCAGCCGCTCGAGGTACGCGGCGAGCTCGGCGTCCTGCCAGGTCATATGCCCTTGAGGCGCCTGCCGACCTCGCGCTCGGCGTCGCGGGACGCCTGGCGCTCGGCGAGCGAGTGGCGCTTGTCGTACTCCTTCTTGCCCCGGGCCAGCGCGAGCTCGACCTTGGCCCGACCGTCCTTGAAGTACAGGCTGAGCGGGATGATCGTCAGGCCCTTGGCCTGCGTCCGGTGCTCGATCTTCTCGATCTCGTGCCGGTTCAGCAGGAGTTTGCGGCGGCGACGCGTCTCGTGGTTGGTCCACGTGCCGTTGTCGTACTGCGGGATGTGGACCTGCAGCAGCCACGCCTCACCGCGATCGATCTCACCGAAGCCGTCGACGAGCGAGGCACGACCCTGACGCAGCGACTTGACCTCGGTGCCGGTCAGGACGAGACCGGCCTCGAAGGTGTCCTCAATGTGATAGTCGTGCCGCGCCTTCTTGTTCTGCGCGATCATCTTGCGACCGGTCTCCTTGGCCATTCGACCATTCTGACAGGTCGGGTCCAGCGTGGGGTCAGAGCCAGTTCATCGGCTGGGTCGTCTGTCCGTTCGCCAGCACCATGAAGTGCAGGTGGCAACCGGTGGAGTACCCCGTCGAGCCGACGTAGCCGATGACCTCGCCGCGACTGACCTTCGCCCCCGACCCGCGCGCGAACCGCGACAGGTGGTTGTAGGTCGTGATGATGCTCTTGCCGCGCTTGACCCCGTTGTTGAGGATCACGCGGTTGCCGTAGGCGCCGTTGTAGTACTGCGAGATGATCCGGCCACCGGCCGCGGCACGGATCGGGGTGCCGCAGCCGACGCCGAAGTCGGTGCCGTCGTGGAGCTTGTAGACGCCCGTGATCGGGTGCCGGCGCATCCCGTACGGCGAGGTGATCGGTCCGGGGACCGGACGGCTGAGCGCACCGCCGGAGTCGCCTGAACCGCCGCCGCCACCGCCGTTGTCCTTGCCGCCGCCTCCTCCGCCGCCCTTCTTCCTGCGGGCACGCTCGGCGGCCTCGGCTGCCTTGCGAGCGGCCTCGAGCTCCTGCCGGACGATCTCGGCCATCTGGCTCTCGAGCCGGGACCTCTCGGCCTCCTGCTCGGCCAGCAGCTTCTGGTCCTCGGCCAGGGCGGCCTCGGCGCTGCGCTTGGCACCGGCGCGGGCCGTGACCAGCTGGGCCACGGACGCGGCCTGGGCCTCGGCCTGGGCGGTGAGTGCCTGCATCTGCACGACGACGGCCTCGGCCTGCTGCTTCTGGTCGGCGACGCGGTCGCGCAGCTTCTCGACCTTGTCGCGCTCGATGCCGAGCATGACCTCGGACGCCGCCAGCTCCTGCATGAGGGCGATCTGGGCGTCACCGATCGAGGTCGACGCACTCATCTGCTCGGAGAACTCGCCCGGGTCGGCGCCACGGAGCAGGTCGCCGAACGCCTTGAGCCCGGAGTCGCCGGCCATGACCGACTCGACGGCGAACGACTCGACGGCCCCGCGGGACTGCTTGAGCTCCTTCTCGGCCGCGTTCAGCGCAGCCTCGGCGGCCTCCAGCTCGGCCTCGGCCTTGTCGAGTTCGGCGCGCAGGCGCGCGTCCTCGGCCTGGGCGACGGCGAGCTTGCCGCGCGTCTGGCCCAGCTCGGTCTCGGCGGCGGCGAGGCGCGACGAGGCGGCATCGAGCGCGCGCTTGGCGTCGCGAGCGGCCTGCGTGGACTCCTGGACCTCGTCCTGGGCGTCCTTGAGCCGCTGCTTGTTCGCGCGCTGCTCGCGCTTGACGTCGTCCTTCTCGCCACCGAAGGTGGGCGCGCTCAAGCTGGCCACCAGCGTGATGCTGAGGGCCAGGGCGAGCAGCGGCTTGCGCATTCTCGTCATGGTCTCGAATCCGGGGAAGTGTCCACAGGGGACGGAATCGTGCGAACTGACGCGAGCGACTCTACGGCAGAGGTTGAGGGTTTGGCCGCCACATCGCTCCGCCGCGTGTCGGCCGCGGGCTAGACGTCCAGGTACTTGCGCGTCATGACGAACGTCGGCACGAGCGCCAGCAGCAGGGCCAGGACCGTGGTCATGCCCATGACGAGGAAGGCGTCCTCCCAGCGCACCCACGTGGTGATGCGGCCGAGCGTGTCGCGCAGGTAGCCGTAGACGACGAAGTGCATGAACGCCGCCAAGCCGCCGGCCGCGAGCGCCGCCGAGATGAAGGCCGCGACGAGCGACTCCAGCACGAACGGCGCCTGGATGTGCCAGCTGGAGGCGCCCACGAGGCGCATGATCCCGATCTCGCGACGGCGCGCGAACGCCGTCATCCGGATCGTGTTCGAGACCTGCAGGATCGCCGCGATGATGAGCAGGCCGGCCGTGGCCAGTGCCGCCCACTGCATCTTGTCGAGCATCTCGAACAGGGGTCCGAGCAGGTCGCGCAGGGAGTTGACGTTGCCCACGCCGTCCATGCCCGAGACCTCACTGACCACGCCGTCGAACTGCTGCGGGTCCTTCAGGGTGACGAAGTACGACTCGGGGAACGAGTCGACGCCGAGCGTCTCGAGCTGCTTGCGACCGGTGTCGGTCTGCCCGAGCAGCTCACGGGCCTGGGCGTAATTCTCCTTGGGGCTGCGGACGGCGAAGTCCTTGACCTCGGGGTTGTCCTGGAGCGCCGTCTGCACGGCCTGCTTCTGCTCGTCGGTGGCCGCGCCGCCGACGCACGTGGCCGCCGGGGAGTTCTTGGTGCACAGGTTGACCTGCAGCTGCAGCCGGTCGCCGAAGTACTGCTCGGTGCGCTCGGCCTGCGCCTGGATCAGCAGGCCCAGGGACGCCAGCAGCAGCGACACGCTCATGGTGACGATCAACGAGATCGTCATGGAGGTGTTGCGGGTCAGGCTGGCGCGCAGTTCGTTGAGGATCGCTCGCATGGGTCTCAGTTCTCGTAGCCGTAGATGCCGCGGGCCTCGTCACGGATCACGCGGCCCTCGTCGAGCTCGATGACGCGCTTGCGCATCTGGTCGACGATCGAGGAGTCGTGCGTGGCCATCAGGACGGTCGTGTCCTCGCGGTTGATCCGGTCGAGCAGCTTCATGATGCCGACGCTGGTGGTGGGATCGAGGTTGCCGGTGGGCTCGTCGGCGATGAGGATCATCGGCCGGTTGACGTAGGCGCGGGCGATCGCCACGCGCTGCTGCTCGCCACCGGAGAGCTCGTCGGGGCGCCGGTGGCCCTTGCCGTCGAGGCCGACCAGGTCGAGCGTCTCGGGGACGAGGCGCTTGATCTCGTCGCGCGGCTTGCCGATCACCTCGAGGGCGTAGGCGACGTTCTCGAAGACGGTCTTGTTCGGCAGCAGCCGGAAGTCCTGGAACACCGTGCCGAGCTGGCGCCGCAGCTTGGGCACCTTCCAGCTCGAGAGCTTGTTGATCTCCTTGCCGGCGACGTAGACGTGACCCGACGTGGGCCGGGCCTCACGCAGGATCAGGCGCAGGAAGGTCGACTTGCCGGAGCCGGACGAGCCGACCAGGAAGACGAACTCGCCCTTGTTGATCTCGAGGTCGACGCGGTCGAGGGCAGCACGCTTCTGGCCGGGGTAGGTCTTGGTGACCTTGTCGAAGCGAATCACTCGATCGAGTGTAGGTGGGTCGCCTGAGGATTCCGTGCAAGCGAGCCGCGCTCCGCGCTCACGTGAACAACGCCTCACCGACGTGCTCGCCGGGGCGCACTCCGCACGGGATCGCGAAGACCGCCGAACCGATCGGCGTCGTCCACGCGTTGAGGGCGTCCTGCTCGGCCAGGCGCGCCTGGATCGGCAGGTACTGGCGCTCCAGGTCGGCCTGGAAGGCCGAGAAGACCAGGCCTGATCCGGTCGCGTCGTCATAGTTGTAGCCCCGCCGGAAGATGCGCTGGCCGGCGTCGTCGGGCCGGGCGCGACGCACGTGGGCCGCCGGCCCCACCACGGTGAACCCCCGCGCGTCGACTGCCTCGAGGTCGACGTCGTCGGCCTCGCTACCGCCGGTCGTCGGAGCACCGTCGGCCAGCCGGCGACCGATCGAGAACTCGCGGCCCGCCCGGCCCACCTCGTCCCAGGTGTCGAGGTTCATGGCGATGCGTCGGACCACCATCGTCGTCCCGCCGTCGAGCCACGCGTCGGCGCCGGTGCGCCACACGATCTCGTCGAACGCCCGCGAACCGGGCGCCTCGTTCGCGCTGCCGTCGACCTGGCCGAAGAGGTTGCGCATCGCGGTGCCCGGACGGTGCGTCCCGGCACCGTGGCGAAAGCCGTCCTGACGCCAGCGGACCGTCGTGAACGCCCGGGAGTCACGCACCAACAGGCGCACGGCGTGCGCCACCGTCGTGGGGTCGTCGGCGGCCACCTGCAGCAGCAGGTCTCCCCCGCTCCACCGCTCCTCGAGGCGGTCGATCGTGCGGTAAGCGGGCAACGGGCCCAACCAGGTCGGAACGGCGCGCCGCCCCCGGACCGTCGCGACGAGACCCGGGCCGAACCCGAAGGTCACCGTGAGGCGGGCCGGCACCGCTGCGAGCTCGGGTTCCTGGTCGGCCAGGGGCGCTCGACCACGGGTCATGCGCTCGGCGTCGTCGGTCAGCAGCAGGAGCAAGCGGCGGACCGCCTCGGCGTCGATCCCGGGCCGGAGGTCGAGCGCGAGCAGGCTCTGGTGCGCCTGCGGATCCATCGACACACCGGCCTGGTGCGGGCCGTGGAAGTCGACGGTGAGCGGTCCGGTGGCGGCGGCGTCCGCGCCGCCCATCACACCGCCGAGCGCCGCGCCGCCCACGGCGGCGGCACCGACGGCCGCAGCTCCCCCGAAGAGGGCACGACGCTTCATCGGTCAGTGCTCCTCGGTGCCCTCGTAGTCCTCCGCGCCACCGGCGAAGTCCTTGGCCGTGGCAGTGACGTCGAAGGTCGAGCCGTCGTCGAACTCGAGCGTGAACGTGACCTCCTGACCGGGATCGATCGCCTCGGTCAGCTCCATCAGCATGAGGTGGTTGCCGCCGGGCTCGAGCATGAGAGAGCCACCCGCGGGGACCGTCAGGCTCTCGACCGGACGCATGGTGCCGTCGGCAGTCTCGTGCAGCTCGGCGGTGTCGGTGAGGTCGGTCGTGACGCCGACGATCGTGGCGTCCTCCTCAGCGCTGTTGCTCACCACCATGAACGCGGCGCTCATGTTCATGTCGGTGGCCTTGACCCAGGCGTTCGCGGCGGCGACGCCGGAAGCCTGGGTGTTGTCGTCGGAACCGCCGTCACCACACCCCGAGAGGACCAGAACCGCGGCGAACAGGACAGGGAGGAGGCGAGGGAACACGCGGCCAGCCTACCCCCCGGGGGGTTCGCCCCGGGGGTGCTGGGCGCCACCTCAGTCGTGCTGGGGGAAGCCCAGGTTCAGGCCGCCGTGACTGGGATCGAGCCAGCGCTGCGTGACGGCCTTCTCGCGGGTGAAGAAGTCCAGCCCGTGCGGTCCGTACGCCTTGGCGTCGCCGAACAGCGAGGCCTTCCAGCCGCCGAAGGAGTGGTAGGCCACCGGCACGGGGATCGGCACGTTGACGCCCACCATCCCCACCTCGACCGAGCGGACGAAGCGCCGCGCGGCGCCGCCGTCGTTGGTGAAGATCGCCGTGCCGTTGCCGTAGAGGCCCGAGTTGATGATCTCGAGCCCCTCCTCGTACCCGGACACGCGCACGATCGACAGGACGGGCCCGAAGATCTCGTCGGTGTAGACGGCCGAGGTGAGCGGGACGTGGTCGATCAGGGTGGGGCCGAGCCAGAACCCCTCCTCCGGGCCGTCGATGTCGGTGTCGCGGCCGTCGACGACGAGCGTCGCGCCGTCGGCCTGCGCCACGTCGAGGTAGCCCGCCACCTTGTCGCGGTGCTCGCGCGTGATCAACGGCCCCATGTCGCAGCCCTTGCGGCCGTCGCCGGTCACGACCTGCGCCATCCGCTCGGAGATCTTCGCGACCAGCTCGTCGGCGATGCTGTCGGTGGCCAGGACGACGCTGATCGCCATGCACCGCTCCCCCGCCGACCCGAAGCCGGCGTTGACGGCCGAGTCGGCGACGAGGTCGAGGTCGGCGTCGGGCAGCACGAGCATGTGGTTCTTGGCGCCGCCGAGGGCCTGCACGCGCTTGCCCGCCGCCGTGCCCTTCTCGTAGACGTACCGCGCGATCGGCGTGGAGCCGACGAACGAGATCGAGGCGACCTGGGGGTGGTCGAGCAGCGCGTCGACGGCCTCCTTGTCGCCGTGCACGACGTTGAACACCCCGTCCGGGAGGCCCGCCTCGGTGAACAGCTCGGCCATCCAGTTGGCGGCCGTGGGGTCCTTCTCGCTGGGCTTGAGGATCACGGTGTTGCCGGTGGCGATGGCCAGCGGGAAGAACCACATCGGCACCATGGCCGGGAAGTTGAACGGGCTGATGATGCCCACCACGCCCAGCGGCTGTCGCAGCGAGTAGACGTCGACACCGCCCGACACCTGGTCGGAGTACGCGCCCTTCGTCAGGTGGGGCATCGAGCAGGCGAACTCCACGACCTCCAGACCGCGGGCGATCTCGCCGCCGGCGTCGGACAGGACCTTGCCGTGCTCGGCGGTGAGGATCTCGGCCAGCTCGCCCTTGCGCTCGTTCAGCAGTTGGCGGAACGCGAACATCACGTTCTGGCGCGTCGTGATCGACGCCTCGCTCCACTGGGCGAAGGAGGTGCGGGCGGACAGGACCGCGACGTCCACGTCGGCGGCGGTGGCGAGGCGCACCTGCTTCTGCACCACACCCTCGGCGGGGTTGTAGACGGGGCTCGTCCGCTCGGACTGGCCGGCGAACGCGGCGCCGCCCACGTAGTGGTCGAGGATCGGGGTGTCGGTCATGGCAGGGCTCCTGGGGGAAGGGGTTTCAGAGGGACGGGTCGACGAGGCTGAGCACCTCGTCGTAGATGGTGACGGCCTCGGCGACGTCGTCGCGGGTGACGACGCACGGAGGCACCGCGTGGATGCGGTTGTCGACGATGAACGGCAGCAGGCCGCGCTTCACGAGCTCGGCCTTCACCGTGCCCATCGCGGCCGCGGGCAGGGGCGCGCGGGTCTGCGGGTCGGCCACCAGCTCGATCGCCCAGAAGACGCCGACGCCGCGCACCTCGCCGACGCTCGGGTGGCGCTCCGCGAGGTCCTGGAGCGCCGGGCCGAGGACGTCGCGGCCGATCGTGGCGGCGTTCTCGACGATGCCCTCGGCCGTCATGGCGTCGATCGAGGCGACGATGGAGGCCATCGCCAGCGGGTGGCCGCTGTAGGTGAGCCCGCCGGGGAACACGCGCTCGTCGAAGGTGGCGGCGATCGCGTCGCTGATGATGACGCCGCCCACCGGGACGTAGCCCGAGTTCACTCCCTTGGCGAACGTGATCAGGTCCGGCACGACCCCGTGCGCGGTGTGGGCGAACCAGTCGCCGGTGCGGCCGAAGCCGGCCATGACCTCGTCGAGGATCAGCACGATGCCGTGCTGGTCGCACACCTCGCGGACGCCCGCCAGGTACCCCGGCGGCGGCACGAGCACGCCGGCCGTGCCGGGGATCGACTCGAGCAGGACCGCGGCGATCGAGGCCGGCCCCTCCACCTCGATCATCCGGCGCAGGTGCTGCAGGGCCCGCTCGCACTCCTGCTCGGGCGTCTCGGCCCAGAACTCGCTGCGGTAGAGGTACGGGCCGAAGAAGTGGACGTGACCGCGGGCGAACTCGTTCGGCACGCGCCGCCAGTCACCGGTCGCGACGATCGCCGCGCCGGTGTTGCCGTGGTACGACCGGTACCGCGAGAGGACCTTGTCGCGGCCGGTGTGCAGGCGCGCCATCCGGATCGCGTTCTCGACCGCGTCGGCGCCGCCGTTGGTGAAGAAGACCTTGTCCATCCCGTCCGGCGCCACCGCGGCGATCCGGCGGGCCGCCTCACCACGGACCAGGTGGGCCGTCGGCGGGCTGATCGTCGTCAGCTGCTGTGCCTGCTCGACGATCGCCTGCACGACGGCCGGGTGCTGGTGGCCGATGTTGACGTTGACCAGCTGGCTGGAGAAGTCGAGGTACTCGCGTCCGGCGTGGTCCCAGACTCGCGTGCCGCTGCCGCCGGCGATGACCACGGGATCGAGCGCGCCCTGCGCGGACCAGGAGTGGAAGACGTGCGCCCGGTCGAGCGCGTACGCGCGGGCGTCGAGGTCAAGGGTGGCGTCGTGGTCCATCGGTGTGGCTTCCTTCGGTGAGTCGCTGCGGTGTCGCCGGGTGTCGTCCCGGGGCTGGCGAGCCCCGGGACGACGCCCGGCCGTGGTCCTACTTGCCGCCCTCCTTCAGGGTGACGGCGATCGGCTCGAAGTCCTCGTCCAGCACGTCGAGCCCTTCGTCCTTGAGCTCGGCGAGAGCCTTCTCGACATACTCGTTGGTGAAGGCGGTCGCCGGGGGCTCCTTGCTGATGATCGTCGCACCGGTCTCGTTCTTCGTGCCCAGCGCGATGTCGACGGTGCGCTTCCACGCCGCCTCGTCGATGAGGCCGACGCCGTTCGTCGACGGCCAGATCAGCTTGTTGACCTCGTTGGTCATCCACAGCTGGTGGCTCTCGCCCAGCTGCGAGCCGGCCTCGGTGACGATCGTCGCCGCGTCCTCCGGGTTGTCCTTGGCGTACGCCCACCCCTTGATCGAGGCCTTGATGAACGCGACGGTCTGCTCGGCGTACTCGGTGTCCTCGAGCTTGTCTGCCTGGGCCCAGATCGCATCCTGCAGCATGGCCGTGCCGGCCTCGTTCCAGTCGATGACCTCGAGGTCCTCGGGCTGGTAGAGCTTGCCGGTCTTCGGGTTCTTGGTCTCGAGCACCTGCGCGTACTCGTTGTAGGTCATGGCCTGGGCCGCGTCGATGTCACCCGCGAGGAAGCCGTTCATGTCGAACGCCTGCTGGACGAGCTTGATGTCCTTGACGCCCACGCCGTCCTTCTGCATCCCGGCGAACAGCTCCCACTCGTTGCCGTAGCCCCACGACCCGACCTTCTTGCTCTTCAGGTCGGCCGGCTTCGCGATCCCCCGGTCCTTGAACGAGATCTGGGTGGTGGCCGACCGCTCGAAGATCTGCGCGACGTTCGTGATTTCGGCGCCCTGTTCGATCGCTCCGAGCACCTTCGGCACCCAGGAGATCGCGTAGTCGACGTCGCCCGCGCTGAGGACGTCCTGCGGCACGATGTCCGGCCCGCCCTCGACGATCTCGACGTCGAGCCCCTCGTCCTCGTAGAAGCCCTGGTCGACCGCGGCGTAGTACCCCGCGAACTGCGCCTGCGCGACCCACTGCAGCTGCAGCTTGACCTTCGTGAGATCGCTCTCGGCACTGTCGTCGTCGCTGCCCCCGCAACCGGCGAGCGTGAGCGACGCCACGGCCACGATGGCCGCCGCCTTCCCCCAGATGCTGTTCTTCCTCATGGTTCTCCTCGATGGGTGTTGTGGTGGCCGGCCGCTGGAGCGGACGGGGTCTCAGGTGGTCGCGCGATGGCGGGTGAACCACAGCTCGGCGGCCAGGGTGGCGACGTAGAACGTCAGTCCCAGCACGATGGAGCCGAAGACGTACGCCCACGCCAGTGCGTAGTCGCTGCCGGCCGCGGCCGACGTGATCGACTTGCCCAGTCCCCCGATCGGACCGCCGAAGTACTCGGCGATGAGCGCGCTGATGACGGCCAGGCTCGAGGCGATGCGCAGCCCGGTGAACACGAAGGGCACGGCGGTCGGCAGGGTGACGGTCGACGCGACCCAGGCCGGGCGGGCGGCGTAGGCGCGCATCAGGTCGCGGTGGACCGGCAGCACCTGACGCAGGCCGCGCAGCGTGTTCAGGTAGACCGGCACCACGACCGACAGGGCCGCGACGAGGATCCGCGCGGTGTCCGCCGCAGCTCCGAACATCGTGTAGAGCACCGGCGCGAGGGCCACGATGGGCACGACCGAGAGGGCGGCCACGACCGGCGCGGCCATCTGGTCCAGCACGCGGCTCGCACTCGACACGAGGGCCGCGAGCACGCCGACGACTGCGCCGATCAGCAACCCGGCCAGGGCGTTGCGCCCCGTCACGACCGAGCCCGAGCAGATCGTCGGGAGGTTCTCGAGCACCTCGCCCGCGATCGCCGCGGGCGCCGGCACGACGAACGGGTCGATGTCGAACAGCCGCACGCCGAACTCCCAGGCGCCGAGCAGGACCACGCCGAGCCCGATCGGCGCCAGGACGGCGTGGCTGCCGGCTCCCGAGAGGCGGAACCGTGTCTCGGCGGCCTGGGCCGCACCCACGGCGGCTGTGCTGGTCATCGCGTCTCGACTCCTCGGACCGCGACGGGCGCCGTGCCGTGGAGGTGCTCGCGGACCGCCGCGACGGCATGGAAGAAACCCGCCTCGTCGCGCACCGCGTCCGTGCGACTGCTGGACGAGCCCAGCTGGCAGTCGACCACGCCCGTGATGCGTCCGGGTCGCGGCGACATCACGACGACGCGGTCGGACAGGAAGACCGCCTCGGGGATGGAGTGGGTCACGAACACGACCGCTGCGCCCGTCTCCGCGGCGATCCTGACCAGCTCGTTCTGCATCCGCTCGCGGGTGATCTCATCGAGGGCGCCGAACGGCTCGTCCATCAACAGCAGCTTCGGGCTCTCGGCGAGGGCACGGGCGATCGCCACCCGCTGCTGCATGCCGCCCGACAGCTGGTCGGGGTGGTGGTCGGCGAAGTCGGTCAGCCCGATCAGCTCCAGCAGCTCGGCCGCGCGCGCCCTCCGGGCCCCCTTCGCCACCCCGTGCACCTGCAGCGGCAGCTCGATGTTCGCGGCCACCGTGCGCCACGGCAGCAGGCCGGCCTGCTGGAACGCGATCCCGTACTCCCGGTCGAGCCGCGCCTGCCGCGGGCCCTTGCCGCGCACGGCGATGGTGCCGGACGTGGGCTGGTCGAGGTCGGCGATCAGCCGCAGCAGGGTGCTCTTGCCACACCCGCTCGGGCCGATCAGCGAGACGAACTCGCCCGCGGCGACCGTGAGGTCGACGTCGTCGAGCGCGACGACGGGTCCCTTCTTCGTGTCGAAGACGCGGCTGACGCCGGCAACCTCGACGGCGTGGGTGCCGGCACTCATGACAGGACCTCCTGGCGACGGTAGGGCTTGAGGAAGAGGCCGAGCAGCGCCACGACACCCCCGGCGACCAGGCCGACGGCGACCGCGCCGAAGATCGGGGCCCACGGCTTGGCCGGGTCTCCCCCGGCCGACTGGGCGTACTCGATGACGAGGCGGCCGATGCCCCCGCGCAGTCCGATCGAGGCCTCGGCGACGACCGTGCCGATCACGGCGCTGGCGGCCGCCAGGCGCAGGGCCGAGAGCAGGTAGGGCACCGAGGAGGGCAACCGCAGGGTGCGCAGCGTGGTCCACCAGCCGACCCCGTACGCGTGCATGAGGTCCACCTGGCTGGCGACCGGAGACTTGAGCCCGCGCAGGGCGCCGACCGCGATGGGGAAGAACGCCAGGTACGCCGCGATCACCGCGACGGAGTACTCGTTCTGCCACTCGAGGCCGCCGACCTCCAGCTGCGAGCCCCACCGCCGCACCAGCGGCGCGATCGCGATGAGCGGCACGGTCTGGCTGAGGATGACCCAGGGCAGGATCGCCGACTCCGCCAGTCCCGACCGCGCCATCAGCACGGCCAGCGCCAGTCCGACGACGACCGCGACCAGCCAGCCGACCGCGGCGATCCGCAACGTGAACCCGGCAGCGCCGAGGACGACCACGAGGACGCTGTCGGCGTCGGAGGCGCCGCTGGCCGGCTCACCGAAGACCCGCAGCATCTCCCACACGTGCGGCATCGCGAGGTCGCTCGTGCGGGGCAGCACGACGGTCCCGCCGACGGTGACGCCCGCCTCGGGCCCGACCGCACGGTAGAGCTCCCACGTCGCCACCAGCGCGAGCACCCCGAGCAGTCCCGCGACCAGCGCACGCATCCTGCTCACGTCGTCGCCGCGATCGTGTCGGTGAGGGCCGGGATGACGGTCTCGCCGTAGACCCGCAGGGACTCCTCCTTGTTGTCGTGCTGGAGGTAGCCCGCGAAGTGGTCGACACCGATCGACTCGAGCTCCTGGAGCTTCTCGACGTGGTCGGCCGCCGTGCCCAACACGCAGAACCGGTCGACGATCTCGTCGGGGACGAAGTCGACGTGGTCGTTGTGCGTCTTGCCGTGGCTGTTGTAGTCGTAGCCCTGGCGGCCCTCGATGTAGTCGGTCAGCGCCTGCGGCACCGCGCCGCCGTCGCCGTACTTGGCCACGATGTCGGCGACGTGGTTGCCGACCATCCCGCCGAACCAGCGGCACTGGTCGCGCATGTGGGCCCAGTCGTCGCCGATGTAGAACGGCGCGGAGACGCAGAAGGTGATCTCGTCGGGGTCGCGGCCGGCGTCCTCGGCCGCCCGGCGCACCGTCGTGATCATCCAGCGGGCGATGTCGACGTCGGCCAGCTGCAGGATGAACCCGTCGGCGACCTGCCCGGTCAGCTCGAGCGCCCGGGGACCGTACGCCGCCACCCACAGCTCGAGCTCGGACGTCGAGACCCACGGGAGCCGCAGCGTGGTGTCGCGGTACTCGACCTCGCGGCAGTTCGCGAGCTCGCGGATCACGTGGATCGACTCGCGCAGCTCCTGGAGCGTGCTGGGCCGCCCGTTCGTGACGCGCACCGCGGAGTCGCCGCGGCCGATGCCGCAGATCGTGCGGTTGCCGTACATCTCGTTGAGCGTCGCAAAGATCGAGGCGGTGACGGTCCAGTCGCGCGTCGCCGGGTTCGTCACGAACGGTCCGACCTTGATGCGGTGCGTCTCAGCCAGGATCTGGCTGTAGATGACGTACGGCTCCTGCCACAGCAGGTGCGAGTCGAAGGTCCACACGGTGCTGAAGCCGTGGGCCTCGGCCAGCTTCGCGAGCTGGACGGTCCGCCACGCGGGCGGGTTGGTCTGGAGTACCGCGCCGAAGTCCATCGTCGTCACACCAGGTACTGCGAGAGGCCGCGCTTGAGGAACCGGCCGTGCGTCTTCGATCCCAGGTACTCGTCGTCCCGGATCAGCACGCAGCCACGACTCAGGACGGTGTCGACCTTGCCGTCGATCTCGAAGCCCTCCCACGCCGAGTGGTCCATGTTCATGTGATGCGTCTTCCCCTCGCCGAAGCCGATGGACGTGTGACCGTTCGGGTCGTAGACCACGACGTCGCCGTCGGCGCCGGGCTGCAGGACGCCCTTCTGGCCGTGGAGCCCGAACATCCGTGCCGGGGTGGTCGAGGTCAGCTCCACCCAGCGTTCGAGCGTGATCTTCCCGGTGACGACGCCCTGGTACATCAGGTCCATCCGGTGCTCGATCGAGCCGATCCCGTTCGGGATCGCACGGAAGTCGCCCGCGCCCAGCTCCTTCTGGTCCTTCATGCAGAACGGGCAGTGATCGGTCGAGACCATCTGCAGGTCGTTGGTGCGCAGGGCCTGCCACATGGCGTCGAGGTGGCCCTCCTCCTTCGAGCGCAACGGCGTCGAGCAGACCCACTTGGCGCCCTCGAACGCGCCCCACTGGTCGCTCGTCGCCGCGAGCTGCTCCTCCAGGGAGAGGTAGAGGTACTGGGGGCAGGTCTCGCCGAAGACGTTCTTGCCGCGGTCGCGGGCCCAGGCCAGCTGCTCGACGGCCTGCTTGGCGCTGACGTGCACGACGTACAGCGGAGCACCCGTGAGGTCGGCCAGCATGATCGCGCGGTGCGTGGCCTCTTCCTCCATCTGCCAGGCCCGGGCGATGCCGTGAAAGTACGGATCGGTCCTGCCCTGCTGGTGGAGCTGCTCGGCGAGCACGTCGATCGCCGGGCCGTTCTCGGCGTGCATCATCGTCAGCAGGCCGAGGTCGGCCGCCTTCTGCATGGCGCGCAGGATCTGGGCGTCGTCGCTGTAGAAGACACCCGGGTAGGCCATGAAGAGCTTGTAGCTGGTGATGCCCTCGTCGACGAGCGTCTCCATCGCCTTGAGGCTGAGCTCGTCGACGCCGCCGATGATCTGGTGGAAGCCGTAGTCGACCGCGCAGTTCCCGGCGGCCAGCTCGTGCCAGTGGGCCAGTCCGTCCTCGACCCGCTCGCCCGTGCGTTGCACCGCGAAGTCGATGATCGAGGTCGTCCCGCCCCACGCTGCGGCGATCGTGCCCGTCTCGAACGTGTCCGAGGCGTGGGTGCCGCCGAACGGCAGCTGCATGTGGGTGTGCGCGTCGATCCCACCCGGGATCACGTACTTGCCGGTCGCGTCGATGACCGTGTCGACCGAGCGCTCGAGGTCCGAGCCCCAGACGTCGGAGCCCGGCGACACGAGCGCGACGATCTTCTCGCCGTCGATCAGGACGTCGGCCGTGGCGGTGCCGGTGGAGTTGACGACGGTGCCGCCGCTGATGAGGGTCTTCATCGCTGCTCCTGGCTCAGGGCTTCGGGATGGACAGGTAGGTGTCGGGCCGGCGGTCGCGGTAGAACTGCCAGTCGTCGCGCATTTGCCGGACGAGGTCGAGGTCGAGGTCGCGGACGAGCAACTCCTCGTCCGTCGCGGAGCCGAGCTCGCCCACGAAGTTGCCCCGCGGGTCGATCACCTGGCTGGTGCCGTAGAAGTTCACCGCCTCGTCGCCGTACTCGTTGTCCTCGAGGCCGACCCGGTTCGGCTGCAGCACGAAGTAGCCGTTGGCGACGGCCGCGGCGGGTCCTTCGACCTCCCACAACCGGTTCGACAGGCCGGGCTTGGTGGCGTTGGGGTTGAAGACGAGGTGCGCGCCGTTCAGGCCCAGCTCGCGCCAGCCCTCGGGGAAGTGGCGGTCGTAGCAGATGTACATCCCGACCTTGCCGATCGCGGTCTCGAACACCGGGTACCCGAGGTTGCCCGGACGGAAGTAGAACTTCTCCCAGAACTTCTCGACGTGGGGGATGTGGTTCTTGCGGTAGGTGCCGAGCACCGTGCCGTCCGCGTCGACCAGCACCGAGCTGTTGTAGTAGACGCCCGTCTGCGCCTCCTCGTAGATCGGCAGCACGGTGACGAGGCCGAGCTCCTTCGCCAACGCGGCGAAGCGCTGCACGATCGGGCCGTCGACCGGCTCGGCGTACCGGTAGTACCTCTGGTCCTGCGTGATGCCGAAGTAGGGGCCGTAGAAGAGCTCCTGGAAGCACATCACCTGCGCGCCCTGCGCTGCGGCGTCGCGAGCGAACTGCTCGTGCTTGTCGAGCATCGACTGCTTGTCGCCGGTCCAGGTCGTCTGCGAGATCGCGGCACGGACGATCGTCATGTTGGGCTCCTCCCACGGATGTCCCGTCATCGTGGAACCTCAACGTTTCGGAACGGTTTCCTGCCGTGGCGCGCCCGTTAAACCTCGGATTCCTCGGCGGTCCGCGATCCGCACCATCGATCTCGTGGCGCAGGAAGCGCTGGCAGTGACGTTTGCGGGGTCGCTCACGGCGTGTCGGCCCCGCAAACGTCACTGCCAGCGCTTCATCCGCGCAACGCGGGCGCCACCTCGGCGCCAAAGGCCTGCAGGAAGGCTCGCTGGTCGTGGCCGGGCGCGTGGAACACCAGGTGGTCGAAACCCAGGTCGAGGTACGGCTGGACCTGTTCGGCCACTTCCTCGGGTGTCGTCGCGACGATCCAGCGCTTCGCGACGTCTTCGATCGGCAAGGCGTCGGCCAGCCGAGACATCTCGACCGGGTCGTCGACCCCGTGCTTCTGCTCGGGCGTCAGCGACAGCGGCGCCCAGAAGCGCGTGTTCTCGAGTGCCTCCTCGCGAGTCGGCGCATAGGACAGCTTGATCTCGATCATGCGGTCGACCGAAGCGGGATCCTTGCCCGCAGCCGCGGCGCCATCGGCGACCGCCGGAAGCAGCTTGTCGGAATACAGCTCCATCCCCTTGCCCGAGGTGCAGATGAAGCCGTCGCCCGCGCGCCCGGCGTACTTCGCCACGACCGGGCCACCAGCGGCGACATAGACGGGGATCGGCTCGTCAGGTCGGTCGTACACCGTCGCGTTGAGCGTGGAGTAGTACTCACCCTCGAAGGTCACGCGATCCTCGGTCCACAGCCGCCGGATGAGGGCGACGGACTCGCGCAGGCGGGCGAACCGCTCCTTGAACGCCGGCCACTGCAGTGTCGGATCGACGACGACCTCGTTGAGCGCCTCACCGGAGCCGACGCCCAGTGCGATGCGTCCGGGGCACAGCGCCCCGAGCGTGCCGAACGCCTGCGCGATCACGGCGGGGTTGTAGCGGTAGGCCGGCGTCAGGACGCTGGTGCCGAGCAGGACGTGTTCGGTTCGCTCTGCCGCCGCGGCGATCCACGCCGGCGCGAAGGGCGCATGGCCGCCCTCGTGCCGCCATGGCTGGAAGTGGTCGCTGATCCAGACCGAGTCCAACCCGGCCTGCTCGGCCCCGACGGCGAAGTCGATGAGATCGCGCGGGCCGAACTGCTCGGCAGACGCCTTGTAACCGAGCCTCATGCCGCCGTGCTGCGGGCCAGGAAGCGGCCGTCGCCCTTGGTGCCGAGGTAGCGGCCGCCATCGACGATCTTCCTGCCGTGCAGGAACGTCGTCTCGACGCTGCCGGGCAGGCTCTGCCCCTCGAACGCCGAGTAGTCGTTGGCCATGTGGTGCGTGGCTGCCGAGATCGTGTGGGGCGTGTGCGGGTCGAAGATGACGATGTCCGCGTCCGCCCCGGCGGTGATGACGCCCTTGCGCGGGTGCAGCCCGAAGGTGCGGGCGACCTCGGTCGAGCACACCTCCACCCAGCGGTTCAGCGACAGGTGTCCGTCCACCACGCCCTGGTAGATCTGCTCGACGCGGTGCTCGACGCCGGGGATCCCGTTGGGGATGTTGCGGAAGTCGTCGCGGCCGAGCTCCTTCTGGTCCCAGCAGAACGGGCAGTGGTCGGTGGCGACGGTCGCCAGGCCGCGGTTGCCCAGCGCCTTCCACAGGGGATTCTGATTGCGCTTGTCGCGGATGGGCGGAGAGCAGACGTACTTGCTGCCGCCGAAGTCAGGCTCGCGCAGGTGGTCCAGGTCCAGGAAGAGGTACTGGGGGCAGGTCTCGGCGGAGATCTGCACACCCCGCTCGCGGGCGCGCAGCACCTCCTCGAGGGCGGGCTCAGAGGACAGGTGGACGATGTAGACCGGCGACCCGGCCACCTCCGCCAGTCGTCCGCAGCGGTGGACCGCCTCGGCCTCCATCGCCTCGGGCCGGGTCAGCGAGTGCCACACCGGATCGGTGTCGCCACGCAGGACGGCCTCCTCCCGCATCACGTCGATGACGATGCCGTTCTCGGCGTGCATCATCGGCAGCGCGCCGAGGTTGCCCAGGTGGCGGTAGGCGCGGAAGAGCTGGTCGTCGGTCGAGTACCAGTCACCCGGGTACGCGGTGAACATCTTGAAGCTCGTGATGCCCTCGCCGACCAGCTGTGTCATCTCCTTGAGACGCGTCTCGTCGATGCCCCGTGTGTTGACGTGGAACCCGTAGTCGACGGCGCACTGGCCCTCGGCCTTCGCGTGGTACCGGTCGACCGCCTCGACGAGGCTGTTCGCGCCGGGCACGGGTGCGGCAAAGTCCAGGATCGTCGTCGTCCCGCCGAAGGCCGCGGCGATCGTGCCGGTCTCGAACGTGTCCGACGCGGTGCTGTTGAACGCCTCGGCCTGCATGTGGGTATGAGCGTCGATACCACCGGGGATGACGTACTTCCCGGTGGCATCGACGAGGTCGGCGCCCTGCGCGAATGCCTCGACGAAGGACGACTCCGGATCGGCGACGGCGACGATCCGCTCGCCCTCGATCAGGACGCTCGCCCGGATCGAGTCACCGGCGTTGACGACCAGGCCTCCGTGGATGACGGTCCGACCCATGACCTACTCCTGCTCGCCCGTGGCGTCGAGGTCCTTGAACACGGCGTCGGCGACACCGGCCGCGGTGAGGACCGTCGGGAATCCCATGTAGGGCAGCAGGTGCAGGAAGACCTCGAGGATCTCGGCACGAGTGAAGCCTTGTTCCAGAGCCATCCGGATGTGACCCTCGAGCTGGATCGTCCGGCCCTGCGTCGCGAGTGACGTGAGGGTGATGATGCGCCGGGTCCGCTTGTCGAGCCCGTCACCGGCCCACACGTCACCGAAGCAGTACTCGCCGAGCAACCGGTCGATCTTCGGTCCGACGACCGGGTCGACGTCGCGCCACGCCGCCATGCCGTCCGGGTCGTTGTTCATTGACGCGAGCACCGCCTTGCCGCGCGCGTAGCGGTCGCTGTACTCGACGGTGTCGGTCGTCTCGGTCGTGGTCATCGGAGTGCCTCCAGTGCGGGTGGGAAGGTGTGGGTGGCGTGCGGGGGCGGTGGGGCGCCGGCGGCGGACGTGTAGCGGTCCGCCACCTCGAGGGCGGCGTCGAGGCCCTCGATGGCGGCATCGATCTCGGTCGTGGTGATGCACAGCGGGGGGCACGCCATGAGCCACGGACCGCGCAGCCCGGCAAGCAGGCCGTTCGCCTTGAGCGCCGCCCCGAGCTCGCCCTGGCCGGCGCTGTTCGGGCCCGTGAGGGTGAACAGCTCGACCTTGGTGTCGCGGTCGTGCACCAGCTCGAGCGTGTTGAACAGGCCGACGCCGCGGACGTCGCCGATGGACGGGTGCCGCTCCGCCAGCTCGTGCAGGCCCTGCCGCAGGTAGTGGCCCATCTTCTCGGAGTTCTCGATCAGCCCGTCGGACTCGTAGATCGCCAGCGTCGCCCGGGCGGCGGCCAGGCCGACGGGGTGCGACTGGTAGGTCAGGCCCGCGTTGATCTCGATGTCCTGCAGCGCGTCGCCGATGGCCTCACTGAAGACCGCGGCACCGAGGGGAACATAGCTGCTGGTCAGGCCCTTGGCCATCGTCATGATGTCGGGGCTGACGCCCTCGTGGTCGGACGCGAACCAGCGCCCGGTGCGCCCCACTCCCGACATCACCTCGTCGCAGATCAGCAGGATGCCGTAGCGGTCGCACAGGGCTCTCAGCCCTCGGAGCCAACCCTGCGGAGGCACGATCACGCCGTTCGAACCGGTCACCGGCTCGACGAAGACGGCCGCGATCGTGTGTGGACCCTCGAGCCGAATGATCTCCTCGGTGTCGGCCAGGACCGAGCGGCAGAACTCCTCCTCGGTCGCGGTGCCGAGGGCGCGGTAGTGGTACGGATCGGGGATCCGCACGATGTCGCCCACGCCGGGCTCGACGGCCCAGCGGCGCGGATCGCCGCCCATCGGCAGGACTCCCTGGGTGGCGCCGTGGTAGCCGCGGCGGCGGACCAGGATCTTGCGCCGGCCCGTGACGAGGCGTGCGGTGCGGATCGCGGCCTCGTTGGCGTCGGCTCCCGCCAGGGTGAAGAAGCTCTTCTTCAGGCCCGGTGGCGTGATCTGGGCGACCTTCTCGCCCACCTCGGCGCGCACCTCGGTCGTCCAGAACGGCGAGGCGAACTCGATCTTCGCCAGCTGCGCTGCCACGGCGTCCGCGACCCGGGTGTCCCCGTGGCCGATGTTGACCGAGACCGCGACCGAGTTGAAGTCGATGTACCGCGTGCCGTCGGCGGCGTAGACGTGGACGCCCTTCGCGTGGTCAACCACGAGCGGGGTGATGTTCTGGTGGCCCCACTCGAAGAGGGTGAACTCCTTCGTCCGGTCGACGATCGAGGCGATCTGCTCGGGTGTGTGGGTGGCGGTCACGGGGCGACCAGCTCGTCGTAGGTGTCGGGGCGGCGATCGCGCCAGAACGTGTTGGGCATCGTGCGCGCGTCCAGCGGCGACAGATCGATGTCGTGGATGAGGATCTCCTCGGTACGACCCGCCTGCGCCACGATCGTCCCGTTCGGATCGGCGAAGTAGGAGGTGCCGTAGAAGTCGTTCGGTCCCAGCTCCTCCAGGCCGACGCGGTTGATCGTGCCGACCCAGTAGCCGTTCGCCTTGGCGTGGCCGCGCTGCTCCAGCGACCACCACTCCTCGGACTCCCCCGACGTCGCCGACGGGATGAAGACGATCTCGGCGCCGTTGATGCCCAAGGCTCGTGCGCCCTCAGGGAAGTGACGGTCGTAGCAGATGTAGACGCCCACGCGGCCGAACGCGGTGTCGAAGACGGGGTACCCCAGGTTGCCCGGCTTGAAGTAGTACTTCTCGTAAAAGTAGTTTCCGTGCGGAATGTGGTTCTTGCGGTACTTGCCGAGGTAGCTGCCGTCGGCATCGATCACGGCGGCGGTGTTGTAGAAGAAGTTGTCGGCCTGCTCGTACAGCGGCACGACCAGCACGACGCCCAGGCGCTGGGCCGTCTCCATCATCAGCTGGGTCGTGGGACCGTTCGGCACGGGCTCGGCCAGCTGGAACCACTCAGGGTCCTCGACCTGGCAGAAGTAGGGACCGGTCGACAGCTCCTGCAGGCAGACGATCTGTGCTCCCTGCTCGGCGGCCTGTTCGATCAGGGCGACGTTGTGCTTGTTCTGGGCCTCGAGCGGGCTGACGCCCACGGTCTGGATGAGGGCGGTGCGGACGGTGCGAGCGGCGGTCATCGGGGTTCCTCGTTCTTCCGGTGGTGGGGAGGTGGGTTGCCGGCCGGTCCGTGAAGGGCTCCACGGACCGGCCCGGCGGGTCAGTCCTTGAAGTAGGTGTAGGGATCGATCTCCTTGGGCTTGAAGTCGGCGCCGGTGAGGTCGAAGCCCTCGGCCTCGAGTTCTTTGGCGACCTCGTCGCGGAACGACATGTCGACCGCCGCGTCGTGGTCCACCGGCTTCTTGATGACCTCGTTCTCGTAGAGGATCGACTCGTTCTGCTTCCAGATCTCGTCCGTGACGGCGAAGAGGCCGGCGGTGGACGGCCAGATCATCTTGTTGATCTCGTTGACCTGCCAGTCCTGGAACTTCTCGGGCAGCGCGGTGCCGATCTCCAGCGTCGTCTTGACGCCGAGGTCCGGGTCCTCACGGACGTCCATCCAGCCCTTCATCGAGGCCTTCAGGAAGCCCTTGATGAGCTCGGGGTTCTTCTCGATGTACTCGCGCTTGGCGACGAGGTTCTGCTCGAGGGTCGCGGTGCCGGCCTTGTTGTAGTCGTAGAAGGCCAACTCACGACCGTCTGCGCCCGAGATCGCCTGGGCCCACTCGTTGTAGACCATCGCATCGGCCAGGTCGACGCCCTCCTTGACGAAGTTCGTCATGTCGAAGGACTGGTTGCTGACCTCGACATCGTCGAGCGAGAGCCCGTTCTTGCCCAGGGTCGCAGCAAAGGTGGCGTTCCAGCCGCCCCAGAGGCTGACCTTCTTGCCCTTCCAGTTCTTCGGGTCCGCCAGCTCGGGCTTGTCGGCGAAGTAGACCAAGATGTTGGCCGCGCGCTCGAACGCCGGAGCGATCGTCACGAGGTCGGCGCCCTGTTCGCGCGCCGCCAGCTGCGCGCCGTAGCTGTTCATCGCGATGTCGACCGTGCCCGCCTCGAGGATCTGCATCGTGTTGACGTCGGGACCACCGGGGGTGATCTCGATGTCGATGCCCTCCTCCTCGAAGTAGCCCTTCTTGTCCGCGACGTACCAGCCGGCGTACTCGGCCTGGTCGACCCAGCTGAGGTTGAGCCTCACCTTGGTCAGGGGCTTGCCGTCAGCACCGACCGACTCGTCGGAGCTGCCGCACGCGGACAGGAACAAGGACGCCGCCAGCGTGGCGACCAGCGCGCCCGTGACTCGGCGCGCACGTCCCCGGCCGCGAGCGGCCGTGGACTTCTTTGCGATCAACATGTGGTGCTCCTTCGTGGGTGGAGAGGGTGTTCGGCTTCCCCGAGTCATGGGTGAGGTGGTCACAGGAGGACGGGACTGTCCCCCCTGCGCCGGAGGGCAGCGCGCTCCAGCAGGTCGCCGACCACGAAGGCCAGGACGCCGAGGAGACAGGCGAAGACGATGGCGGCCCACAGGTCGAGCGTGTGCAGCTGTCCGGCCTGGAGGCGGATGAAGGCGCCGAGAGTGTGGGTCGAACCGCCGAAGTACTCCGCGACGATCGCCGAGATGACGGCGAGGGGAAGCGCCGTCCGCAGCCCGGTGACGATGTACGGCAACGCCATCGGGACACGGACCAGCGAGAACTTCTGCCAGCCGTCGGCGCCCGCGACGTGCATGAGGTCGTCGAGGTCGGAGCGCATCGTCAGGCCGGTCAGCACGTAGCCGAACAACAGGGGGACGAGGGTGATCGCGATGATGACGATGACCGCCGTCGACGTCGTTCCGAGGAAGACCGTGACGACCGGGTAGAGCACGATCGTGGGAAGGGCACGCCCCGCGCCCGCCAGGCCCGCCCCCAGTGACGAGAGGGTCTCGTTGCCGTGGATCAGCATCGCGAGGAACAGCGAGACGCAGACGGCGGCGACCAGGCCGACCATCGCCTCCTTGCCAGTGAACATCACGTACTCCATCAAGGTGCCGCGGGTCCGCCAGGCCTGGATCAGGATGTCCGACGGCGCGGGCAGGATCAGCTCCTTGATGTTGCGGACCTTGATCACCAGCTCCCACAGGCCGAACAGCATCACCAGCGCGACCACGGGGCTGACGACCGCGATCAAACGGTCCTTCGCGGCGGGTGACATCAGTGGCCCCCCGTGGCAAGGAGGTGACGGATGCGGGCCTCGATCGCGTGGAACTCCGGCGCGTCGCGCATCTCCGGCGTCCGCGGCTGCGGCAGGTCGACGTCGACGACCTCGACCACGCGACCCGGACGCGCCGCCATCACCACGACGCGGTTCGACAGGTAGACGGCCTCCGGGATGCTGTGGGTGATGAACAGCACCGTCGGGTTCAGCCGGGCCCAGATCTCCATCAGCTCCTGGTTCAGGCGCTCGCGGGTGATCTCGTCGAGCGCGCCGAACGGCTCGTCCATGAGCAGGACCTTGGGGTCCGTCGACAACGCGCGGGCGATGGCGACGCGCTGCTGCATGCCGCCGGAGAGCTGGCGCGGGAGGTGCTTCTCGTAGCCCTCCAGACCCACCATCTTCAGCAGCTCGGCCGCGGTCTTCTCGCGACCGGCCTTCGACCGCCCCATGACCTCCAGCGGGAGGGCGACGTTGCGCAGGACGCTGCGCCACGGCATGAGGTTCGCGGACTGGAAGACGACCCCGAGCCGGCGGTCCTCGCGGGCCAATTGCGGCGTCACGCCGTCGACGACGGGCGTCCCGGACGTCACCGGCAGGAGGTCGGCGAAGATCCGCAGCAGGGTCGACTTGCCGCAGCCCGAGGGTCCGATGATCGAGACGAACTCGCCCTTGGCGATCTCGAGATCCACGTCCTGCAGGGCGACGAGCTCCTTGCCCTTCACGGTGAACGCCCGGTTGACGCCGCGGGCCGCGAGGCCGACCGGGGGTGACACGACGGCGGCAGGCGGTGTGGTGACGGTGGACTGGCTCATCGGGTGCTCCCCTGGGTTTCGGCGGCGGGAATCAAGGTGCGGACGGCACGGACGGAGAAGACGACGAAGGCTCCGAGGGCGCAGGAGGCGACGGCCGCCAGGTACAGCGGCGTCGGCTCGATCGTGTAGAACTGCCAGCTGGTGAGGATCGTCGCGCCGAGGCCGTCCTTGGTGCCGAAGGGCAGCTCGGCCACGATGGCTCCGATCACCGCCATGCCGGCGGCGGTCTCGAGGCCGACGAAGATCATCGGCAGCGCCGATGGCAGTTGCATCTTCACCAGCGTCTGCAGCGGCCCGGCGGCACAGACCCGCATCAGGTCGACGCTGTCGGACGAGGTCTGAGCGATCCCCTTCGCGGTGGCGACGGTGACCGGGAAGAACGTCAGGAACGCGGCGATGAACGCCTTGGTCACCCAACCGGTGCCCAGGAACAGCACCAGAGCGGGACCGATCGCGACGATCGGGATGGTCTGCATCAGGGTCGTGATCGGCAGCAGTGCCGCACCCACGAGCCGGTTGCGGGCGATGGCGATGCCCAGTAGCAGTCCGCCCAGCGAACCCACCGCGAAGCCGACGAGGGCGTTACGCAGGGTGATGACCCAGTTCCCGGCGAGGTACTGGAACCAGGTCTCGCCCCGGGTGGCGGGCTCGCCCAACTGCTTGACGATGTCCCACGAGTGCGGCATCAGCTGGTCGTTGGTCTGCGTCACGACCTTGGCCAGCTCCCACAGGGCGCAGATCGCCAGGACGAACAGGAGGGCGTAAAGCAGGGCCCGGCCCCACGCCGCCGTGATGCGGCGCGAGCGCGACGCGGCGGCACCGCTCGTCGCCGGTTTCGCGACCGACCCGACACCGCCGTGAGGTGGGGCCGCGAGGGCCGCTCCCGCGTCAGCCATCGCTCAGACCTCGAGCTCGACGTGCTTCGCGATGCGGCGGGCGGTCTCGAGCTCGTTGCCCCGCGGTGTGAGCACGGCTTCCTTGACGCCGGCGTCGACGTACTCCTCGATCTTCTCCACGGCCTGGGCCGTCGTGCCGCAGGCCGCGACCGAGTGGACGAGCTCGTCGGGGACGAACTGCATGGCCTCACGGATCTTCGCTTCCGTCGTGGGCCAACCGACGATCGACTTGACCTTCTCGATGATCTCCGGATCGGCGCCGGAGAACTCCGTGATGTGTGGCTGCTGCCCGATGTACTGGGTCAGGAAGAACTTGCAGTCGTCGATCGCCTGGCGCGGGTCGTCGTCGTCGACCGAACAGATGATCAGCTGCGAGACACCGAAGTCATCCAGCGAGCGACCGGACCGGTCGGCGCCGATCTTCAGGTGCTCACACGCCTCGCGGGTGTAGGTCGTCGGCACCAGGAAGTCCAGCAGCACGCCGTCGGCGATCTCGCCCGAGAGCTCGACCATCTTGAAGCGCACGGGGCCGGTGTAGACCGGGACGTCGTAGACGCGTCCCTCGTCGTCCCACGGACTGTCGAACCGGATGTCCTGGACGTTGACGAACTCACCGTCGTAGGTCACGGTCTCGCCTGCGAGGAGTTTCTTGGAGACCGTGATGACCTCGCGCATCGCCTTGAGCGGCTTGCGGTTGGGTAGACCGACGCGCGTGGCCAGCGGCTCCCACCAGGCACCCAGGCCCATGATCGCCCGGCCCGGTGCCATCTCGTCGAGGGTCTTGAAGGTGCCGGCCAGGATCCCGACGTTGCGGGTCCGGTACGGCAGCACGCCGGAGCCGACCTTGAGCCGGCTGGTGTGGTGCAGCGTGAGCGCCATCGCGGGGACCGCGCTGCCGGTCAAGCGGCCTTCGCCCATCCAGAACGTGTCGAAGCCGAGGTCCTCGACCGCCTGGCCGAGCTCGATCACCGAGGACATGTCCTCTCCGTGCCAACCGCCGCCCATCAAGCCGAGCTTCACCATCGGTTCTCCCTCTCGTTCCGGTATTTTTCGGTGCGATGCGCTGAATCTAGGAGTGTCGTGTTGCGTCCGGGTGACCGTCGCGGTGACGCGACGGTCACGATGTATTACTGGACAAACGCGGCACCGGATCAGAGCCCGGCCAGGCGACCCTTCTCGAAAATCGCGGTCGCCGTCTCCAGGTCGCGGCCGCCTCGAGGGACGAGGATCGGCTCCTGCACACCGACCTCGACGTACTCGCGGATCTTCTCGATCGCATCCGACGTCGTGCCGCACGCGCAGACCGATTGGGTGAACTCGTTAGAGACGAGCCTCATGGCTTCCTTGACCTGCGAGGCGGTCGCGGGCCACGGCACGAGTTTCTGGATCTGATCGACGAGCTCGGGGTCAGCGCCGGAGAACTCGGTGATGTGCGGTTGCTGGGCGATGTACTGCGTGAGGAAGAACTTGCACTCGTCGATCGCCTGCTGCGGGTCGAGGTCGTCGACCGCGCACGAGACGAGTTGGGCGATCCCGAAGTCGTCCAGCGTGCGACCGGCCTTCGCGGCTCCGCGCTCCAGCGCCTCGCGGGCGGCGACGGTGTACGACGGCGGGACCAGGAAGTCCAGCGCGACGCCGTCGGCGATCTCCCCCGAGAGCTCGACCATCTTGAACCGGACCGGACCGGTGTAGATCGGCACGTCGTAGACGCGGCCCTCGTCGTCATGCGGGCTGTCGAACCGGATGTCCGTGACATGGACGAACTCGCCGTGGAACGTGACGGTCTCGCCGGCCAACAGCCTCTTGGAGACCGTGATGATCTCGCGCATCGCCTTCAGCGGTTTGGCGTTCGGCAGGCCGACCCGGGAGGCCAGCGGCTCCCACCAGGCGCCCAGGCCCATGATCGCCCGGCCCGGCGCCATCTCGTCGAAGGTCTTGAAGGTTCCGGCGAGCAGCGAGACGTTGCGGGTCCGGTACGGCAGGACGCTCGTGCCCACCTTCAACCGATCCGTGTGCTCGAGGACCATCGTCATCAGCGGCACGATGCTGCCCATGAGTCGACCCTCGCCCATCCAGATCGTGTCGAAGCCCAGGTCCTCGGCGGCCTGAGCCGTCTTCACCGCGTCCGCGAACTGGGCGCCGTCGCCCCCACCAGACACCAATCCCCATCGCACCATCGGTCCACTCCGCTTCCGTTCGATCTGCCGTTGGTCGGCGAACGTATGAGCGGCGTGTTACGCCCGGCACCCCTGGCGGTAACGGAGCAGTCACGTAGCGTTACCGAACGATTGACGAGGGCGGGAACGCCCCGGAGCGCCCCTAGGGTGGCGCCATGACCGCCCCGGAAGAACTCGATGTGACCGCGACGATCATGGCCGCCATGCGCGACTTCACCCCTCGGGGGATCGCCGCCGCGGTGCGCGAGCTGATCGAGGAGGGGACCCTCCCGTCGATGACGCGTCTGCCGACCGTGCGCGTTCTCGCCGGTGAGCTGCACGTCAGCGCCTCGACCGTCAGCGACGCCTGGCGACTGCTCGCCCGCGAGGGGATCATCCGCAGCGCAGGCCGCAACGGGACCGTCGTGCTGAGGGCGCGGGGCATCGACATCTCAGACCGGTTGGAGCGGTCGACGTGGACAGTCGGCCGACACGGCATGGACCTCGCGTCGGGAACACCGGACGTGTCGTTGCTGCCGAGCATCGCGAAGGCCTTGCGCGACGTCGACGTCGCCAGCGTCGCGAACTACCAGGTCGACTCGGTCCTGCCCGGCCTCGAGGACGTGGTCCGCGAGTCCTGGAGTCGCGCCCTGTCGCCGGACCGCCTCACGATGACCCACGGGGCCTACGCCGGCGTGGCAGCGGTGTTGTCGGCCCTGCTGCGCGCGGGTGATCGCGTCGTCGTCGAGAACCCGAGCATCCCCGGCGTCATCGACTTGGTGGAACTGCATGGCGGCGTGCCGATGCCGGTGGGCCTGGATGAGCACGGCATCAGGCCGGAGTCGTTGGCTTCCGCATTGACGACCCGTCCCGCCGTCCTGATCCTGCAGCCGCGCGGCCAGAACCCGACGGGCGTATCGATGACCTGGGAGCGTGCCGAGGAGCTCGCGGCGGTCCTCGAGTCGTCGAGGACGATCGTCATCGAGGACGACCACTGCGGAGCGGTGTCGACGGCCGAGCTGACCTCGCTCGCCCGCTGGCTGCCCGATCGTGTCGTACGGATCCAGAGCTTCTCGAAGTCGCACGGACCCGACCTACGGCTCGCCGCCATGGGCGCGCCGCGGGAGATCATGCACCGGATGGAGTTGAACCGGCGTCTCGGCGGCGGCTGGGAGAGCATGCTGCTGCAACGGGTCCTGCACGAGTTGTTGACCGACCCCGAGTCCATCCACGCCATCACGCACGCCCGGCGCACGTACAAGCTGCGCCATGACCTGCTGGCGAGCGCGTGTCGCGAGCAGGGCCTCGAGACCTACGGCTCCGACGGGCTGAACCTGTGGGTGCGGGTGGACAACGAGTCGCGGGCGATGCGGCGGTTGGCGTCCGAGGACATCGGCGTGTGTCCCGGATCGCCGTTGACGTGGGACTCCCCCGTCAACGACCACATCCGCATCACGACGGGCGTCATGCCCGAGGCGCAGGCCCCGCGGGTCGCCGCCCTGCTCGCAGGGTCGGCGGTCGCGGAGCCGCGCATCGCCTGACGGGACTCAGGTGATCCGGCTGATGTGCGGGCCGACCAGGTCACCGTCGTCGCCGATGTCCTCGGCCCACACGTCGGGCTTCTCCGCGGCGAAGCGATCGAGCAGCAGCTTGGGTGCAGGATCGTCGTACACGACGACCTCGAGACCGACGCTGCGCAGGAAGCCGGCGATGGACTTGCCCGAGCCGAGGTAGTTGGTGATGCCCGAGGCGCCGACCGAATCGCCGATGACGACTTTCGGCAGCTTGTAGAGCAGCGTCGTCCCCGTGCACATCGAGCACGGGGCGTGCGTCGTGTAGAGGGTGCACTCGCGGTAGACGGCCGGCGAGAGGCGGCCGGCGTTCTCGTACGCGGCCATCTCACCGTGCAGCAGCGGGTTGCCGCGCTGCACGCGAGAGTTGTGGCCCCGACCGATGATCTCGCCGCGGTGGACGATCACGGCGCCGATGGGGATGCCACCCTCGTGGTAACTCTTGACCGACTGGTCGTAGGCCGCCTGCATGAAGGGGTCGTCGACGCTCAGCTGCGGAAGGTCGCTCACGGTGTCTCACTCTCGTCGGGTCCGATCGGACACCGCGAACGTATGAACCGGGTGTTAACGCTCCGGAGCCACTCCATGTCCGGGTTGTCACGAAGAATTACCGGACAACCGAGGCGCTGGATCGGCCTCCATTCGCCCCTAGCCTGAGCGCGACATGATGACCCAGTCCAGCGTTCCCTCCCCACCCCGCGTCGGCCTCGCGACAGCCGCTCTCGCGCTGGGCACCTTCGTGATCGGCATGACCGAGTTCGTCACGATGGGCCTGCTGCCGGAGATCGGTGATGCGGTGGGGACCACGCCGGCCGAGACCGGCCGGATCATCGCGACGTATGCGGTGGGTGTCGTCCTGGGGGCTCCCCTGATCGTCGGCGTCGCGACTCATCTGCCACGCCGCGCGCTCGCCGTGGCCATGGTCCTGGCCCTCGGGGTCGGCAACCTGCTGACCGCGATGGCGACCAGCTACGAGGCCCTTCACGTGACGCGGTTCCTCGCCGGCCTTCCCCACGCCGTCTACTTCGGCACGGCCCAGGTCCTCGCGTCGTCCCTGGTCCCCGCCGTCCGACAGGGGCGAGCGGTCGCGATGGTCGCGCTGGGCCTGACCGTCTCGGGGGTCACCGGCGTGCCCCTGGCGACGTGGCTCGGCCAGACCACGAACTGGCGCGTGGCCTTCGTGCTGATCTTCGCGGTCAGCCTCGTGGCCGCGGTCCTGATCCTGGTGTTCGTCCCCCCGGTACCCGGCGACCGCAGCCTCAACCCGCGGTCGGAATGGAGCGCGCTGCGCCGACCGCAGGTCGTGTTCGGTGCGCTGGGCGCCCTGCTCACCGCGAGCGGGATCTTCGCGATGTACTCGTACGTCTCGCCCCTGGTCACCGACGCCGCGGGGATGCCCCGCTCCGTGGTTCCGGTCGCCATGCTGCTCTGGGGCCTCGGCGGAGTGATCGGCGGACTCCTCGCCGGCCGGATCATCGACGCGGGGCTGATCCGGGCGGTCCTGGGCGGAAACCTGGTGATGGTCGTCCTGCTGATCGCCGTCAGCCTCGCGGTCTCCGTCCCGGCGCTGCTGCTCCTGGCGATCTTCCTCGTCGGCCTCGCGGGTCCACCGGCTTCGCTGGGTTTCAATGTGCGGATCATGCGGGAGGCCGGCCGCGCCCAACTGCTCGGCGCCGCGCTCACCAGCGCCGCCTTCAACGCCTCCAACGGACTCGGGGCGCTCGTCGGCTCCTGGACGGTCCTGAGCGGCCTCGGCTACGGCAGCACCGGCGCCGTGGGCGCGGTCATCACGACGACCGGACTGATCGTCTTCGGCCTCGGCCTGCTGGTAGCCCGCCGCACCGGACGACGCGAGGCTCCGGTCGGCGAACTCCTGTCGACGGAAGGGCCTTGACCGTGCGCGACACCGCGCTCCGCATCCCCCACCCCGACGCTGCTGCGTCCCTGACAACGAAAAGAGACCCCATGTACGACATCGTCGTCATCTACCGACGACCCGCCGATCCCGGGGCGTTCGACCGTTACTACCGCGAGACGCACGTGCCTCTTGTCCTGGCCATTCCTGAGCTCGTCGAGTTCATCTGGAACAAGGTCGACTCGACCGATCCCGATGCTCCATACGTCATCGCGCGACTGACCTACCCCGATGCCGAGACGGCGGGGCGGGCCAGTAACTCGCCCGAGGGCCTGACCTGCAGCGCGGACGTCGCGAACTTCGGTCAGGCGGGCTCGGTGGCCTACGGCAGCGAACGGCAGCCCGTTGCCGGGCGGTGACGTTCGGCACCTCCCGTCGCCGCTCGTGGACGTGGGCACGGCGGTTAGGGTGTGAACGAGTCAGCGCGCCGGGAGTCCACCATGAGTCTGCAAGCACCTGAGGTCTCGGCCTCGATGCTCTCGGCCCGAGGGTCCGAGCTCGAGGACCTCGTGCGCGAGGCCGGCCGGATCCGCGACGAGGGACTGTCCCGCGCCGGTCGTCCCGGCGTCATCACGTGGTCGCGCAAGGTGTTCGTGCCGGTCACCACCCTGTGCCGCGACCGCTGCCACTACTGCGTCTTCGTCGACACGCCCGGCAAGCTCGAGCGCAAGGGCATCGCCCCGTACCTGTCCGAGGAGCACGTCCTCGCCATCGCCCACCAGGGCGCCGCGCTGGGCTGCAAGGAGGCGCTGCTGACCCTCGGAGACCGGCCCGAGGACCGCTGGGACGTCGCCCGCGAGTGGCTGGACGCCCACGGCTTCGCCTCGACCCTGGACTACGTCGGCCACTTGGCCCGCCGCATCACCGAGGAGACCGGCCTGCTCGCGCACCTCAACCCCGGGGTGATGACCGCCGAGGAGCTCGAGCGCCTGCGACCGACCGCGCCGTCGATGGGCATGATGCTCGAGACCACGAGCCATCGGCTGTTCGCCGAGCCCGGCCAGGCCCACTACGGGTCGCCCGACAAGGACCCGGCCCTGCGCCTGCAGGTGCTGGAGGACGCCGGCCGCCTCAAGATCCCCTTCACGACGGGTCTGCTGATCGGGATCGGCGAGACCGTCGACGAGCGGTTCGACTCGATCCTGGCGCTGCGCGACGTGTCCGAGCGACACGGCCACGTGCAGGAGGTCATCATCCAGAACTTCCGCGCCAAGCCCGCCACCGCGATGCAGGGCGTCGCGGACGCCGGGACCGACGCGTACATCGCGGCCGTCGCGACGACCCGGATCGTGCTCGGCCCGGACGCCCGCATCCAGGCACCGCCGAACCTCTCCGACCCCTCCGAGCTGGCCCGGCTCGTCGCGGCCGGCATCGACGACTGGGGTGGCGTCAGCCCACTGACCGCCGACCATGTGAACCCCGAACGACCGTGGCCCCAGGTCGACCAGCTGACCGACCTCACCCGCGCCGCCGGCTACGAGCTGCGCGAGCGCCTCACCGTGCACCCGCACTACATCCGCGACCGCGGCACCTGGATCGACCCGAGCCTCCACGACGCCGTCCTGCGCTTCGCGGACGCGGACGGGATGGCGGCAGGAAGCGCTGAGCGTGACGTTTCCGGGGCCGACACGCGCAATTCACCCCCGAAACGTCACGCTCAGCGCTTCCCGCGCATCGAGGACGACCCCGCGGGGCTGAGCGACGACGCGTACGTGGCGTTGATGACGGCCTCCGGGAGCGACCTCGACCGGTTGACCGGGCTCGCCGACGAGCTGCGCCGCTCCGTCGCGGGCGCCACGGTGTCGCTGGTCAGGAACCGCAACCTCGGCTCGGACCAGGTGACCGACCCCGACCTCGTCGCGCGGGTCGCCGCCGACGCGGTCGACCTCGGTGCCACCGAGCTGTGCATCCAGGGCACCGCCGCGGCCGAGGCACCGGACGACGTCTACGAGCAGTTGCTGCGCGCCGCTCGCGAGGCAGCCCCCACCCTGCACCTGCACGCGTTTCGGCCCGCCGACGTGATCGACGGGGCCCGACGCACCGGACGCACCGTCGCCGAGCAGTACGCCGCCCTCGCCGCGGCCGGAGTCGACACCGTGCCCGGCACGGGCGTGAAGGTGCTCGATGAGGCGTATCGCGCCGCACGGTTCCCCGACGACTCCCCCGTCGACCTGTGGGAGCAGGCGATCCGTGCCGCACACGGGCTCGGCCTGCACTCGACGTCGGTGCTGTTCTACGGCCACGGCGAGTCGCCCCTGCAGCGCGTGCGCCACCTGCGCCGGTTGCGCGCGATCCAGGCCGACACCGGTGGCTTCACCGAGCTCGTGCCGATGGCGTTCCCCGGCGGCGACCACAGCGACGACCAGCACCGTGCCGTCCACGCGGTCGCCCGGCTGATGCTGCACGGCAGCGTCAACCACGTGCAGGCGGCCTGGACGCGGCTCGGGATCGAGGGCGCCACGATGGTGCTGCGCTCCGGCGCCGACGACCTCGGCGGCACCTTGTACGACGGCCGGGTCGTCCCCGAGGCCGGCGTCGAGCACGGCCAGGAGCTGACCGTCGCGGCGGCCGAGCGGATCGCGAAGACCCTGGGCCGACAGCTGCGCCTACGCACCACGACCTACGGCGTCGCCCCGTGACCCGGGTGCGCGTGGCGGTCGTCGGCGCCGGCTTCGCAGGCGTGGCCATGGCCCGCCGCCTCGCCGCCGCCGGCGAGTCGTTCGTCGTCCTCGAGCGCCGTCCCGGCATCGGCGGCACGTGGCACGACAACCGCTACCCCGGCGTGGCCTGCGACGTCCCCGCCCACCTGTACGGCTACTCCGACATCGCCCACCCCGGCTTCAGCCGCGTCTTCGCCCCGGGCGCCGAGATCCTGGACTACCTCGTCGACGCGGCCGCACCCGTGGCCGACCGCATCATGCTCTCCACCGAGCTCCGGGCCGCGGCGTGGGACGGTGCCCGCTGGCAACTCGCCACCTCGCGCGGGCACGTCGAGGCCGAGGTGCTCGTCATGGCCGCCGGCCGACTGACCGATCCCCGACTGCCGGAGGTGCCCGGAGCCTTCGATGGTCCCGTCGTGCACACGGCGCGGTGGGACGACGGACTCGACCTCGACGACGCCCGCGTGGCCGTCGTCGGCACCGGCGCGTCGGGTGTCCAGATCGTCCCCGAGCTGGCCCGCCGCGCCTCCTCGGTCGTCGTCCTGCAGCGCAGCGCCCCGTACATCCTGCCCAAGGGCGACCGCGGGTACGCCGACGCCGAGATCGCCCTGTTCGAGCGGCAGCCCGACCGGTTGGCCGACCTCCGCGACGACCTCATGCGCGAGACCGAGGAGGTGTTCGCCCAGCGAGCCGGCGACGGCCGCGCCGAGGCTCGCGCTCGCGCCCTCGACCACCTCGCCGGACAGGTGCCCGACCCCGTGCTGCGCGCGGCGCTCACCCCCGACCACGAGTTCGGCTGCAAGCGGGTGCTCTTCAGCGACGACTACTACGCGACCCTGCGCCTGCCCCACGTCCGGCTCGTCCCGGGCGCCCTCACCGCGTACGAGCCCGGTGCGGTGGTCGCCGCCGACGGCTCGCGCCACGAGGTCGACGTCGTCGTGGCCGCCACCGGCTTCAACACCACCCGCCAGCCCTACGCCGAGCTGGTGACAGGCCGTGACGGCATCTCGCTCGACCAGTACTGGTCGCAGGGGATGCGCGCCTACGCCTCCACCGCCGTGCACGGCTTCCCGAACCTGTTCGTGCTCGACGGGCCGAACGCGACGCTGGCGCACAACTCGGCCGTCCTCATGATCGAGGCGCAGGCCGACTACGTCGCCTCGGCACTGCCGTGGACGCAGCGTGGGCCGATCGAGGTCTCGTTCGAGGCCGAGCAACAGTACGTCGACGAGCTGCAGGACCGCAGCGGGGTGTGGACCTCCGGCTGCCACAACTGGTACGTCGACGAACGGTCCGGCCGCCAGGTGCTGCTGTGGCCGGGCAAGGCCCAGGAGTTCCGCGACCGCTTCGGCTCCTTCGATCCGGCGCCCTTCGCAGTCGCGGAGTCCGCCCGTGCGTAACCGGCGCCGTCACGCCTGGACCGTCGTCATCCCCGTCAAGCCGGCCACGCACGGCAAGTCGCGCCTCGAGATCCCCGGCGTCGACCGCGTCGAGCTGGCGCGCGCCATCGCGCTGGACACGATCGCCGCCGCCGCAGAGGTCGCCCGCGTCGTGGTGGTGACGGCCGATCCGACGATCGACCTGCCGGGCGTCGAGGTCGTGGTCGAGCCGGCGGCGCGCGGCATCGCGGTCGCCGTCGCCGACGGGTTGGCGGTGGCGTCCACTGAGCGGCGCGCGGTCCTGCTGGGCGATGTCCCCGGCCTGCGACCGGCCGACCTGTCGGACGCGCTGGCGCTGGCCGAGGGGACGAGACTCGGCGCCGTGCCCGACGAGGAGCGTCACGGCACCACGCTGGTCACGGCCCGCGAGGGCGACCTGCCGGCGGCGTTCGGGCCGGACTCGTGGGCCAAGCACCAGGCGGCGGGGTTCGCCGAGCTGCTCGTGCCCGCGTCGTCGACCCTGCGCCGGGACGTGGACCGGGCCGACCACCTCGTGGGCGTCCTCGGCCCGCGCACCAGCGCCGTGCTCGCCCGCGTGCCCTGACGGAGTCAGTCGCGCTCGAACGCGATGCCGGCCCCCAGCGGGGTCAGGGTGTCGCCGTCGACGACCAGCGACTCGGGCAGCTCGACAGGCGCATCGTCCTTCGGGTCGCCGCACTGGCTGCCGCTGTCGTCGGGCGTCGGCAGGACCTGGTCGTCCGTCAGCTCCCACCGACCGGTCAGCTCAGTGCACCCGTCGGTCGCGGTGTACGTGTTGTCGTCCGAGAGCGTGAGCACCAGGCGACTGCCCGACGCGGCCATCGACTCGGTGGACACCCACCGCCCGAGCACCGGCAGCGTGTCCTGGGGCTCGCCGACCTCGGCGGACGGCGTCTCGGCCGCCGGCTCGGACGGGTCGTTCGAGCAGCCGGCGAGGAGCGTGATCGCGAGCAGGACGGCCATCAGCGTGCGCATGGCGCCACGGTAGCGGTTCAGTCAGTCGGTGATCGCGGCTCGAGCCAGCGTGGCGGACCGCTCGAGGTCGGTCATCCACAGCGGCTCGACGCGCACGTCCCAGCCCTCGGCGGCCAGGCCGGGCGCCAGGGCGGCGTCCTCCTCGGCCACCAGCCAGGTGTCGAGCAGGCCGCCGTCCGCCCGCTGCCCGTAGTGGCGGGCGACCGCGTCGGCCGACGTCTCGACGCCGATGGCCGTGAGGCACGCGTCGGCCATGCCGCGCACGACCTTGCCGCCGATGATCGGCGAGACGCCGACGACCCGGGCCGCGTCGCCCAGGGCGCCGCGGATGCCGGGCACCGAGAGGATCGGACCGATCGACACGACGGGGTTGGAGGGAGCCAGGACGACGACGTCGGCACCGGTGATGGCCTCGACCACGCCCGGCGCGGGCGTGGCCCCGTCGATGCCCGGGTTCTCGAACCGGACGGCCCGCAGCACCGCCCGGTGCCGCGTCCACCACTCCTGGAAGTGCAGGCGAGAGCCGTCCTCGACCACCACCTGGGTGTCGACCTCGGTGTCGGTCATCGGCAGCAGCCGCACGCCGATCGGCCAGCGGGAGCCGAGGCGCTCGGCGACCTGCGTGTACGACAGGCCGTCGCGCAGCCAGCCCGTGCGGGCCAGGTGCGTGCCGAGGTCGAGGTCGCCGAGGGTGAACCAGGGCCATCCCGCACCCCACTCGCGCAGCTCGGCACTGACGCGCTCGGACTCCCCGGCCCGCCCCCACCCGCGCTCGGCGTCGTTGACCCCGGCCAGCGCGTAGAGGATCGAGTCGATGTCGGGCTGCAACCGGACCCCGGACAGCCACAGGTCGTCGCCGGTGTTGACGACGACCGTGATGTCGGCACCCTCGGACTCCAACGCCGCGCGCAGTCCGCGCACGAAGCGGGCCCCGCCCACTCCCCCGGCCAGCACGGTGACCTTCACGTCAGCCACCCGTCCGGAAGAGGTCCTCGTCGGGCGAGCGCACGATGGTGCGCGCCCCCGGCAGGTCGAGGTCGCCCACGAGGTCAGGTCGGCCGCTCACGACGGCGACGGGCACGTGCCCGGCCTTGGGCTTGACCAGCTCGGCGGCGGCACACAGCTCGTCGGCGACACACGGCATCGTGACCGCGAGCGGGCGTCCGTCGGCGTCACGGTCGGGCCGCTCGAACAGGTGGACGCCGGCGGCGCCGATGGCCGCATCGGTCTGGCCGAGCCGCCACGCCCGGCCGAGCGTGTCGGAGACGAGCACGCCCACGTGGGCCGCCTCGCGCAGCCGCTGCGCGAGGCGGCGGGCCGAGGCGTCGGGATCGACCGGCAGCAGCAGGATGTGACCCTCGGGCACGTTGCTGGCGTCCACCCCGGCGGCCGCCGCGACGATGCCGAGCCGGTTCTCGACGATGCGCACCGGCCCGCGCTCGGCGACGACGCGCACCGTCTCGGCGGTGACGGCGGCCTCGCGGTCGGCGGCGGGCACGAGCCGGCCCTCGGCCTTGGAGACGATCTTGGAGGTGACCACGACGATGTCGCCGTCGGACAGGGAGGCGTGAGCCAGGATCAGGGCGGCGAGGTCGTCGCCCTCGCGGATCTCGGGCAGGCCCGCGATCCCGGAGACAGTCAGCATGGGGAGGTCAGGCCGGGGTGGTCTGGTTCCGCCGCCAGCGGATGCCGGCCTCGATCAGCTCGTCGATCTCGCCGTCGAGGACGGCCTGCGTCTGGCCGGTCTCGTACTCGGTGCGCAGGTCCTTGACCAGTTGGTACGGGTTGAGCACGTAGTTGCGCATCTGGTCGCCCCACGAGGCCTGCACGTCGCCGCGCAGCTCGTCGAGGTGGGCGCGCTCCTCGGCCTTCTTCAGGGCGAGCAGCTTGGCCTTGAGGATCACCATGGCGCTGGCCTTGTTCTGCAGCTGGCTCTTCTCGTTCTGGCAGCTGACGACCACGCCGGTGGGGATGTGGGTCAGGCGCACGGCCGAGTCGGTGGTGTTGACGCTCTGTCCGCCGGGGCCGCTGGAGCGGTACACATCGACGCGCACCTCGTCCTCGGGGATCTCGATGTTGTCGGTGGCCTCGAGCACCGGGACGACCTCGACCGCGGCGAACGAGGTCTGGCGGCGGCCCTGGTTGTCGAAGGGGCTGATGCGCACGAGGCGGTGCGTGCCGGCCTCGACCGAGAGGGTGCCGTAGGCGTAGGGGGCGCGGATCGCGAAGGTGGTGGACTTCAGGCCCGCCTCCTCCGCGTAGCTGGTGTCGTAGATGTCGACGGGGTACTTGTGGCGCTCGGCCCAGCGGATGTACATCCGCTGCAGCATCTGGGCGAAGTCGGCCGCGTCGACGCCACCGGCGCCCGAACGGATCGTGACGAGGGCCTCGCGCTCGTCGTACTCGCCCGACAGCAGGGTGCGCACCTCGAGGCTGTCGATGGCGGCGGAGAGGCGGTCGACCTCGGACTCGACCTCGGCGCGGGAGTCGGCGTCGCCCTCCTCGGCGGCGAGCTCGAGCAGCACGGTGATGTCGTCGAGGCGCTGGCGCAGCGTGCTGACCTTCTCGATCTCGGACTGCAGCACCGAGAGGCGGCCGGTGACGCGCTGGGCGTTGGCCTGGTCGTCCCAGAGGTCGGGCGCGCCGACCTCCTCCTGCAGGTCGGCGATCTCGGCCTGCATCTTGGGGATGTCGAGCACCTTCTCGATCGACACCAGGGTCGTGTCGAGCTGCTTGATCCGGTCAGAGATATCGACGGTGGCCACCTGTCGAGGTTACCGCTCAGGCCCCGCGATGGTCCTGTCGACCGGTCGCCGGACCGACCAAACGAGAAACCGTCGGTATGTGGAGTGATTTGGGTCACGCCTGCGCGAGGGAGCGGGCATGATCAGGCGACCGAGGAAGAAGAACACCGGATCGGAGACGACATGACGAACGAGCGCATCGCCGCCACCGCTGCAGGCGGCGAGTTGGGCTTTCTCATGTTCTGCCTCGTGCCGCACGCCGCGGCCCTGGGGTTCGTGACGACACTCCTGGCGACCCTGGGGTCGGCCGCCGTGGTGGCCGTGGTCGCCCGGATCGTCGCCGCGCGGTTCGGTGTGGACGATCCGTGGCGCGAGGTCGGCCTCGATCCCATGTGGGACCTGTCGCTGGCCGAGCTCTCCGCCTGACAGTCCAGCGGCGGGCCGTCTCGAGGGAGACGACCCGC
>NZ_BJZQ01000007.1 GCF_007992115.1 Aeromicrobium flavum
CCCGCCATGAAGCCCACCAGAGCCAGCACCGGTCCGAGTACCGGCAGGTCCTCGGCGCCGACGACGGCCATGCCGAGGATGACGACGTTGCCGGTCATGTTGCCGGTGAAGACGCGGTCGAGGCCGAGGTAGCCGACGGCGTCGACGATGCCGGTGGAGAAGGTCAGGGCCAGCATCAGGACGAGGTGCTGGCGGTCGGTGGGGAGGCGTCGGATCACGCCCTGATCGTGCTGCACGGCGGCGACGGGCACGTCATCGGTGCGTCACGGCGGCGTTACACGACCTCCCTACGCTCAGCGCGTGACCGTCCTGCACCCCGGCGTCGACGTCCCGCACGGGGCGACCTACCTGCCCTCCACCGTCGACCACCTCCGCTGGGGTCGCCTGCCCTGCGCGGCCGACGACCCCGTCCTCACGGTCGACCCCGGCACCGAGGTCGTGTTCGACACCATCAGCCACGAGGGGATCCTCGAGGACCAGGGCCGCGACCCGCGCTCGTTCTTCTCGCCGTACGACGTCGAGGTGCTCGACGACGCGGTCGCGCTGGCCGCCTCCGACGTCGAGCGGACCTTCGGCGCCGACGGCCCGCACGTGGTGACCGGACCGGTGGCGGTGCGCGGCGCCCGCGTCGGCGACCTGCTGGCCATGACCGTCGTCGGGACGACGCCGCGCGTGCCCTACGGCGTCGTCTCCAACCGACACGGGCGCGGAGCACTGCCCGAGGAGTACCCGGCGTACGGCGACGTGATGAGCGTCTTCGCCCGCGTCGAGGACGGCCGGGGCGCGATGTCCTACGGACCCGGCGACGACCGCGCGGTGCGGTTCCCGCTGGCGCCGTTCCTCGGGATCATGGGCGTCGCCGTCGCCGGCGACGAGCGTCCCCACAGCGTCCCGCCCGGCCGCCACGGCGGCAACATCGACATCAACCTGCTGACCGCGGGCTCGACGCTCTACCTGCCCGTGCAGGTGGACGGCGCCCTGGCGTACGTCGGCGACCCGCACTTCGCCCAGGGTGACGGCGAGGTCGCGTTGACCGCCATGGAAGCCTCGCTGCGCGCGACGGTGCGGTTCGACGTCGTGGCTCGCGAGGACGCGGTCCGTGAGTTCGGCGAGGTCGTGGGGCCGCTGGCGCAGACCCGCGACCTCCTCGTGCCGACCGGCATGGATCCCGACCTCGACGTCGCGGTGCAGAACTGCGTGCGCGCCGCGATCGGGCTGCTGCAGGCGCGGTACGGGATGCACCCGGCGCACGCCTACGCCTACCTGAGCGCCGCCACGGACTTCAACATCAGCCAGGTGGTCGACCTGGTCAAGGGCGTGCACGCACGCATCCGGATCGAGGACTTCGCGTGACCGCGGTGCTGGGCGATCCGGCGCCGGCCGGGCTCCTCGACGCCTTCTGGGCGTACGAGCGCGCGCTCATGGCCAACGACCTCGAGCAGCTCGACCGGCTGTTCGCCGACCGCCCCGACACGCTGCGCGGCGACGCAGCCGGACTGCTCGTCGGGCACGAGCAGATCCGCCGGTTCCGCGGCGGGCGCGGGGGAGCGCGACTCCGGACCGTGCTGGACGTGCACGTCCGCGTGCTGGGTGCCGAGCATGCCCTCGTCGTGGCGGTCACCGAGCTCGAGCGAGGCGGGCGGGGCCAGCAGACCCAGGTCTGGCAACGCGGTGCCGACGGCTGGCAGGTCACGGCGGCGCACGTCACCGTGCCGGCCGCCGCACACGACGCGCGGATCTGGCGGGTGGTCGGCGACCCGCTCGTGCGCCCCACCGGCGCCGGTCCGCTCGACGGGCTCGACGTCGCGGTCAAGGACCTCTTCGCCGTGGCCGGGCAGCCCGTCGGCGCGGGCAACCCGACGTGGCTCGGCCATGCCCCGGTCGAGACGACCCATGCGTGGGCCGTGCGGACCCTGCTGGGCGCCGGTGCCGCCGTGCGCGGCATCGCGCGCACCGACGAGTTCGCGTACAGCCTGGCCGGTGCCAACGCGCACCACGGCTCGCCGCCCAACCCCCGCGCCCCCGGCCGGATCAGCGGGGGTTCGAGCTCGGGTTCGGCGAGCGCCGTCTCCCTTGGGCACGCGGCGATCGGCCTCGGCACCGACACCGGTGGGTCGATCCGGGTGCCCGCCGCATACCAAGGCCTCTTCGGCATCCGCACCACGCACGGGGCGATCCCGACAGCGGGGGTACTGCCGCTGGCGCCGACATTCGACACCGTCGGCTGGCTGACTCGCGAGGCCTCGCTGCTCGCCCGGGTGGGCGACGTGCTGTTGCCGGAGGTGGCGCCCCGCCCCGTGCGCGAGATCGTGGTGGTCCCCGAGCTGCTCGCCCTGGCCGAGCCGGACGTCGCGGAGGCCGTCGGGGCCTTCGCTGCGAGCGTGGACGCCACAACCGAGTCGTGGGACCTCGCGCACCTCGAGTCCTGGCGCGAGGCGTTCCGCGTGCACCAGGCCGCCCAGGCCTGGGCAGCCCACGGACCGTGGCTGCGCACGCGCCTCGACTCGCTCGGACCCGACGTGCGCGCGCGGTTCGAGGCCGCCGCGGAGATCACCTCCGCGCAGGCCGTGGCCGCCGCGATCGGCGTCGCCTCGGCGGGCCGCACGATCCGCCGCCTCGTGGGCGACCGCGTGGTGGTGCTGCCGTCCGCGTCGTCGGTGGCGCCGTTGCTCGCCGAGGACGTCTCGGCCGTGCGCGACGCGACGATGCGGCTGACCTGCCTGGCCGGGCTCGGGGGCCTGCCCGCGGTGACCGTTCCCCGCGCGACGGAGGAGGGCCTGCCGTGCGGGGTCGGCCTCGTGGCCGGTCCGGGCCGCGACCGCGACCTGCTGGGCTTCGTCCGGGACCGGGAAGAACGTTTACGCCGCTGAAACGATCGTTGCAGCCGGCGTAACACCGCCCGCCTAGCGTCAGGTCGCATGGACATCACGACGTTCGACGCGGCCGACGCGGCCACGGCGTCCGCGCTCGTGCGCACGTGCGCCAAGGTCGATTCGTGGGTCGCCGCCGTCGTCGCGGGACGGCCGTACGGCACCGTCGACGCGGTGCTCGCGCAGGCCGACGCGCTGGCCTCGGGGTGGGGCGCGGCCGAGGTCGCGGAGGCGCTGGCCGACCACCCCCGCATCGGCGAGAAGCCGCACGGGGACGGCGCGAGTGCCGAGCTCTCGCGCAGCGAGCAGTCGGGGGTCGACACCGATCGCGACACCGCGGTGCGCCTCGCCGCGGGCAACCGCCGCTACGAGCGGCGGTTCGACCGCATCTTCCTGGTGCGGGCCGCGGGCCGCAGCGCCGAGGAGATCCTCCAGCACCTCGAACGCCGCCTCGAGAACGACCCCGAGACCGAGCTGGCGGTCACCGCCGGCCAGCTCCGCGAGATCGCCGCCCTGCGGCTGGAGGGAATCCTGTCATGACCACCCTGTCCACCCACGTCCTCGACGCCGCGCGCGGCCGGCCCGCCGCCGGCCTGGTGGTCACGCTCGACGGCACGCTCGCCGCCACCACGGACACCGACGGCCGCATCGCCTTCGACGGCGAGATCGGGGCGGGCCCGCACGCCCTCGAGTACGCGACCGGCGCCTGGTTCGACGACCAGTACCGCGACACGTTCTTCCCCTCGGCGCACGTGGCGTTCGTGGTCGAGCCGGACCGGCCGCACCTGCACGTGGCCCTGCTGCTGGGCCCGTTCTCCTACACCGCCTACCGAGGGAGCTGAGCATGGCGCAGGGCGACATCATCCTGGGGCCGAACCAGTACGGGAAGGCCGAGTGCCGGCTGGTGCGGGTCACGCGCGACACCCCGGTCCACCGCATCGAGGACCTCAACGTCACGACCCAGCTGCGCGGCGACTTCACCGACTGCCACGTCGTGGGCGACAACTCCCACGTCGTGGCGACCGACACCCAGAAGAACACGGTCTACGCGTATGCCCGCGAGCACGGGATCGGGTCGCCCGAGCAGTTCCTGATGACGCTGGGCCGACATTTCGTCGACGACTTCGAGCAGGTCACCGGCGGGCGCTGGGAGTCGCAGCTGTACGCCTGGGACCGGATCGGGGTCGACGGACGACCGCACGACCACGCGTTCGTCCGCGAGGGCCGCGAGGTGCGCACCACCCTGGTGCAGAAGGACGGCGACGAGACGTGGGTGCTCGCGGGGTTCACCGACTGCACCGTCCTGAAGTCGACGGGCTCGGAGTTCCACGGGTTCCCGCGCGACCGGTACACGACCCTCGTCGAGACCGACGACCGGATCCTGGCCACGTCGGTCACGGCCTGGTGGCGCTACACGTCAGCCGACCTCGGCGACTGGAACGAGCGGTACGCGGCCATCCGCGACCTCATGCTCGAGACGTTCGCGAGCCTGCACTCGCTGGCGCTGCAGCAGACGATCTTCGCGATGGGCCGCGCCGTGCTGGAACGGTTCCCCGAGGTCGCCGAGGTCAAGCTCTCGTGCCCGAACAAGCACCACTTCGCGGTCGACCTGACGCCGTTCGGCCTCGACAACCCGAACGAGGTCTTCCTCGCCGCCGACCGTCCGTACGGGCTCATCCAGGCCACCGTCCAGCGCGAGGGCGCGCCCGAGGCGCCGCAGGCCTGGGCCACCGTGCCCGGGTTCTGCTGAGCGGCGACGCATGCGACTCGAGGCGGTCTCGGCCCGGCAGGTGCTGGTGGACGGCGCGTTCCGGCCGGCCACGGTGGTGCTGCGCGACGGCCGGATCGCGTCGATCGACCCGTTCCGCGACGTCTCCGGCGACGGCGTCCTGCGCGTCCCCGACGCGGCCGTCGTCGTGCCCGGCGTCGTCGACACCCACGTGCACGTCAACGAGCCGGGACGCACCGAGTGGGAGGGGTTCCGGTCGGCCACCGAGGCCGCCGCGCTCGGCGGGGTGACGACGCTCGTCGACATGCCGCTCAACGCGATCCCGCCCACCACCACCGTCGCGCACCTCGAGCTCAAGCAGCAGGCGGCGCAGCACCAGCTGCTGGTCGACGTCGGGTTCTGGGGCGGGGCCGTGCCGGGCAACGTCGGCGACCTCGAGCCGCTGTGGGACGCCGGCGTGTTCGGCTTCAAGTGCTTCCTGTCGCCGTCGGGGGTCGACGAGTTCCCGCCGCTCGACCGTGCCGAGCTCCTGGCCGCGCTGCGCGAGATCGCCCGGTTCGACGGGCTGATGATCGTGCACGCCGAGGATGCCGCGATCCTCGAGTCGACCCCCGCACCCGCCACGCGGTCCTACCGCGAGTTCGCCGCCTCGCGTCCCGACGCCGCGGAGGCGGCGGCGATCCGGCAGGTCGTCGACGGGGCGCGCGAGACGGGCGCGCGGGTGCACGTGCTGCACCTGTCCAGCGCCCGCGCCCTCGACGTGATCGCCGAGGCCCGCGCCGAGGGACTGCGGCTCACCGTCGAGACGTGCCCGCACTACCTGTGCTTCACCGCGGACGCGATCCCCGATGCCGCGCCTGAGTTCACGTGCTGCCCGCCGATCCGCGACGCCGGCAACCGTGAGGCGCTGTGGCAGGCGCTCGACGAGGGACTGATCGACTGCGTCGTCAGCGACCACTCGCCGTCCAGCCCCGCGGAGAAGTACCGCGGCGACGGCGACCTGATGCAGGCGTGGGGCGGAATCTCGGGCCTGCAGGTCGGATTCGCCGCGATGGCGCACGAGGCACGGCGCCGGGGGATCGGGCCGGATCGGGTCAGCGCGTGGATGTCGCGGAACACCGCGGACCTCGTCGGCCTGGGCCGCAAGGGCCGGATCGAGGTGGGCGCCGACGCCGACCTCGCCGTGTACGACCCCACCACGCCGTACCTCGTGGAGGCCGCGAGCCTGGCGCACCGCCACCCGATCTCCGCGTACGACGGCCTCCGCCTCGACGGGCGCGTCACCACCACGGTGGTGCGCGGCGAGATCGTCGACGCCGCCGCGCCCGACCCCACCCACGGCCGTCCCCTGACCCGTCCCGACCTCGGAGAGCACCCATGACGACCGCGTCCGTGAACCCGCCGCCCCGCCTGCTGATGGGCCCCGGCCCGATCACCGCCGACCCGCGCGTCCTGCGCGCGATGTCGGCCCAGCTCGTGGGCCAGTACGACCCCGCCATGACCTCGTACATGAACGAGACGATGGAGCTCTACCGCCACGTCTTCCGCACCTCGAACGAGCAGACGCTCCTCGTCGACGGCACCTCGCGCGCCGGCATCGAGGCGGCCCTGGTGTCGCTGCTCGAGCCCGGCGACCGGGTGCTCGTGCCCGTCTTCGGCCGCTTCGGCCACCTGCTGGCCGAGATCGGCGAGCGGTGCGGCGCCGAGGTGCACACCATCGAGACGCCCTGGGGCACGGTGTTCACCCCCGAGCAGGTCGAGGAGGCCGTGCTCGCCGTGCGGCCGAAGGTGCTCGCGGTCGTGCACGGCGACACCGCCACCACGATGTGCCAGCCGCTCGACGACCTCGGCGAGATCTGCCGCCGGCACGACGTGCTGCTGTACTGCGACGCGACGGCGACGCTCGGCGGCAACCGGTTCGAGACCGACGGGTGGGACGTCGACGTGGCCTCGGCCGGCCTGCAGAAGTGTCTCGGCGGTCCGTCCGGCAGCGCCCCGATCACGATCGGTTCGCGGGCGGTGCGGGTGATCGAGGGTCGGCGTCACGTCGAGGCCGGCATCGCCGAGTCCGGCGACGTCGGACGGGGCGTGCGGATCGCGTCGAACTACCTCGACCTCGCCCAGATCATCGACTACTGGGGCCCACGCCGGCTCAACCACCACACCGAGGCGACGACGATGCTCTACGGCGCCCGCGAGTGCGCGCGGCTGCTCGTCGACGAGGGGGTCGACGTGGCCGTCGAGCGCCACCGCCTGCACGGCGCCGCGATGCTGGCGGGCGTGCAGGGGCTCGGGCTGCAGGTGTTCGGCGACGTCGCGCACAAGATGCACAACGTCGTCGCGGTGCACATCCCCGACGGCGTCGACGGCGACCGCACGCGCGCGGGACTCCTGACGGACTTCGGCATCGAGATCGGCACGTCGTTCGGGCCCCTGCACGGCAAGGTCTGGCGGATCGGCACGATGGGCCACAACGCGCGCAAGGACGCGGTGCTGGTGACGCTGGCGGCGCTGGAGCAGGTGCTCCGGGCCGCGGGCGTGCCCGTCACCGCCGGCGCCGGCGTGGGCGCGGCGCAGGAGGTCTACGCGTGACGACCGCCGCCGAGGTCCTCGCCCGCTGCGCCGAGCTCGACCGGCACTCGGCCCATCCGACCCGTCTCGAGCGGGTGCACCTGACCCCGCAGCACGCGGCGGCCAACGCGCGCGTCGCCGGGTGGATGGCCGACGCAGGCCTGCGGACCTGGCAGGACGCCGCCGGCAACCAGTACGGCCGCCGCGAGGGGCGCGCGCCCGGCCTGCCCGCCCTGCTGCTGGGCTCGCACCTCGACACGGTGCCGGACGCCGGCTCGTACGACGGGATGCTCGGTGTGGTCATGGCCATCGCGGTCGCCGAGCGGCTGGGCGACCGGACGGCGGCGCTGCCGTTCGCGCTGGAGGTGGTGGGCTTCGGCGACGAGGAGGGCACTCGGTTCGGGAAGGCCCTGCTCGGCAGCTGCGCCGCCGCCGGCACGTGGGATCCGGCCTGGTGGGACCTGGCGGACGCGGACGGCGTCACCCTGCGGCAGGCGTTCGTCGACTTCGGCCTCGATCCCGCGCACGTCGGCGAGGCGGCCCGCCGCACCGAGGAGCTGGTCGGCTACCTGGAGGCGCACATCGAGCAGGGCCCGTACCTCGAGGAGGCGGACGTGTCGCTGGGCTACGTCACCGCCATCGCGGGGGCGCGCCGCTTCGTGGTCAGCGTCCTCGGTGAGGCCCGGCACGCGGGCGGCACGCCGTACGAGCGCCGCAAGGACGCGCTCGTCGGCGCCGCGGAGTGCATCACGGCGATCGAGCGCCTGGTGCGCCCCTCGGGCTGCATCGCGACCGTCGGCCGGATCGCGGTCCGCCCCGGCGCCGTCAACGTCATCCCCGGCCGCGCCGACTTCACCCTCGACCTGCGCGCCGCCACCGACGAGGACCGCGACGCCATGTGGAAGCGGCTGGACGTCGAGCTGCACGAGCTGTGCACGGCGCGAGGACTCGGCCTCGAGGTTGTCGAGAACCACCGCGCCCCGGCGATGCCGTGCGCTCCGTGGCTGACCGAGGCCGTCGTGGAGGGGATCGCGGCCGCCGGAGATCCCGCACCGATGGGCCTGTGGAGCCGGGCCGGCCACGACGGCATGGCCGTGGGCGCCGTCACCGACGTCGCGATGCTGTTCCTGCGGTGCGCCGACGGCGTCAGCCACCACCCCGACGAAGAGGTGCGCGAGATCGACGTGGCCCGCGGCCTCGACGCGCTCGAGCACGCGGTGCTGGCGGTGGCCGAGCGGGTGGAGCGGCGATGACCGGCGCGGTGGACGCCCGGCCCATCGAGGCGCGGATCGCCGAGCGCTACGCCACGCTGTCGCCGCAGGAGCGCCGCGCCGCCGACGCGCTGCTGGACCACCTGGACGACCTCGCCCTCTACCGCGCCGCCGAGCTGGCCGACCTGGCCGGCGTCTCGAAGGCCACGATGAGCCGGCTGTTCCGCCGTCTCGACTACGACGACTTCACGCAGCTGCGCGAGCAGCTCCGCGCCCTGCGCAGCTCGGGCGTGCCCGTCACGATCGACGGCACGCCCTCGATCGAGCAGCACCTGGAGGCCGAGACCGAGCACCTGCACCGGGTGCTGCACTCGGCCGAGGCCGCGATCGAGCGCGCCGCCTGCCTGCTGGCGGCGAGCGCCTCCGTCACGGTGGTGGGGCTGCGCAACAGCTACCCGGTCGCGCTGCACCTGGCCCAGCAGCTGGGCCAGGCGCGCACCGGCGTGCGGGTCTCGCCGTCGCCGGGCCAGTCGCTGTCCGACGACGTGGTGGGCCTGGGACCGCAGCACGCCGCGGTCGTCGTGGCGTTCCGTCGTCGTCCGCCGCAGCTCGGTGGGCTGCTCGCCCTGCTGCGCGAGCAGGGCACGCCCGTGGTGCTGCTCGGCGACCCGTCGGGGCGACGGCTCGCCCACAGCCGCGACGTGTGGCTCGAGTGCGGGGCCTCCACGCAGACGGCGTTCGACAGCTACGCCGCGGCGATGAGCGTCGTGGCGGCCGTCTCGGCCCGCGTGCTCGACCGGCTCGGCGCCGACGCCTCGGCGCGGGCGTCCGCGATCGACGCCTCGTACCGCCTCGTCGGCGAGATCGAGGGCGGCTGACGTGGACCTGCACACCGTCGAGACGTTCCGGCCCGCCGCGCCCGACCTGGCGATCGGAGCAGGCGAGGCGTGGGTGGCCGGGGGCACGTGGCTGTTCTCCGAGCCGCAGCCCGGCGTCCGCGGCCTCGTCGACCTCACCGCGCTGGGATGGCCGGCCTGGGAGCGGTCGGAGTCGACGCTCACCATCGCCGCCACCTGCACGATCGCCGAGCTGGTCGCCCGGGCGGAGGCGTCCGGCCTGCCCGCCCTGGCGGTCGCGCGGTCCTGCGCGGAGTCCCTGGTGATGTCCACGAAGATCTGGGGCGCCGCCACCGTGGGCGGCAACGTCTGCCTCGCGCTGCCGGCCGGCGCGATGACGTCGCTGCTCGCGGGGCTCGGCGCCACCGCCGTCGTGCTCGGCCCGGCGGGGGAGCGGCGCCAGTCGGTGGCGTCGTTCGTCCGGGGCGTGCGGGCGACGTCGCTGGCACCCGGCGAGGTGCTGCGTGCCCTGGAGCTGGACCTCGACGTCCTCGCCCGGCCGGCCGCGTGCCGTCGCTTCTCACTGACCTCGATGGGCCGTTCGGGCGGCGTCGTGGTGGGCCGTCGCGTCGGCGACCGGTTCGTCCTCACCATCACCGGCTCGACCGCGCGGCCGTGGGTGCTCGACGTCGATCCGGAAGCAGTGGATGACGCCGTCGACGCCGTCGCACCCTGGTACGACGACCTCCACGGCGCGCCCGACTGGCGCGAGGCCCAGACCCGGCGCTGCGTGCGCGAGATCGTGGAGGAGCTGTCATGACCGTCGTCAACGGAGCCCCGGTCGACGCGCAGCCGTGTCCCGGCCAGTGCCTGCGCACCTTCCTGCGCGAGCACGGCAACCACGACGTGAAGAAGGGCTGCGACGCGGGCGACTGCGGTGCCTGCAGCGTCCTGCTGGACGGGCGGGCCGTGCACGCGTGCGTCACCCCGGCCGTGCGGGCCGTGGGTCGCGAGGTCACGACGGCCGCGGGGCTCGGCACCCCCGACGCCCTCCACGAGACCCAGCAGCGCTTCGTCGACGCGGCCGGCTTCCAGTGCGGGTTCTGCACCGCGGGGATGGTCGTCACCGCCTCGACGCTCGACGAGGGGCTGGAGGGCGAGTCGCTGTGCCGGGCGATGAAGGGGAACCTGTGCCGGTGCACGGGGTACCGGTCGATCCGCGACGCGCTCGCCGGCACCACCAACGTGGAGGCCGCGGCCGACGGCGCCGCGTTCGGCACCTCGACGCGCTCGCCGGCTGCCACCCGGATCGTGAGCGGTCAGGAGCCGTACACGCTCGACCTCGCGGCGCCGGAGGGCCTGCTGCACGTCGCGGTGCTGGGCAGCCCGCACGCCCACGCGCGCATCGTCCGCATCGACGCGAGCCGCGCAGTCGCGGTCCCGGGGGTGCACCTGGTGCTGACGCACCACGACGTGCCGGACGTGCTCTTCTCGACGGCTCGCCACGAGAACCGGCTCGACGACCCGGACGACACCCGCATCCTCGACCCGGTGCTGCGCTTCCACGGCCAGCGCGTCGCGGTGGTGGTGGCCGAGTCGGTGGGCCTGGCGCAGGCGGCGCTCGAGCTGGTCGACGTCGAGTACGAGGTGCTGGACGCCGTGTTCGACCCCGACGAGGCGCGGCAGCCCGGGGCTCCGCTCCTGCACGCCGACAAGGACCCGGTCGCGTCGCGGATCGCCGAGCCGGCGCGCAACGTCGTCGCCCGGCTGCACGACGAGCACGGCGACGTCGAGGCGGCGCTCGCATCGGCGCACGTCACCGTCTCCGGCACGTGGCGCACGGGCCGGGTGTCGCACGCTCAGCTGGAGACCCACGGCGGCATGGGCTGGCTCGACGCCGACGGCACGCTGGTCGTGCGCACGAGCACCCAGGTGCCGTTCCTCGTGCGGGCCGAGCTGGCCCGGATCCTCGGCCTGCCGGCCGAGCGGGTGCGGGTGCTGGCCGCGCGCGTGGGCGGCGGGTTCGGCGGCAAGCAGGAGCTGCTCGTGGAGGACCTGATCGGTCTGGCCGTCCTGCGCACCGGTCGCCCGGTGCAGTACGAGCTGAGTCGTGAGGACCAGTTCACGATCGTGCCGTGCCGGCACCCGATGCGGGTCGGCGTCACGCTCGGTGCCGACGCGGACGGGCGGCTCGTCGCGATGAGGCTCGACGTCCTCAGCGACACCGGTGCCTACGGCAACCACGCCGTCGGCGTGATGTTCCACGGCTGCCACGAGTCGGTCGCGCAGTACCGGTGCCCGAACAAGCGCGTCGACGCCGAGGCGGTCTACACCAACCAGCTGCCGTCGGGGGCGTTCCGCGGCTACGGGCTCGGGCAGGTGATGTTCGGGATCGAGTCGGCACTCGACGACCTCGCCCACGAGCTCGGGATGGATCCGCTGGAGCTGCGTCGTCGCAACGCCGTCGTGCCCGGCGACCCGTTCATCGTGACGGCGGACGAGCCGGGCGACCTCGAGTACGGCGGCTCCTACGGCCTCGACCAGTGCCTCGACCTCGTGGACGAGGCGCTGTCCTCGGGCCGGGGCCTGCCCGCGCCGGCCGGCTGGCCGACGGGCCGCGGCGTCGCGATGGCGATGATCGCCACGATCCCGCCGCGCGGGCACTTCTCGCACGTCACGGTCTCGGTCGACGCCGACGGCGTCTACACCGCAGCGGTCGGCACCGCGGAGTTCGGTAACGGCACCACGACGGTGCACGTCCAGCTCGTCGCGACCGAGCTGGGCACGACGCCTGACCGGGTGCGCGTGCGACAGAGCGACACCGCGGCGTCCGGCTACGACACCGGTGCCTTCGGCTCGGCCGGGTCGGTCGTCGCCGGCCAGGCCGTCCACCTCGCGGCCGAGCGACTGCGCGCCGAGCTGCTGACCCTCGCCGCGCGCGCGGCCGGCGTGGCCACCGGGCACTGCTCGATCCATCGCGACGGGGTGGTGCTGCCGGACGGGAGGCTGGTGCCGTTCTCCGAGATCGTCCCGGACGGCCTGACCGCCGACGGCAGCCACGACGGCACGCCCCGGTCGGTCGCGTTCAACGTGCACGGCTTCCGCGTGGCGGTGGACCCCGCGACGGGCGAGGTGCGCGTGCTGCAGTCCGTCCACGCGGCCGACGCCGGGGTCGTCATCAACCCCGAGCAGCTGCGCGGCCAGATCGAGGGTGGCGTCGCCCAGGCGGTCGGCTCGGCGCTGCAGGAGGAGATGGTCGTGCGCGAGGGCGAGGTCGCCACCCGGACGTTCCGCAACTATCGCGTGCCGCAGATGGCCGACGTCCCGCCCACCGAGGTGCTGTTCGCCGAGACGTTCGATGCACTCGGGCCCCGCGGCGCGAAGTCGATGAGCGAGGCGCCCTACAACCCCGTGGCTCCGGCGCTCGCCAACGCGATCACGGACGCCCTCGGTGTCAGACCGACGGAGCTCCCGATGACGCGGGACCGGGTGTGGCGGCTGGCCCGGCGGGTCAGCGGTGGATCGGTCCCGGCACCCGGCTGAGCGGCAGGCCGGTGGCGCCGTGCCGGACGGCGAGGATCTCGGCCACGATCGCGACCGCGGTGTGCTCGGGCGCCGAGCCGCCCAGGTCGAGGCCGATGGGCGAGCGCAGGCACGCCAGCTCGTCGGTCGTGGCGCCGAGGGCGGCCAGTGCCTCGACGCGACGCTCGTGCGTGGTGCGCGAGCCCATCGCGCCGACGTAGCCGGCGCCCCCACGCAGCGCCGCGAGGATCGCCGGGGTGTCGTGTGCGAGGTCGTGGCCCAGGACGCAGATCGCGTCGTCGTCGCTCCAGTTCCGGGCGGCGATCCACCGCGCGGCCCGCTCGACGACGACCGCGGTGGCGTCGGGGAACCTCTCCTTCGCGGCGAAGGTCTCACGGTGGTCGACGACCGTCACGGCGAACCCGGCCCGGGCCGCCAGCGCGCACAGGGCCACCCCGAACTCGACCGCACCGACGACCACGAGCCGTCGCGGCCGCCGGACCGTGAGGGTGACGACGGGATCGGTGCACGGGCGGCCGTCGGCACCCAGGGCCAGGGTGGCGTCCAGCCCCGCCGCCGCACGCTCGACCTGGTGCCAGGCGGGCTCGTCGAGCACGGCGACGTCGCTGATCAGCACGTCGATCGTGCCCCCGCACATGAGTCCCGGCTCGAGCCAGTCGCCGACGCCGTACCGGCACATGCAGGCCGGGCCGCCGGCAAGGACCCGCTCGCACTCTGCCACGAGGTCGGCCTCGACGCAGCCGCCCGAGATGCTGCCGGCGACCCGGCCCGTGTCGTCGACGGCGAGGGCCGCACCCACCGCGCGAGGGGCGCTGCCGTCGACCGCGACCAGCGTCGCCACCGCGACGCGACGGCCCTCGGCCGCCCAGGTGCGCAGGGTGGTGGCGAGCTCCAGCATGCGGCGACACTAGGGAACGCGTGTTTCACGGGAGGGACAGCGACGAAACGGACAGGAAACACCTGCTTGCGACGATGGCGCTCCCGACGGCCCAGGAGGAACCCCGCATGACGCGACAGCACGACACCCGGTGGTTGACGATGGCGATCGACCTCGCCGTCGAGAACGTCGGCGCCGGCGGTGGGCCGTTCGGTGCGGTGCTCGTCCGGGGCGAGGAGCTGGTCGCCACGGGGCAGAACCGCGTCACCCGCGACCTCGACCCGAGCGCCCACGCCGAGGTCGTGGCGATCCGCACGGCGTGTCAGGCGATCGGCGACTTCTCCCTGGCTGGACTGACGCTGTACACCTCGTGCGAGCCGTGCCCGATGTGCCTGGCCACGTCGCTGTGGGCGCGCGTCGACAGGGTCGTCTACGCCGCCGACCGCGACGACGCCGCGCGCGGGGGCTTCGACGACCGTGAGTTCTACGAGCTGTTCGCCCGCGACCGCGCGACGTGGGCGACGCTCGTCGAGGCCGCGCGCACGGACGACGCGGACCGACCCTTCGACGCCTGGCTGACGCACGCCGACCGCCTCGCGTACTGAGCGCCCGATGATTAACGCCCGCGTCATCTGCCGCGTCGGGTGATGAAACGAACCGTCCATAACGTCACGGCCTGTAACGGGGGTTTCGTCGCCGCAGCCGTCCGGCTGCTCGGACTAGGGAGTTCACACATGAAGTTGTCGTTCCGTCGAGGTCATGCTGCGCGGTTCGCCGTCGTGCTGTCGGCCGCAGCACTCACCCTGGCCGCGTGCGGCTCGGACTCCGAGGAGGACGCAGGGTCCGGCTCCGGCGAGAAGGACTTCGGCGCGCTGACCGTCCAGCTCTCGTGGGTCAAGAACGCGGAGTTCGCCGGTGAGTTCATGGCCGACTCGAAGGGCTACTTCGCCGATGCCGGCTTCTCCAGCGTGAAGCTGAACGCGGGTCCCGGCGCCACCGAGAACCTGGTCGCCTCGGGCAAGGCGGACTTCGGCCTGACGAACGCCGTCACCGCCGCGCAGGTCATCACCGAGGAGGACGCGCCGCTGAAGATCGTCGGCACGACCTACCAGAAGAACCCCTTCACGATCCTGTCGCGCAAGGACACCGGCGACATCGCGACGCCGGCCGACCTGAAGGGCAAGAAGATCGGCGTCCAGGCCGGCGGCAACGAGATCCTGTTCAAGGCGCTGCTGGCCGCGAACGACATCGAGGAGTCCGAGGTCACGATCGTCCCGGTCGAGTACGACCCGGCCCCGTTGGTCAACAAGGAGGTCGACGGCTTCGTCGCCTACCTGACGAACGAGTCGATCCTGGTCGCGAGCCAGGGCATCGAGGTGACGAACCTGCCGATGGCCGACAACGGCCTGCCGTTCGTGGCGGAGTCGATCATCGCCACCGAGCAGACCATCAAGGACAAGCCCGACATGGTCAAGGCGTTCCTCGAGGCCGAGATCAAGGGCTGGAAGGACGCCTGCGCCGACCTCGAGGCGGGCGCGAAGCTGGCCGTCGACGAGTACGGCAAGGACCTCAAGCTCGACCTCGAGAAGGAGATCGAGCAGAACACCGTGCAGTGCGAGGACCTGATCAACACCGACGAGACCGCCGAGAACGGGATCTTCACGATCAGCGACGAGCTGCTGGCCGAGAACCTGAAGTCGCTCGCCGGTGCCGGCATCGACGTCGAGGCCGACGACGTGTTCGACCTGTCGCTGCTCGACGAGCTGTACGAGGAGAAGCCCGACCTCAAGGGCTGAGCACACCGATGAGCACGCCAGAAGTGCTGGCCGCGTCCGGTGCCGGGGGAGTCGCAGGCTCCCTCGGCACCGGCGTCCGCCTGCAGAACCTGACCAAGACGTTCACGATGGGGCGCACGAGCGTCACCGCGCTGGAGGACGCCACCCTCTTCACCGACCAGGGCAGCTTCCTGTCGCTGCTGGGGCCCTCGGGCTGCGGCAAGTCGACGATCCTGCGGATCCTGGCCGGCCTGGAGAAGCCCACCAGCGGCACCGCGCTGGTGGACGGGAAGTCGCCGCTGGAGCTGCGCCGCAACCACGAGCTGGGCATCGCGTTCCAGGACTCGGCCCTGCTGCCCTGGCGCAGCGTGATCTCGAACATCCGGCTGCCGTTCGAGGTGTCGGGGCGCACGGCCGACGACGCCCTCGTGGCCGAGCTGATCAGGCTCGTCGGGCTGGAGGGCTTCGAGAAGGCCAAGCCGGCGCAGCTGTCGGGCGGCATGCGCCAGCGCGTCTCGATCGCGCGGGCGCTCGTGGTGAAGCCGTCGGTGCTGCTGCTCGACGAGCCGTTCGGCGCGCTCGACGACATGACGCGCCAGCGGCTGAACGTCGAGCTGCTGCGGATCTGGACCGAGAAGCCGGCGACCACGCTGATGGTCACGCACGGCATCTCCGAGGCGATCTTCCTGTCCGACCGGGTCGCGGTGATGAGCGCGCGGCCAGGGCGCATCGCCGAGGTCATCGACGTCGACCTGCCGCGACCGCGGGTGCCCGAGATGATGCGGACCCCCGAGTTCCACGCGCTGCACGACCACGCGTCGGAGTTGCTGTTCGGCGCTCACGGAGCGACGGCCGATGGCGACTGAGTCGCGCGGCCGTGCCGTCCTCACCGGCACGATCGGTCTCGGGGGGATCGTGCTGGTGTGGGCGGTGACCGCCGCGACGGTGTTCGCCGACAAGGCGATCCCGACGCCGTGGGGCGTGATCACCGGGTTCGGCGACGACGGCTTCGAGTTCTACCGCAGCAACTTCGCCGGCACGATCCGCGAGGCGTCGATCGGCTTCCTCTGGGGCAACCTCATCGCCCTGGCGATGGCGGCGGTCGTGCTGCTGGTGCCGGCGTTCGAGAAGGTCGTCACCCAGATCGCCGTGATCAGCTACTGCGTGCCGATCGTGGCGGTCGTGCCGATCCTCTACATCATCCTGGGCCCGCCGGAGACCGCCACCGACCCGTCGCCGACGGCGGTCGTGCTGGCCGGGGTCTCCGTGTTCTTCACGACCGTGGTCGGAGCCGTGCTGGGCTTCCGCTCGGCGGACGTGACGAGCCTCGACGTCGTCAGCGTCTACGGCGGCGGACGCTGGAAGCAGATGACGAAGGTCCAGCTGATGTCGGCCGTCCCGTCGATCATCTCGGCGCTGCAGGTCGCGGCCCCGGCGGCCTTCCTCGGCGCGATCCTGGGCGAGTACATCGGCGGCCTCGATCGCGGGGTCGGCCCGGCCCTGGTCAACGCGCAGCAGAACCTCGACGTCGAGCGCGCGTGGGGGATCATGTTCGGCTGCGCGCTGGTGGCGGGTCTGGCGTACGCGCTGCTCGGACTGCTGGGGCGCCTGTTCGCCTCGTGGTCGTCCGGAGCGACGGCGTGACCGCGCTCGCCATCGGCCGTGGGGTCGGCAAGGCGCTCGGCAACGCACTGCTGGTGATCGTCATGGTCTACCTGCTGTGGGTCGTCGTGGTCGAGCTGGTCGACAACCCGTTCGTGGCCAAGGGCCCGGGCGACGTCGCGGAGTTCCTCTTCACCGGCGAGGACGCGACGGAGAACCGGTCCGCGGTGTTCGAGCAGTTGGGCGTGACACTGCGCGACGCGGCGATCGGGTTCACCGCGGGGATGCTCGCGGCGATCGTGCTGGCGGGCGCCATCGTGCTCTCGCGCGGCGTCGAGTCGACGGTCATGCCGGTGGCGATGATCCTGCGGGCGGTCCCACTGATCGCCATGGCGCCCGTGATCGTGCTGATCTTCGGCCGGGGGATCTCGGCGGTGGCCGTGATGAGCGGCATCGTGGTGCTGTTCCCGGCGCTGGTCGGCATCGTGTTCGGCCTGCGCTCGTCGAGCAAGCAGATGCACGACGTCGTCCACGTGTACGGCGGTTCCGACCGCGACGTGCTGCTGAAGGTCTCGTTCCCGGCGGCGCTGCCGTCGCTGTTCGCGGCGATCCGCATCTCGGTGCCGGGCGCGATCACGGGCGCCCTCATCGCCGAGTGGCTCGCGACCGGCCGGGGCATCGGCTACGCGGTGGTCTCGGCGGCCGGGCAGTCCAAGAACAACGAGGTCTGGGCGCTGGTCATCGTGGTGACGGTCGTCTCGCTACTGCTCTACCTGCTGGCGCAGGTGTTGGAGACGTTCGTGCTGGCGCGGTACGGCAAGGACGCGGGCCGTGCCTGATCGGGTGGTCGGCCTGGTCCTGGCGGCGGGGGAGGGGTGCCGGTTCGGCATGCCGAAGGCACTGGCCCGATCAGCGGACGGCACGCCTTGGTGCGCCCGCGCGGTCGACACCCTGGTCGCGGGAGGCTGCGAGGACGTCGTGGTGGTGCTGGGCGCGATGGGCGAGGCGGCCCTTCACCTCGTGCCGCCGAGGGCCGAGGTCGTGCTGGCGCGGGACTGGGCCGAGGGGACCGCGGCGTCGCTGCGGGCCGGATTGCGGGCCACGGACGCCTCGGTCGCGCTCGTGACGCTGGTCGACCTGCCGGGGCTGGTGCCGGAGGCGGTGGCGCGGGTGCTGGCGAGGTCCGGCGAGGCGACGGTGGCCCGGGCCACCTACGCCGGACGACCCGGTCATCCCGTCGCGATCGGGAGGCGGCACTGGGACGCGTTCACCGGAGACCGTCGTCCCGGCGAGGTGCTCGCGGGGCTGGGGGCCGTCGAGGTCGACTGCACCGCGCTCGGCGGGGGAGACGACGTCGACCACTCACTCGTCGCGCTCGGGTAGGAACTCGCGCACCTCCTGGTGGCACCGGCAGGCGGCCGAGATCCGGGCCGCCCACTCCAGGGCGTCCTCCATCGAGTCGACGTCGATGACGGCCAGCCCGGCGAGGTGACCGCGCCGGTCGGGATGGGCGCCGTCGGCGACGACGCCGTCGGGCCCCACGGTGTACGCCTCCTCGTGGTGCAGCAGGCCGCCACCGAAGACCCAGGTGCCGGCCTGCTTGGCCTCCTCGACGATCGCGTGCGCCGCTCCGGTCACGGCAGGTACGTCCTCGTCGGGGATCTTCATCGCGCCCTCGGCGAACGAGATCAGGAACTTCGACATCTCACGTCTCCTTTGCGGCTTCCGCCTCCGGCCGGGACGGGCCGCTTCTGCCCATTGTGGACCCGCGGAACGTCCGGATGGTCGTTGAAGTCGACAGCGACCGCGCGCGGGGTTAGACCTGAGGGATGGAACCAGGCACAGGGACGGGACGTCGGACGGGCGCGAAGATCGCGGGAGTCGCGGCAGCCGCGCTCGGCGGGGTCGTCGTGCACGACCTCACCCAGAAGAAGCACGCGATCCTGCGCAACTTCCCGATCATCGGCCACTTCCGGTACTGGGTCGAGACGGTCGGCCCCGAGCTGCGGCAGTACATCGTCACCAGCAACGACGAGGAGCGCCCGTTCTCGCGCGACCAGCGACGCTGGGTGTACGCCAGCTCCAAGGGCGAGAACAGCTACTTCGGGTTCGGCACCGACAACGACGTCGAGCGGGTGTCGGGGTACCCGATCATCAAGCACCGCACGTTCACCGGGCCCGGCGCCACGACCTCCCGCCACGGCAGTGAGGGCGTTCCCCTGCCGTCCGCGAAGGTGCTGGGCGGGCCGCGCGGACGGCGTCTGGCGTTCCGGCCACAGTCGGTCGTCAACATATCGGCGATGAGCTTCGGGTCGCTCTCGGCCCCCGCGCTGCAGGCGCTGAACCAGGGCGCGGCGATCGCCGGGTGCATGCAGAACACGGGGGAGGGGTCGATCGCGCCGGCCCACCTCAACGGCGGCGACCTGATCTTCCAGATCGGCACGGCGTACTTCGGCTGCCGCGACGAGCAGGGGCGCTTCGACCTGGGCCGCCTCGTCGACCTCGTGCAGTCGGCGCCCGTGCGCGCCATCGAGATCAAGCTGTCGCAGGGCGCCAAGCCGGGCCTGGGCGGCATGCTGCCCGGCGCCAAGGTCGACCGGACCATCGCCGAGATCCGCGGCATCCCCGAGGGCGTCGACTGCGTCTCGCCGAGCCGGCACACCGCCTTCCACGACGTGGACTCGATGCTGGACTTCGTCGAGACCGTCGCCGACGCCACGGGCCTGCCCGTCGGCATCAAGTCGGCCGTCGGCAACCTGAGCTTCTGGGACGAGCTCGTCGAGCAGATGCTGCCGCGCACCCGGGGCGTCGACTTCGTCAACATCGACGGAGGCGAGGGCGGCACGGGCGCGGCGCCGATGATCTTCGCCGACTCGGTGGCCTACCCCTTCCGGATCGCGTTCACCGAGGTCCGCAAGCGGTTCGACGCCGCCGGCTTGTCGGACGACGTCACCTTCATCGGGGCGGGCAAGCTCGGCCTGGCCGAGAACGCGCTCGTGGCCTTCGCCCTCGGCGCGGACATGGTCAACGTGGGCCGCGAGGCGATGCTCTCGATCGGCTGCATCCAGGCGCAGAAGTGCCACACCGACCATTGCCCCGTGGGCGTCGCCACCCAGAACCCGCGCTACACCCGCGGGCTCGACCCCACGCTCAAGAAGCAGCGGCTGGCGAACTACGTCCTGTCGCTGCGGCGCGACCTGCTGAAGGTCGCCGAGGCCGTGGGCGTCGTGCACCCGGGGATGATCACCGCCGACGACATCGACATCCTCGAGGGCCAGCGTTCCGCGGTGTCGCTGCGCGAGCTCTACGGCTACGAGCCCGGCTGGGGCGAGCTGGGCCCGCACCTGCAGGACGAGCTCGTCAAGGTCATGGCTGCTCAGGGCGAGGACCAACGGGAGGGCGAGAACCGCTCCTGACCGCTCAGACCAGCCGGAACCAGATGCAGACGGTCGTCTCGTCGTCCTCGACGGGGGTGCCGAAGGACGACCAGAACTCCCGGTGACCCGCGCGCCACTGGTCGATGTCGGCGTCACCCTCGCCCTCGGCCGCGGCGAACTCCCACGGGACCTCGCCGAACGGGTGCTGCTCGACCCGGGTGACCTCGATCGTGGCGATCTGCCGGCCGTCGTCGTCCAGCAGGGCGAGGCGCTCGCCGACGTGCTCGAACTCCTCGTCCTCTTCGCGGTACTCGCGCAGGAGTCCGGCGGTCGCGCGCTTCTGCCCGGCCAGCACGAGGCCGTTGAGGCGGGCGCGCATCTCACCGGGTGCGCCGAGTTCGAGTGAGCGCAGTTCTCCCACGCGCGGCCAGGTCATGGTGGCGACGCTACCCGCCAGAACTTTCGCCGACCATCGTCTCGGGTCAGACTGCCACCATGACGACCATCGACCTGGGACCGGCCGGACTGGCCCTCCTCGCACCGCTGTCCCGGGTGAGCGACGCCGACCTCGACCGCGAGACCCCCTGCGAGGGCCGCACCGTCGGGCAGCTGATCCAGCACCTCGTCGGACTGTCGCTCGCCTTCCGGGCGGCAGCCGGCAAGGACTTCGGCCCCCTCACGGACACGAGTCCCGACGGCGACGGCTGGCCCGAGCTGGAGGACGGCTGGCGTGAGGCCCTGCAGGAGCAGGTGCCCGCGATGGTGGAGGCGTGGCGGCGCACGTCCGCGTGGCAGGGAATGACGCGCGCCGGCGGCATCGACCTGCCGGGGGAGGTGTGCGGTCGGGTGGCGCTCGACGAGCTGGTGCTGCACGGGTGGGACCTCGCCCGCGCCACCGGGCAGTCGTACGAGCTGGACGACCACACCGCCGAGGCGTGCCTGGGGTTCGTCAGCACCTTCGAGGCGTCGGGGACGCCGGGACTCTTCGGCCCGGCGGTGGAGGTCGCCGACGACGCGCCGCTGCTCGACCGGCTGGTCGCTCGCGCCGGCCGCGACCCGCAGTGGGCGCCGAGCTGAGTCAGCGGCGCAGGACCTTCTCCATGGCCTTGCCCTTCGCCAGTTCGTCGACGAGCTTGTCGAGGTAGCGGATCTTCTGCATCAGCGGGTCCTCGACGTCCTCGACCCGCACGTGGCACACGACGCCGGTGATCAGCGAGGCGTTCGGGTTGACGTCCGCCGCCGCGAAGAACTCCTCGAACGTCGTCCCGGCGTCGAGGTGCTGCTGCAGGGCCGACTCGTCGAAGCCGGTGAGCCACTCGATGACCTCGTTCAGCTCGGCCGTCGTGCGGCCCTTCCTCTCGACCTTGGTGACGTAGTGGGGGTACACCGACGCGACGCTCATCGTGAAGATCCTGCTCATCTGGCGAGTGTAGGCCGCGCCGTCGCGACGGACTGAGGGTTCCCTTGAGCACGTTCGCGGGCGAGACTGCAAGACATGACCCATCGAATCGACCTCGAACCCGCCGGTACCACCCTGCTGACGATCCTCGCCGGGGTCCGGGACGAGCACCTCGACCGACCGACGCCGTACCACGACCGCACCGTGGGGGAGCTGCTCCAACACCTCGTCACGGTGACCCGGGTGCTCCGAGCCACGGCGGAGAAGGACTTCGGTCCGCTGACGGAGGTGAATCTCCACGTGAACGACTGGCCCGGGCTGGAGGACGGCTGGCGCGCCGCGATCGAGGAGCAGGTGCCCCAACTGGTGCAGGCCTGGCGGGAGGAGTCGGCGTGGGGGGGGACGACGAGGGGAGGAGGGCTCGAGGGACCTGCGGAGACCGCGGGGCGGATCACGCTCGACGAGCTGGTGCTGCACGGCTGGGACCTCGCTCGGGCTACCGGGCAGGACTATCCGATCGACTCGATCGACCCCGAGGTCTTCGCCGCGTCGCTGGAGTTCCTCGAGGCCGTGGAGCACGACGAGGTGCCCGAGGGGCAACCGGCTGCCGGGGCCGATGACGACGTCTCCGTCTTCAACCGCATGGTCGCGCTCTCGGGGCGCGATCCGCAGTGGTCGCCGAGCTGACGCGTCAGTCGTCGATGTCCCAGTCGCCGGTGCGCCGGCGCTCGGCGAGCATGTCGAGCATGTGCTGGAGCACCTCCGGCGCGTGACCCTCCCACTCCGGGACCTCCTCGAGGACACGGACGGGGTCCTTGCTGCGGTACGAGCGCGTCGGGTTGCCCGGGAACTTCTTGTCCGTCAGGTTCGGGTCGTCCTCGAACGGGCCCGTCGGCTCCACCCGGTAGACGTGCCCGCGTCCCGCCCCGGCAGCCAGCTCCGCGCCCCAGACGGCTGCGTCCAGTGTGGCGGCGAAGTAGAGGTGGCCCGCGGTGCGGTTCTCACCGAAGTTCGAGGTCCGTCCCGGCACGAGGAGCGTGCCCGGCGCGAGAGCGGCCTTCGTGCCGTGGAAGAACGGTCCGTCATCGGGTCCCAGAGCAGTCATCCAGAGATGATGTCCCAGGACTCGAGACGCCCGCAAGGAATGCTTGCCCTGTTGGGCCCAACCGCCTAGTCTTGGAACATCAGTTCGAAGGAATCGGGGGATTTCGTGGACGTCATCGGCGGGCTCAGGTCGGGACAGCGGTTCCTGGCTGAAGCGCGCTCGCGTGACCTGAGCGTCCTGACGCCGGAGCAGCTGACGGAGGAGGCCGCGGCCGTCCAGGCGATCCGCCGTGAGGCGGATGCGCTGAACCTGGCGCTGTTGGCGGAGGCGGGCCGTCAGAAGGCTCACCGCGTCACGGATGCTTCCGATCTGACGGCCCTGGTCGCCGACGGGTCGGGGGTGACGCGTCGTGAGGCGGCACAGCAGATCCGGCTCGCGAACCGGGTCGAGGACGCACCCCAGGTCAAGAAGGCGCTGGCCAAGCCGGGGATGTCGACGCGCAAGGCGGCGATCGTCACCGATGCGCTGGAGGAGCTGCCCGCGGGGTTGACGCGTGGGCAGCGCGACCAGGTCGAGGCCGACCTGACGGCCGCAGCTCAGGTGATGTCGGCCGAACAGCTCACCCGCAAGGCCAAGCGCGCGATCGAGATCATCGACGTCAAGCGCGCCGATGCGATCGAGGACGCCGCGCTGAAGCGTGAGGAGTCCGCGCAGCGGCACCTGAGGGAGTTCTGGATCGGCCGCCCCGACGAGCACACCGGCCTGGTGTCGTTCGGCGGCAAGACCGATGCCGTGACGGCCGACATGCTGCGCGCGGTGATCGACTCCAAGACCAGCCCCCGTAGGCGCGCCCTCACCGAGGCCGCTGCTGACGATGCGGCCTGCACCCCGCGGGAGAGGGCCGGGGAGGCGTTCGCCGAGGTCATCCGGCACCTGCCCCGTGACTGCTACGGCAACCACGGCGGTGTCGCCGCCACCCTCGTCGTCACGGTCGACGAGGCCACGCTCCGTGGCGAGACCGACCGCGCCGGCGTCACCGAGTTCGGCACCAGCATCTCCGCCGGGCAGCTCCGCAAGCTGGCCTGCGACGCCGGGATCCTGCCGGTGGTCATGAACGGCCAGTCCCAGGTGCTCGACGAGGGCCGAGCCAAGAGACACCACACCGCCGCCCAACGGATCGCCTTGGCCCAGCGCGACCACGGGTGCGCGTACCCCGGCTGCGACCGGCCACCGGGATGGACCGAGGCGCACCACACGATCCCGTGGTCACACGGCGGACCCACCGACCTCGACAGCGGAGTCCTGCTGTGCAGCCACCATCACCACCGGGTGCACGACGTCGGCATCCCCATCCGCTTCACCGACGGCATGCCCGAGTTCCGCCTCAAGGGCAGCTGGCAACGCAACCACCGCTACCGACCCCTCGCCGCCTGACGAGGTGAGTCAGGGACCCGTCGCGCCTCGGGCGCGGTGGGCGGTCCAGGTGGAGTCCCGCAGGTCCATCAGCCGCGCGCACGCGGCGAGGAAGTTGGCGGTGGCCACGCCGGGGCTCGTGTCGCCGAGGTAGTACTCGATCAGCTCACGGCGCGCGGCCGCGGTGGGGTCGGCGGACAGGTGCTCGGCCACCGCGGCGGCCACATCCGCGTCCGCCGCCAGCAGGGGCAGCGTGTCCATGAGGCGCGACGGCGGCACGGGCACGCGCGGGCGGGTGACCAGCACCGGCTTGCCGCCGGGCAGCCAGTTGAGGGTGACCGCCGAGACGTCCGTGATCAGCAGGTCGGCGTCGGCGAACGAGCGCTCCAACGGCACGTCCGTGTCCACCCGGTCGGCGAGAGCCCGCACCGCGGCGTCGGCCTCGCCGTAGGCCGAGTCGATCACGCCGTTGAGCGGATGCGGGCGGTAGATCACCCGGTAGGTGCCCGCGAGGGCGTCGAGGATCCCGGCGCCGTGCGTCACGAGCGACCCGTACGAGACCGACGGCTGCGAGGCCTCCCACGTGGGTGCGTAGAGAACGGTGCGGCGGGACGGGTCGGGCCGGCCGGCGGGCGCGGGGGCGTCGAGCTGTGGCTGGCCGATCAGCACCGAGCGCTCGGGCGCGTCGTAGAGCATCACGCCCACACTGGTGCGCTCCAGTGCCGCCTGTCCGGCCAGGAAGCAGAAGTCGTAGGCCTTGACCTGGTTCGACACCGACACGCCCTTGTCGCTGTCGCCGTGCCCCAGGTACACGTGCACGAGCGAGGTGAACCGCAGGCACTCGAAGTTGACCGGGTCGTGGTTGACGTACAGCGCCAGCTTCACGTCGCTGAGGGCGAGGATCTCGTCCAGCTGGCCGTAGCGGGCCAGGGTGACGCAGTCCAGGCCCGACTCGGCCCGTACGACGGCGGCGGTGCGCGAGTCCTTGAACACCGCGACCACACCGTGCGCCGCATCGAGGGCCTTCAGGGCCGCGAACCACGGGCGCAGCTGGTACAGCGCGTCGGCGCCGTTGGGGAAGTAGACCAGCACCGACTGCGTGAACGGTCGGCCGAGCCGGTGCTGGTCGGTGCGCTTGTCGGGCATGCCGACGGGCAGGAAGCGCGAGTGCCGGATCCGGCTGATCGCCCACTGGCGCAGGCGGGGGACCAGGCCCACCCGCGAGTCAGCCACGGACGAGTCCCGGCCTCAGGACGTTGTCGACCATCGAGAGCGCCGACGCGATCGCCATGTGCATGTCGAGGTACTGGTAGGTGCCCAGGCGCCCGCCGAAGTGCACGCCGGACTCGGCCTGGGTCAGCTCGCGGTAGGCCTTCAGGGCCGTGCGGTCGGCGGCGGTGTTGACGGGGTAGTACGGCTCGTCGTCGGTGCCGGCGTTGGCGAAGCGGCTGAACTCGCGCATGATCACGGTGGCGTCGGTGGGGTAGTCGCGCTCGGGGTGGAAGTGCCGGAACTCGTGGATGCGCGTGTACGCGATGTCCTCGTCGGCGTAGTTCATCACCGGCGTGCCCTGGAAGTCGCCGATCGGCAGCACCTCGGACTCGAAGTCGAGCGTGCGCCAGCCCAGCGGGCCGTGGGCGTGGTCGAAGTACCGGTCGAGCGGGCCCGTGTAGATCACCGGCAGCTGGCCCACGCTGGACGTCTTGTTGTACGGCTGGCTCTCGTCGAAGAAGTCGGTGTCGAGGCCGATCGTGATGTTCGGGTGGTCGGCCATGCGCTCGAGCCACGCGGTGTACCCGTCGGTGGGCAGGCCCTCGTACGTGTCGTTGAAGTAGCGGTTGTCGTACGTGTACCGGACGGGCAGCCGCGTGATGATGTCGGCCGAGAGCTCGGTGGGGTCGGTCTGCCACTGCTTGGCGGTGTAGCCCCGGATGAACGCCTCGTAGAGCGGACGCCCGATCAGGCTGATCGCCTTCTCCTCGAGGTTCGTCGCCGCCGCGGCGCCGCCCGAGAGACCGATGCCCGCCTGCTCGGCGACCCACTCGCGCGCCGCGTCCGGCCCCATCGCCGACCGGGTGAACTGGTTGATCGTGCCGAGGTTGATCGGCAGCGGGTAGACCTCGCCCCGGTACGTCGAGTAGACGTGGTGGCGGTAGCCCGTGAACGTCGTGAAGCGGTTGACGTAGTCCCAGACCCGCTCGTTGGACGTGTGGAACAGGTGGGCGCCGTAGCGGTGCACCTCGATGCCCGTGGTGGGCTCGGCCTCGCTGTAGGCGTTGCCGCCCAGATGCGAGCGCCGGTCGATGACGTGCACCTTGAGCCCGGGGTCGTTGGCCAGCTGCTCGGCGACGGTGAGGCCGAAGAAGCCCGACCCGACCACGAGGACGTCAGTCATGGCCGCCCTCCGTCAGCGCGGGCATCGGCTGCCACGAGCGGTCGGCCCAGATCTTGCGGCCGTCGCGCCATCCCCGGACCAGCGACAGGAAGCCCTTGGCGGAGCGCTCGACCACGATCAGCCGCACGATCTCCTTCGCGAACGTCAGGAAGGTGCCGAGCGCGAAGCCGACCCGGTTGAGGTGGCCGTGCTGCTCGAAGTACCGGCCGACGTAGGCCCGGTTGCGCATCACGTGGTACTTCGCCAAGGGGCTGGAGTCGTTGAGGTGCCGCACGCCGAGGCTGACCTGCTTCTGCTCGCGCTTCTTCTGCAGCACGAACTCGTCGACGTAGACGACCTCGGTCTCGAGCGAGGCCAGCCAGGCGTAGATCGCGTCGTCCCACGAGATGAAGAAGCGCGGGTCGGGCAGGCCGATGCGGCGCACCACGTCGGCGTGCACGAGCATGCCCTCGAAGGTGCCGGAGTTGGTCACGGCGTATCCGTCGGTGTTGAACGTCTTCACCGAGTAGGGCAGCGGCACGCCGAGGAACTGGTTGAACTTGGCCTGCCAGTAGAACGGGGTGCCGTCGACGTCGTAGCGGCGGCCGTGGATGACCTTGAACCGCTCCATCCACGGGGCGAAGCGCTCGAGCGCGTCGGGCAGGATCTCGACGTCGTCGTCCATCAGCCAGACCCACTCGGCGCCCAGCTCGAGGGCGACCTTGGTGCCCTCGCTGAAGCCGCCGGCGCCGCCGGTGTTGGTCTCCATGCGGTGGTTGACGACCACGCCGGGGTTGAACCGCGACTGCCAGGCGGCGACGACGGCCTGCGTGTCATCGGTGCTGGCGTTGTCGACGATGATGATGCGATCGGGCGCCGTCGTCATCGTCGACGCGCTCTGCAACAGCTCGTCGAGCAGTGCGGATCGGTTGAACGTGACGATGGCGATCGCCAGGGGGCCGGTCGTCGAACTCACCGTCACAGGCTATCGGTGAGGTCCGTCCGGTAGACGGACCGCTCACGCTCGGAGCGGGCGACGAAGGCGGTGACGGCCTCGCGGAAGGCCTCGATCGTGCGCTGCTCGGGCGGCCCGAGCAGGTACGTCGCGAGCTTGGACCGGTACTCCGAGAGCTGGTCGGGCCCGCGACCCGTGACGACCTCGAGGAGCTCGTCGACCCCGTGCGCGTCGCGGTCGAGGAGGGTCGCGGCGGCGCTCGACGGGTACTCCTCGCGGAACTGCTTGGTGCTGACGCCGGTGTGGTTGAAGACCGCGTACGGCTTCTCGCCGGCCAGCCAGTCCGACAGCACGCTGGAGATGTCGCTGACCAGGGCGGTGGACTGGTTCATCCAGTCGGTCAGCGAGCCCTTCATCACGACCCGGTGGTCGATGCCGGTGCGCAGCTTCGCCTCGTCCAGGCGGCGGACGAGCGCGGCGTGCGCGGCCCGGTACTTGGCGTCGCGCTGGCCGGTGAACGGGTGCGGCTTGTAGACGACGCGCACCGAGCCGTCGGCGAGCAGGGCGTCGACGAGCTTCACGCCGATGGCGCGCAGGGACGAGTACTCCTGGTGCTGGTTCACGCCCTCCCAGGTCGGGGCGTAGAGCACGGTCGGGACCTCGGCGTCGCCCACGCGCGGGGTCGGCCGGATCGCGTGCGCCTGCGGCCGCCCGACGAACCGGAACTGGTCCTCGGGGATGTGCAGGCCCGATCGGCGGTAGCGGTCGGCGCCGGCCTCACCGGCGACCCAGAGCTCGTCGTAGACCCGCGAGAACGGGTTGTTGGAGGCGCTCTTGTCGCTGTCGCCGTGCCCGATGAACGCGCTCATCATCGTGGGCAGGCGCAGCAGGTGGATGTTGTTGCCGGTGTTGGCCGGGTAGAGCGCGACCTTGGCCATCGAGAAGTCGAGCATGAGCAGCTCGCCAGGCGCCGGCAGCGACAGCGTCGGCAGGGTGGAGGCGGCCATCTTCTCGAACAGGGGATGGTCGCGCAGCACCACGAACACCCGCTGGTCGAGCGCCTCGAGCGACTCGATCCACGTGTTGATCTGGTAGGCCGCGGTGTCGGGACCCGAGAGGTGGACGATGACCTCGGGCCGGTACTCGTCGAGGAACGCCTGGACGGCGGACAGCTGCGGGGTGAACCCGGTGGCGCGCTTGGCCGTCCGCATCCGCCAGCTGGTGAGGAAGTCGGGGATCGTGCCGGCCAGCAGGGCGGCGAAGGCGGCCACGCCGACGAGCAGCACCACCCACCACGTCGCACCGAGCACGGCGGGCGCGAGGGCGGCCAGCTGGACCAGCGTCGCGAGGGCGGGCCGGCTGGTCGGCTCCTCGTCGATGCGCGTGGCGCCGGGGATGTGCCGGGTGCGCATCGGCTTGAGGGGGCCGATCCGGCGGTACTCGGCGTGCAGGGCACGGCCGCACAGGCCCGAGACGACGAGGATCGCGACGACGGCGAAGGCGTCCTGCGCCGCGCGGTCGTGGAACTGCGTCGTCGCCAGCAGCGAGATGAGCACCCGCACCGCGAAGCGCAGCGGCGGTCCGGCGGTGGCCTGGCGCAGCAGCATCGCCGACACGGGGGAGTGGCGCTCGAGCCACCACTCGGCCGCGGCGGAGGCGAGCACGGCGATGACGGCGGCGAGGTCCTGTCCCACGATCACCAGCAGCAACGCCAGGAGGGGCAGCACGTTGACCAGCAACAGTCCCGGCAGCTCCGAGCTGTGACCCACTCGAGACGCGAGGACACGCAGGAATCGAGCCGGGGAAGCCATGGCGGCAATCTACCGCGTCGGTCCCGACGGACCCGTGTACCGTCGGGGCGTGCCCTGGCGCCGTCGTCTTCGCCTCCCGGCGTCGATCGCCCACCCCGTGCGATTGCTGCCGCTGGCCTTCCTCTCGCTCATCGTGCTCGGCACGTTGATGCTCCTCATGCCCTTCGCGCGTGAGGGAGAGCGCGATCCGTCGTTCATGGACGCCTTCTTCACGGCCACCTCGGCGGTGACGGTGACGGGCCTCGCCACGGTCGACACCGGCAGCTACTGGTCGCCGATCGGCCACGCGATCATCCTCGTGCTCGTCGAGATCGGCGGCATCGGCATCATCGCCATGACGACCGTGCTGGGCCTGTTCGTCGGTGGGCGCCTGGGCCTGCGCACCCGGCTCGCGGCCCAGACCGACATGCACGTCGTGAGCCTGGGCGACGTCGGCCCGCTGTTCAAGCGTGTCGCCTTCACGATGCTGGTGTTCCAGGGCGTCACGGCGGTCGTCCTCACGCTGCGGTACTCGACGCACTACTTCGACTCGTTCGCCTACTCGCTGTGGCACGGCGTGTTCGACGCCGTCATGGCCTTCAACAACGCCGGCTTCTCGCTGCACGCCGACAGCCTCACCGGCTACGCCGGCGACTACGCGGTGATCCTGCCGATCTCGGTGGCGGTCTTCGCCGGCGGCGTGGGCTTCCCCGTCCTGGCCGAGCTCTACCAGGAGTGGCGCTCGCCCAGGACCTGGACGATCCACACCCGCCTGACGGTGTGGGGATCGCTGTTCCTGCTGGTCGTGGCCTCGACCCTGTTCGTGGCGGTCGAGTGGAACAATCCCGCGACGATCGGCGGCCTGAGCCCGATCGACAAGCTCGTCACCGGCGTCGAGGGCGGCATCATGCCGCGGTCCGGCGGCTTCAACAGCTTCGACTGGGGCCAGGTCGAGCCGGTCACGCTGTTCACCGCGGTCATCATGATGTTCATCGGCGGCGGCAGCGCCTCGACCGCGGGCGGCATCAAGGTCACGACGTTCCTGCTGCTGGGCTACGTCATCCTGGCCGAGCTGCGCGGCGAGGAGCAGGTGCGCATCGGCAGCCGGGCGATCAACTCGCGCACGATCCGCACGGCGCTGAGCATCGCCCTGATCGCCGTGGGCCTCGTGACGGCCGGCGCGATGCTGCTGATGATGTTCTCGGCCGTCACGTTCGCCGACGGACTGTTCGAGTCCGCGTCGGCCTTCGGCACCGTGGGTCTGTCGACCGGCCTCACCCCCGACCTCAATCTGCCCGGACGCCTGGTGCTCATCGTCTTGATGTTCATCGGCCGAGTGGGCACGATTACGGCAGCCTCCGCGTTCGTGCTGCGGCGACGCCAATCCAGGTATCACCTTCCCGAGGAGCAACCGATCATTGGCTAACAACGACTCCCTCACCGCGCCCGTCCTCGTCGTGGGACTGGGTCGGTTCGGCTCCGCCGTCGCGCGGTCGCTGGTCCGGCTCGGCCACGACGTCCTGGGCGTCGACGAGGACGCCAACCTGGTGCAGCGCTTCGCCAGCGAGTTCACCCACGTCGTGTCGGCCGACACCACCGACACCGAGGCCCTGCGCCAGATCGGCGCCGAGCAGTTCGACCGCGCCGTCGTGGGCATCGGCACCGACATCGAGGCCAGCGTCCTCACGGTGCTGAGCCTCGTCGAGCTGGGCGTCTCGGAGGTCTGGGCCAAGGCGATCAACGCCAAGCACGCCCGCATCCTCGAGCGCGTCGGCGCCACGCACGTCGTGCGACCCGAGTCGGCCATGGGCGAGCGTGTGGCCCACATGGTCACCGGCGCGATGATCGACTACATCGAGTTCGACGACGGCTTCTCGATCGCGCGCACGCGCGCACCGCGGCTGGCGGCGGGGCGCACCCTGCTCGAGTCGCAGCTGCGGGCGCGGTTCGGCGTCACGGTCGTCGGCGTCAAGCGCCGCGGCGAGGACTTCACGTACGCGCGGCCCGAGACGTCGATCGCGGCGTCCGACGAGCTGATCGTGTCGGGGCCCACCAAGAAGGTCGAGACCTTCTGCGCACTGGGCAACTCGTAGGAGGCGACGGACGACGCGGAGCGCGCGCGGGAGCCGGGAGGCCTGCGGATAACCTTGACCGGTGAGCAACCAGGACAGTGTGGAGGGCGCGGCACCGGAGGGTGCGGCACATCGGTACACCAGTGAGTACGCCGGCCGGATCGAGACGGCGTGGCAGGACCGCTGGGAGGCCGAGGGCACGTTCGAGGCGCCCAACCCCGTCGGCGAGCTCGCCACCGACGACCCGCGGCACAACGCGCACGGCTCCAAGTACTTCCTGATGGACATGTTCCCGTACCCCTCCGGTGCGGGCCTGCACGTCGGCCACCCGCTGGGCTACATCGCCACCGACGTCGTCGGCCGCTTCCGCCGGATGCAGGGCGACAACGTGCTGCACGCGCTGGGCTACGACGCCTTCGGCCTGCCGGCCGAGATCTACGCCGTCCAGACCGGCCGCCACCCGCGCGAGACGACGCTCGAGAACATCGCCAACATGCGGCGTCAGCTGCGCCGGCTGGGCCTGGCCCACGACAACCGCCGCTCCTTCGCCACGATCGATCCCGAGTTCATGCGCTGGACGCAGTGGATCTTCCTGCAGATCTTCAACTCCTGGTACGACGCCGACCAGGGCAAGGCGCGCCCCATCGCCGAGCTGATCGACGAGCTGGGCACCGACGACCCCGCGGTCATCGACCAGTACCGGCTGGCCTACATCAGCGAGTCGCCGGTCAACTGGTGCCCGGGCCTGGGCACCGTGCTGGCGAACGAGGAGGTCACGGCCGACAACCGCAGCGAGCGCGGCAACTTCCCGGTCTTCAAGCGCAACCTGCGCCAGTGGCAGATGCGGATCACGGCGTACGCCGACCGGCTGATCGACGACCTCGAGCGGGTCGACTGGCCCACGCCGGTCAAGATGATGCAGCGCAACTGGATCGGCCGCTCGCACGGCGCGCAGGTGCGCTTCGAGTCCGCCGCCGGGCCCGTCGAGGTCTTCACGACGCGTCCCGACACGCTGTTCGGCGCCACGTACATGGTGCTGGCGCCCGAGCACCCGCTGGTCGACGACCTGGCCGCCGAGACGTGGCCCGACGCCGTCGACGAGCGCTGGACCGGGGGCGCTCCCGACCCGATCACCGCGATCGCGCAGTACCGCCGCACGGCCGCCGCGAAGACCGACGTCGAGCGCCAGGAGAACAAGGAGAAGACCGGCGTCTTCACCGGCTCCTTCGCCACCAACCCCGTCAACGGCGAGGCCGTCCCCGTCTTCATCGCCGACTACGTCCTCATGGGCTACGGCACGGGCGCCATCATGGCCGTGCCCGGGCACGACGAGCGCGACTTCGAGTTCGCCACCGAGCTGAGCCTGCGCATCGTCCCGGTCGTGCAGTCGCCCGAGGACGAGGTCCTGCCCTGGACCGGCGACGGCGTCGCGATCAACTCCGACAACACCGACACGTTCGGCGACGAGGGCGTCAGCCTCGACGGCCTGGGTGTCGACGAGGCCAAGAGCGCGATCATCGCGTGGCTGGAGCAGCGCGGGCTGGGCGAGGGCACCACGACGTACCGGCTGCGCGACTGGCTGTTCAGCCGGCAGCGCTACTGGGGCGAGCCCTTCCCGATCGTCTACGACGAGGACGGCCGCGCCATCGCGCTGCCCGACTCGATGCTGCCGGTCGAGCTGCCCGAGGTGCCCGACTACTCGCCCAAGACGTTCGAGCCCGACGACGCCACGAGCATGCCCGAGCCGCCACTGGCCCGCGTGCCCGAGTGGGTCGAGGTCGAGCTCGACCTCGGCGACGGCCCGAAGCGCTACCGCCGCGAGACCAACACGATGCCGAACTGGGCCGGCTCCAGCTGGTACGAGCTGCGGTACACCGACCCGACCAACACCGACGTCCTGACCGATCCGCAGAACGAGCGCTACTGGCTCGGCCCGAAGGCCCCCGGCGAGGCCGGTGGCGTCGACCTCTACGTCGGCGGCGTCGAGCACGCGGTGCTGCACCTGCTGTACGCGCGCTTCTGGCACAAGGTGCTGTTCGACCTGGGCCACATCAGCTCCGAGGAGCCGTTCCAGCGGCTCATCAACCAGGGCTACATCCAGGCGTACGCGTTCACCGACGAGCGCGGCGTCTACGTCCCGGCCGACGAGGTCGAGGAGCGCGACGGCCAGTGGTTCTTCGAGGGCAGGCCGGTCAACCGTGAGTACGGGAAGATGGGCAAGAGCCTGAAGAACTCCGTCACGCCCGACGACATGTACGACGCCTACGGCGCCGACACCCTGCGCGTGTACGAGATGTCGATGGGCCCGCTCGAGCAGTCGCGGCCGTGGGACACGCGCGCCGTCGTCGGCTCGCAGCGGTTCCTGCAGCGGGTCTGGCGTCTCGTCGTCGACGAGGAGTCCGGTGAGGTCGTCGTCGACGACAGCGAGCCCGACACCGCCACGCTGCGCGCCCTGCACCGGGCGATCGACGGCGTCACCGAGGACATGGGCGAGCTGCGCTTCAACACCGCGATCGCCAAGCTGATCGAGCTGACCAACCACCTGACCAAGGAGTCGGTCCGCTCGCGCTCGGTCATCGAGTCGCTCGTGCTGATGCTCGCGCCGGTGGCGCCCCACGTCGCCGAGGAGCTGTGGTCGCGGCTGGGCCACGAGCACACGCTGACCTACGAGTCGTGGCCGGTGGCCGACCCGCAGTACCTCGTCGAGGACCTCGTCACCTGCGTCGTGCAGATCCAGGGCAAGGTCCGGGGCAAGGTCGAGGTCCCCGCCGACATCAGCGACGAGGACCTCACCGCCCTCGCGCTGGCCGAGCCCAACGTGGCCCGCACGATCGGCGACCGCGAGGTCCGCAAGGTGATCGTGCGCGCGCCGAAGCTGGTTAGCGTCGTCGTCTGAGGACCCTCGCCGTGCCACGATGAGGGCGTGGCCGCAGTCGAGTTGGAGGGGGTCGTCAAGACCTTCGGAGCCGTACGCGCCCTGGACGGTGTCGACCTGACGGTCGAGGCCGGTGAGGTCCACGGCTTCCTCGGGCCCAACGGGGCCGGCAAGTCGACCGCGATCCGCGTGCTGCTGGGGCTGCTGAAGGCCGACTCCGGCCGGGCCACCCTGCTCGGCGGGGACCCGTGGGGCGAGGCGGCGGAGCTGCATCGGCGGATCGCGTACGTGCCCGGCGACGTGGCCCTGTGGCCCGGGCTCACCGGCGGCGAGGTCATCGACGTCCTGGCCCGCCTGCGGGGAGGCCTGGACGAGCGGCGCCGCGCCGAGACGATCGAGCGGTTCGAGTTCGATCCGACGAAGAAGTGCCGCACCTACTCCAAGGGGAACCGGCAGAAGGTCGCGCTCATCGCCGCGTTGGCCAGCCGGGCCGAGCTCTACCTGCTCGACGAGCCGACCTCGGGACTCGACCCCCTCATGGAGAAGGAGTTCCAGCAGGCTGTGCTCGAGCTGAAGGACGAGGGCGCGACCGTGCTGCTGAGCTCGCACATCCTGGCGGAGGCCGAGGCGCTGTCCGACCGGATCAGCATCATCCGGGCGGGACAGGTGGTGCAGAGCGGCTCGCTGGCCGAGTTGCGCCACCTCACTCGCACGACGGTCATCGCCGAGACCGCCCGGTCCGCCGCGCACCTGGCCGAGGTCGACGGGGTCCACCACCCGCGGTTCGTCGGCGCGCGGATCACCTTCGACGTCGACTCCGTCCACCTCGACGCGGCCGTGCAGGCGCTCGCACCGCTCGGGGTGCGCTCCCTCTCCGTCCACCCGCCGACGCTGGAGGAGCTCTTCCTGCGGCAGTACGGCGAGGAGGCGACGGCGTGAGCTCGCCCTTCACGGGGACCAGGCACCTCGTCCGGCTCATCCTGCGCCGCGACCGCTGGATCCTGCCCGCGTGGATCGTCGGTCTCGGGGGAACGATCACCGCCAGTGCGCTGGCCGTCCCATCGTTCTACGACACGCCCGAGAAGGTCGCCGGGTACGCGGGCGCGGTCGGGACGAGTCCCGTCAGCCATCTGATGTCCGGTCGTCAGGCGGGCATCGACACCTTGGGTGGCATCGTCGCCAACGAGATCTCGCAGGTGGCCCAGCTGGGCATCTGCCTCATGGTGATGTTCCTGGTGGTGCGGCACACCCGGGCCGAGGAGGAGAGCGGCCGGGCCGAGCTGGTCCGTTCGACCGTGGTGGGTCGTCACGCCGCCACCCTCGCGGCGCTGCTTTACGGCGTCGCTGCGGCGCTCGTGATCGGCCTCGTCACGACCGTCTCGATGCTCGCGGTGGATCTGGGCCTCCTCGGCAGCGTGACCTACGGTGCCGGGCTGACCCTGCTCGGCCTCTGCTACGTCGCGATCACGCTCGTCGCCGTGCAGGTCGCGACGTCGGCCCGTGAGGCGCTCGGGCTCGCGGGCGCCGCGATCGCCGTCGGGTACCTGGTCCGGGGCGTGGGCGCGATGCAGGACAACGCACTCGTGTGGGTGTCGCCGTTCGGCTGGGCGCAACGGATGGACGCGTTCGGTGCCGAGCAGTGGTGGCCGGCGGTGCCGGTCGTGCTGCTGACGGCGGCGCTGCTCGGCGTGGCCGGCTGGCTGACGGTCCATCGCGATTTCGCGGGCGGCGTGCTTCCGGCGCGCCCCGGCCGGCCGCGTGCCTCGCGCTTCCTCGGCACACCGCTGGGCCTGACCCTGCGTCTCCAACGGGGCCTGCTCATCGGGTGGGCCGTCGGCCTGACGGCGCTCGGACTGCTCTACGGCGCGGTGATGCCGACCATTCCCGATCTGGTGGCGTCGAACCCGGACATCGCCGAGGTCATCGGCGCGTCCCCGGACGTCGAGCAGGCGCTGACCGACGCGTTCCTGCGGTACATCTTCTTGTTCATGGCCGCGGCCTCCTGCGGCTTCGTGGTCACCTCCGTGCTCCGCCTGCGTGCCGAGGAGGAGTCCGGTCGCGCCGAGCTGGTGCTGGCCACCGGAGTCAGGAGGACGTCGTGGATGGCCGCGGCCGCGGTGGTCGCCTTCGCCGGTGTCCTGCTGCTGACGCTGTTGATGGGTCTGGGCCTGGCCGTGGGCTACGCGGTCGGGACGGGGGAGTGGGACCGGGTCGTCGAGCACGTGGGCGGCCAGACGAGCTACCTGCCGGGGGTGCTCGTCGTGGCCGCCCTTGCGGTCGCCGTCGTCGGGCTGTGGCCGCGCCGGTCCCTCCTGGCGTGGGCCGTGGTGGCGTTCGTCGTCGTCCAGGTCCTCCTGGGAGAGACGCTCCGGCTGCCGAGCTGGGTCGACGCCGTCTCGCCGTTCTCGCACCTGCCGGAGGTGCCGGTCGAGGACTTCGACCCGGTTCCCGGCCTGGTCGAGCTCGCCCTGGCGGCCGGCGCGGTCGGGTGGGGCCTGTGGGCCTTCCGGCGCCGCGACGTCACGACGCCGTGACCCGCGCGTCTCAGACCCGGGCCGCGTGGGTGTCGGTGCCGGGTCGGGCGTAGACGCCCCAGGCCACGACGAGCATCACCGCGTAGACCGCGGCGAAGGCCCACAGCCCGCCCGTGATGCCCAGCTCGGCGAACGTCCGCGGCACGAAGAACGAGCCCAGGGCTCCGACGGCGCCGGCGATGCCGATGCAGCCGGCGGCGGCGCGGTGCCCGCGGGCCCGTCCCTCGACGTCGCGCACGCCGATCTGGAAGGCGATCGGGATCATCCGGTAGACCGACCCGTTGCCGATGCCCGCGGCGCCGAAGAGCAGCAGGAACAGGCCCAGGAAGAGCCCGAATCCGGCGTCGTCGAGGGTCAGCACGAGCCCGACGACACCGACGCCCATCGCGAGGTACGAGGCCATCGTCACGCGGGTGCCGCCGAGGCGGTCGGCCAGCGCGCCGCCGAACGGGCGCATCAGCGCGCCGGTGGCGGCGCCGAGGAACGCGACGGCGATCGGCACGTCGGGGTGCATGGCCTTCATCAGCGTCGGGAACGTCAGCGAGAAGCCTAGGAACGAGCCGAACGTGCCGATGTACAGGAACGAGATCACCCAGGTGTGGTGGTTGTGGACGGCCAGGGCGTAGCTGCGCAGGTCGGACGCCGCGTTGGAGAGGTTGTTCATGAGCAGGAGGGCCGCCAGCGCCGACAGGATCGCCGCGGGGATGAAGATCAGGCCGGCGCGCTCCAGCGCGATGCCGGCACCGGAGGTGATGATCAGGGGCACGACCAGCTGCACGATGCCGGTGCCCAGGTTGCCGCCGGCGGCGTTGATGCCGAGCGCCTTGCCCTTCTCGCGCTGCGGGTAGAAGAACGAGATGTTGACCATCGAGGAGGCGAAGTTGCCGCCGCCGAAGCCGGCCAGCGACGCGATCAGCAGCATCACGGCGAACGGGGTGGAGGGGTCGCTCACGGCCCAGGCCAGGCCCGCGGCCGGGATGAGCAGCAGCAGCGAGGAGATGACGGTCCAGTTGCGGCCGCCGAACACCGGGACCATGAACGTGTAGAGGATCCGCATGGCCGCACCCGTCAGGCCGGGCAGCGCGATCAGCCAGTACAGCTGGTCGCTCGTGTAGTCGAAGCCGGCGTCGCCGAGGTTCGGGACGACGATGCTCCACACGCCGAGCATCATGAAGCCGAAGAACTCGGCGAAGACGGACACGACGAGGTTCCGGCGGGCGATGGCCCGGCCCGGGCCCTCCCACTGGGACTCGTCCTCGGGGTTCCAGCCGTCGATCCAGCGCCCCTTGCGGTGGACGAGGCCGGTCGAGAGGTCGGTGTTGTTCACGGTGGTCATCAGCGCTCCTGACGCAGGGCGGGGTCGGATGCCGACGACGGTAGGAACGGCGCGTTTCACCCGACCGCGCCTGCCGGTAACCGGGCGGGAACGTTCTGCTCACAGCGGCCACGGTGCGGTCGTGACAGGGATGTCATCGTCCGTTACATGCATTGTTCGGGCCGGAAACCTGGGCCGACGACGCTGGAGGCATGGAACGCAAGAGACTCATCGTGGTCGGTGCCGGCATGGTCGCCCGTCGTCTGGTCGAGGCCCTCGTCGAGCGGGGTGCCACCGCCCAGTGGGACGTCGACGTGTTCGGCGAGGAGAGCCGGCCGCCGTACGACCGGGTCGCGCTGACCTCCTTCTTCACGGTGGCCGACCCCGACGAGCTGCTGCTGGGCGACCAGGCCCTGTGGCGTGCCCCGGGGGTCCGGCTGCACCGCAACGCGAGGGTCACCGGCATCGACCGTGAGGCCCGCACGGTCACGGTCCACGGCAAGCAGGAGCACTACGACGAGCTCGTGCTCGCGACCGGCTCCTACGCGTCCGTGCCGCCGGTCGACGGGGCGGACCTGCCCGGCTGCTTCGTCTACCGCACGGTCGACGACGTCACCGAGCTGCGCACCTGGGTGCGCGACCGGGGGCAGCAGCTGGGCCATCCGGCCCGCGGCGTGGTCATCGGCGGCGGCCTGCTCGGCCTCGAGGCCGCGGGCGCCCTGCGCGAGCTCGGCGCCGAGTGCACGGTCGTCGAGTTCGCCGACCGGCTCATGCCCGTCCAGCTCGACCTCGCCGGCGGCCAGGCGCTGCGCCGGCTGATCGAGGGCCTCGGGGTCGAGGTGCGCACGTCCACGGCCACCACGTCCGTGCGCACCGGTCGCGGCACCAAGAAGGTCGGCCGCATGACCTTCGCCGACGGCGAGACGATCCCCGCTGACGTCGTCGTCTTCGCCACCGGCGTGCGCCCCCGCGACGAGCTCGCCCGGGAGGCCGGGCTGGAGGTGCACCCGCGCGGTGGCGTCATGGCCGACGAGGCCTGCCGCACCAGCGACGAGCACATCTGGGCGATCGGCGAGGTCGCGTGCATCGCCGACCGGGTCTGGGGCCTCGTGGGCCCGGGCTACACGATGGCCGAGGTCGTCGCCGACCGGATGCTCGGCGGCGCGGCCGCCTTCACCGGCGCCGACCTCTCGACGAAGCTCAAGCTCATGGGCGTCGACGTCGCCAGCTTCGGCGACGCGTTCGCCGCCAAGGGCGGCAGCCTCGAGGTCGTCTACGCCGATCCGCTGGCCGGCGTCTACAAGAAGCTCGTCATGAGCGACGACGCCTCGACCCTGCTCGGCGGCATGCTCGTCGGCGACGCCTCGGCGTACACGAGCCTGCGGCCGATGGTCGACAACGAGCTCGGCAGCGACCCGGCCGCGTGGCTCATGCCCGACGGCGTCGAGCCGCCCTCGACCGGCGCGCTGCCCGACACGGCCACGGTCTGCTCGTGCAACAACGTCTCGGCGGGCACGATCCGCTGCGCGATCAGCGGCGGCGAGTGCACCGACCTCGCGGGGGTGAAGTCCTGCACCAAGGCGGGCACCAGCTGCGGCTCGTGCGTGCCGCTGGTGAAGCAGATCGTCAACGCTGAACTGGAGTCCCAGGGCATCACCGTCAGCAACGCCCTGTGCGAGCACTTCGACGTCAGCCGCAGCGAGCTGTACGAGATCGTCGCCGTCACCGGCATCGGCTCGTTCAGCGAGCTGATCGAGAAGCACGGCCGGGGGAGCGGCTGCGACATCTGCCGCCCGGTCGCGGCCTCGATCCTGTCGAGCCTGGGCCGCGGCCACGTGCTCGACCGCGAGAACGCGCGGCTGCAGGACACCAACGACCACGTCATGGCCAACATGCAGAAGGACGGCACCTACTCGGTCGTCCCGCGCATCGCCGGCGGCGAGGTGACGCCCGAGGGACTCATCGTCATCGGTCAGGTCGCCGCCGAGTTCGGCCTCTACACGAAGATCACCGGCGGCCAGCGGATCGACCTCTTCGGCGCCCGCATCGAGCAGCTGCCGGCCATTTGGAAGCGGCTCGTCGACGCGGGCTTCGAGTCGGGTCACGCCTACGGCAAGAGCCTGCGCACCGTGAAGTCGTGCGTCGGCCAGACCTGGTGCCGCTACGGCGTGCAGGACTCCGTCGGGCTGGCCGTCGACCTGGAGAACCGGTACCGCGGCCTGCGGTCGCCGCACAAGATCAAGCTCGGCGTCTCGGGGTGCGCGCGCGAGTGCGCGGAGGCCCGCGGCAAGGACGTCGGCGTGATCGCCACCGACCACGGCTGGAACATGTACGTCGGCGGCAACGGCGGGTTCACGCCCCGGCACGCCCAGCTGTTCGCCGAGGATCTCACCACCGAGGAGCTCGTCCGGGCCATCGACCGATTCCTGCTGTACTACGTGCGCACGGCCGACCGGCTGCAGCGGACGGCGCCCTGGATCGAGTCGATCGAGGGCGGCATCGAGCACGTGCGCGACGTCGTGCTGAACGACTCGCTCGGTCTGGGGGAGGAGCTGGACGCGCAGATGGCCGCGCATGTCGAGAACTACGCCGACGAATGGGCCCAGACCCTGGCCGACCCCGAGAAGCTGGCCCAGTTCGGGTCCTTCGTGAACGCCCCGGACACGCCGGATCCCGATTTGGCGTACGTCGAGGAGCGCGGCCAGCGCCGACCCGCCGGACCCGTCGTGATCGCCGGGACCGAGCTGTCCGTCCGTACGAAGGAGGTCTCGGCATGAGTGCCGCACTGGTGCCCGAAGCGGCGTGGATCGCGGTGTGCACGGTCGACCGGCTCTGGATCGACCGTGGCGCAGCAGCCCTCGTCGAGGGCGAGCAGGTCGCGATCTTCCGTCTCGCCGACGAGATCCTCGCCGTGGGCCACCGCGACCCGTTCACGGGCTCGAACGTCATGGCGCGCGGGCTCGTGGGCTCGCGCGGCGACGTGCCGACGGTCGCCTCGCCGCTGCACAAGCAGGTGTTCGACCTGCGGACCGGGCAGTGCCTGGACGACCCCGAGGTCACGCTGGGCCGGTGGGACGTCCGGGTGGTCGACGACGTCGTGTGGCTGCGACGGGGTGACGCGTGACGCCCCACGGACCCGTGCTCGCCGGCACCCGCATCCTCGTCACCGCCCAGCGCCGCGCCACCGACCTGGCCAGCGCGCTGGTCCGCCGGGGCGCTCAGGTGCACACGGCCGCGACGCTCGGGGTCGAGGCGCACATCGACGAGGAGACGCTCGTGCGGCGCACGCAGCAGCTCATCGACGACCCGCCGGACGTGCTCGTGGTGACGACCGCGATCGGCTTCCGCAGCTGGCTCGAGACCGCCGAGTCGGTGGGCCTGCTCGAGCCGCTGCACGACGTGCTGTCGCAGGCCCGGATCGTCGCGCGCGGGCCCAAGGCCCGCGGCGCCATCCAGGCCGCGGGGCTCGTGGCCGACTGGATCGCCGAGTCCGAGACGTCGCGCGAGATGGCCGAGTACCTCGTGGCCGAGGGGGTCGACGGCCAGCGCATCGCCGTCCAGCACCACGGAGCCGGCGACGACGGCCTCGAGTCGGCCGTGATCGCCGCCGGCGCCTCGACGGTGACGCTCGTCGTCTACCGGTGGGGGCCGCCGCCGGACCCCGAGGCGGTCGAGCGCTCGGTCCGCGACGCCGGGGCCGGCGGCTTCGACGCCATCGTCTTCACCTCCGCGCCCGGTGCGAGCGCCTGGCTCACGGTGGTGCGCGAGTTCGGCGAGCTGCCGGCGCTGCTGGAGCTCGCGCGCACGGGCCGGCTCGTCCTCGCCGCCGTCGGACCGGTCACCGCCGAGCCGCTCGTGGTCGCCGGTTTCCAGCCGCTCGTGCCCGACCGGGGCCGCCTCGGCGCGCTCGTGCGATCGATCGTCGTCCACTTCGGCCGCGAGGACCTCGGGGTCGACGTCGTCGGGGGCCGGCTGCGGGTACACGGGACGGCCGCGACCCTCGATCACGAGGTCCTCGCCCTCTCGCCCGCCGCCCTGGCGGTGCTGCGGCTGCTGGCGTCGGAGCCCGGCGCCGTGTTCACGCGCGACCAGGTCCTGGCCGTGCTGCCGCGGGCCACCGCCGACCCCCACGCCGCCGACGTCGCGGTGGGTCGGCTGCGTGAGGCGCTCGGCGACCGCGAGCTGGTCAAGACCGTCGTCAAGCGGGGCTTCCGCCTGGCGCCGCTCGAGCGGGAGGAGCTGTCATGGTCGTCCGTCCGATGAGTCCGGTGCTGATCGCCTGCAGCCACGGCACCCGGTCGGCCCGTGGCGCCGCCGCGGTGGCCGACCTCGTGGAGGCCGTGCGTCGTGCGATGCACGGCACCGAGGTCGTGGGGACCTGGGTCGACGTGCAGGAGCCCGCACTGCCCGAGGTCACGGACCGCGTGGCCGACCGTCCCGCCGTGGTCGTGCCACTGCTGCTGTCGGCCGGCTACCACGTCCACCACGACATCGCGTCCGCCGTCGCAGCGCGCCCCGGCCATGTCGCCGCGCGGCCCCTCGGACCCGACCCCGTCGTCACCGACCTGCTCGTGTCCCGCCTCGCGGAAAAGGGACTCGCCGCCGACGACGTCGTGGTCCTCGGGGCGTCGGCGTCCAGCGATCCCCGCGCGCTCGAGGACCTGCGCGCCACCGCCGCGGCCCTGTCGGCCCGGCTGCGCCGTCCGGTCGAGCTCGGGCACGTCGGCCACTGCGGTGCGCAGCTGTCGGACGTCGTCGCCCGGGTGCGGCGGCATGGCCGTCGCGTCGTCGTCGCCACCCACCTGCTGGCCCCGGGTCACTTCCACGACGCCATCGCGCGCACCGGTGCCGACGCGGTCACCGCGCCGCTGCTGGACGAGCGTCGCCCCGACCCGCGGCTCGTCTCGCTCGTGGTCCGGCGGTACGCCGAGGCGCTGGGGCGCGGGCTGGCGGCAGCGGGTTGAGCATGGTCGAGACGGTCTGCGGGTACTGCGGCGTCGGGTGCGGCCTGACGCTGCAGATCGAGCGCCGCCACGGCGAGCCGCGGGTCACGGGTGCCGTCGGCACCGCCGACCACCCGGCCAACCGCGGGCGCCTGTGCACCAAGGGCGCCACCACCGCCGACCTGCTGAACGCGCCCGGTCGGATGGAGAAGGCGTCCGTGCGCTCCGACCGCGGCTCGGACCGCGTCGAGGTGGGCATCGAGGCCGCGCTCGACGAGGCCGCCGCCCGGTTCCGCGCCGTGATCGACGAGCACGGTCCCGACGCCGTCGCGCTGTACGTCTCGGGCCAGATGTCGCTCGAGGCGCAGTACCTGGCCACGAAGTTGGCCAAGGGCTTCCTGCGCACCGTCAACATCGAGTCGAACTCGCGGCTGTGCATGGCCAGTGCCGGCACCGGCTACAAGCAGTCGCTCGGGTCGGACGGCCCGCCGGGCTCCTACGACGACTTCGACCATGCCGACGTGTTCCTGGTCATCGGGTCGAACATGGCCGACGCCCACCCGATCCTCTTCCTGCGGATGATGGAGCGGGTCAAGGCCGGTGCCCGGCTCGTCGTCGTCGACCCGCGGCGCACCGCCACCGCCGACAAGGCCGACCTGTTCTGCCAGATCCGCCCCGGCACCGACCTGGCGTTCCTCAACGGGCTGCTGCACCTGCTGGTCGAGGCCGACGCCGTCGACCGTGACTTCATCGACACGCACACCCGCGGGTGGGACGAGGTCGAGGCGATGCTGTCCGACTACCCGCCGGCCCGCGTCGCCGCGCTGACCGGGATCGCCGAGGACGACCTGCGCACGGTCGCCGCGTGGATCGCCGCGTCCGGCGACTGGATGAGCTGCTGGACGATGGGCCTGAACCAGTCCACGCACGGCACCTGGAACACGAACGCGATCTGCAACCTGCACCTGGCCACCGGCGCCATCTGCCGCACCGGCTCCGGTCCGTTCTCGCTGACCGGCCAGCCGAACGCCATGGGCGGGCGCGAGATGGGCTACATGGGACCGGGGCTCCCGGGCCAGCGCTCGGTCGTCTCGGCCGACGACCGTGCGTTCTGCGAGCAGGCGTGGGGGCTGCCGGCCGGAGCGATCCGCAGCGACGTCGGTCGCGGCACGATCGACCTCTTCGAGCAGCTCGCGGCCGGTGAGGTGCGTGCGGCCTGGATCATCTGCACCAACCCGGTGCACTCGGTCGCCAACCGATCGACCGTGCTCGCGGGCCTCGCCGCGGCCGACGTCGTGGTCGTGCAGGACGCGTACGCCGCGAGCGAGACGCTCGCCCACGCCGACATCGCCCTGCCCGCGGCGCTCTGGACCGAGTCCGAGGGCGTGATGGTGAACTCGGAGCGCAACCTCACGCTGTGCCGGCCGGCCGGGTCGCCGCCCGGTGACGCGCGTCCCGACTGGCGGCTGATCGCCGACATCGCCGCGCGGCTGGGGTTCGGCGACGCCTTCTCCTACGCCAGTGCCGAGGAGGTCTTCGAGGAAATCCGCGCCTTCGCCAACCCCGCCACGGGCTACGACCTCCGTGGCGCCGACTACCCGCGCCTGCGGCGAGGGCCGCTGCAGTGGCCCTGCCCGCCGGGCGGGGCGCGGCGCAACCCGGTGCGCTACGTCGACGACGGGCGGATCCGGTTCGCCACCGCCGACGGCCGCGCGGTGTTCCACGCACGGCCGCACCTGGACGCCGCCGAGCTGCCCGACGACGAGTTCCCGGTCGTGCTCAACACCGGTCGGCTGCCGCACCAGTGGCACACCATGACGAAGACCGGGAAGGTCGCGCGGCTGAACCGGCTCAACCCGGACCCGTTCATCGAGGTCAACCCGGCCGACGCCGCGCGCCTCGGCCTCGGCGACGGGTCGTCCGTGCGGGTGGTCTCGCGACGCGGTGAGGCCGTCCTCCCGGCCGTGGTCACCGACCGCGTCCTCCCCGGCACGTCGTTCGCGCCGATGCACTGGGGCGAGCTGACGGGGGAGGGGCTGGCGGTCAACGCCCTCACCAACGACGCGGTCGATCCGGACTCCCTCCAGCCGGAGTACAAGGTCTGCGCCGTCCGGCTCGAGCGCGCGCCCATCCGGCTGCCGCAGCCGCCCCCGCCCGACGCGCAGCCGACGGAGGCCGAGACGGCCTGGCTGGCGGGCTACCTGGCCGCGATCACGCACGGCGCCCCCTCGCTGCCGGCGTCCGCGCCCGTCTCACCGGCGCTGCGTGACTGGTTCGCGGAGGTGCTCGCGGCCGTCGCCCCGCCCGCGGACGCGGCTGACGAGGGCCTAGTGACGGTGCTGTCCGCGTCGCAGACCGGTCGCGTCGAGGGGCTCGTGCCCGAGCTGGTGCGGTCGCTCACGGTGGGCGGCGTGGCGGCCGCCCACCGGTCCCTGGCGACGGTGCGCCCGGGCGACCTGCGCGGCTCGGTCCTGTTCGTCACCAGCACGACCGGTGACGGCGACCCGCCCAGCGAGGCCGAGGCGTTCTGGCGCGACCTCGCCGCTGGGGACGCGGCCGACCTTGCGGGCCTGCGGTACAGCGTCCTGGCACTCGGCGACTCGGCCTACGCCGACTTCTGCGGCTTCGGGCGCCGACTGGACGCGCGCCTCGCCGAGCTCGGGGCCGAGCGCCTCGCCGACCGCATCGACTGCGAGCCGGACGTCGACGCGCCGGCCGCGCGCTGGCTCGACGCCGTGGGCCGTGCCCTGGGCGCCTCCGCCATCGAGGCACCGGTCACGGTCAAGCCCACGACGCTGCTCACCCGGCTCACGCGCAACGAGCTGCTGACGACGCCCGGGTCCTCGAAGGAGGTCCGGCGGTTCGGCTTCCACCTGCCCGAGGGGACCCTCGCGTACGAGCCGGGGGACGCCCTCGCCGTCGCGCCGCGGGTCGACCCGGCCTACGTCGACGCGTGGCTGACCCTCACCGGCCTCGACGGCGAGGCCCCGGTCGACGTCGACGGTGAGTCGGTGCCGCTGTTCGACGCACTCGCCGAGCGGTACGACCCGGTGGCGATCACGCCGGAGGTGCTGCGGCTCGTCGCCGAGCGGCACCACGGCGTCCTTCCGGCCGGACTGCCCGACCCCGACGACCGCCAGGCGCTCGACGCGTGGTCGTGGGGGAGGCAGGCGGTCGACGTGCTGCGCGAGCACCCCACCCTCGCCCGCCTCGACCAGTGGCTCGGCGCGCTGCGCCCGCTCGCGCCCCGTCAGTACTCGATCTCGTCGAGCCCGCTCGAGGACCCGCGCGAGGCGCAGGTGACCGTGTCGGTGGTGCGGCACCGCGTGCACGGGTCGTGGCGCCACGGAGTCTGCTCGACGCACCTGGCCGACCGGGCGGCCGACGGCGTCACCGTGCACGTCCAGCGCCAGCGGCACTTCCGACCCCCGGCGGACCCGGACGCCGCCGCGATCATGGTCGGCCCCGGCACCGGCATCGCGCCGTTCCGCGGGTTCCTGCGCCACCGCGCGCTGGCCGGGCACGCCGGCCGGAACTGGCTCTTCTTCGGCGACCGGAACGCGGCCACCGACTTCCTGTACCGCGACGAGCTCGAGGGCCTGCGCCGCGACGGCGTCCTGACCCGCCTCGACACCGCGTTCTCACGCGACCAGGACCGGCGGATCTACGTGCAGGACCGGATGCGCGAGCACGGGGCCGAGCTGTGGAGCTGGCTCGCGGACGGGGCCCACGTGTACGTCTGTGGAGACCGGGTGCACATGGCCAAGGACGTGGAGGCGACCCTGCTGCACGTCGCCGAGCGGCACGGCGGCCTCGACCGCGAGGGCGCCCGCCGGTGGCTGGCCGATCTCGCCGCCGTCGGCCGCTACGCCAAGGACGTGTACTGACAGTAGGGTTTCGGCCATGACCGTGGCCGTGGTGACCGACTCGACGGCGTCCCTCGACCCCGACGACGCCGCCCGGGGGGGCATCACGGTCGTGCCCACGACGGTCATCATCGGCGCCCGGGTCTACACCGAGGGCGTCGACGTGACGTCCCACATGATCGCCGACGCCCTGACCGACTCGGTCCCCGTCAGCACGTCGCGCCCGTCGCCCGAGACGTTCCAGGCGGTCTACCGGGCCCTCGCGTCCACCGGCGCCGACGCGATCGTCTCGGTCCACCTCAGCTCCAAGGTCTCGGGCACGGTCGACGCGGCCCGGCTCGCCGCCGAGCGGGTCGACGTCCCCGTCCACGTCGTCGACACCCTGCAGGTGGGCGTCGCCACCGGGTTCGCCGCCGGGTGTGCCGCCCGGTCGGCGGCGGCCGGCGCCTCGCCCGAGTCGGTCGCCGAGGCGGCCCGCCGGTCCGCCGAGTCGGCGCGCGTCCTGCTCTACGTCGACACCCTCGAGTACCTGCGCCGTGGTGGCCGGATCGGTCGAGCCGCGGCCCTGATCGGCTCGGCGCTGGCGGTCAAGCCGATCCTGACCCTCGAGGACGGCGTCGTGACCCCCCTGGAGAAGGTGCGCACGTCGTCGAAGGCGCTGGCCCGCCTCGAGGCCCTCGGGATCGAGGCGGCGCAGTCGCACGACGGGCCCTACGACATCGGGGTGCTGCACCTGGCCAGCGAGTCCGTCGCGATGTCGGTGGCCCAGTCGCTGGCGCGCACGCTCGGTCGCGCCGAGATCGCCGTCGACGAGGTCGGTGCCGACATCGGCGCCCATGTGGGGCCGGGGATGATCGCGGTCACCGTCAGCGCTCGCTGACCGTCCACAGCGGGCGGGTTCGCGGTTGCGTCGTCCACAGCCCCTTCGCGGGTGCTTCCGTGCGGTGATCCGAAGTTCCTAGGGTCACGGCATGGCTCCCGTCCCGCCCGAGACCCGCGCCCAGGTCGCCCGGCAGCGACTCGCCGAGCTCGCCGCGACCTTCGACGCCTCCCTGCCCGATCCCGATCAGCCGCCACCCGGGCGGCGGCGTCGCCCGAGCGCCGTGCGGAGAGCGCTGCGCCCGGCGCACGTCCGGTTCGCCGGCGTGACGGCCGGGGTGGCCGCGGTCCTCACGGTGTGGTGGCTCCTGGCCGGGCGCCCGCAGGAGGTGCCGGTGCCGGCGGCGGCACGCGTGCAGGTCGCCGACGCCGCGCCCACCGCGAGCCCCGGTGCCGAGCTCGTCGTCGACGTCGCGGGGAAGGTCCGGCGGCCCGGGATCGTGACGCTCCCGCCGGGATCGCGCGTCCACGAGGCGATCACCGCGGCGGGCGGGCTCAAGGGCAAGGCCGACACCACCGGCCTGAACCTGGCGCGGGTCCTCAACGACGGTGAGCAGGTGGTGGTGGGCGGTCCGTCCGGAGCGGCACCGCCCGCGGTTGCTGGTGGTCCGTCGGGGACGCCGGCGGCACTCGTGAACCTCAACACGGCCGACCTGGTGGCGCTGGACGAGCTGCCCGGCGTGGGTCCCGTGACCGCGCAGGCGATCGTGTCCTGGCGCGAGGAGAACGGGCCGTTCCGATCGGTCGAGGACCTGCTCGACGTCAAGGGCATCGGCGAGGCGACGCTGGCCGAGCTGCGTGACCTCGTCTCGGTCTGACCTGCGGGTCGTCCCGGCCGGGGTCGCGGTGTGGGGAACGGCCGCGGCCCTGACGCACGTCGACGTGCGCTGGGCGTTCGGCGTGGCTGCGGTGGTGGCGCTGCTGGGCACGTGGGGACGGCGACGGCCCGCGATCGCGTTCCCGGCGGCATGCCTCGTCCTGGCGGCGGTGTGCTGCGGGTGGCGCGGGGCCGCCGTGGAGGCCTCGCCCGTCGCCCGCCTGGCGGAGGCGGGACCCGTCGTCCGCGCCGAGGTCGTCGTCCGGGAGGACGGCCGGGCCCATGCCACCGCGGGTGGGACGGGAGTCGTGGTGCCCGTGACGGTCCGGGTCGTCGAGTCGGGGGAGCGGACGTGGCGGGTGCGGGTGCGCGCCACGGCCTTCGTCGACGGGCCCGCCGATCGCTTCGTCACCGGCACCCGGCTGGCGGTCCGCGCCGACCTCGAGCCCGCGGACAGCAGCGACGAGGCGGCCCTCCTCCGCGTGTTGGACTGGCGCCCGATCGGTTCGGGCCCGTGGTGGTGGCGCGGGTCGGAGGTCGTGCGCGACGGCATCCGCGACGGCGTCGACCATCGCGACGACCAGGCCGCGGCTCTCGTCCCGGCGCTCGTGGCGGGCGACGAGTCCCGCCTGACGGACCAGACCCGGGACGCGTTCGCGCGGACGGGTCTCACCCATCTGCTCGCGGTCTCCGGGGCCAACCTGACGATCGTGCTCGGCGTCGTGCTGCTGGGCCTGCGGGCGCTGGGCGCGACACGACGGGTCCTGCTGGTGGCGGGGGTGCTGACCGTGGTCGCCTTCGTGCTGGTCGCCCGACCGGAGCCGAGCGTGCAACGCGCCGCGGTCATGGGCTCGGTGGCGCTCGCCGGCCTGCTGGTCGGGCGGGCCGGCGCAGGCCTGCGTGCGCTGGCCTGGGCGGTGATCGTGCTCCTGGTCCTCGACCCGTGGTTGGCGACGCGACCGGGCTTCGTGCTGTCGGTCTCGGCCACCGCCGGCATCATCGTGCTGGCTCCGCCGCTGGCCCGTCGGCTGGCGTGGCTGCCGGGGCCGGTGGCCACCGCCGTCGCCGTCCCGATCGCCGCCCACCTCGCCTGCCTGCCCGTCGTGGCGTCGCTGAGCGGCGAGGTGTCCCTCGTGGCCGTGTTCGCCAATGTCGTCGTCGCGCCCGCGGTCGCGCCGGCCACCGTCGCGGGGCTGGCGGCCGGACTGGCCGACCTCGTCGTCCCGGCCGTCGGCGCCGTTCCGGGCACCGTCGCGTGGGTGGCGGCGACGGTGATCGTCGGTGTGGCCCGGATCGGCGCGAGCGCCCCCGGAGCGGCCGTCTCCTGGCCGTGGCCGGCGTGGACGCTCGTCCCGGTGGCGGTCATCGCCGGCTGGTGCTTGTGGCGGTTGGCGCGGCGGCCCGCCCTGGCGGTCGGCGTCACCCTCGGCCTCCTGCTGGCCGTGCTGCGGCCGCCGTCGCCGGGCTGGCCGCCCGACGGCGTGGTCGTGGTGGCGTGCGACGTGGGGCAGGGCGACGGCTTCGTCGTGCCCACGGCTCCGGGCGAGGCGATCGTCATCGACGTCGGCCAGGAGCCCGCACCGATCGACCGCTGCCTGACGTCCCTGGGGATCGACCGCATCGCGCTGCTGCTGTTCACCCACGGCGACGCCGACCACGTCGAGGGCTGGCGCGGCGCCGTCCGGGGGCGGCGGGTCGACGTGCTGGCCGACGGGCCGTCGGGCGGCCCCGACGTGCCGGCCGGACGCCGGGTCCGACTCCTCGCCGGCGACCGGGTCACGGTCCGGGGCGTCCTGCTCGAGGTGCTGTGGCCCCGCGAGGACGCCGAGCGCGTGCCGGCCGAGGCGCGCAACGACGCCAGCGTCGTCGTCCGCGCGACCGTGCGGGGCCGCCGGGTCCTGTTCACCGGCGACCTGGGGGAGGAGGCCCAGCGTGGCGTCACGCGGCTGCACCCGGACCTGGCCGCGGACGTCCTCAAGGTCGCCCACCACGGCAGCGCCGACCACTGGCCGGAGCTGGTGCGGCGGGCCGCTCCGGCGGTCGCGCTGATCGGCGTGGGCGCCGACAATCCGCACGGGCACCCCGCGCCCGCGGCCCTGGCGACCCTGGCCGACGTCGGAGCCGCGGTGTGGCGCACCGACCGGTCGGGCACGGTCGCCGTGGTCGATCGCGACGGGCGGCTCATCGTGTCGGCGCGGTGACCTATCCTCGGGACGTGGCGAACCCGTTCGGCAAGATCCTGCTGATCACCGGCAACTCCGAGTTCCTGTCCGACCGGGCCAGGCGCCAGGCGGTCGACCAGATCCGCGCCGCCGTTCCCGCGGCCGAGGTCGCCCAGGCGGTCGCCTCGTCCCTCGCACCGGGCGAGTTCACCGCCCTCACGAGCGCCTCCTTGTTCAGCGAGGCCACCGCGGTCGTCCTCACCGACCTGCAGGACCTCGGCGAGCAGGTCGCCGGCGAGCTCCTCGCGTACGCGGCAGCGCCGTCCGACGACACCTCCGTCGTGCTGATCCACGGCGGGGGAGTGAAGGGCAAGGGCCTGCTCGACAAGCTGCGCAAGACCCCGGCCGTCTCGGAGGTGGCCCAGCAGGCCCCGAAGTACGAGCGCGACCTCATCGCCTGGGTCCGCCAGGAGTCACGCGACCTGGGCCGGGCGATCGACGACGAGGGCGCCGCGGTGCTGGTGGCCGCCGTCGGGTCCGACCTTCGATCCCTGGCCGCGGCGGTCGACCAGCTCGTCACCACGCTGGCCGAGGGCGAGCGCCTCGACGCCGCCGTGGTGCGCCGGTACTTCGGCGGACGGGCCGAGGTACGCGGCTACGAGATCGCCGACGCCGCGCTCGACGGGCGGCTGGACCTGGCGCTCGAGCGGGCCCGGTGGGCCGAGGCGGCCAAGGTCGCTCCGCTGCTGATCACGGCGGCCCTGGCCTCGGGGCTGCGCCAGCTGGCCCGGGTGGTCACGGCCGCTCCCGGCCTGCGCGACGCCGACCTCGCGCGCGAGATCGGGGCGCCGCCGTTCAAGATCCGCGCCCTGCGCCAGAGTGCCCGCGGCTGGAACGAGACCTCGCTGCGCCACGCGCTCGACGCGGTCGCGCACGCCGACCTGCAGGTCAAGGGCGGCTCGGCCGAGCCCGCCCACGCCGTCGAGCGGATGATCATCGACGTCGCGGTGGCCCGCTCCCGCACCTCCTGAGGGCATGGGAAAGGCCCCGCACCCAGGGGGTGCGGGGCCTTGCTCAGCGGCTCAGAGAGCGGCGGCCTTCTTGGCGATCGCGGACTTGCGGTTCGCGGCCTGGTTCTTGTGGATGACACCCTTCGAAGCAGCCTTGTCGAGTTTCTTCGCGGTGTCGGCGGCGAGAGCCTTGGCCTCGTCGGTCTTGCCGGCCTCGAGGGCCTCCTGGAAGCGGCGAACCGAGGTCTTCAGGGCCGAGCGCACGGACTTGTTGCGCTCGCGAGCGGCCTCGTTCTGCCGGTTGCGCTTGATCTGCGACTTGATGTTCGCCACGGCAAACCTGTTCTTTCGTCGTTCCGGTGATGAGAAGTCTTGGTCGCGCCCGAGCCCGTCGTACGGTGGGCTGGACACGCAAGGACCAACTCTACCAGCGACAGCGCCCCTGCCTCAAATCCGCTCCGTCTCGTAGGCTCGCACCGTGCACACGTTCTACGACATCCTCGTCTGGGTCCACATCGCCTGCTGGGCCGCCGCCCTCGTGCTGTGGGCGCTCTCGCTGCGCGCCCCGCGCGTCCCGAAGGGGATGGCGCACGCCGTCGCCACCGCCCTGGTGATCGGGATCGTGCTCACGGGGATCGCCTCGGCCAGTGACGCGGTGGACGACCCCAACAACGCCAAGGTGGGCGTCAAGCTGGTCATCGCGGCGGTCGCGACCGCACTGGCGTTCATGAAGCAGAAGCTGCCCGCGCCGAACCCGTGGGGCCACGTGGTGGCCGCGCTCGTCGTGGTCAACGTCGTCATCGCGTACGCCTGGCGCTGATCGGTTGTCACGACCCGTGCGCGGGTCGTGGACAATGGAGTCACCATGACGCGCCCCACCCCCGCCCCTCGCCCCGGCAGCACGCCGCCCGAGTTGCTGCGGAACTTCTGCATCATCGCGCACATCGACCACGGCAAGTCGACGCTCGCGGACCGGATGCTGCAACTGACCGGCGTCGTCGACGACCGTGCGGCCCGCGCCCAGTACCTCGACCGGATGGACATCGAGCGCGAGCGCGGCATCACGATCAAGAGCCAGGCCGTGCGCATGCCGTTCACCAAGTCCGACGGTGACGACGACGGCACGCAGTACGTCCTGAACATGATCGACACGCCCGGCCACGTCGACTTCACGTACGAGGTCAGCCGCTCGCTGGAGGCGTGCGAGGGCGCGATCCTGCTGGTCGACGCGGCCCAGGGCATCGAGGCCCAGACGCTGGCGAACCTCTACCTGGCGATGGCCGCGGACCTGCACATCATCCCGGTGCTCAACAAGATCGACCTGCCCGGCGCCCAGCCCGAGAAGTACGCCGAGGAGATCGCCGGCATCCTCGGTGGCGACGCCGACGAAGTCCTGCGCGTCTCGGCCAAGACCGGCCAGGGTGTGCGCGAGCTGCTCAACCTCATCGTCGACGAGGTCCCGCCGCCGCAGGGCGACCCCGACGGGCCGCCGCGCGCGCTGATCTTCGACTCGGTCTACGACACGTACCGCGGCGTCGTCACCTACGTCCGCGTCTTCGACGGCAAGCTCAGCCACCGCGACAAGATCAAGATGATGTCCACCGGCGCCGTGCACGAGATGCTCGAGGTCGGCGTCATCAGCCCCGAGCCGATGAAGGCCGACCATCTCGGCGTCGGTGAGGTGGGCTACCTCATCACCGGCGTGAAGGAGGTCCGTCAGAGCCGCGTGGGCGACACCGTGACGTCCGCGTCGCGGCCGGCCGAGGAGGCCCTCGGCGGCTACCAGCACCCCAACCCGATGGTGTTCTCCGGCCTGTACCCGATCGACGGCGACGACTTCTCGACGCTGCGCGACGCGCTGGAGAAGCTGCAGCTCAACGACGCGGCCCTGGTCTACGAGCCCGAGTCGTCGGGTGCGCTGGGCTTCGGCTTCCGCATCGGCTTCCTGGGCCTGCTGCACCTGGAGATCGTCCGCGAGCGGCTCGAGCGCGAGTTCAACCTCGACCTCATCTCGACCGCACCGAACGTCGTCTACCGCGTGGAGATGGAGGACGGCAGCGAGCACGTCGTCACCAACCCCAGCGAGTACCCGAACGCAGGGAAGATCCAGAAGGTCTTCGAGCCCGTCGTCTCGGCGACGATCCTGGCGCCGACGGACTACATCGGCACGATCATGGAGCTGTGCCAGGCGCGCCGCGGCAAGCTCGGCGGGATGGACTACCTGTCCGAGGACCGGGTCGAGATCCGCTACACGCTGCCCATGGGCGAGATCATGTTCGACTTCTTCGATGCGCTGAAGTCGCGCACGAAGGGCTACGCCTCACTCAACTACGAGCTGTCCGGCGAGCAGGCCGCCGACCTGGTCAAGGTCGACGTGCTGCTGCAGGGCGAGGTCGTCGACGCGTTCAGCGCCATCGTGCACCGCGACAACGCGTACTCGTACGGCGTCGCGCTGGCCGGCAAGCTCAAGGAGCTCATCCCGCGCCAGCAGTTCGAGGTGCCGATCCAGGCCGCGATCGGCGCGCGGGTCATCGCCCGCGAGAACATCCGCGCGATCCGCAAGGACGTGCTCGCCAAGTGCTACGGCGGCGACATCAGCCGCAAGCGCAAGCTCCTCGAGAAGCAGAAGGAGGGCAAGAAGCGCATGAAGATGGTCGGCCGCGTCGAAGTCCCGCAGGAGGCGTTCATCGCCGCGCTCTCGACGGGCGAGACCAAGCAGACCTGACCCCGGCCGGGCGCGCTCCTTCACCACTTTTGGAACTGGATCCACGTCGATCCGGCCGGAGAACGTGGATCCGGGACCAAAAGTGCCTCATCGTGCGGCTGAGCCGGAGCGCTGAGCCTTCGGGTGCCGAGCGAGCTCCTCGAGCTCCCAGGGATGGAACCGTGGCGGTGGTCCGGTGTGTCCGCGCGACGCGAGCGCGCGCCACACCCTCCCGATGAGATGGGCCGGGTGGTCCAGGTCTCCCGACACGATCACGATCACCAGCCAGCCGTCGGCCTCGAGATTCTCCCTCCGGATGAGGTCCTTCCGTCGCTGGGAGGCCGTCCGGTCGTGGTACCAGCCGTCGTACTCGAGCACGATCCGGCGCTGGACGTAGACGAGGTCGCCGCAGGCCAGATGCGTTCCGTGTGCGTCGAAGATGTCGAGGTTGACCTCCGCCTCGGGCAGGCCCGCCACGGCGAGCAGGAGCCGCAGGTCGGTCTCGCGGAAGGACGCCACCCGCTCCCGCGTGCGACCCGCGTTCGCGCGTGACCGGCGGACACCGTGCAGGTGCCGGGTCAGGGCGAACCGCGCGAACGACTCCGGCGTCATGGCACCCGCGGCGATCAGGGCGTCAGCCGCCCGGACGATGTCGCGGTGACTGAGTTCGATGGCCGCATCGACGAGGCAGCGCTCGGGCGGGAGTACGGGGAAGCCACCGACGATCGTCGCAGCCAGTGGCGCCTGCCGGCGATGCAGCACCACCGATGCGAGCTTGCTCCGCCGAGGAGCGTTGGTCGACCAGTGTCGTCGCGACCCACCGATGTCGACGCCGTGGAGGCGCAGACCGGTGACGTGGCTGACCACCGCGTCCGGCGGAAGCACGAGTCGGTCCGCGTGGAGCAGGAACGCCAGGTCGCGCGGCTCGCCCGACGCGGCCCAGATCCCGCGTCCGCGGTGCACCGCCTCGAACCTTGGTCCCTCGAGCATCCGGCGGGTGACCCCGGCGGCCAGGGCCTCGGCCGTGGTGAAGGCGCGTCCGCGCAGGCTGTCGGGAACCGGTGGCATGACTCGAGCGTCCGAGGGCCGGGGCCCGAGCGGGAGTCCTCGCGAACGGCCTGTGGACACGGGCGCGCCGCCCGCCGTGCCTGTGCATGCCGCTCGCCGCACCCACTTTTGGAACTGGATCCACGTCCCACGGCGAGATCGACGTGGATCCAGTTCCAAAAGTGGAGAGGGGGAGTGGGGAGGGGAGGGGTCGACGTGGGGGCGGCGTGCCGGAAGGTTCACCCGGGCTTCACCTGCTCCTTCCGCCAGGGTCGGGGTGATGCGGTTGCGTCGGCGCCATGACGCATCTGGGGGGACGAGCAGCCCGCATCCTGCTCACCAGCAGTCTCGCCGCCACGATGGTGGCGGCTTCCGTGACGTCGGCCCGAGCGGCCGAGGCGTCGCGCAACCGCGGCACCACGGTCGTGCCGACGCTCGTCGCCCGGGCGACGCTCTCGGCCGATCACCTCGAGGAGGGCCCGCCGTCCGGGGCGAAGGCCACCGCGGCCAACGGCCGGACCGGCCCGTTCGCCGGGCAGGTCATCCCGGGGTTCTCGGCGATGATCGAGAACCGCGACGGCACCTTCTGGGCGCTGCCGGACAACGGCTTCGGCTCGAAGGCCAACTCCGCGGACTTCCTGCTGCGGATCTACCAGGTCCGCCCGCGGTGGCAGACCGCGCAGGGCGGCGCCGGCGAGATCGAGGTCGAGCGCCACGTCTCGCTGCGCGACCCGCGGCGCAAGGCCGGCTTCGAGATCGTCAACGAGGCGACGAAGGACCGGCTGCTCACGGGAGCCGACTTCGACGTCGAGTCAATCGTCCGCGCGAAGGACGGCACGTTCTGGATCGGTGAGGAGTTCGGCCCGTTCCTGCTGCACGTCGACGCCACGGGCGTGCTGCTGGAGAAGCCGGTGCCGCTGCCGGGCGTGCAGTCGCCGTCGAACCCCGCCGGCGCGACGCCCAACCTGCCCAACAGCAAGGGGTTCGAGGCCATGGCGGCCAGTGCCGACGGCCGGTACCTGTACCCGATCCTCGAGGGCGCCCGCACCGACGACAGCCAGCCGCGACGCCGGTGGGTGCACGAGTTCGACACCCGCCGGAACCGCTACACCGCGAAGCGTTGGTCGTACGAGGCCGACACCGACGCCTCGCTCGTCGCGGACGCGTTCACGGTCGGTCGGCACGAGCTGCTGGTGGCCGAGCGCGACGACTTCGAGGGCGATCAGGCGGTCACCAAGCGCGTCTACCGGGTCGACCTCGACCGCCGCGACCGTGACGGCCACGTCGAGAAGGAGCTCGTCCTCGACGCCCTCAAGATCGCGAACCCCGCCGGGATCGGCGCGGGCGACGGCTACGGCACCGGCGATCCGTTCTCGCTGCCCGTGCAGTCGTTCGAGACCATCGTGCAGCTGCGGGACGGTCGGCTGCTGATCGGCAACGACAACAACTACCCCGGCAACGACGCCCGGGTCCCGGGCCGCCCGGACGACACCGAGATGGCCGTCGTCGAGCTGCGGCGCCAGCGGGTCGGCGCGAACGAGGCGACGATCGTCGCGCACCGCGGTGCGTCGGGGCACCGACCCGAGCACACCCTCGCGTCGTACTCCGAGGCGATCCGCCAGTGCGCCGACCTCATCGAGCCCGACCTGGTCCCGACGAAGGACGGGGTCCTGGTGGCGCGGCACGAGAACGAGATCGGCGGCACCACGAACGTCGCCGACCGGGCCGAGTTCGCCGCACGGCGCACGACGAAGACGATCGACGGCCGTGCGATCACGGGCTGGTTCACCGAGGACTTCACCCTCGCCGAGCTGCGGACGCTGCGGGCGAAGGAGCGCATCCCGGCGCTGCGCCCGGCGAACACCGCGTTCGATGGGCTGTACCCGGTGCCGACCCTCGACGAGGTGCTCGACCTGGCCCGTCGCTCGCGCACGTGCGACGGGAAGCCGGTGGGCGTCTACCCCGAGACGAAGCACCCCACGTACTTCGACTCGGTCGGCCTGTCGATGGAGGAGCCGCTGGTCGCGGGGCTGAAGCGGGCCGGCCTCGACCGTCGCGGGGCGCCCGTCGTGCTGCAGAGCTTCGAGACGCAGAACCTGCAGGAGCTGAACCGCAGGAGCCGGGCGCGGATCGTCCAGCTGATCGACTGCAGCGGGGCTCCGTACGACCTCGTGGCGGCGGGGGACGGTCGCACCTACGCCGACCTGGTGACGGCGCCGCAGCTGCGTCGCATCGCGCGGTATGCCGACGGCGTGGGCCTGTGCAAGGACCGGATGATCCCGCGCACCGCCGACGGCAGGCTCGGGAGCCCGACGCCGGTCATCGACGACGCGCACGCCGCCGGGCTGGTCGTGCACGGCTGGACGTTCCGCCGCGAGAACTCGTTCCTGCCCGTGGAGTTCCGCAGCAGCACCGACCCGGCGGCCCCGGGCGACCTCGCCGGTGAGATCCGCAGATTCCTCGACGCGGGGATGGACGGGTTCTTCACGGACCACCCGGGGACGGCCGCGGAAAAGCGGTAACCCTCTGTGACACGTGCCCGGGGACGGGTAGGGTGACCTGAATCACAGCTCGCCCCACCGTCCCCGGGAGAACTCCATGGCAGTGTCCGCCGCCGAACAGCTCACGATCGTCCAGAACCGCGCCCGCAACGTCGGTGAGCTGTTCTACGACCGCGTCAACGCCTCCGGGCCCCGTGAGGCCTTCCGCTACCCCGACGCCGACGAGAACTGGCACTCGATGACGTGGAGCGAGACCGGTGACAAGGTCACCAGGATCGCGGCGGGCCTCGTGGCGCTGGGCGTCGAGCCCGAGCAGCGGGTCGCGATCGCGTCCGGCACCCGGATCGAGTGGATCCTCTCCGACCTGGCGACGAACGCCGCCGGTGCGGCCACGACCACGGTCTACCCCAGCACCGTCACGGCCGACGTCGTCTACATCCTGTCCGACTCCGACAGCCGCGTCGTCTTCGCCGAGGACGACCTGCAGGTCGCCAAGCTGCGCGAGGGCCGCGCCGAGCTGCCGCAGGTCACGAAGGTCATCGCCTACGAGGGCGAGACCGACGGCGACTGGGTGATCTCGCTCGACGACCTGATCGCGATGGGCGAGAAGTACCTCTCCGACCACCCCGACGTCGTCCGCCAGCGGGTCGCGGCCACCGAGCCCGACTCGCTCGCCACCTTGATCTACACGTCCGGCACCACCGGCCGCCCCAAGGGCGTCCGCCTCGCGCACGACGGCTGGACCTACGAGGGCGCTGCCGTCGCCGCGCCCGGACTGCTGAGCATCGACGACCTCGAGTTCCGCTGGCTACCCATGGCGCACTCCTTCGGCAAGGTGCTGCTCACCACGCAGCTCGCCGTCGGCTTCGCGTGCGCCGTCGACGGTCGCGTGCCGAAGATCGTCGACAACCTCGCCGTCGTCAAGCCCACGTTCATGGGCGCCGCCCCCCGCATCTTCGAGAAGGCCTACGGCCGCGTCGTGGGCATGATGGAGGAGGAGGGTGGGCCCAAGCTCAAGCTGTTCCACTGGGCCGAGCGCGTCGGCCTGCAGGTCTCGCGCCTCACCCGTGCCGGCAAGCCCGTGCCGGCACCACTGAAGGTGCAGCACGCCATCGCCGACAAGCTCGTCTTCTCCAAGGTCCGGGCCCGCTTCGGCGGCCGGGTGCGGTTCTTCATCTCCGGCGCGGCGGCCCTGTCGCCCGACATCGCCGAGTGGTTCCACGCCGCGGGCATCCTCGTGCTCGAGGGCTACGGCCTCACCGAGTCGTCGGCGGGCTCGTTCGTCAACCTGCCGGACGACTTCAAGATCGGCACCGTGGGCAAGCCGTTCCCGGGCACCGAGGTCAAGGTCGCCGCCGACGGCGAGGTCATGATCAAGGGCCCCGGCGTCATGCGCGGCTACCACAACCTCGAGACCGAGTCGGCGTCCGCGCTGACCGACGACGGGTGGCTGGCCACGGGCGACATCGGCGAGCTGGACGCCGACGGCTTCCTGCGCATCACCGACCGCAAGAAGGACCTGTTCAAGACCTCGGGCGGCAAGTACATCGCGCCGTCGCACATCGAGGGCCGGTTCAAGGCCGTGTGCCCGCTGGCGAGCCAGATGATCGTGCACGGCAACGAGCGCCAGTACTGCTCCGCGCTCATCACGCTCGAGCCCGACGCGGTCGAGGGCTGGGCCGAGCACCACGGCATGGCGGGCAAGTCGTACACCGAGATCGTCTCGTCGCCGGCGATGCAGGAGCAGATCGCCAAGGACATCGAGGAGCTCAACGCGAAGCTCAACCCGTGGGAGACGATCAAGAAGTGGGCCGTCCTGGACCACGACCTGACGATCGAGTCCGGTGAGATCACGCCGAGCATGAAGGTCAAGCGCCGCGTCGTCGAGGAGCGCTACGCCGACGTCCTGCAGGGCTTCTACGCCGGGTCCTGATCCGCAGCACCGAACGCCATCTCCCCGGCACGTACGCTGGGGAGGTGGCGTTCGGCATCTACCTGCACGTGCCGTTCTGCTCCGTGCGGTGCGGCTACTGCGACTTCAACACGTACACCGCCGACGAGCTCGGCGGTCCCGACGTGATCGGTGCCTCGCGGTCGACCTACATCGAGGCGGCCCTCGCCGAGCTCGCGCAGGTGCCCGAGCGCACGGTCGACACCGTCTTCGTCGGCGGCGGCACGCCGTCGCAGGTGCCCGCGGCCGACCTGGTGCGCTTCCTGCAGGCGGTCGACCGCCGGCTCGGTCTGGCACCCGGCGCCGAGGTCACCACCGAGGCCAATCCCGACAGCGTCTCCCCGCAGTCCCTGGCCGAGCTGCGTGAGGGCGGGTTCACCCGCATCTCGTTCGGCATGCAGTCGGCGGTGCCGCACGTCCTGTCGGTGCTCGACCGCACGCACGATCCCGAGCGGGTCCCGCAGGCCGTCGCGTGGGCACGAGACGCCGGCTTCGAGCAGGTCAGCCTCGACCTGATCTACGGCTCGCCGGGCGAGTCGATGGCCGACTGGCGTCACTCGGTGGAGACCGCCCTGTCGATGGAGCCCGACCACATCAGCGCGTACGCCCTGATCGTCGAGGACGGCACCGCGTTCGCGCGCAAGGTCCGCCGGGGCGAGGTCGTCATGCCCGACGACGACGAGACCGCCGACAAGTACCTGCTGGCCGACGACCTGATGGAGGCCGCCGGCCTGCGTTGGTACGAGCTGTCGAACTGGGCCAGGGACGACGCCGCGCGGTGTCACCACAACATCGGCTACTGGAACGGCGGCGAGTGGTGGGGCGTCGGGCCGGGTGCGCACTCGTTCGTCGACGGCGAGCGCTGGTGGAACGTCAAGCACCCGGCGGCGTACGCCCAGCGGCTGACCGCGGGCGACTCGCCGCGGGCCGACGGCGAGCGCCCCGACGCGGAGGCGCGACACCTCGAGGACGTCATGCTGCGCATCCGGCTGGCCGAGGGGATCGAGACCTCCCTGCTCGGCGACGACGTCGACCGTCTCGTGGCCGCCGGCTGGCTTGATCCGGTGGGCGACAAGATGGTGCTGACCCGCACCGGACGCCTCATGGCCGACCGCGTCGTGCTGGAGGCCGTCGGCGGCGACCTGCGCTAGTTTCGACGCATGACCCGGCCGTCCGACGCCTACGGCGTGCACTCCGAGGTCGGCCGGCTGCGCAAGGTCCTGGTGTGTGCGCCGGGCCTGGCCCACGAGCGGCTGACCCCCTCCAACTGCGACGACCTGCTGTTCGACGACGTCCTGTGGGTGGAGCGCTCGCAGCGCGACCACCACGACTTCGTCGAGATGATGCGCGGACGAGGGATCGAGGTCGCCGAGCTGCACGAGGTGCTCGCGCAGACGATGGCCGACACGACCGCCCGCTCCTGGCTGCTCGACCGGAAGATCGTCCCGAACGAGGTGGGCGTCGGGCTGGTCGAGGAGACCCGGTCGTACCTCGACGAGCTGCCGGCCGACGAGCTGGCCCGGTTCCTGATCGGCGGCCTGTCCACACGCGATCTGCCGCGCGAGCTCTCGCCGGGCTACCGCGCGCTCGTCCGCGAGGCGCACGGCGGCCACGAGTACCTCATGCCGCCGCTGCCCAACACGCTCTACACGCGCGACACGACGTGCTGGGTGCACGGCGGGCTCACGCTCAACCCGCTGTACTGGGCCGCGCGCAAGGACGAGACGCTGCTGATGAAGGCCGTCTACGAGTTCCACCCGGACTTCGTGGGGTCGACCGTCTGGTGGGGCGACCCGGAGCTGAACTGGGGCACCGCCACGGTCGAGGGCGGCGACGTGATGGTGCCGGGCAACGGCGTCGTGCTGCTCGGCATGAGCGAGCGGTCGTCGCGTCAGGGCATCACCCAGCTGGCCAAGGCGCTGTTCGACCAGGGTGCCGCCGAGCAGGTCATCGTCGCCGGGATGCCGAAGCTGCGCGCGGCCATGCACCTCGACACCGTCTTCACGTTCGCCGACCGCGACGTCGTCACGATCTATCCCGAGATCGTGAACACGATCCACGCCTTCACGATCCTGCCCGGCGACGGTCCGTCCGGGATCGACGTGATCGACCACGCCGACACCTCGTTCCTCGACGTCGTCGCGCAGGCGATGGGCGTGGGCACGTTCCAGGTCGTCGAGACCGGCGGCACCGAGTACGACACCGAGCGCCAGCAGTGGGACAGCGGCAACAACCTCGTCGCGCTCGAGCCGGGCGTCGTGGTGGCCTACGACCGCAACACGCACTCCAACTCGCTGCTGCGCAAGGCCGGCATCGAGGTCATCGAGATCGTCGGCGCCGAGCTGGGCCGCGGCCGCGGCGGCGGCCACTGCATGACGTGCCCGCTGATCAGGGAGCCGTGACGAAGTCGATCAGTTCCTCGACCCGGCCCAGGAACGCCGGCTCGAGGTCGGTCCAGGAGTCGACGCGGCCCAGGATCGCCTTCCAGGCGCGGGCGATGTCGGCCTGGCTCTCGTGCGGCCAGCCGAGGTGGGCGCAGATGCCGCGCTTCCACTCGATGCTGCGCGGGATCGTGGGCCACGCGTCCATCCCGAGGCGCTGCGGCTTGATCGACTGCCACACGTCGACGTAGGGGTGGCCGACGACCAGCAGGTGCGGCACGTGGGCCACCTCGTCGGCGAGGCGCTGCTCCTTCGAGCCCTTGACCAGGTGGTCGACCAGCACGCCGAGCCGGCGGTCGGGCCCGGGGGAGAAGTCGCGCACGATGGCGGCGAGGTCGTCGATGCCGTTGAGGTACTCGACCGCGACGCCCTCGGCGCGCAGGTCGTCGCCCCACACCTTCTCGACCAGCTCGGCGTCGTGACGGCCCTCGACGTAGATGCGGCTGGGCAACGCCACCTTGGCACGCGCGTCGGCGACCCGGCGTGAGCCGGAGGCCGTGCGGGTCGGTGCCGCAGGCCCCTTCGGCGTGGGGGCCACGAGCACGACGGGCTTGCCCTCCATGAGGAAGCCGGGGCCGAGCGGGAAGACCTTGCGCCTGAGCCGGCGGTCCTCGAGCTCGAGGGTGCCGAGGTCGCGCTCGACGCGCATGATCTCGCCGACGAAGCCCGTGGAGGCCTCCTCGACGACGAGGCCGGGGTCGGCGGCCAGCTCGGTCGAGCGACCGTTCCTCGGCTTGCGCCAGTCGCCGGACAGGACGTCGGAGCCGTATCGGTCAGCCATGGCCGAACCACACGCCCAGGAGTCGCTGGTGGAACGCCTCGACGTCGTCCTTGGTGCCGCTGTCGAGGGTCGTGTCGACGATGAGGCCGATCGCCAGATCGACCGCCGCCGGCCAGGAGTCGGGGACCGTGGCGGGGATGTCGTCGGTGACGAGGGCGCCCAGGGCGACGTCGGGGGAGTGGCCGGGTCGCGTCACGACCATCACGAGCTCGCCGCCCTCGGGGCCGTGGCCCAGGTGCGAGACCTCGACGAACGCCTCGCCGACCGCACCGGCCCACACGGCCGCCATCTGCCCGCCGCGCGACTCGTGCGCGACGGTCGTGCCGTCGGGGGCCGTGACGGCGTAGGGGGTGTAGACCAGGACCTGCTCACCGTCGACGACCTCGATCGTCCCGTCGTCGCGTATGGACACCTCGCTCACCCGGACAGGTTGCCATGTCCGCCGGGGGCGTTCGCGCAGGCGCACCGCCCTCCACACCGCCGCTAGACTTGGCACTGGACCGTGTCGAGTGCCAAGTGCGTGGAGGTGACAGCGTGATCGAGGACCGCCGTCTCAACGTCCTGCGCGCGATCGTCGAGGACTATGTCGCGACCCAGGAGCCCGTGGGGTCGAAGGCGCTCGTCGAGCGGCACCGGCTGGGCGTCTCGTCGGCGACGATCCGCAACGACATGGCCGCCCTCGAGGACGAGGGATACCTGTCGGCGCCGCACACCAGCGCCGGCCGCATCCCCACCGACAAGGGCTACCGGATGTTCGTCGACCGCCTGGCCGAGGTGAAGGCGCTCTCGGTCGCCGAGCGCCGGGCGATCGAGACGTTCCTCTCGGGTGCCATCGACGTCGACGACATCGTGATGCGCAGCGTCAAGATCCTGGCCCAGCTGACCAACCAGGTCGCGATCGTGCAGTACCCCTCACTCACCCGATCGACGGTGCGTCACGTCGAGCTCGTCGGCCTCGAGGGCTCGCGCGTCCTCGTCGTCGTCATCACCAGCAGCGGCCGCGTCGAGCAGAGGATCGTCGAGCTGACGCAGACGCCCGGCGAGCAGCTGCTCGGCGACCTGAAGTCCCGGATCGTCCGCGCCACGCTGGGGCAGCGGCTGCCCGAGGCCTCGCTGCGGCTGGCCGAGCTGATCGAGACGTTCGAGCTCGACGACCGCCCGGTCGTCAGCGCGATCGTCACCACGTTGGCGAACACGTTCTCCAATGAGCGGTCCGACGAGCGGGTCGCCGTCGGCGGCACCGCCAACCTGGCCCGCTTCGGGGCCGACTTCGACACCGCGATCCGTCCGGTGCTCGAGGCGATGGAGGAGCAGGTCGTCCTGCTCCACCTGCTGGGCGAGGCCACCTCCGGCCCGCACGTGCGGATCGGCCGCGAGACCGGGCGTGACGACCTCTCGGGCACGGCCGTCGTCGCCAGCAACTACGGTCCCGACGGCGAGTCCTTCGCCCAGTTGGGGACGATGGGACCGACCCGCATGGACTATCCCGCCACGATGGCCGCCGTCGGCGCCGTCGCTCGTTACGTCGGGCGAATCCTCGCCGACGGCTGAAAGCGAAAGAGATCTTGGACTACTACGAACTGCTGGGCGTGTCCCGCGAGGCCACTCCCGAGGAGCTGAAGAAGGCCTACCGCCGACTGGCGCGCCAGCTGCACCCGGACGTCAACGACGCCCCCGACGCCTCCGAGCGCTTCAAGGAGGTCACGACCGCCTACGAGGTGCTGTCCGATGCCCAGAAGCGGGCCGTCTACGACCGCGGCGGCGACCCGCTGTCCGCGGGCGGCGGTATGGGCGGTGGCTTCGGCCAGGGCTTCAGCTTCGACGACATCATGGACGCGTTCTTCGGCCAGACGCAGCAGTCGCGCGGCCCGCGCCCGCGCACGCAGCGTGGCCAGGACGCCCTGCTGCGGCTGTCGATCAGCCTCGCCGAGGCGGCGTTCGGCGTCAGCCGCGAGATCAAGGTCGACACCGCCGTCACCTGCGAGGTCTGCGACGGCACCGGCGCCAACGAGGGCTCCGAGCCGGTCACCTGCGGCACCTGCCACGGTCACGGCAACGTGCACCACGTCCAGCGGTCGCTGCTGGGCGACATCCGCACCTCGCGCCCGTGTCCCACGTGCCACGGCTACGGCACCGTCATCCCCGACCCGTGCCGCGAGTGCAACGGCGACGGCCGGGTCCGCTCGCGCCGCAGCCTCCAGGTCAACGTGCCTGCCGGCGTCGACGACGGCAACCGGATCCAGCTCGCGGGCGAGGGCGAGGTCGGGGCCGGCGGCGGTCCGGCCGGCGACCTCTACATCGAGATCAAGGTGGCCCGCCACGCGGTGTTCACGCGTCAGGGCGACCAGCTGGCCTGCCAGGTCACGGTGCCGATGACGGCGGCCGCGCTGGGCACCCGCATCGACCTGCCCACGCTCGACGCCGACCGCGAGGACCTGCCCGACCTGGAGCGGTCGGTCCCGATCGACGTGCCCCCGGGCACGCAGTCCGGCGAGACGATCGTGGCGCGCGGCTTCGGCGTCCCGCGCCTGCGTGGCGCCGGCCGTGGCGACCTCACCGTGCAGGTCGTCGTCGAGACCCCGCGCGACCTGGACGACGAGCAGCGTGAACTGCTGGAGAAGCTGGCGGCGTCCCGGGGTGAGGAGCACGTCGACCCCGTCGTCGGCCACAACTCCCGCGGCGGCGTCTTCGGTCGGCTGCGCGACGTCTTCAAGTGACCCGGACTCGCTAGAGTCGGCGCATGGCTGCTGACTGCATCTTCTGCAAGATCATCGCGGGCGAGATCCCGGCCGACGTCGTCGCCGAGTCCGAGCACACGATCGCCTTCCGGGACATCAACCCGAAGGCGCCCGTGCACGTGCTCGTCGTGCCGAAGGTGCACGAGCCCGACGCGGCCGCGCTGGCGTCGGCCGAGCCGGCGATCGCCGCCGAGCTGCTCGCGCAGACCCGCGTGGTGGCGTCGCAGGAGGGCTACGAGGACTACAACCTGGTCTTCAACACCGGCGCCGAGGCGGGCCAGACGGTCTTCCACGCGCACGTGCACGTGCTGGCCGGCGTCGACGTGTCCAAGCTCTTCCTCGCCTGAGCCAGTAGACTGGAGGGGTATGACTGACGACACTCCCGAGACCCGGCACACGGTCACGATCCCCGCTTCCGTCCCCTTGGTCTCGCTGTTCGGGCCCGCCGACGAGTTCCTGCGCCTGATGGAGTCCGCGTTCGACGCGAAGATCCACGCGCGCGGCAACGAGGTCACCCTCACCGGCCCGCCCGCCGAGGCCGCGTTGGTCGAGCGGCTCCTCGATGAGCTGGTCACGATCCTGCGCACCGGTCAGGCCCTCAACGCCGAGACCGTCGACCGCAGCATCGGCATGCTGCGCACCGAGACGCAGGAGCGCCCGGCCGACGTGCTGAGCCTCAACATCCTCTCGAGCCGGGGCCGCACGATCCGCCCCAAGACGCTCAACCAGAAGAAGTACGTCGACGCGATCGACGAGCACACGATCGTCTTCGGCATCGGCCCGGCCGGCACCGGCAAGACCTACCTCGCGATGGCCAAGGCCGTGCAGGCGCTGCAGGCCAAGGAGGTCACGCGCATCATCCTGACCCGGCCGGCGGTCGAGGCCGGCGAGCGGCTGGGCTACCTGCCGGGCACGCTCAGCGAGAAGATCGACCCGTACCTGCGCCCGCTGTACGACGCGCTCCACGACATGCTCGACCCGGACTCGATCCCGAAGCTGCTGACCTCGGGCGTCATCGAGGTCGCGCCGCTGGCCTACATGCGCGGTCGCACGCTCAACGACGCGTTCATCATCCTCGACGAGGCGCAGAACACCACGGCCGAGCAGATGAAGATGTTCCTGACCCGCCTGGGCTTCGGCTCCAAGATGGTCGTCACGGGCGACGTCACGCAGGTCGACCTGCCCGGCGGCGCCACCAGCGGCCTGCGGGTCGTCCAGCAGATCCTCGACGAGGTCCGCGACGTCCACTTCAGCCGGCTCACCAGCCACGACGTCGTCCGGCACAAGCTGGTCGGCCGCATCGTCGCCGCGTACGACGAGTACGAGGCGAACGGTCGCGACAGCCGCTCCGAGGCCGCCGGGGGTGCGCATGACCGTCGACGTCCTCAATGAGTCCGGCGTCGACGTCGACGTCGCCGCCCTCACCTCGCTGTGCCGCTTCGTCATGCGGCGCATGCGCCTGCACCCGCAGACCGAGATGACGCTGCGGCTGGTCGACATCGACACCATCGCCGTGCTCAACGAGCAGTGGATGGGCAAGCAGGGCCCCACCGACGTCCTGTCGTTCCCGATGGACGAGCTGACGCCCGGCCGGGACGACGACGAGCGCGAGGCGGGCTACCTGGGCGACATCGCCCTGTGCCCGCAGGTGGCCGAACAGCAGGCCCCGGCCGCCGGCCACGAGCGCGACGACGAGATGAACCTGCTCACGGTCCACGGCATCCTGCACCTGCTCGGGTACGACCACGCCGAGCCCGAGGAGCACGCCGAGATGTTCGGCATCCAGGGTCGCCTGCTGCTGGAGTGGGCCGACCCGGCGCTGCGGGAGCAGTGAGCCGATGAGCGACTCCGCCGCGCTGGTCCTGGCGGTCGTGCTGGTCTTCCTCGCCGGCCTGCTGGTGGCCGTCGAGGCCGCGATCTCGACCTTCTCGCGCGCCCGCGCCGAGGAGCTGACCGAGGAGGGCGTCGCCGGCGCCAAGCGGCTCGCGCACATCCTCGAGGACCCGGCGCCGTTCCTGAACTCGGTGCTGCTGCTGCGCATCATCTCCGAGACCGCGGGCATCGTCCTGGTCGCCGCCGTCGTGGCCGACCGGGTGACCGGCTACTGGCACAACGTGCTGATCGCGGCCGGCATCATGTCGGTCGTCTCGTTCGTCGCGATCGGCGTCGGGCCCCGCACCCTGGGTCGCCAGCACTCCGAGCGCATCGCGGTCGCCTCGGCCGGTCCGGTGATCGGCCTGACGACGCTGCTCGGCCCGCTGCCGAAGCTGCTGATCTTCCTGGGCAACGCGATCACGCCCGGCCGCGGCTTCGCCGAAGGTCCGTTCGCGTCCGAGGTCGAGGTCCGCGAGCTCGTCGACCTGGCGGCGGCCTCGTCGGTCATCGAGTCCGACGAGTCCAAGATGATCCAGTCGGTGTTCGAGCTGGGCGACACGATCGTGCGCGAGGTCATGGTGCCGCGCACCGACCTGGTCTACATCGAGCACCACAAGACGCTGCGCCAGGCGATGTCGCTCGGCCTGCGCAGCGGCTTCTCGCGCATCCCCGTCACCGGTGAGAACCTCGACGACGTCATCGGCATGGCGTACCTCAAGGACGTCACGAAGCGCGTCTTCGACAACCACGCCGCCGAGACGACGGAGAAGGTCGACTCCATCTGCCGTCCGGTCGTGTTCGTGCCCGACACCAAGCACGCCGACGACCTGCTGCGCGAGATGCAGGCCGAGCGCACCCACGTCGCGATCGTCATCGACGAGTTCGGCGGCACGGCCGGCCTGGTGACCATCGAGGACATCCTCGAGGAGATCGTCGGCGAGATCACCGACGAGTACGACGACGAGCCCGACGAGCGCGAGCAGCTCTCCGACGGCACCTGGCGGGTCAGCGCGCGCTTCGACGTCGACGACCTCGAGGAGCTCTTCGGCATCCCCGTCGAGGACGAGGACGTCGACTCCGTCGGCGGCCTGATGGCCAAGCACCTGGGCACCGTGCCGATCCCCGGGTCGGTCGTCGAGGTCGACGGGCTGCGCCTCGAGGCGCAGGCGCCGCAGGGCCGCCGCAACCGGATCGGCCGCGTGGTCGTCTCGCGGGTGGAGACGCTGGACGTCACGGCCGACGCCTGAGCGCGGCCGGTACATTCAAGGCATGGATCTACCCCCCGAGGACGCGAAGCTCGTGACCCTCGCCCGCTCCTCCCGCGCCCGCCTCGGTGTCGCCCAGGGAGCCGCCGTGCGCGACCTCGACGGTCGCACCTACGCCGCCGCGACGGTCCACCTGGACACCCTGACGATCTCGGCCATCGACCTCGCGGTCGCCATGGCGGTGTCGTCCGGCGCCAAGGGCCTCGAGGCCGCGGCGCTGGTCACCGAGGGTGACGTGCCCGTCGGCCTGGACGCGGTCATCGAGTTCGGCGGCGTCGGGGTCACCGTGGTGGTCGCCGACCCGCAGGGCGCGGTCGACACGGTGCTGACGACATGAGCACGCCCGAGGGGTTCCGCTCCGGCTTCGCCTGCTTCGTCGGCCGTCCCAACGCCGGCAAGTCGACGCTGACCAACGCGCTGGTGGGCGGCAAGATCGCCATCACCTCCTCGCGGCCGCAGACCACGCGCCACGCCATCCGGGGCCTCGTCCACCGTGACGACGCCCAGCTGGTGCTCGTGGACACGCCGGGGCTGCACAAGCCGCGCACGCTGCTGGGCCAGCGGCTCAACGACCTGGTCCGCACGACCTGGGCCGAGGTCGACACCGTCGGCATGTGCCTGCCGGCCAACGAGAAGATCGGGCCGGGCGATCGCTACCTGATCAAGGAGATCGCGGCGCTGCGCAAGAAGCCGGTGATCGCGGTCGCGACGAAGACCGACCTGGTGTCGCCGGATCGGTTGATCCAGCACCTGAGCGACATCGGCGCTGCCGGCGTGGAGGCCGGCCTGACGTGGAGCGAGGTCGTGCCGGTCTCGGCCGTCAACGGCGACCAGGTCGAGCTGTTGGCGTCGCTGCTGATCGACACGCTGCCGCCCGGCCCGCCGCTGTACCCCGAGGGCCAGCTCACCGACGAGCCCGAGGAGACGCTGATCGCGGAGATCATCCGCGAGGCGGCGCTCGAGGACGTCCGTGAGGAGCTGCCCCACTCGCTGGCCGTCGTCGTCGACGAGATCGTGCCGCGCGAGGACCGGCCGGAGGACCGCCCCCTGCTGGACGTGCGTGCCAACGTCTATGTCGAGCGCGACAGCCAGAAGGGCATCATCATCGGCAAGAAGGGTGCCCGGCTCAAGCAGATCGGCATCGACTCCCGCGGCCAGATCGAGCGGCTGCTGGGCACGCCGGTGCACCTCGACCTGCACGTCAAGGTGGCTAAGGACTGGCAGCGCGACCCGAAGCAGCTGCGTAAGCTCGGCTTCTGACTCGCCGCCGGATCAGCGCGGAGCGTGCGTCAGCAGCTGCTCGCTGAGCCGGTCGAGCAGGGGCGAGTCGAGCTTCCAGCGCTGCCAGTAGAGCGCGACGCGGGTCGTCGATCGGCCCAGTCGTGCCAGGCGCCCGGCATCCACTCCGTCGGAGGCCTGGTCGTGGGGGAGCAGGCCCCAGCCGAGCCCGGCCTCGATCGCGGCACGGAAGTCGTCCGAGGACGGCACCTCGTGCACGACCCGCGGCTCGCGGTCGGTGTGGCGGCGGAGCTCGTCGTGCTGCAGCCGGTCCTTCGCGTTGAACACGACCATCGGCAGGGCGGACCAGTCGGGGCGACCGCCGAGCCGCGCGACCAGCGCCGGGTGCGCGACGGGCAGGTAGCGCATGGTGCCGAGCGCAGTGACCGAGCAGCCCTGCACGGGGGAGGGGTCGCTCGTGACGGCGCCGACGACCTCGCCGCGACGCAGCAGATCGTGACTGTGGCCCTCGTCCTCGACGCGCAGGCGCAGCGCCACCTCGCCCCACGCGGCGACCTCGGTCAGCACCGGGCGGAACCACGTGGCGAGCGAGTCGGCGTTGACGGCCAGGGTGAGCTCGGTCGGACCGTCGGCGAGCGCCTCGGCGAAGACCAGCTCGAGCTGGCGTCCGAGCCGGACGAGCGAGGCACCGGCCTCGGTCGGGACGCACGGCGACCCCCGGCTGACGAGGACCTTGCCGACCGCGCTCTCGAGGGCGCGGACGCGCTGGCTCACGGCACTCGGCGTGACGTGCAGCTGACGGGCGGCGGCCTCGAAGGAGCCGTGGTCGGCGATCGCGACGAGGGCGGCGAGCTGCGCGGGGGCGACGTCCACCGACCCAGTTAAGCATCGCTTCATCAACTGCAGGATCATTCGTTGGACTTCATCTGGTCGCGCGCCTAGCGTCGGTGGCGTGCTGCACGCCCTCGTGACCGGAATGCTGACCGGCCTGTCCCTCATCGTCGTCATCGGCGCACAGAACGCCTTCGTCCTGCGTCAAGGGATCCGCCGGGCGCACGTCGGGCTGGTGGTGGCGATCTGCGCCGTCAGCGACGTGGTGCTGATCCTCGCCGGGGTCGTCGGCATCGGAGCGATCGTCGAGCGCGCGGGATGGGTCATCGACGTCGTCACGTGGCTCGGCGTGGCGTTCCTCGTCTGGTACGGCATCGGCTCACTCCGGCGGGCTCGCCGCCCCGAGACGCTCGAGACGGCCGGCCAGACGGTGCGCCTGCGTCGCTCGGTGGCCCTGCAGGCGCTCGCCCTGACGTGGCTCAACCCGCACGTCTACCTCGACACCGTGATCCTGCTGGGCTCGATCGCCCAGACCCACGGGTCGGTCGACCGGTGGTGGTTCGCCGCCGGCGCCTCGATCGGCAGTGTCGTGTGGTTCTCCAGCCTCGGCCTCGGCGCGACGAGGCTCGCCCCGCTGCTGGCGCGACCGCGGGCATGGCAGGTGGTCGACCTCGTGATCGGCCTGGTGATGTTCGTGATCGCCGCGTCCCTCGTCTGGTGACACCCGTGCCGGTGCGTGCAGGATGGGACACGTGGATCCTGTCGAGGCGCTGCGCGAGACCGCGTTCTGGTTGGAGCGCGAGCGCGCGTCCAGCTACCGGGTCGAGGCCTTCCGCAAGGCGGCGGCGGCCCTGTCCGACCTGTCGCCCGAGGAGGTCGCCGAGCGGGCGGGCAGCGGCGCGCTCGCGCGGATGAAGGGGCTCGGTCCCCGCACGGTGACGGTCGTCGAGCAGGCGCTCGCCGACGAGGTGCCGGCGTACCTGGCCGACCTCCGGGAGCGGAACACCGAGTCGCTGGCCGAGGGCGGTGGCGAGCTGCGCGCGCTGCTGCGCGGCGACCTGCACAGTCACTCGGACTGGTCCGACGGCGGCAGTCCCATCGAGGAGATGGCACGCGCGGCGGCGTGGCGGGGGCGCGAGTACCAGGCGCTCACCGACCACTCGCCCCGGCTCACCATCGCCAACGGCCTCAGCCGCGAGCGTCTGGAGGTGCAGCTCGAGGTCGTGGACGAGCTCAACGATCGGCTCGACGGGATGACGTTGCTGACCGGCATCGAGGTCGACATCCACCTCGACGGGACCCTGGACCAGGACGACGACCTCCTCGGCCGGCTCGACGTCGTGGTGGCCAGCGTGCACTCCAAGCTCGCGATGGACGCACCGTCGATGACCCGTCGCATGGTCGCCGCGGTCTCGAACCCCCACACGGACGTGCTCGGGCACTGCACGGGCCGGCTCGTCGAAGGCGGACGCGGCACGCGGCGTCAGTCGCAGTTCGACGCCGAGCAGGTCTTCCGCGCGTGCGCCGACCACCAGGTCGCGGTCGAGATCAACTCGCGTCCCGAGCGCCAGGACCCGCCCGACGAGCTCATCGACCTGGCGAACGAGCTGGGCTGCCTGTTCGCGATCAACACCGACGCGCACGCCCCCGGCCAGCTCGACTTCCTCGACCACGGTGCCGCCCGGGCCGCCGCGCGAGGCATCGACCCCGATCGCATCGTCACGACCTGGCCACTGGAACGTCTGCGCACCTGGCTGACCCGCTGAGTTGCACGTTGCGCCCGCTCCCGGCGGCGTGTCGCGTGCGGAACGTGCAACTCAGCGCATCAGGAGGGCGGCGAGTGTGCCGCCGAGCTCGGTCGCGGCCTCGAGGTGCGGCTCGACGTCGCCGGTGAAGACCAAGGGAGGGGCGGCCAGCGACCACTGCAGGCCGGTCGTGATCGACTCCATCGCGCGCTCGGCGCCGATCGTGTCGTAGCCGCCGCGGATCCAGTAGGAGAACGGCCGCTTGGCCGTCGGCTCGCGGACCTCGTTGTAGACCGAGTCGAAGAAGTGCTTGAGCGCACCCGAGATGTAGCCGAGATTCGCGCTGGTGCCGAGGAGGTAGCCGTCCGCGGCGAGGACGTCGTCGACGGTGGCCTCCAAGGCAGTCCGCACCACGACCTCGACGCCCTCGATCGCCTCGTCGCCGGCTCCGGCGAGGACCGCGTCCGTCAGCTCGGCGAGGCGCGGGGTCGGGCTGTGGTGGACGACGAGGAGGCGGGCCATGACGCCACCGTATCGGCGCGGCCACGTGATCACGTATCCGAAATTGCTCGGTGTGCCTAGGATCGGGCGCATGGACTTCGCGGCAGCAGCACAGTCCGTTCTCGACAACGTCGGCAAGGTCATCGACGGCAAGCAGCACGCCATCGAGACCGCCCTGGTCGTGACCCTGGCCGAGGGTCACCTGCTGATCGAGGACGTCCCCGGCGTGGGCAAGACCGCCCTGGCCCGCGCCCTCGCCCGCTCGGTGGACTGCTCCGTGCGCCGCATCCAGTTCACGCCCGACCTGCTGCCCTCGGACGTCACCGGCGTCTCGGTGTTCAACCAGGCGGCGTCGCAGTTCGAGTTCAAGCCCGGCTCCGTCTTCGCGAACATCGTGATCGGCGACGAGATCAACCGTGCCTCGCCGAAGACGCAGTCCGCGCTGCTCGAGGCGATGGAGGAGCGCCAGGTCTCGGTCGACGGCACGACGTACCCGCTGCCGGCGCCGTTCATGGTGGTGGCCACGCAGAACCCCTTCGAGATGGAGGGTACCTACCTGCTGCCGGAGGCGCAGCGCGACCGCTTCATGGCCCGGATCTCGCTGGGGTACCCGGATGCCGACGCCGAGCTGGCGATGCTGCGCGATCGCGACCTGCAGGATCCCGCGGCGCTGCTCGAGCCCGTCGTCATGGTCGACGACCTGCAGCAGATGATCGCCCACGTGCGGGCGGTCCACGTCTCGGAGTCCGTCGAGAGGTACATCGTCGCGCTGGCCCGGGCGACCCGTGAGTCCGGCGACCTGCGGCTGGGCGCCAGCCCGCGCGCGACCCTCCAGCTGGTCCGCGCCGCCAAGGCCCTCGCCGCCGTCCGCGACCGCGAGTTCGTGCTGCCCGACGACGTCGCCGAGCTGGCGCCGGTCGTCCTCACCCATCGTCTCGTCCCCCTGCGGGGCGGCGGTTCGGCCGACGAGGTCGTCGCCGACGTGCTGCGCCAGGTCCCGGTCTGACCATGTGGCTCACGGGACGCTCGGTCGCCCTCATCGCGACCGCGGTCGTGAGCCTCGCGCTGGCCGTCATCGCCGGCATCCCGGCGCTGCTGTACGTCACCGGTCTGTGCGCCGGACTGGTCGCGGTGGCCGTTCTGCTGGCCCTGCTGTCGCGGCCCCGGATCGAGCTGCACCGCCACGTCGAGCCCGCGATCGTCGAGCCGGACGAGCCGGTCGAGGTCGAGCTGGCCCTCACCGTGCGCTCCGGCGTGCCCGTCGTGGCCGGCCAGTGGCGTGAGCGGCTGCCCAGCACCGTGCTGGGCACCGCGACCGGGACGGTGCCCGTGACGGACGAGCCCGCCGTCGAGCTGCGCTACGAGGTGCGCGGCCGTCGTCGCGGGAGCCACGAGGTCGGCCCGTTCTCGGTGATCGTCGGCGACGCGTTCGGCCTCGTGCAGCGGTCGCTCTCGACCGGCGGGCGCGACCGGTTCATCGTCCTGCCGCGCCGGAGGCCGCTCGACGTGCGCGTCGGCCCGGCCGGCGCCACGGACGGGGCGACCCGGCTGCATCCCACCTCGGGGCTGGGCCAGGACGACGTCATCGCGCGGCCCTACCTGCCCGGCGACGCGCTCAAGCGCTGGCACTGGAAGGCGACCGCCCACCACGGCGAGCCGATGGTGCGCCAAGAGGAGTCGGAGGTACGCCCGACCGTGCTGGTCGTGCTCGACACCGACCCGCGGGTGCACGACCACGCCGGCTTCGAGTGGAGCGTCTCCGCGGCCGCCTCGGTCGTCGCGCACTACGGCGACCGCGGCTTCGACGTCGACCTCGCCTGCGGCCCGACCTTCGTCTCGCTGGAGTCAGGCCACGGCCTGCAGGACGCGCTGGTCACGCTCGCGCTGGCCGAGCCCGACTCGTCGCCCGTCGTCGTGCCGGCGCGCGAGCGGACGACCTTCGTCCTGACGGGCTCCCTCGACACCGCCGCGGCCGCCCGGCTCGTGGACGCGGTCCCGTCCCGCGACACCATCGCCTTCGTCGCCCGGGGCGCGTCCGACGCGGGTCGCTCGGTGCTCACGACCGCGGGATGGCACGTCGTCGAGCGCGACGTCACCGACGACCTCGCGTCCACGTGGGACGCCGCGACGGGAGTGTCCGCGCGATGAGCCGCACCCGGCTCGACGAGCTCTCCGACACCGCCGTCGTCCTGTTCGCCTCGGCGGTGCTGCTCGGAGGCTTCGCGCCGTTGTTCGACGGCACCCGGTGGGCGGTCACGGTGCTGTCGGTCCTGGTGCCCGTCGGTGCGGTCATCGCCGTGGTGCGGCTCAGGGCGCCCACGTGGGGGAGCCCGCTGGGGGCGGTGGCCGCTCTCGTCATGCTGACGTGGGTGTTCGTGCCCGGCACGACGGTCCTCGGCATCCCCACCCCGCGCTCGCTCGGCGCGCTGGTCGACCTGCTGGGCCGGTCGCGCACCGTGATCGTCGAGGAGGTCGCACCGATCACCCCGCCCGACTCCGTCGTGCTGCTGGTCGCCTCGTCGGTCGTGGTCACCTTCGTGCTCGCCGACGCGGTCGCCCGGCAGACCTGGCGGGTGCCGCTGCTGGGCCTGCTCTGGGCGACGATGCTCGTGGTCCCCAGCGTCATCTCGATGCAGATGCCCGCGTGGTGGGTGTTCCTCGGCACGGCTGCGGCCTGGCTCTGGCTCTGGTGGTCGGAATCGCCGCACGTGGGGGTCCTGCCGACCGGCGCGGCGGCCTTGACCGGCGTCGGCGCCCTGCTGGTGGCGCTGGCCCTGCCCGCCGTCGGCCCGGACATCGAGCCGACCTCGAGCGACTTCGGCGTCGCCGAGAGCCAGGTCTTCGGCACGGGGATCAACCCGATGATCGAGCTCGGCCGGAACCTGCGCCAGTCCAAGCCCCGACGCGTGCTGACCTACTCGACCGACGCCACCTCGGGCCAGTACCTCAAGGTGGCCACGCTGCGTCAGTTCAACGGCCGGACGTGGAGCCCTAGCCCCGTCTCGGGCGACCTCGACATCGAGGGCGTCGACGACCTCCAGCAGACCATCGAGACCGAGGAGCAGGTCACCCGGGTCCGCATCGAGAGCCTGCGCTCCAGCTACCTCCCGGTGCCGTACCCCGCCACCCAGATCCGCGGGCTGGAGGGCGACTGGCAGTGGCTCCGCGACGGCAGCACGGTGCGCGCGCAGGGCCGCACCACCAGCGAGGACCAGACCTACACGGTGACGAGCATCGACCGCCGGCCGACGGCCGAGCAGATCCGCCGTGCCGACCCCGGCGGACGCGGGCTCGATGCCTACCGCACCCTGCCCGACCGGGTGCCCGGGCTCGTCTCGCGGCTCGCCCGCGAACGCGCCGGGAGCGCCACGAACGACTACGACCGCATGGTCGCGCTGCAGGACTGGCTGCGCACCGACTTCTCCTACTCCGTCGAGGCCCCGGTCGCGGAGGGCTACGACGGCAACGGGCTCGACGTGATGGAGGAGTTCCTGCGCCAGCAGACCGGCTACTGCGTCCACTTCGCCTCGACCCTGGCGGTGATGGGGCGCGTGCTGGACGTGCCCACCCGGGTCGCGGTGGGCTACGCGCCCGGCGACAGCGTCGTGGGCCGCTCCTCGAGCGGGACGACGTACGGCGTCGACTCTGACGACCTGCACGCGTGGACCGAGGTGTACTTCGACGGGATCGGCTGGGTCCCGTTCGACGCCACGCCGGGCATCGGCGAGGCCACCGAGTTCGCCGAGGAGGTGGCGGAGGGCGAGGGTGCGGGCCAGGACTCGGAGGTGCCCGAGAGCGACGCGCGCGACGACCGCACCCTCGACGCCCAGGACGACGAGGCGGCCGCCGCGGCGGCCGAGGAGACGGGCTCCTCGTGGCGGCCGGCGCTCCTGGCGATCGCGGTGCTGGCGGTGCTGGGCGCCGTGCCCGGCGTGGTGCGGCAGCTGCGCCGCCGTCGCCGCTTCAGTGCCGGCCAGGACTCGAGCGAGCCGCTGTGGAGCGAGATCGCCGACACGGCGCGCGACCTCGGCATCGACCCCGATCCTGCCGAGACGCCGCGCGGCTTCGCCCGACGGCTCGGCGACCACGGGGTCGACGCGACCCCGCTCGGAGAGGTGGTCGGCGCCGTCGAGCGCGACCGCTACGCCGGCGGCGGCACCGTCACGTCTCGCGTCGCCGAGGCGCGGCAGGTCGTGGAGTCGCTGGAGGCGTCCAGCGACCGTCGCACGCGGTGGCTCGCGCGGGTGATGCCGCGGTCGCTGCTGCGCTGACCTACCGCTCCCAGACGGAGAGGTCGGGCCCCTTCGGGACGATCTGCGTCGGGTTGATGTCGGTCTGCACGACGTAGTAGTGCTGCTTGATCTGCTCGAAGTCGGTGTTGTCGCCGAAGGCGGGGTGCGCGTACAGGTCGCGCGCGTAGCGCCACAGGTTCGGCATCTCGGTGAGCAGGTTCCGGTTGCACTTGAAGTGCGCGTGGTAGACCGCGTCGAAGCGGGCGAGCGTCGTGAACAGTCGCACGTCGGCCTCGGTGATCGCGTCGCCCATCAGGTAGCGCCGGTCGGCGAGGCGCTCCTCGAGCCAGTCCATCGCGGTCCACAGCCGGTCGTATGCGGTCTCGTAGGCCTCCTGCGAGCCGGCGAAGCCGCAGCGGTACACACCGTTGTTGACCTCGGTGAAGACGCGCTCCATGACCTCCTCCATCTCGTCCCGGACGTCGGCCGGCCAGAGGTCGGGGGCGTCGGGGGAGTGGTGCTCGCGCCACTCGAAGAACAGGTCGTGCGTGATCCAGGGGAAGTCGTTGGTGACCACGTGCCCGGTGGCGACCTCGACGATGGCGGGGACGGTGATGCCGCGCGGGTAGTCGGGGTAGCGGGCGAAGTACGCGTCCTGCAGGCGCTCGATCCCCAGCACCGGGTCGACCCCGCCGGGATCGAGGTCGAAGGTCCAGCTGCGCTTGTCGTGCGTGGGTCCGGGGAGGCCGACGCTGATCACGTCCTGCAGGCCCAGGAGGTCGCGGACGATCAGTGCGCGGGTCGCCCACGGGCACGCCTTGGCGGCGATCAGCCGGTAGCGACCGGGCTCGACGGGCCACGTCGGCGCATCCGTGACGGGGGCCTTGCCGGTGCCCGCCCGGTGGTCGGCCGGCGCTCCGCCGCCCTGCGTGATCCGGTCGGGGATGTAGTTCATGTCGCGGTCGAAGGCCGCGCCGGCCTTCACGTACGAACCGGTCGTGGCGAGCGCATCGTCGGGCATGCTCCGACCCTAGCCACGCAGGCCGAACCGTGCCGTCCGTCCCCGGTGTTAGGATGGTCGCATCATGCGGATCGCGAACCTCCTCCTTCGCCGCCGCGTCGAGGTCCTCTGAACCAGGTCGGACCCCTCGGCGCGGAGTCAGTCATGACCGGCCGCTGCATCGCTCGACGATCCCCGAGGAAGACCTCATGAAGAACAACCCTGTCTCGCCCCAGCAGCCCTCCGCCATGCCGTTCGGCCGCTACCAGCCCTTCACGCCGATCGACCTGCCCGACCGCACCTGGCCGGGCAAGCAGATCACCGAGGCGCCGCGCTGGCTGTCCACCGACCTGCGCGACGGCAACCAGGCGCTGATCGACCCGATGACCCCCGCGCGCAAGCGACGCATGTTCGACCTGCTCGTGCGGATGGGCTACAAGGAGATCGAGGTCGGCTTCCCGTCGGCCAGCCAGACCGACTTCGACTTCGTCCGCTCCCTGGTCGAGAGCGACGCGATCCCCGAGGACGTCACGATCTCGGTGCTGACCCAGGCCCGCGAGGACCTGATCGAGCGCACCGTCGAGTCGCTGGTCGGCGCCCCGCGCGCCAACGTCCACCTGTACAACGCCGTCGCCCCGCTGTTCCGCCGCGTGGTGTTCAACGTCGACCGCGACGAGTGCCGCGCGATCGCCACCCGCGGCACCGAGCTGGTGATGAAGTACGCCGAGCAGCTGCTGGGCGACACCGCCTTCGGCTACCAGTACAGCCCCGAGATCTTCACCGCCGCCGAGTTGGAGTTCAGCCTGGAGGTGTCCGAGGCGGTCATGGACGTGTGGCAGCCGGAGGGCGACCGCGAGATCATCCTCAACCTGCCCGCGACCGTCGAGATGGCCACGCCCAACACGTACGCCGACCAGATCGAGTGGTTCAGCCGTCACATCAGCCGCCGCGACGCCGTCGCGATCTCGCTGCACCCGCACAACGACCGCGGCACGGCCGTCGCCGCCACCGAGCTGGCGATGATGGCCGGTGCCGACCGCGTCGAGGGCTGCCTGTTCGGCCACGGCGAGCGCACCGGCAACGTCGACCTGGTCACGCTGGGCATGAACCTGTTCAGCCAGGGCATCGACCCGCAGATCGACTTCTCCGACATCGACGAGGTGCGCCGCACCGTCGAGTACTGCACCAACCTGCCCGTCCACCCGCGCCACCCGTACGCGGGCGACCTGGTCTACACCGCGTTCAGCGGCTCGCACCAGGACGCGATCAAGAAGGGCCTGGAGGCGCTCGACCGTCAGGCCACCGAGCAGGGCGTGCCCGTCTCGGAGCTGCCGTGGGAGGCCCCCTACCTGCCGATCGACCCGCACGACGTGGGCCGCACGTACGAGGCCGTCATCCGGGTCAACAGCCAGTCCGGCAAGGGCGGCGTCGCGTACATCATGAAGTCCGAGCACCAGCTCGACCTGCCGCGTCGCCTGCAGATCGAGTTCAGCCGCGCCATCCAGTCGATGAGCGAGGGCGAGGCCGGCGAGATCCAGCCCGAGGAGATCTGGGGCGCGTTCACCCGCGAGTACCTGGAGCGCGACGAGCCTTACGCCTTGACCCGGTTCACCTCGGTCACCACCGAGGACGGCCGTGACGAGCAGGTCGTCGATCTCGTCGTCCGGGGCGACGAGCGCTCGTTCAAGGGCGAGGGCAACGGCCCGGTGGCGGCGTTCGTCGACGGCATGCGCCAGGCCGGATCCGACATCCGCGTGCTCGACTACAGCGAGCACGCCCTCAGTTCCGGTGGCGACGCCAAGGCCGCGGCCTACGTCGAGTGCGAGATCGCCGGCGAGGTCGTGTGGGGCGTGGGCATCCACGAGAACATCGTCACCGCGTCCCTGCGCGCCGTGGTCTGCGCGGCCAATCGCGCCGAGGCCACGACGATCCCGGCTCACTGACCGAAGAGACCACCGGCCCGCCAGCAGTGCTGGCGGGCCGGTGGTCTGTCCGGGGGCGGGTCACTCGATGGTGCCGGTGCCCTCGCCCTCGACGCGCTGGTCGTGCAGCAGCTCGCCCTCGGCGTCGACCGGGGTGACGGTCGCCTTGAACGTGATCTTCGAGCTCTTCTGGTGGTGGAAATTCTCGCCGTAGGAGTACGTCTGACCCTTCTCGAGCGTGTAGACGGGCGGCTCCTGGGCGGTGCCGGGCTTGATCGGGAAGCTCACGACTCCCTGCGACTCGTAGAGCGCCGAGTCGGTGATGCCGCCCATGCCCTGCGCATACGCCCAGTCGTCGTAGCGTGCGGAGATGTTGACCAGGGAGGAGCCCAGGTCGACCGCGTCGCCGTTGTTGGTGACGACGTAGTTGACGAACACGAGCGGGTCGCCCTGGGCGATCAGCGGCTTGTTCGTCTTCGGGTCGACCCACATGCCCTGCTTGGGCGCCGGAGCGGTGCCGACCTGGTGGACGTCGACCGTGATGTCGCCGACCTCGAAGGTCGAGATCTTCTCGCCCGGGGTGGCCGTCGAGGCGGCCCAGGCGGGCTGGTCGCCGGAGGCGGGGTCGGCCGCGGCGGACGCCGAGGGCTCCTCGGTCGGAGCCTCGGACTGCGCGGTGGTGGCCCGGTCGGTGGCGGTCTCCTCGTCGGAGCCGCCGCAGGCGCTCAGCGTGAGCAGGGCGGTGACGGCGGCGGCGGTCAGGGCGGTCTTGATCGGTCGAGCGGTGTGCACGGTGATGTTTCCCCCGAGAGTGGTGATGGCAGCGTGGGTCGGATGACCCACCGATCACCGTGTCACGGCGCGGGCGGGCTGTGATCCCCCGGAAGCGTGGGGTCAGCCTCGCGGCAGGGCGGCGGTGACGGCGCGCAGCAGGGGCCGGTCGCGCTCGCCCGAGCGGACGACCGCCCGGATCTCACGGCCGAGCTTCGCGCCTGCCGGCACCGTGGTGTGCAGGCCCGGGCGGTCGACGTCGATCGCCAGCTGGGGCAGCATCGTGACGCCCTGGCCCGCGGCGACGGCGCGCGACAGCAACTGCAGGTCGTCGGTCTCCCAGCGCACCTGCGGCTCGAACCCGGCCTGGCGGCACGCGTACCGCACGGCCTGGCCGCAGGCGGCCTCCGCGGGCGGCATGACCCAGCGTTCGTCGGCGAGGTCGGCGAGCGCGGTGCCCGCGCTGAACGGCTCGCGACCGATCAGCACCAGGGGCTCGCGGTGCACGGTCGTGGCGGTGACGCGGGACGGGATGGCCATCGGGGCGTGCTCGTAGACGTCGACGAGGGCCAGGTCGATCCGGCCCTCGTGCAGGGCCGCGAGGCTCGACTGCGGCTCGGCCACGGTGACCGTCGCGTCGATGCCGGGGTGCTCGCCGGTCAGGTGCGCGAGGGCGGGCAGGACGAGGGCCTGAGCCGCCGACGCGATCGTCCCGATCCGGACACGCCCCACGAGGTGGTCGTCGAAGCCGTCGATGTCGCCGCGAGCGGCCTCCAGCAGCCGGACGAGCGACCGTCCCCGCTCGGCCAGCACCTCGCCGGCTGCGGTCAGGGCCACGCCGCGGGGGAGTCGCTCCAGCAGCGGCACCCCGCACTCGCGCTCGAGCGTCGTGAGCTGCTGCGAGACGGCCGACGCGGTGATGCCGCTGGCGCGGGCGGCGCCCGCGATCGAGCCGTGGTGGGCCACGTCCACGAGCAGTCGCAGGCGGGTCGGGTCGGGCAGGTCCTTCACGGCGCGGGTCTCCTCAGGCATTAGAACAACTTACGGTGGACAGTCTGCCGCATCAGGCAGACGATGGGGTGGTGAGAATCGAGAACGTCGCCGTGTTCGGGCTCGGCAAGGTGGGAGAGCTGGTCGCGCACCTGCTCACCCGTGCCGGCTTCAAAGTCGTGGGATTCGACTCCCGGGAGCGGGAGGTGCCACTGCTGCAGACCCGTGTCCTGGACGTCGCGGACGTCACCGCGCTGCGTGAGGCGCTGAGCGAGGTGGACGCCGTCGTCTCGTGCCTGCCGTACCACCTGAACATCGCCGTCGCGGAGGCCGCGCACGACACGGGCGCGCACTACTTCGACCTCACCGAGGACGTGCCGACGACGAACCGCGTCATCGAGCTGTCGAAGGATCGTCCCGACAGCGTCTTCGTGCCGCAGTGCGGCCTGGCGCCCGGCCTGATCGGGATCGTCGGCGCCAGCCTGGCCAAGTCGTTCGACTCGATCCGCAGCATCGAGCTCAAGGTCGGCGCGCTGCCCCAGAACCCCACCGGCCTGCTGGGCTACGCCTTCAACTGGTCGGCCGAGGGCGTCGTCAACGAGTACCTCAACGACTGCGAGGTGCTGCGCTCCGGCGAGCGCCGCATGGTGCCTGCCATGACCGAGAAGGAGCGCGTCGTCATCGGCGGCATCGAGCTCGAGGCGGCGCTGACCTCGGGCGGCCTCGGCACGATGTGCCAGACCTACGAGGGCAGCGTCCAGCGCCTGGACTACAAGACGATGCGGTACCCGGGCCACTTCCGCCAGATGCACTTCCTCTTCGAGGAGCTGAACCTGCGCGACGAGCGCGAGCTGGTCGGGCGCATCCTGGTCGACGCCAAGCCGCCGGTGAACGACGACGTCGTCTACCTCCACGCCGCCGTCGAGGGGATCTGGGAGGGCCAGCCCTTCCGCAAGAACCACGTCCGCGCCTACCGGCCGATCGAGATCGACGGCCAGGGGTGGCGCGCCATCAGCTGGACCACCGCGGCCAGCGCCGTGGCGGTCGTCGAGCTCGTCGCCAACGGCACGCTGCCCGCGACGGGCTTCGTCCGCCAGGAGGACATCTCGCTGACCGACCTCCTCGCCACGAAGTCCGGCCAGCTGTTCGACACCCACGGAAAGATCGACGCATGAGCATCGCTGAGCACGTCACCGAGATCTTCGAGCGGATCGGCGCGCCGGTCCGGTTCGACGCCGCCGGCGAGATCGTCTGCCGGACCCCCATCGACGGCTCGGAGCTCGGTCGCCTCGCCGCCGACACCGCGGCCTCCGTCGGCGACAAGGTCGGCCTGGCCCATGCCGCCTTCGAGCAGTGGCGCACCGTTCCCGCGCCCGCGCGCGGCGCCTTCGTGCGCGAGCTCGGCGAGCTGCTGCGCGAGCACAAGGACGACCTCGGCGCGCTCGTCTCCATCGAGGCGGGGAAGATCCTGTCCGAGGGGCAGGGCGAGGTGCAGGAGATGATCGACATCTGCGACCTCGCCGTCGGGCTCTCGCGCCAGCTGCACGGCCTGACGATCGCCAGCGAGCGTCCCGGTCACCGGATGATGGAGCAGTGGCACCCGCTCGGGGTCGTGGGCGTCATCAGCGCCTTCAACTTCCCGGTCGCGGTGTGGTCCTGGAACGCCGCGCTCGCCTTCGTCTGCGGCGACAGCATCGTGTGGAAGCCGTCCGAGAAGACCGTGCTGACCGCGCTGGCGTGCCGCGCCCTCGCCGAGGAGGCCGCGCGTCGCGTCGGCGCCCCCGACGGCCTGCTGCAGGTCGTCGTCGGTGCCCGCGAGGTCGGCGAGGCGCTCGTCGACGACCCCCGCGTCCCGCTGGTCTCCGCGACCGGGTCCACCCGCATGGGGAAGCAGGTGGCACCGCGCGTGGCGGCCCGGCTGGGACGCACCCTCCTCGAGCTCGGCGGCAACAACGCGGCGGTCATCGCGCCCAGCGCCGATCTCGACCTGGCCGTCCGGGGCATCGTGTTCTCGGCGGTCGGCACGGCCGGCCAGCGCTGCACCTCACTGCGCCGCGTGATCGTGCACGAGTCGCTCAAGGACGAGCTCGTCCAGCGCCTCGCCGCGGCGTACGAGACGCTGCCGATCGGGTCGCCGCTGGACGCCGGCACGCTGGTGGGTCCGCTGATCGACGAGTCCGCCGCGGCGGGCTTCGCCAAGGCGATCGACCAGGCCAGGTCCGACGGCGGCACGCTCGTCGCCGGCGGCACCACGGCCGACGGCGTCGAGGGCGGGCACTACGTCCATCCGGCGATCGTCGACATGCCGGCCCAGACCGACATCGTGAAGGCCGAGACCTTCGCGCCGGTGCTCTACGTGCTGACCTACCGCGACCTCGACGAGGCCATCGCGCTGCACAACGCCGTCGACCAGGGCCTGTCGAGCGCGATCTTCACGATGGACGTCCGCGAGGCCGAGCTGTTCGTCTCGGCGACCGGCTCGGACTGTGGCATCGCGAACGTCAACATCGGCACCTCGGGGGCCGAGATCGGCGGCGCGTTCGGCGGCGAGAAGGACACCGGCGGCGGCCGCGAGTCGGGCTCGGACGCGTGGCGCAACTACATGCGCCGGGCGACCAACACGATCAACTACTCCACCGAGCTGCCACTGGCGCAGGGCGTCGACTTCGGCTGAGCCGTCAGGTCAGAGCGCTCCGGTAGGCGAACAGCGACGGGCCGCCGCCGGTGTGCAGGAAGACGGTCCGGCGGCGCAGCTCGGGGTCGCGGGGGATCGCGGCGTAGGCCTTGGCGGTGTAGACGGGGTCGAGGGTGACGCCGGCGGTCGTCGCGAGGCGGTGGATCTCGGCCAGGCCGGACTCGGTGGGGATGCCGTAGCCGTCACCGAACTGCGAGTCGTCGAGGATCCAGCGGTCGTCGTCGGGCAGCGGGACGCCGAGCTCGTCGGAGGCCTGCGCCAGCAGGTCGCGCAGCACGGTCTCGGTCTCGTCGCGCGAGCGGTAGACGCACACGCCGCGCACCACGGTGTCGACCTCGGCGATCGCCAACCCGATCACGAGGCCCGCCATGGTGCCGCACGTCGACGCGGCCACGACGACCTCGCGGGGGTCGAACTCGAGCTGGCTGTAGAGCTCGAGCGCGGTGTCGACGTGCCCGAGCACGCCGATGCGGTCGGATCCGCCGGGCATGATCACGGCGAGGTCGTCGCCGTGCTCGGCCATGAGCTCCAGGGCCACCGTCCCGGCCTCCTCGTCGTCGCGCACGACGTGCCGCGTCGCGCCGAACAGCTCGGTCAGGAAGGCGTTCCCCGAGCCGGTGTACTCGGCATCGACGCGGGGCACCGCCTCGATCGCGATGGCGTCCAGGTGCAGGCCGAGCCGGGCGCAGGCCGCGGCCGTGGCCCGGACGTGGTTCGACTGAAGCGCCCCGAAAGTCACGACGCGGCGCTGTCCGCGGGCGACGGCGGCGCCCAGCAGGAACTCGAGCTTGCGGACCTTGTTGCCACCGAAGCCGAAGCCGCTGAGGTCCTCGCGCTTCATCCAGAGGCCGTCGACGTCCTGCAGGGGAGTGGGCCACACGCCGAGGTGAGCCCGGGGACGATCGCTCAGGTCCATGCCTCCGAGCGTGCCACACCGGCGACCGACCGCCGCTGGGGCAGAATGGGACGGTGGGCACCTATCGCGACACCGGTGTCGTCCTGCGCACCCAGAAGCTGGGCGAGGCCGACCGCATCGTCACGATGCTCACGCGCGGGCGGGGCGTCGTCCGGGCCGTCGGGCGCGGCGTGCGCAAGACGTCCAGCCGCTTCGGCGGTCGCCTCGAGCCGTTCATGCACGTCGACGTGCAGTTCGCCGAGGGCCGCACGCTCGACATCGTCGCCCAGGTCGTGACGATCGACCCCTTCGCCTCGCACCTCGGCGAGGACTACGGCGCCTACACCGCCGGCACCGCGATGCTCGAGACGGCCGAGCGCCTCGTCTCCGACACCGCCGAGCCGTCCGTGCCTCAGTACCAGCTGCTCGTCGGCGCCCTGCGCGCCCTGACCGAGCACCGCCAGCCGCCCGGCGTCCTGCTCGACTCCTTCCAGCTGCGGTCGCTCGCGATCGCGGGCTACGCGCCGTCGTTCGACGCGTGCGCACGCTGCGGGCTCGAGGGTCCGCACCGTCACTTCCACGCCGGATCGGGCGGCATGCTGTGCGACCAGTGCCGGGTCCCCGGCTCCTCGGTCCCCGCCGCCACCACCGTCGCGCTGCTGGCCGCCCTGCTGGTCGGCGACTGGGCGGCGGTCGCCCTGGCCGACGAGCGCACCCGGCGCGAGGCCGGCGGCATGGTCTCCAACTACCTGTCCTGGCACCTCGAGCGCGGCCTGCGCTCCCTCGCCCACGTGGATCGCTGATGCCCCGCAAGCCCACCCCGCACCCCTCGGGTGCCACCGCCCCGCGCCTCGCCCTCGAGCAGGTGCCCCAGCACGTCGCGATCGTCATGGACGGCAACGGCCGCTGGGCGAAGGAGCGCGGGCTGCCGCGCACCGAGGGCCACAAGGCTGGCGAGGCCGCTCTCTTCGACGTCGTCGAGGGCGCCATCGAGGTCGGGGTCAAGGCCGTCAGCGCCTACGCCTTCAGCACCGAGAACTGGAAGCGGTCGCCCGAAGAGGTGAAGTTCCTCATGGGCTTCAACCGCGACGTCATCCGCCGCCGCCGCGACGAGATGCACGAGCTGGGCGTGCGCGTGCGGTGGGCCGGCCGCCGGCCGCGACTGTGGCGCAGCGTCATCCGCGAGCTGGAGGCCGCCGAGGAGCTGACGAAGCACAACACCGTCTGCACGTTGACGATGTGCGTCAACTACGGCGGCCGGGCCGAGATCGCCGACGCCGCGGCGGCCCTCGCGCGCGACGTGAAGGCCGGGCGGGTCAACCCGGAGAAGATCACCGAGGCCACGTTCGCCCGCTACCTCGACGAGCCGTGGATGCCCGACGTCGACCTGTTCTGGCGCACGTCCGGCGAGCAGCGCACCAGCAACTTCCTGCCCTGGCAGTCGGCCTACGCCGAGCTGGTCTTCAGCGACATCGCCTGGCCCGACGTCGACCGCCGCGCCCTCTGGACCGCGGTCGAGGAGTACGCCACCCGCCAGCGCCGCTACGGCTCGGCCTGACGTTCCGGGCTCCGCCCGCGAGATCTGTAGTTTCCCACCTCTTTCGGCCCGAAACGGCCGATTTCGTGTGGGGACCGCTACACATCTCGCGTCGCGACGCGACGTGTCGGCTCCCGCCCTGCTGGGTACCTGAGCGGAGTGGAAGCAGACAGCTACGACGCGCTCGTGATCGGTGGCGGTCCGGCCGGCCTGCAGGCCGCCCTCACCTTGGGGCGGATGCACCGATCGACCTTGCTGGTCGACTCGGGCCAGTACCGCAACGGCACGGTCGCGCACGCCCACAACTTCGTCACGCACGACGGCCGCGCGCCCGACGAGCTGCGCCGCCTCGCGCGTGAGGACGTCGCCCGATACGCGTCGGTGGAGCTGCGCGAGGCGACGGTCGGTGCCGTACGCGAGACCACCGACGGCTTCGTGGCCCAGCTCGAGGAGGGCACGGTCGAGGCCCGCACGCTCGTGCTCGCGACGGGGATGAGCGACGAGCTACCGGACGTCCCCGGCCTGGCCGACGCGTGGGGCGCCGAGGTCGCCAATTGCCCGTTCTGCCACGGCCACGAGTTCGCGGACCAGCCGATCGGGCTGCTCGGCGACGGACCGAGCATCGGTGAGCTCGAGGCGATGCTGGCGCCCATCGGGTCGGAGGTCGTCACCTTCGGCCACGACGAGCTCGCCAAGGTCGAGCGGACCGAGCGCGGCCTACTCGCGCATCGCGTCGACGGCGATCCGGTCGAGCTGGCCGGGCTCTTCCTGCACCCCAGCACCGTCCAGGCGGCGCCGTTCGCGGAGCAGCTCGGCCTGGACATCCTGTCGTCGGGCTGCATCAAGGTCGACGCACTCAACCGCACGAGCCACCCGCGGGTGTTCGCGGCCGGCGACCTCGCGCACGTGGAGGAGCTTCCCGTGCCGATGCCGTCGATCCTCGCTGCCGCGGCGGCCGGTCAGGCGGCCGGCGCGAGCGCCGTGCGCTTCCTCGCGAACCCGGAGGCCGAGAATGAGGGCAACCCGCTCACCGACTGACCTCAAGCCGTCGCCGGACCGTCCAGCGACCACGGCGTCGTCCCGGCCAGGACGTCGGAGACGAACCCTTTGAAGCGCGGGCACTGGGTGATGTCGTGCGACCGGCAGCGCAACGCGTGCTCGGTCATCTCGCGCGAGCGCTGCATCTCGCGCATGCGGCGGTCGAGGTCGGCGATGTGCGACTCGAGCACCTCGTGCCTGGAAGGCGCCTCGTCGTCGAGCAGCACGGCGATCTGCTCCAGCGACATCCCGGCGGCCTTGCTGCGCAGGATCACCGCGATGCGCACGAGGTCGTCGTCGACGTAGCGCCGTCGGTCCGCGCCGTCGCGTGACGGACGCAGCAGGCCGACGTCCTCCCAGTGCCGCAGCACATGGGTCTCGATCCCGAACCTCGCCGCCACGTCCCCGATCGACTGACTTGACTTCATGTTGACCTGAAGTCGCACGCTCGTCTTGTTATTCCACGACGAGAGGACTCACCATGTACGACGCACTCGTGATCGGCGGCGGGCCGGCGGGCCTGCAGGCCGCCCTGACCCTCGGCCGCATGCACCGCACGGTCGTGCTGGTCGACTCGGGCCGGTACCGCAACGGCACGGTCGAGCACGCGCACAACTTCGCCACCCACGACGGCCGCGCCCCCGCCGAGATCCGCAAGCTCGCCCGCGAGGACCTCGCCGGCTACGACACCGTCGAGCTGCGCGGGACGACGGTGCAGACCGTTCGCGACACGGGCGACAGCTTCGTCGCCGAGACCGACGACGGCTCGATCGAGGCGCGCACGCTGGTGCTCGCGACGGGCCTGCGGGACGAGCTGCCCGCCGTCCCCGGGCTGGAGGAGGCCTGGGGCCGGGAGGTCGCGGCGTGCCCGTTCTGTCACGGCCACGAGCTGGCCGGGCGCGTGATCGCACTGGTGGGTGAAGGACCTCACCTGCCGGTGATGGTGGCCATGCTGAGCCGCATCGGCTCGGACGTGGTGACGTTCGCGGAGGCTCCGACGCGCATCGAGCGGATCGATGGCGGCCTGCGGCTCCACCTCGCTGTGGGTGGCACGACCGAGGTGGGCGGACTGTTCATGCACCCGCCCTTCGTCCAGTCGGCTCCGTTCGCGCACCAGCTGGGCCTGGAGCTGCTGCCGTCGGGGTGCGTCCGGATCGACGCCCTCGGCCAGACCAGCCATCCGCGGGTCTTCGCGGGCGGCGATCTCGCCCACGTCGCCGAGCTGCCGATGCCCATGGCGTCGGTGCTCGGGTCGGCCGCCGCGGGGCTCACCGCAGGCGCGAGCGCGGTTCGGGTCCTCGCCGCGGGGGAGGTCGCCGGACCCCGATAGTCTGGGGCTCATGCGCGTGGCCCGATTCGCCGGCGACGACGACCCCCGTTACGGGGTCGTCGGTGCCGATGGCGACACACCGATCATCGCTCCCCTCAAGGGAGACCCCCTCTACGCTTCGCTCGAGCTCACCGGCGAGAAGCTGGCCCTGGAGGACGTGCGCCTGCTGGCGCCCGTCATCCCGCGCAGCAAGGTGGTGTGCGTGGGAAAGAACTACGTCGCGCACGCCGCCGAGATGGGTGGCGAGGTGCCCGAGGAGCCGCTGATCTTCCTCAAGCCGAACACCTCGGTGATCGGGCCGGGCGAGCCGATCTTCTACCCGAAGCAGACGCAGGACCTCCACTTCGAGGGTGAGCTGGCGATCGTCATCGGACGCATCTGCCGCAACCTCACCCCCGACGACGCGTCGAAGGTGATCTACGGCTACACGATCGCCAACGACGTCACCGCGCGCGACCTGCAGGCCAAGGACGGCCAGTGGGCGCGTGCGAAGGGCTTCGACACGTTCTGCCCCCTCGGCCCGTGGATCGAGACCGACTTCGACCCGTCGAACGTGCGGGTGCGCACCACGCTCAACGGTGAGATCCAGCAGGACGGGCGCACGTCGGACATGGTGTTCGACGTTCCCGCGATCCTGCAGTACGTGACCAGCTTCATGACCCTGTTGCCCGGCGACGTCGTCCTCACCGGCACCTCCGAGGGAGTCGGCCCCATGCAGGCCGGCGACCACGTGGCCGTGACGATCGACGGTCTGGGCACCCTGACCAACCCGGTGGTGGCCGATGACTGAGACCCGATGGACGACCGCGACCGGCAGTGACGTCGTCGCCCGCTTCTGCCCCTCGCCGACGGGCAACCCGCACGTCGGCATGGCGCGCACGGCGCTGTTCAGCTGGGCGTTCGCCCGCCACCACGGCGGCCGCTTCGTCTTCCGCATCGAGGACACCGACGCCAGCCGCGACTCGCAGGAGTCGTACGACCTGCTGCTCGACGTCATGCGGTGGCTGGGCCTGGACTGGGACGAGGGCGTCGAGGTCGGCGGCCCGAACGGCCCGTACCGCCAGAGCCAGCGCATGGACGTCTACGCCGACGTCGCGCAGCGCCTCCTGGACGCCGGGTTCGCCTACAAGGCCTATGACACCGCCGACGAGCTCGAGGAGCGCCGCAATGCTGCGCGCGCCGCGGGCAAGCCGAGCGGCTACGACGGTCTGCACCGTGACCTGACGCCCGAGCAGCAGGCCGCCTTCGAGGCCGAGGGTCGCGAGCCGGTCATCCGCTTCAAGATGCCGCAGCGCGACTGGACGTTCGACGACCTGGTGCGCGGCGAGATCACCTTCGGTGCCGAGAACGTGCAGGACTTCGTCATCGTCCGCGCCAACGGCCAGCCGCTGTACACGCTGACCAACCCGGTCGACGACGCCCTGATGGGCATCACGCACGTGCTGCGCGGCGAGGACATCCTGTCGTCCACCCCGCGCCAGATGGCGCTGTACGAGGCCTTCGCTGAGATCGGCGTGGGCAGCGGCTTCACGCCGCGGTTCGGCCACCTGCCGTACGTCATGGGCGCGGGCAACAAGAAGCTGTCCAAGCGCGACCCCGAGTCGAACCTGCTCGGCTACCGCGACCAGGGCTTCCTGCCCGAGGGCCTGCTGAACTACCTCGCGCTGCTCGGCTGGTCGATCGCCGAGGACCGCGACATCTTCAGCCTCGACGAGATGGTGGCCGCGTTCGAGGTCGAGCGCGTCAACCCCAACCCGGCGCGCTTCGACCTGAAGAAGTGCGAGGCGATCAACGGCGACCATGTGCGCTTGCTGGCTCCCGACGAGTTCGTCCGCCGGCTGCTGCCGTACCTGCCCGAGGGGGTCGACGCCGACGTCGTGACGCAGGCCGCGCCGCTGGTGCAGGAGCGCAGCAACCTGCTGACCGAGGCCGCCGACATGCTGGCGTTCCTGTTCGCCGGGGACGACTTCGCGGTCGACCCCGACGACGCCGCCAAGCAGCTGAACGAGGACGGCCTCGAGGTCGCCAAGGCGGCGCGTGAGGCACTCGCCGAGCTGGGGGAGTGGACGACCGAGGGCATCGAGGCGTCGCTGCGCCAGGCGCTCGTCGAGGAGCGGGGACTCAAGCCGCGGCTGGCCTTCGGTCCGGTGCGCGTCGCGGTGACCGGCAAGCGCATCTCGCCGCCGCTGTTCGAGTCCATGGAACTGCTGGGACGCGAGGTCTCACTCGCCCGTCTGGACGCTGTTCTCTGAGCGTTCCGCGGGGCCGATTTGGGGCCCCGCGGAGGCGTCCGGTAAAGTGATCTCTTGGTTCGGAGAGCGGCCGCAAGGCAAGGATCCGATACCCCCATGGGGTATGGTGTAATTGGCAACACAGCGGTTTCTGGTACCGCCATTCTAGGTTCGAGTCCTAGTACCCCAGCGAGAATGCTTCTGGAGCGATCTGGTAGCGTTTCTCATCGCTGGCCCCGTTGTGTAGCGGCCTAGCACGTCGCCCTCTCAAGGCGGTAGCGCGGGTTCGAATCCCGTCGGGGCTACCAGCGAAAAGGCCCCCGATCCTCGGATCGGGGGCCTTTCCCTTTGTCGAGCGCCGGTCGGGAGGATTCGACAGTCGGGTCGCCCCAGCGACAACTTCGTCGCATGATCCGTTCGGGTCGTGGGTCTTCGCTAGGTTCTGGCTGTGGACACCGAAGCGGCGCAGGACAAGTTGATGCGACTCCGGTACGCCGGCACGTGCCGCCTCTGCGCGGAGGAACTGCCTGCGAAGACCGAGGCGATCTGGGAACGCGCCACCAAGACCGTTCGCTGTGTCGCATGTGGGCCGTCGGCCACGGAGCCGCCAGACAGTGCGGTGGTCGCCGAGCCCGAGCCGGTCGACTCGGGGACGGCCGGTGCTTCGGCGCGACGAGAGTACGAGCGCCGGAAGGCCAAGCGCGACGACGCGACCAGGGCGAAGCATCCGAAGCTCGGCGGACTGATCGTGGCGCTCAGGGACGACCCGCAGTCGACCAAGTCGTGGGACACAGGGGCCAAGGGCGAGGAGAGGTTCGGTGGCGCCATCGACAAGCGAGTCGGTGAGCGGCTCCGTGTCCTGCACGATCGTCGGATCCCTGGCACCCGCGCGAACATCGACCACATCGTCGTGGTGTCCAGTGGCGTGTGGGTCGTCGACCCGAAGAGGTACGTCGACAAGCGCCCCGAGTTGAAGGTCGAGGGCGGCATCCTGCGGCCGCGAGTCGAGAAGCTGGTGGTGGGCGGTCGCGACAGCACGAAGCTCGTCCAGGGCGTGCTCAAGCAGGTCGACCTGGTTCGATCGGCCGTCGGCCCGGAGGTGCCGGTTCGCGGGGTCCTGTGCTTCATCGAGGCGGACTGGCCCTTGTTCGGCGGCGACTTCATGATCAGCGGCATCGACGTGATGTGGCCGAAGAAGCTCTACCCGCTGCTCGAAGCCGATGGTCCCGTCAACCCCGATTCGATCGAGAGCCTCCACCGCTCCCTGGCGACAGCCTTCCCGCCGGCCTGAGCGCGCCACTCACGAGCCGAGGCCCCCGATCCTCGGATCGGGGGCCTCGGCGTTCTTGCGGCTCAGGTCACGGAGCGCCCTTGCGGCCCTCACCGCGGCCGTAGGCGATCCAGTGGCTCATGCCCTTGCGGTAGTTCTTGCCGAACGCGGCGCGCACGTCGGGGTTGTTCGCCAGGTAGTACGCCGGACCGAAGTCCGCCGACCCCTGCCGGCCCTCGTCCATGCCGAACACTGTGAAGTGGTCGGTCACCGCCTCGTTGGACGCTCCGGCCATGTCGCCGTAGCGCGCCTTGTAGTGGCCGGGATCGAAGAGCACCGACGCTCGTCGACCTTCGAAGCGCCCGAACTGGACGTAGTGCCGGATGGCGCCTTCGTAATTCGTCGCCCCGTACGCCCCTGCGACGTCCGGGTGGTGGTGCAGGTAGAAGTACGGATCGAACGTCGCCGATCCCATGCGGCCCTGCGGGATGCCGTAGTTCAGCCAGTGCCACTGCGCGTGGTCGTTGATGTTGCCGCCCTGCGTGGCCACCTTGCCCTCCGCCCAGGCCTGGACGTCCGGGTACGCGCCGAGGTAGAACTTCCGGTCGAACACGATCCGGGCCTGCAGCGGGCTGCTCGGGTTGGAGTTCGGGACATAGTTGTAGCCCGTGTACACGCCCAGCTTGGCGCGCTCGCAGTCGTTGTCGCACACCGGGACCGGGTCCGGGGCCGGCGGAGGGGGCACCGTGCCGGCGCCGGAATCGAGGTTCCAGACCTTCACCCACTCGACCTCGAAGTCGTTGGGTGTGCCGTCACCGAGCTTGATGTTCGTGAGGATCGCTCGCACGTCCCACGCCTGAGCCTTCTCCTTGCCGAAGCGCGCCGAGAGCTGTCCGTCGATGAAGAACTGGACGGAGACGCCCGGGGTGAGCACGGCCTCCACGGTGTGGAACTGGTCGTTGAGCAGGCCGTCCGACTTCGACTTCCCGAGACAGTGCTTGTGCCCGGTGGTGACCGGCTCGTACGCGGAGTAGTACGAGTGGTTCAAGCCGTAGTAGCCATTGCCCGTGGTCGTCACCGCTTCCTTGGGCTGGCAGCCATCGGGGTTGTTCTTCCGGCCTTCGTTCTCGATGACGTCGATCTCGGCGGCGGTGTTGCCGCTGTACCCGTTCCACCAGAACGAGCTGCGACGCCCGTTCTCCGAATGGAGCTTGACCTTCGCCGAGAACTTCAGCGGTCCGCCACCGAACGTGTCGGTGGTGGTGATCCGGCATCGCCACTGGTCTTCGTTCGCGTCCACGAACTTGTTCCGTGGCTTCACGAACAGGACGCCGTTCCTCACCTCGACGCACTGGTTCATGTCGAGGTAGCCGAGCGCCTTCGGGTTCCCCTCCTGGGCGATCCCGTTTCGCCAGCGGACCTTCTCGGTCGTGCCGTTCACGGCGACGAGGTCGTTGCCGACGTACTTGTAGGAACCGGCTTCGAAGTGGTCGACGAACTGCTGCTTCCAGCGGGCGTCGCCCAGGCTCACCTCGTCCTGCGCCGCGGCCGGCTGAGGCCCTCCGTCGAGGCCGCCGAGGCCCCCGAGCGCCATGCCCGTCACGAGCGCCAGCGCCATCATCATGCGTTTCATGCTTCCCCCATCGTGTTTCCCCCCGAACGCCAAGCGCGCTCGGCGGGCACAGCCTAGGGGTCCGAGGTGTCGCGGCCGCACAGCGGAAATCCGGCCGTGCGGCGCGTCGCGCTGCGTGCGGGACGTGCGTGACGAGAGGGCAGTGATGAGCCGTCAGGGGTACTCGGGTGTGATCGGCGCCTCACGGGTGAGCGGGAGTCCGCGTTCAGCAGTCGGGGACCTCGGTGCAGGCCTCGGCGACCTCGCGCTGAGCCGCGGCGGTGACCGCCGTGGCGATCTCGCCGAGCGCGACCAGCTGCTCGTCGGTGAGCACGTCGACGACGAGTCGGCGCACCTCGCGCACGTGACCGGGTGCGATGGCCTCGATCTTGGCCAGACCGGACTCGGTGAGGCGCGCGCGCATGCGGCGGCCGCCGGGCTCGGTGGCGGGGCACCGCTCGACCCAACCGGCCTTCTCGAGGCGCGTCAGGGCGTGCGACAGCCGCGACAGCGAGCCGCGGGCCTCCTCGGCCAGCAGCGAGAGTCCCACGGTGTGGCCGGGGGACTGCGACAGGACGGCGAGCACCTGGTACTCGTAGCGGTTCACGCCGGCGTCGCGCTTGAGCTGGGCGTCGATCGCGGCCGGGAGGGTGTCGATCATCGCGAACAGGGCACGCCACGCGAGCTGCTGCTCGGTGCTCAGCCAGGGCACGTCGTCGTCGACGGCGGGGGGCACGGTGTCGGAGGTCACGAGCCCCACTCTACCCGGTGTGTTGAATGTTCAAGTCATCTGAGTATGGTGGGACTTGAACATTCAACTCGAACTCTGGGAGACCCCATGACCCTGCTCCGTGTCGACGCCAGCATCCAGGGCGAGATGTCCGCCAGCAGCGCACTCGCCGACCTCGTGCTTCACGAGTTCACCTCCGCCAGCCCCGGGACCCCGGTCGTGCGCCGGCACCTCGGCCAGGAGCCGCTTGCCGCCGACGTGTGGGCCAAGGCCATCGCCGGCAGCTTCACGCCGGAGGACGATCGCAACGCGGAGCAGCGCGAGGCGCTCGCCCTGGCGGAGCAGGTCGCCACCGAGTTGCAGGAGGCCTCGGTCGCGGTCCTGGCGCTGCCGCTCTACAACTTCGGCATCTCGCAGCACGCGAAGACCTGGATCGACGTCGCCCTTGCCGGCGCGCCGCAGGGCACGCTTCTGCTCGAGGGGACGCCGACCGTGCTGGTGACCACGCGGGGCGGCGCCTACGGCCCGGGCACGCCGCGGGCGGGTTGGGACCACAACACCGACTTCCTGCGCCGGATCCTCGTCGACATCTGGGGCGCGGACCTCACGGTCATCGAGCGCGAGTTCACCCTCGTCGGGGTGAACCCGGCGCTCGACGAGTTCAGCGAGATGGCGTCGATGATGCGCAAGAGCGCGGAAGAGGCGGCGGTCGCGGCCGGCGCCGCTCTCGCTGCCGGACGCGCGGCCTGAGGGCTGGGCGCAAGCGTCGCGGGGAGCGAGCGCGGTCAGAGTTCGAGTTTGAAGCCCTCGTGACTGGGCTCGTACCCGAGCGACACGTAGAAGCGGTGGGCGTCGACGCGGCGCTTGTCGGACGTGAGCTGCGCGATCGTGGCGCCGTTCCTGGCGCCCCAGGCCTGCGCCCATCGCATGAGCGCCGTGCCCAGCCCCGACCCCCGCGTGGCTGGGGCCACGCGGACGCCCTCGATCACCAGCCGCTTCGCGCCGCCGCGGGACAGGCCGGGCACGAGGGTCAGCTGCAGCGTGCCGACGGCGTCTCCGGTCTCGTCACGCACGACCAACAACAGGTGCGCCTCGGTCGCGTGGACCTCGCGGAAGGCCTCGAGGTACGGCGTGAGGTCGCGCGACTCCCGGCTGCCGCCGATGTCATCGTCGGTCAGCAGTGCCACGATCGCCGGCACGTCGGCCTCGCTGGCACGAACGAGCTCGAAGGTGCGACCGTCCAAGCTCAGGGTGTCCATGGGGCGAGTCTCACAGGCTTCGGGGTCGCGGGAGGCGAAAGCCCGTCAGTCGGGAGGGCAGCGTTGCAGCATCTCGGTCAGGGCCGTCGCCTCGCTGATGTCGACCGCGAGGCCCCAGCGGTGCTTCACGTCGATCCAGTGGGTGGCGTAGGTGCACTGGAACGCCTTCCTCGGCTTCCAGGCTGCGGGGTCGCCGGACCCCTTCGACGCGTTGGTCGGCCCGTCCGACGCGAGCAGCACGGTCAGGTCGTTGGCGAACTGCTCGCGTCGTTCGTCCGGCCACGCGTGCGCCCCCGAGACCCAGGCCTCCGCGAGCGGGACGACGTGGTCGATCTGGATCGCCTGCGCCTGGCGCGGGTCCTTCAGGTCGTCGAAGGTGAGGTGCCTACTGGTGTACGGGTCGACCCACGTCCCGGCGAGGACGTCGTGCGGGCACGAGTGCTGCACCTGCACCCGCGTGGTGCCGGGGACGGCGTCGCGGAGCAGCACGTCGTCGCGCTGGTTGCAGCCATTGCGGTCGACGTCCTTCCAGGCGCTGCCGAAGGCGTCGCGTGCGTAGGTCGGGACACCGGCCGGTCGACGGTCGGTCACGCGCAGTCCGTCGAGCTGCGCGCGGGCATCCGAGGGCGCCAACGAGGGCACCGGCGCCACGACGTCGGGCTGCTCGGTGATCACGTCGACGCTCTCGAAGAGTTCGCAGGCCGTCAGGGCCAGTAGCGCGACGACCACGAGACCCACGGAACGACGACGCACGGACGCCACCCTGTCACGTGGCACGGACAGTCGAGGGGGAGCCCTCACCGCCTCCGGACGGCGCGGCGCCCCCTACCGCACCAGCCCGCGACGGCGCAGGATCGGCAGGACGCCCTCGGCGAACCAGTAGGCCTCCTCGACGTGCGGGTAGCCCGACATCACGAACTCCTCGATGCCGGCGGCGGCGTACTGCTCGATGAGGTCGGCCGCCTCGGCGTGGCTGCCGACCAGGGCAGTGCCGGCGCCCCCGCGCATCAGGCCCACACCGGCCCACAGGCCGGGACGCACCTCCAGGGAGTGGGCGTCCGCGCGGTCGAAGCGGCCGCCGTGCAGGTCGCGCATGCGGCGCTGTCCCTCCGACTCGCTCGCGGCGAGCGCCCGCTGGGCCTTCTCGACCTCGGCGGGGTCGAGTCCGGCGAGCATGTCGTCGGCGACGCGCCAGGCGTCCTCGGACCGGTCGCGGGTGATGGTGTGCAGCCGGACGCCGAACCGCACGGTGCGCCCCTCGTCGTCGGCCAGCTTGCGGATCCACTCGACCTTCTGGGCGACGGCCTCGGGTGGCTCGCCCCACGTCAGGTAGACGTCGGTGTGGGCGGCGGTGACGGGACCGGCCGCGGCCGAGGAGCCGCCCAGGTAGATCTCCGGGACCGGCGCGGGGCGGCGGGTGCGAGCGTCCTCGACGTCGTAGTACTCACCGGTGAAGTTGCTGCCGCCGTCGGTGAAGGCCTCGCGGAACACCTGGATGAACTCGGCGGCGCGCGCGTACCGGTCGTCCTTCGCGATGCGGTCGCCGAACCGCAGCTGCTCGGCGGGCTCGCCGCCGACCACGACGTTCAGCAGCAGCCGGTTGTCGGACAGCCGCTGGAAGGTCGAGGCCATCTGGGCCAGCAGGGTCGGGTTGACCAGCCCCGGCCGCAGCGCGACGAGGAACTTCAGGCGCGTCGTCTGCGGGATCAGCGCCGAGGCCACGACCCACGCGTCCTCGCACGGCGTGCCGGTCGGGGTCAGCACGGCGTCGAAGCCGAGGTCCTCGGCCGTGCGGGCGACGTTTGCGAGGTAGCGCAGGTCGGCCTCGCGGTACCGGCCCGCCGTGTCGACGGAGCCGGCTTCGCGACCGACGCCCGTCGGCACGCTGTGGCCACCGCCGACGAGAGCACGGCTGTCACCGGTGGTGGGCAGGAACCAGTCGAAGCGCAGGCTCGCGGCGGTCATGGGGCTCCTTCGAGGAGGACGGAAAGAAAGTCCAGTAAACCGCAGGACTTACAGATGTTCGGCGCTGTCCACGTGGTGGTCAGACCGACGTGGGTCAGCTGCGCGCCGCGTGATGTGCGAGCCGGTCGAACAGGGCCTGGGCCGCGGGAGTGGGCCGCACGCCCCGGCGACGGACCATCACCATGCGGATGACCGTGTCCTCGTCGTCGATCGGGCGGAGGACCACGGCGCCGCCGGTCTCGAGCGGGTCGTCGACCAGGGTGAAGTCGGGCAGCAGCGAGACCCCGAGGCCGGACGAGACCATCTGCTTGGACACATCGGCGCTGTCGGCGATGTGCCACCTCAGCGGGGGCGCGTCGCCGAAGACCCGCTCCGCGACCCGGTGCATGAGGTAGCCCGGGCGAGCCCCGACGAAGACCTCGCGGCGGAGGTCGTCGACGGTGACCGTGGCGCGCGCCGCCAGCGGCGAGTCGCCGGGGAGGACCGCCACCGGCCGGCCGTGGACGAGCTCGGTGGCGACGAGGTCGGGGTGGAGGTCGTCACCCGGCAGCAACGTGACGAGCCCGATGTCGAGCGAGCCGTCCCGCAGCCCGGCGTGGACCTCGTCGTGCCGCAGCTGGCGCAGGTCGACGGCCGTGTGCTCGAGGTCCTCCGCGTGGGCCCGCATCACCGGCACGACGATCGCGGTCACGCCGAAATAGACGCTGCCCACCCGCACCGGATGGTGGATCCGCGACTCGCCCCGCGCCGCGGCGCGCAGCCCGTCGGCGGCGTCGAGGATCTCCAGGATCCGGGGGAGCAGCTCGCGGCCGGCGCCGTTGATCCTCGTGCCCGACCGGCGCCGGTCGAGCAGCGTGACCCCCAACTCGCGCTCAAGCTTGGTGACTGCCTCGCTGAGGGCCGGCAGCGACACGTTCAGGTGCTCGCCGGCCCGGCGGAGCGACCCGTGCTCGTTGACCGCACGGACGTACTCGAGCTGCTCCAGGCGCATGTGTTCCTCCCCGATTCCCGGTGAGGGTACGTGATCGGTGTGGCCGCTCACGTGATCTCCCGCCTCGTGAGACGCACCGCGCACAGCGGGTCCGGATCCCTAACGTCGACACCCAGTACCCGCTCGATCAAGGAGGTTCACCGTGTCGGAGCGCATCCGCACGGCCGTCGTGGTCGGCAACCCGAAGCCCGCCTCGCGGACCCTGGCGGCCGCGACGCACGTGGCCCGCGAACTGACCGGCGCCGAGCCGGACCTGGTCGTCGACCTGGCCACCCTCGGGGCGGAGGTCCTCGACTGGGGGTCGTCCGGCATCGCCGGGCTGGTCGGCGTCGTCGGCCAGGCCGACCTCGTCGTGGTGGCCTCACCGACCTACAAGGGCACCTACTCAGGCCTGCTCAAGGTGTTCCTCGACCGGTTCGCCGGCGGCACCGGACTGAGGGGTCTGGCCGTGCCGCTCCTGCTCGGTGCCGGACCCCAGCACGCGCTGGCGCCCGAGCTGTCCCTGCGCCCGGTGCTGACCGAGCTGGGGGCCACCGTGCCCGGACGCGGGCTGTTCGTCCTGGACTCGCAGTACGACGACCCGGCGACCTTCGAGCCGTGGCTCGACGCGACCCGTCCGCTCGTGCGGACGCTGCTGCAGGCGGCGGCATGACCGCGACCTTCCCCACCAACCAGGACCTGGACCCCCGGCGGCTGCGCTCGGCGTTCGGCAACTTCCCGACCGGGGTGGTGGCGGTCGCCGCCGAGGTCGAGGGGGCGCCCGTCGGTCTCGCGGCCAGCAGCTTCACGAGCGTCAGCCTCGACCCGCCGTTGGTCTCGATCAACCTCGCGGGGAAGTCCAAGACGTGGCCCGACCTGCGGCGCGCCCTGCGGCTGGGGGTGACCGTGCTGGCGGCCCACCACGGTCCGCTGTGCCGCCAGCTCGCCGGCGACGTGGAGCAGCGGTTCACCGGGATCGAGTACTCGGTCAGTCCCGAGGGCTCGATCTTCATCGACGACGGGATGGCCACGTTCGACACGACGATCTACCGCGAGGTGCCGGCCGGTGACCACATCCTGGTGCTGCTGGAGCTCCATGCGGTGGAGCACCGCTCGGACGGCGGACCGCTGCTGTTCCACCGCAGCGAGTTCGGCAGCTTCGCCGCGGCCGGCGCCTGACGTCAGTTCACGACGGGCGGATGCTCGGCGGGCCGGATGGCCAGGACGGCGGCCAGGATCAGTGCCGCTCCCGCGACGCCGGCTGCGTTGAGCCGCTCATCGAGGACGATGGCGGCCAGCGCGGCGGCGGAGATCGGCTCGACGAGTGTCGCCAGTGTCGCCGCCGAGCCGGGCGTCGTGCGCAGGCCGGCGTAGAGCAGTCCGTACGCCAGCGCCATGGTCGCCACCCCGAGGTAGGCCAGCAGTGCCAGCGAGAGCGCGGACGTGCCGACCATCGGCTCTCCGGAGGCGGCGGCCACGCCGAGGAAGGGCGCGAGCAGGACCGCGCCGGCCGCCGTGGCGCAGGTGGTCAGCGCGACCGGCTCCGTGCGGGAGGCGAGCGTGTGGCCGAGGACGGTGGTGCCCGCGTAGGTCGCGCCGGCCCCGATCGCCAGCACGACGCCGAGGAGGGGACGGTCGAGCGGAGCGGGGGAGCCGTGGCTCGCCGTCGCACTGATCAGCGCCAATCCGATCAGGGCCGCTGCCAGCACCTTCACGTCACGGGCGGTCGGACGGGTTCGTGCGCGGGAGTGCTCCCAGGCCGCTGCCAGGACCGGGGCCAGACCCAACGAGACCACCGTCGCGACGCTGACGCCCACCATCAGCACCGAGACGAAGTACAGGCCCTGGTAGATCGCGGTGCCGCAGCCCATGACGACCACCGCCGTCGGGTGGGACCGGAACGTCCGTCGCACCGTGGAGACGCGCCCGGTGGCGAGGACGAACGCCCCGAGTGCCACCGCGGCGAGCAGCATCCGCCACGCGCTGACCGTCATGGCGCCGAGGCCGTCGCGCTCGTGCAGGACGGTCAGGACCAGTCCGCCGGTGCCCCACAGGACGCCGGCCGCACACACCTGCAGCAGCCCGAGTCGCGCACTCACGCGCTCAGACTAGAGGGCGGTGACTCTGGTCCCACTGCCCCTGGAAAGCGGTGAGCCTGGTCCCACCTCGCGCTCGGGGCTGGGACCAGGCTCACCGTCGACCCGGGGACGGTGGGACCAGGCTCACCGCCTCCCGTGGTGCCTCAGCCCTGGCCGGCGGACTCGGCAGCGATCGTCGTGTCGTCGCCGTGGCCGGTGTGCACGACCGTCTCGCCCGGGAGGGTGAAGAGCCGCTCGGCGATCGAGGCACGGATGACGTCCGCGTCGCTGTAGGACCGACCCGTGGCTCCCGGCCCGCCCTGGAAGAGCGTGTCGCCGGTGAAGACGCAACCCAGCTCGTCGGCGACGAGGCACGTGGCGCCCGGTGCGTGTCCCGGCGTGTGGATCGCCCGCAGGGTCGTGCCGCCGACGGTCAGCTCCGTGCCGTCGACGAGGTCGTGGTCCCAGGTGGCGTCGGTGTGCGTCAGCTCCCACAGGGGTCGGTCGTCCGGGTGGAGCCAGATCGGCGCGCCCGTGCTCTCGCGCAACGCCGGAGCCACGCGGCAGTGGTCGTCGTGGGCGTGCGTCAGGACGATCGCCGTGACCGTGCGGTCGCCGACGACCTCGAGGATCGCGTCCACGTCGTGCGGGGCGTCGATCACCAAGCATTCGGCGTCGTCACCCACGACCCAGACGTTGTTGTCGACGTCGAACGTCTCGCCGTCGAGGCTGAAGGTGCCCGAGACGACGCCGTGGTCGATGCGCGCGGCCATCAGAGCACCACCACCGAGCGCAGGACCTCGCCGGAGTGCATCTTGTCGAACGCCGCCTCGACGTCCTCGATGCCGATCTCCTCGGTGACGAACGCGTCCAGGTCGAGCCGACCCTGCAGGTACAGGTCGATCAGCATCGGGAAGTCACGGCTCGGCAGGCAGTCGCCGTACCAGCTGGACTTGAGCGCGCCGCCGCGTCCGAAGACGTCGGCCAGCGGCAGCTCCGGCACCGTCATGTCCGGCGTGGGCACGCCGACCAGGACGACCGTGCCGGCCAGGTCGCGGGCGTAGAAGGCCTGCTTCCAGGTCTCGGGCCGGCCGACCGCCTCGATGACGACGTCCGCGCCCTCCGCACCCTCGTAGGTCTCGGCGCAGATCCGCTTGATCTCCTCGACCGGGTCGGTCTGCGAGGAGTCGATGGTGTGGGTCGCGCCGAGATTGCGTGCGGCCTCCAGCTTCACCGGGTCGATGTCGACGGCGATGATCGGGCTGGCACCCGCGAGCGCCGCGCCGGCCACCGCGGCGACACCCACGCCGCCGCAGCCGATGACCGCCGCCGAGCGGCCCCGGGTGAGCGCGCCGGTGTTGATGGCCGCGCCGATGCCGGCCATGACACCGCAGCCGAGGAGGCCGGCCGCCGCGGGACGCGCCTGCGGGTCGACCTTCGTGCACTGGCCGGCGGCGACGAGGGTCTTCTCGATGAACGCGCCGATGCCGAGGGCGGGGGAGAGCTCGGTGCCGTCCTCGAGCGTCATCTTCTGCTTGGCGTTGTGCGTGGCGAAGCAGTACTGCAGGTCGCCGCGCTTGCACGCGCGGCACTCGCCGCACACGGCGCGCCAGTTCAGGACGACGAAGTCGCCGGGCGCGACCTCGGTGACACCCTCGCCGACGGCCTCGACGATCCCCGACGCCTCGTGGCCGAGCAGGAACGGGAACTCGTCGTTGATCCCGCCCTGCCGGTAGTGCAGGTCGGTGTGGCAGACGCCGCAGGCCTGGATCGTCACCACCGCCTCGCCCGGACCGGGGTCGGGAACGTTGATGGTGACCAGTTCGACCGGTGCGTCCTTCGCTCGCGCGATCACGCCCTTCACCTGCTGCACGGCTGTCTCCTCGTTTCGGGGGTGTTCCTCCGAGCGTGCCAGACGAGGTGGCGTCACACCGATTGCACCCGGGACGGTCATGTCCGATTCCCGCGAGAACTGGCCCGGTTCGGTGCGACAGGATGGAGCCATGGATCCCGTCGACTGCTACCGCGCCGTCACCGCGCGCGACGCGCGGTTCGACGGCGTCTTCTACACCGCGGTCCGCACGACGGGCATCTACTGCCGCCCGTCGTGCCCGGCCATGACGCCCCACGAGGCGAACGTCAGCTTCTACCCGTCGGCGGCCGCGGCCGAGCGCGCCGGGTACCGCGCCTGCCGCCGGTGCCGGCCCGACAGCACCCCCGGCTCCCCGGAGTGGAACGCCCGCGCCGACGTCGTCGCCCGGGCCGTGCGCCTCATCGGCGACGGGGTGGTCGAGCGCGAGGGCGTCAGCGGCCTGGCCGGCCGTCTCGGCTACAGCGAGCGCCAGGTCAACCGTCTGGTCACGACCGAGCTGGGCGCCGGACCCCAGGCGATCGCTCGCAGCAACCGGGCCCGCACGGCGCGGATCCTGCTCGAGACCACCGCGATGCGCGCCGCCGACGTCGCCTTCGCCGCCGGGTACGGATCGGTGCGGCAGTTCAACGACTCGATCCGCGAGTCGTTCGGGCTCACGCCGCGCGAGCTGCGGTCGCGGTCGCGGCGGACGCCCCACGAGGGCGCCGGGCGGATCCGGCTGGAGCTCGCGGTGCGCCCGCCGTTCCATGCCGCGAGCCTGCTCGCGTGGTTCGCTCCGCGCGCGATCGAGGGCGTCGAGGCCGTGGGGGAGCGCACGTACGCCCGCGTGCTGAACCTGCCGCACGGCGTCGCCGCGGTCGAGCTGGAGCCGCACGGCGACCACGTCACGGCCGACCTCGAGCTCACCGACCTGCGCGACCTGGCCACGGCGGTGCATCGCTGCCGGCGGCTGCTCGACCTCGACGCCGACCCCGTCGCGATCGACGAGGCACTGTCGGCCGACCCGCTGCTCGCCGGTCTCGTCCGCGAGGTCCCGGGGATCCGGCTGCCCGGACAGGTGGACGGCTTCGAGATGGTGCTGCGCGCGATCGTCGGCCAGCAGGTGTCGGTGGCGGGCGCGCGCACGATCCTGGGTCGCGTCGCGAGGTCGCGCGGCACCGAGGTCGATCTCGAGCTCGCGCGCCGGCACGGGCTCACGCACGCGTTCGCGACGGCGGAGTCAGTCGCGGAGGCCGCGCCCGAGGAGTTCGCCATGCCTCGCGGCCGGGCCGCGGCCATCCTCGCCGTCGCGCACGCGATGGCGGCCGGTCGCCTCGACCTCGATCCAGGAGCCGACCGGGAGACCGCGCGGAACCAGCTGCTGGCCGTCCGCGGCATCGGGCCCTGGACCGCCGACTACGTCAGGATGCGGGCGTTGGGCGATCCGGACGTCCTGCTCGAGACCGACCTCGTGCTGCGCCGCGTCCTCGCGCGCGAGGGGCTCGACCGGGCGCGCACCGACCGGTGGCGACCGTGGCGGTCGTACGCCTCATTGCACCTGTGGAGGACCGCATGAAGACTCGTTGGATGGACTCGCCGATCGGCGGGCTGCGGCTGCACGTCGACGCCGGGCTGCTCACGGCGATCGACTTCGGCGCCGAGCCGGTGGGGACGGCCGTCGAGGACGACCTGCTGGACGAGGCGCAACGCCAGCTGACGGAGTACTTCGCCGGCGAGCGCCGCGACTTCGACCTCCCGGTCGCGGCCGACGGCACCGAGTTCCAGCGGAAGGTGTGGTCGTACCTGCGCACGATCCCGTACGGCGAGACCGTCTCGTACGGACAGATCGCGACCGACCTGGGCTACGCCACCGGGATCTCGCGCGCCGTGGGCGCCGCCAACGGCGCCAACCCGATCCCGATCGTCGTGCCGTGCCACCGCGTCATCGGCGCGAACGGCAAGCTCACCGGCTACGCCGGCGGGCTCGACCGCAAGACGACGCTGCTCGAGCTCGAGCGCCCCGGCCTGTTCTGACGAGCCCGCTGAGTTGCACGTTTCGCCCCTCTGACGCGGCGTGTCGCGGGCCGAACGTGCAACTCAGCGGGTCAGCGGCGCAGGTTCTGGGACAGCCGCTCGGCGGCCGCGACGACGGCGGGCGCGTGCATGCGGCCGGGCTGGCGGGTGAGGCGCTCGAGGGGGCCGGAGACCGACACCGCGGCGACGACCTTGCCGCTGGGGGAGCGGACCGGGGCCGAGACCGAGCCGACGCCCGGCTCGCGCTCGCCCACGCTCTGCGCCCACCCGCGCTTGCGCACGGCGGACAGTTCCGCGGCCGAGAACGTGGCCTTCATGAGGCCCTTGTTCATGCGCTCGGGGTCCTCCCACGCCAGCAGCACCTGGGCGGCGGAACCCCCGGACATCGTCAGCTGGCTGCCGACGGGGATCGAGTCGCGCAGGCCGGTGGGGCGGTCGGCCGCGGAGACGCACACGCGGTGGTCGCCCTGGCGGCGGAACAGCTGGGCCGACTCGCCGGTGATGTCGCGCAGGCGGGCCAGGACGGGACCGGCGGCGGCGAGCAGGCGGTCCTCGCCCGCGGCTGCGGCCAGCTCGGACAGTCTCGGGCCTAGGATGAACCGACCCTGCATGTCGCGGGCGACCAGCCGGTGGTGCTCGAGGGCCACGGCGAGGCGGTGCGCGGTCGGCCGCGCGAGGCCCGTCGCGGTGACGAGGCCGGCCAGCGTCGCCGGTCCGGGCTCCAGGGCCGCCAGTACGAGGGCGGCTTTGTCGAGAACGCCGACTCCGCTAGAGTTGTCCATGTCTTGATACTGCCGTATCGCATTGTGAGACGCAACCCCCCGAACTGAGAGAGAATCATGGGCAAGACGCTCGCCGAGAAGATCTGGGACGACCACGTCGTCCGTTCCGCGCCGGGAGAACCGGACCTGCTGTTCATCGACCTCCACCTGCTCCACGAGGTCACGAGCCCGCAGGCCTTCGACGGACTGCGTCTCTCCGGGCGCACCGTGCGTCGTCCCGACCTGACCCTCGCGACCGAGGACCACAACATCCCGACGACCGACCTCGACAAGCCGATCGCCGATCCGGTCTCGCGCCTCCAGGTCGAGACCCTGCGCGGCAACTGCGCCGAGTTCGGCGTGCGCCTGCACCCGATGGGCGACATCGAGCAGGGCATCGTCCACGTGGTCGGTCCCCAGTTGGGCCTGACCCAGCCGGGCATGACGATCGTCTGCGGCGACTCGCACACCTCCACACACGGCGCGTTCGGCTCCATCGCGTTCGGCATCGGCACCAGCGAGGTCGAGCACGTCCTGGCCACGCAGTCGCTGTCGCAGGCCAAGCCCAAGATGATGGCCGTCGACGTCGTCGGCGAGCTGCCCCCGGGCTCCACCGCGAAGGACCTGATCCTGGCGCTCATCACGCAGGAGACCACCGGCGGCGGTCAGGGCTACATCGTCGAGTACCGCGGCGAGGCGATCCGCGCGCTCACGATGGAAGAGCGCATGACGATCTGCAACATGAGTATCGAGTGGGGCGCCAAGGCCGGCCTCATCGCGCCCGACCAGACCACCTTCGACTACCTCGAGGGCCGCCCGCACGCGCCGCAGGGCGCCGAGTGGGACGCGGCCGTCGCGTACTGGAAGGGCCTCGTCACCGACGAGGACGCGCACTTCGACAAGGTCGTCACGATCGACGCCTCGCAGGTCACGCCGTGGGTCACCTGGGGCACCAACCCCGGCCAGGGCGTCGCCCTGTCGGGCCTGGTCCCGAACCCCGACGACTTCGACGACGCCGACGAGCGCGAGGCCGCCGCCAACGCGCTGCGCTACATGGGCCTCGAGGCCGGCACGCCGATGCGCGACATCACCGTCGACACCGTCTTCGTCGGCTCGTGCACCAACGGCCGCATCAGCGACCTGCGGCGCGCCGCCGACCTGATCAAGGGCAAGAAGGTCGCCGACGGCACCCGCATGCTCGTCGTCCCGGGCTCGGTGCGGGTCCGCCTGCAGGCCGAGGAGGAGGGCCTCGACGTCGTCTTCAAGGAGGCCGGCGCGGAGTGGCGTGGTGCGGGCTGCTCGATGTGCCTGGGCATGAACCCCGACCAGCTCACGCCGGGCGAGCGCAGCGCCTCCACCTCCAACCGCAACTTCGAGGGCCGTCAGGGCAAGGGTGGCCGGACCCACCTGGTCTCGCCCGACGTCGCCGTCGCCACCGCCGTCACGGGCCACCTGGCCTCGCCGGCCGAGCTCTGAGGACGCACACCATGGACAAGTTCACCTCGCACACCGGCGTCGGCGCTCCGCTGCGCCGCAGCAACGTCGACACCGACCAGATCATCCCCGCGGTCTACCTCAAGCGCGTCACCCGCACGGGCTTCGAGGACGGCCTGTTCGCCGCGTGGCGCAACGACCCCGAGTTCGTCCTGAACCAGCCGGCGTACGAGCACGCCACCGTCCTGGTGGCCGGACCCGACTTCGGCACCGGCTCGTCGCGCGAGCATGCCGTGTGGGCGCTGCAGAACTACGGCTTCAAGGTCATCATCAGCCCGCGCTTCGGCGACATCTTCCGTGGCAACTCGGGCAAGGCGGGCCTGCTCGCCGCGCAGGTCGACGAGAAGGTCGTCGCCGCCCTGTGGGCGTACCTCGAGGCCAACCCGGGTGCGCAGATCAGCGTCGACCTGGAGTCGCGCACCGTCTCCGCCGGCGAGGGCGTCGACCGCATCGAGGACTCGTTCACGATCGACGACTACACCCGCTGGCGCCTGCTTGAGGGACTCGACGACATCGGCATCACGCTGGGTCACGCGGACGACATCGCCGCCTACGAGGCGAAGCGTCCGTCGTTCAAGCCCGCGACGCTCTGACGCTCGTCCCGCCGGACCGGGGCCCGTAATAGGGTCGTCACATGTCACGCACGCGCCCGCTGCCTCCGGTGCTGCGGGTCGTCGTGTGGATCCTGCGACCGATCTTCATGGTCGTCACCCGCCGCGACTGGCGCGGTGACGAGCACCTGCCCCGGTCCGGCGGGTTCGTCCTCGCGGCCAACCACCTGTCGTACATCGATCCGTTCATGTTCGGGCACTGGCTGGTCGACCACGACATCCCGCCGCGGTTCCTGGTGAAGGACCCGCTGTTCGCGGTGCCGGTGATCGGCCGGTTGCTGCGGATGGCCGAGCAGATCCCGGTGTACCGGGGCACCGGCGCAGCGGCCCAATCGCTGCGCGCGGCCGTCGACGCCGTCGAGGCGGGGTCCATCGTGGCGATCTACCCCGAGGGCACGATGACGCGCGACCCCGAGGCGTGGCCCATGTCCGGCCGCGACGGCGCCGTCCGCACGGCCCATGCCGCGGGCGTGCCGCTCGTGCCGGTGGCGCAGTGGGGACCGCAGCAGATCATGTGGCCCTACCGCCGCGAGTTCCGGGTGTTCCCGCGCAAGACGATGCACGTGCGCGTCGGAGCCCCGATCGACCTGTCCGACCTGGGTGAGCAGCCCACCCAGGCCCAGTTCCACGCCGCCACGGACCGGCTCATGGACGCCATCACGGCATTGCAGTCCCAGATCCGTGGCGAGGTACCCTCCTCTCCGCGCATCGACGTGCGAACGTTGCGCAAGCCGAAGACCCGATACGAGGAGAGCTGATGGTCACTGCAGCAGTCATGGGAGCCGGGTCCTGGGGCACCGCCTTCTCGATCGTGCTGGCCGACGCCGGTCACGACGTCCGCCTGTGGGGACGGCGCGACGAGACGTGCGCCAACATCAACGAGCGGCACGAGAACACCGAGTACCTGCCCGGTCTGGAGCTGCCGGCGGCGATCCGCGCCACCACCGACCCCGCCGAGGCCCTGGCCGGTGCCGAGATCGTCGTGCTGGCGGTGCCCTCCCAGACGCTGCGCCCGAACCTCGAGTCGTGGGGGCACCTGATCGAGCCCTCGGCGATTATGGTCAGCCTCATGAAGGGCGTCGAGCTCGGCTCGCACCTGCGGATGAGCCAGGTCATCGCCGAGCTCACGGGGGCCGGGCCCGAGCGGATCGCCGTCATCACGGGGCCCAACCTGGCCAAGGAGATCGCCCGCCGAGAGCCGGCCGCCAGCGTGGTCGCGTGCGAGGACGAGGCGGTCGCCCTGCAGCTGCAGAAGTACTGCCACACGCCGGCCTTCCGCCCGTACACGAACACTGACGTCGTCGGCTGCGAGCTGGCCGGCACGGTCAAGAACATCATCGGCCTCGCGGTCGGGGTGTGCGACGGCCTCGACTTCGGCGACAACACCAAGGCCTCGGTCATCACGCGCGGTTTGGCCGAGACCGCACGCCTGGGCGTCGCGATGGGCGCCGACCCGATGACGTTCATGGGCCTGGCCGGCCTGGGCGATCTCGTGGCCACCTGCTCGTCGCCGCTGTCACGCAACCGCACCTTCGGCGAGAAGCTGGGCCGGGGCATGACCGTCGACGAGATCTCGTCGCAGACCCGTCAGGTGGCCGAGGGCGTCAAGTCCTGCGTGTCCGTCGCCGAGCTCTCGGAGATGCACGGCGTCGACATGCCGATCGTCGAGCACGTCCGGGCCCTCGTCGACGGCCAGATGACGCCCAGCGAGCTCGTCAACGCGCTGATCAGCCGGTCGGCCAAGCCCGAGACCCGCTGACCTCGGGGAGCGATCAGCCGAGGGCTGCCTCGATGTCGGCCCAGAGGTCCTCGACGGCCTCGATGCCGACGCTGAGCCGGATCAGGACCGCGGGGATCGTCTCGGGCTCGGCGGGGAAGCGGCGGCGGCGCTCCCACGTCGACTCGACGCCGCCGAGGCTCGTGGCGTGCGTGATGATGCGGCTGGCCTCGGTGGCGCGCTGGGCGTGGTCGGCATCGTCGATGACGAAGCACACCATCGAGCCGAACCCGGGGTAGCGGACCTCGGCGACCGCCGGATGCGCCTTCAGTCGGTCGGCCAGCACCGCGGCGCTCGACTCGGCGCGATCCAGCCGCACGGCCAGGGTGCGCACGCCGCGCACGGCCAGGAAGCACTCCAGTGCGCCGGGGATCGCGCCGTGCAGCGAGCGGTGCTGCAGGAGGCGCTCGTACAGCGCGTCGTCGCGCGTGGCGAGGACGCCGAGCACGAGGTCGCTGTGCCCGCCGAGGAGCTTCGAGGCCGAGTGGGTCACGATGTCGGCGCCGTACGAGAGCGGCCGGTCGCGCAGGGGAGTGCGGAACGTGTTGTCGACGGCGACGAGTGCGCCCGCGTCCTTTGCGGCGGCCACCAGCACCGGCAGGTCGCCGACCTCCATCGCCGGGTTGGTGGGCGACTCGAGCCACACCAGGTCCGCGCCGGCGAACGACTCGATGCTGCCGGCCGTGTCGGACGGGTCGATCAGGCGCACCTCGTAGGGGCCGCTCTGCACGAGACTCGTCGTGCCGTTGTAGCCGTGGCGGGGGAGGACGACCACCGCGCCCGGCTCGAGCAGGCCCAGCGTCGCCGCGGCCGTGGCGATCCCGGAGGCGAAGGCCAGGGCGCGGCCGCCCTCCAGCTCGCCGACGACGTCCTCGAACGACTCGTACGCCGGATTGCCGTGGCGACCGTACTCGAACGCGCCACCCGCGTGGAACGAGCTTGCGAGGGTGATGGGGGCGTTGAGCGGCGCGCCGGGCTCGTGGGCCGGGCGACCTGCGATGACGGTCACGGTGTCGGGCTGCATGGTTCCAGTGTCACAGGCGGGTAGAGTCGAGCCGATGCGCACCACGATCGCCGTACTCTTCGGAGGCCAGTCCAGTGAGCACGGCGTCTCGTGCCTGACCGCACGCGAGGTCCTCGCCGTGATCGACCGGGACCGGTACGACGTCGTCCCCGTCGGCATCACCGCCGACGGCCGCTGGGTCGAGGAGACCGCCGTCTGGGACGACCTCGAGCCGGGCACCCTGCCGTCCGTCCGCAGTGATGCCCCGCCGTTCTCGTGGGATCGCATCCCCGAGCTCGACGTGGTCTTCCCGCTGCTGCACGGTCCGTGGGGCGAGGACGGCACGATCCAGGGCCTGTTCGAGATGGCCGGGGTCCGCTACGTCGGCGCCGGCGTGCTGGCCAGCTCGGTCGGCATGGACAAGCCGTTCACCAAGACCGTCTTCTCGGCCGCAGGCCTGCCGCAGCTGCCCTACGTCACCATCCAGCCGTGGGAGTGGGACGCCAAGCGCGAGCGGGTCCAGGCGCGAGTTCATGCGCTCGGGCTGCCGGTGTTCGTCAAGCCGGCCCGCGCCGGCTCCAGCTCGGGCGTCACGCCCGTGCACCGGTGGGAGGACTTCGACGTCGCGGTCGAGACGGCTCGGACGTTCGACCCCAAGGTCATCGTCGAGGCCGCGGCGCACGGCAAGCGCGAGGTCGAGTGCGCCGTGATCCAGGACGAGCGCGGCATGCCGATCGCCAGCGAGGTCGGCGAGATCGTCGTCGCCGAGGACACCGACCACGAGTACTACGACTTCGAGGCCAAGTACCTCGACGGCACCAGCACCAACGTCGTGCCCGCCGACCTGCCCGAGTCGGTGCGCCAGCGCATCCGCGAGTACGCCCTGCAGGCGTTCGACGCGATCGGCTGCGAGGGCCTGGCGCGGGTCGACTTCTTCCTCACCAGCAGCGTCGGCGGCGGTCTCGTGATCAATGAGATCAACACGATGCCGGGCTTCACGCCCTTCTCGATGTTCCCCAAGCTGTGGCAGGCGTCGGGCGTCGAGTACCCCGAGCTCGTCGAGCGGCTGATCCAGCTCGCGCTGCAGCGCCCCCTCGGCCTGCGCTGAGGCCCGCCCCTCCGCCCAGGGCGGACAGGATGTGTAGCGCTGGCCACCTGACATCGGCCGAGACGGTCCGATCCGGGTGGGCAGTGGTACAGATCGCGAGACCGCGCGCGGGGGAAGATCAGATCCGGACGACGGGGCAGGTCAGCGTGCGGGTGATGCCCGGGACACGCTGGATCTGCGACACCACGAGGGAGCCGAGCTCGTCGACCGAGGGGCCCTCGGCGCGGACGATGACGTCGTACGGACCGGTGACGTCCTCGGACTGCTCGACCCCGGGGATCTCGGCGATTGCGGCAGCGACCTCGGCGGCCTTGCCGACCTCGGTCTGCACGAGGATGTAGGCGTGAACGGCCATCGGGAACGTCCTTTCGTTCGGGCCATGACACGCTATCGCAGTCACCGGGGTGCGGTGCGCCCGGCTGCGACAATGGCCCCGTGAGCCAGCGACAGAACGACCAGACCATTGCCGACGTCGGCGAGTTCGCGCTGATCGACCTCGTCCGCGAGCAGCTCGGCACCAGCGACTACGTGCTGGTCGGGCCCGGCGACGACGCGGCGCACATCGCCACCGCCGACGGCACGTACGTCACGGCCACCGACATCCTCGTCGAGGGCCGCCACTTCCGCCGCGACTGGTCGACGGCCGCCGACATCGGCCGCAAGGCCGTCGCCGCCAACCTCTCCGACATCAACGCGATGGGCGGGGTGGCCACCGCGCTGCTCGTCGCCTTCGCGGCGCCGGGGGACACCCCGGTCTCGTGGGTCACCGACCTCGTCGGCGGCATGGTCGAGGAGTGCGCCAAGGTCGGAGCCCGCATCGTGGGCGGCGACATGTCGGCGGCCGACCAGGTCGTCATCTCGATCACCGCGCTCGGCGACGCCGAGCGTCCCGTCACCCGGTCCGGCGCGCAGGTGGGCGACCAGGTCGCCTTCGCGGGCACGCTGGGCCTGGCCTCGGCCGGCTACGGCGCCTTGAGCCGAGGGTTCCGGTCGCCGAAGGCCGCGGTCGACGAGCACCGCGCGCCGCACCCGCCCTACGCCGCCGGTCCGGCCGCGGCCACCGGGGGCGCCACCGCGATGATCGACATCAGCGACGGGCTGCTGGCCGACCTCGGCCACGTCGCCCGCGCGAGCAAGGTGGCCATCGACGTCGATCCGGCGGCGTTCGAGATCCTCGACGCCGTGCAGACGGTCGCCGGCGCCCTTGGCGGCGTCGACCCGCTGCGGTTCGTCCTGGCCGGCGGCGACGACTACGCGCTCGCGGCCACCTTCCCGGCTGACGCCACCCTCCCCGACGGCTGGACCCGCGTCGGCGTCGTCCGCTCCGGTGCGGGCGTCACCGTGGGCGGCGCGCCCTGGGAGGGCGGCGTCGGCCACAAGCACTGGACCTGAGTGTCAGTCCTGGATGCGCGCGAACGGCGAGGCGGCCTCCAGCTCGAAGGCCAGCTCCAGCAGGGTGCGCTCGTCGCCGTGGTCGGCCGAGAAGTGCAGACCGAGCGGCAGGTCCTGCGACGTCCGGCCCAGCGGGAGGCTGATCGCGGGTCCGCCCGACGCGTTGTTCAGCGGCGTGTAGGCCACGAAGCTCCGCAATCGGTCGAACGCCTCGTCGAAGGGCACGCCCGGGTCGAGCCAACCGAGCTTCGGCGTGGTGTGGCCCAGTGTGGGGGAGAGGATGACGTCCCAGTCCGCGAACACCTCGCCGTACTGCCGCGCCGACCGCTTGAGCGCGATGAGCGCGCCGGGCGTGCGCCAGAAGTTGCGCAGGAACGCCTTCGCGAGGCCATGGGTGAACGGGTCGACCTTGCTGCGGTCGAAGTCGCGCGAGACGACGTACCGCCCGGCGTAGTCGAGCGAGAACGCCAGGGTGCGCCAGTACTGCACGAAGTGCTGCTCGAACGAGGGATCGACGGGGATTGGCATCTCGACGACGACGTGCCCGAGGGACGCGACCAGCTCGGCCACGCGGCGCAGCTCCTTCTGGCTGTCGCCGTCGAGCTGCTCGCCGTGCAGCGTCTCGGTGACGAGGCCCACGCGCAGGCGGCGCTTCGACGGCCCTTCGACCAGCCCGACGCGCGGCAGCCGGGGGACGGGACGGTAGCGCTCGGCGGCGGCCAGGAACACCGCGGAGTCGCGCACGCTGCGGGTCAGGACGCCGTTGGCGACGATGTCGAGCGGGGCGTCCTTCATCTCCTTGGCAGGGGCGATGCGGTTGCGCGTGGTCTTGAGGCCCACGAGTCCGCAGACCGCGGCAGGGATGCGGATCGATCCGCCGCCGTCGTTGCCGTGAGCAAGGGGCACGGCGCCCGCGGCGACGAGCGTCGCCGAGCCGCCCGAGGACGCGCCCGCTGAGTACTCGGGGTTCCAGGGGTTGCGGGTGGGCTCGCGGTCGACGAACTCGGTGGAGGCCGTGAGGCCGAAGGCCGGCAGGGTGCTGGCGCCGACGATGTTGACGCCCGTCGAGAGGAACTGCTCGGTGAACTCCTCGTGGGAGCCCGCGGGGGTGGGCGGGACGGCCGCCGATCCCTGCTGTGTCGGCATGCCCTTGAAGTCGGTGTTGTTCTTGATCAGGCTCGGCACGCCGGCGAACGGGGCGCCCGGGGCCAAGGGCTCCTCGGCGCGGACGGCCGCGCGGGCGCGGTCGTCGTGCGCGATGCCGTTGAGCGTGGGCTCGACCCGATCGATGCGCGCGAGGGCGGCGCGGAGGACCTCGGTGGGGCTGACGTCACCGGAGGCGATCAGCTGGGCCACCGCGACGGCGTCGTGATCGGCGAGGACGTCGTCGGTGAAGGCATGGATTCGGGTCACCCACGAGAGAATAGACCCGGACAAGCGACGACGGCGGCCCGAAGGCCGCCGTCATCATGAAGAAAGTCCTGAACGCCTCAGCGCGAGACCTTGCCCGCCTTCAAGCAACCGGTGCAGACGTTGAGCCGCTTCGGGGTGCCCTCGACGACGGCGCGGACGCGCTGGATGTTCGGATCGAAACGACGCTTGGTACGTCGGTGCGAGTGGGACACGTTGTGGCCGAAGCCCGGTCCCTTGCCGCACACATCGCAGACGGCTGCCACGGCGACCACTCCTGAACTAGATCGGGGGAAATACAACCTCTCGAGCATACCTGAAGCGACACGGCGAGCGCGAATCGAGTCCCCACGAGTCCTCGCTAGGCTCACCCCATGGCCCTGCGGATCGAGACCGATCGCTTCGACGCGTGGGCTCGGTTGTGCACCGAGTCGCTCGCCGTCGCCCGCGACGAGATCGACGCGCTCAACGTCTTCCCGGTGCCCGACAGCGACACCGGCACGAACGCGTACTTCACCTTCGTCTCGGGCGTCGAGGCCCTCGACGCGCTGCCGCCGGGCAGCTCGCCGCTGGACGTGATGCGGGCCTTCGCCGAGGGACTCCTGATCGGAGCGCGCGGCAACTGCGGCACGATCCTGGCCGAGCTCGTGCGCGGCAGCCTGAGGGTGCTGCGTGACTGCGTCGACGGCCTGTCCGCGCACGAGGTGGCCGAGGCGCTCGGTGCGGCGTCCGCGGCGGCCTACGCCGCGGTGGGCCGGCCGCAGGAGGGCACGATCCTCACGGTCGCCGCCTCCGCCGCGGCCGCCGCCCGCGAGGCCGCGGCCACGGACGACGACCCCAAGCGCGTCTTCGACGTGGCCGCCGGCGCCGCCCGTGAGGCCCTGGCCCTGACGCCCACGCAGTTCGAGAAGCTGGCGCGGGCCGGGGTCGTCGACGCCGGTGGCCGGGCGCTCGTCGTCGTGCTGGACTCCGTGGCCTTCGCGCTCACCGGTCGCACGCCGTCCCCGCGTCCGTCGATGGTGCCCGTCCCGATCGTCGAGCCGGGGTCCGACCTCGGCGAGGACGGCCCGTCGTACGAGGTGATGTACCTCCTGCGCACGGCCGACGACGCGATCCCGGCGCTGCGCGAGACGCTCGAGCCGCTGGGCGACTCGCTCGTGGTGGTCGGCGGCGAGGGCCTGTGGAACGTCCACGTCCACGTCGACGACGTCGGTGCCGCGATCGAGGCCGGCATCGCCGCCGGTCAGCCCTTCCGCATCTCCGTGACGCACTTCGCCGAGCAGATCGCGCGACCGGCACCCGTCACCGGTGGCCGCGTGATCATCAGCGCCGTCACCGGCCTCGGCCTGGCCGACCTCACCACCCGGGCGGGCGGCACGCCGTTGCTGTTCGGTCCGGACGAGCCGCTGAGCGTCGCCACTGTCGCGGCGGCCATCCGCGACAGCCAGGCCGAGGAGGTCGTGTGCCTGCCGAACCGAGCCGGCCACATCGCGATGTTCGAGGCGGCCGCCGCTGCCGCCCGTGATGCGGGCGCCCGCGTCGCCGTGCTGCCCACCACCGTCCAGGTCCAGGCGCTCACCGCGCTCGCCGTCCACGACCCCGGCCGCCCGTTCGACGTCGTCGTGGTGGCGATGTCCAACGCCGCGGGCGCCACCCGTCACGGCGCGGTCACGATCGCGGCCGAGGACGGCATCACGATGGCCGGTCCGTGCCGCGCCGGCGACGTCCTCGGCGTCGTCAACGGCGACTTCGCGATCGTGGGCGCCGGGATGGCCGGCGTGGCGTACGAGGTGCTGCAGCGCCTCGACCTGGCCACGGCCGAGATGGTCACGCTGGTGGTGGGCCGTGACTGCGACGAGGCCACCAGCGAGGCGATCGCCGAGCGCGTCTGCCGCGAGTCGCCGCACGTCGACGTCGAGGTCATCCACGGCGACCAGAGCACCTACCCGCTGTTCCTGGCGGTCGAGTGACGTGGCGATCGACTTCGACACTCGCCTCTCGAAGGTCGTGGGCGACTCGGCCAAGAAGCTCGAGAAGGCCTTCGGCCACCGCACGGTCGGCGACCTGCTGCGCCACTTCCCGCGTCGCTACATCGACCTCGAGCACCCCGACTCCTTCACCGAGCTGGAGGAGGGCCAGGTCGTCGCGTTCGTCGCGACGGTGCTCGACGTCAAGAAGCTCACATTCCGCAACAACCCGCGCAAGTTCCGCGTGGTGGTGACGCTGTCGGACGGTCGCGCCACGATGGAGGCGGTCTTCTTCAACCAGTTCGCCGTGTCCAAGACGCCGGTCGGCAGCCAACAGCTGCTCTCGGGCGAGGTCTCGGTCTACCAGGGGCGCCTGCAGCTGGCGTCCCCCCACATGCGCGAGCTGCCGCCCGGCAAGACGCTCGCCGACCTCGGTCGCGGCGGTGGCGCGCTGCCGATCTACCCGGCGGGCGGCGGCCTGACCACGTGGGACGTCGAGCGCTCGGTCCAGCTCGCGCTGGACGTGGTCGACGTCTTCCCCGAGCCGCTCCCCGAGCAGGTGCGCAGCGAGCGTGGCCTGCTCGACGCGCCGACGGCCTATGAGTACATCCACCGCCCGCGCACGCGAGCCGACTGGGTCTTCGCCCAGACCCGGCTGCGCTTCGAGGAGGCGTTCGAGGTGCAGGCGGTATTCGCCCGCCGGCGGCTCGACACGCAGCAGCGGCGCGCCACGGCGCGACCCGGACGCGGCGACGGGATCCGCGTCGCCTTCGAGCAGCGGCTGCCGTTCACCCTGACCGAGGGGCAGGCCAAGGTCGCCGCCGAGATCGACCAGGACCTCAGCGACACCCGCCCGATGCACCGGCTCCTGCAGGGGGAGGTCGGCTCGGGCAAGACGATCGTGGCCCTGCTGGCGATGCTGCAGGTCGTCGACTCCGGGGGACAGGCCGCGCTGCTGGCCCCCACCGAGGTGCTGGCCACCCAGCACCACCGGAGCATGGAGCGGATGCTCGGCGACCTGGCCAAGGGCGGCATGCTCGGCGGCGCCGACGAGGCCACGCGGGTCCGGCTCCTCACCGGCTCGATGGGCGCCAAGGCGCGCCAGCAGGCCCTCCTCGACATCGTCTCGGGCGAGGCCGGCATCGTCGTCGGCACCCACGCCCTGTTGGAGGAGACCGTGCAGTTCGCCGACCTGGGCCTCGTCGTGATCGACGAGCAGCACCGCTTCGGCGTCGAGCAGCGGTCGATCCTGTCCGACCGGGCCGCGGCCGCCGACGGGGTCAGCCCGCACGTGCTGGTCATGACGGCCACGCCGATCCCGCGCACGATCGCGATGACGGTGTTCGGCGACCTCGAGGTCTCCACGCTGCGCGAGCTGCCCGCCGGCCGGCAGCCGATCCAGACCAACGTCGTCCCGGTGGCCGAGCAGCCCACGTGGATCGACCGGGCGTGGCAGCGCGTGCACGAGGAGGTAGGCCGCGGCCGCCAGGCGTACGTCGTGGTCTCCCGCATCGGCGAGGCGGTCGCCGACGACGACGTCGAGCCGCCCGAGGACGACGAGGACGAGAAGCGACCCACGGTCGGCCTGGTCGAGCTGGCCGAGGCCCTCGAGCAGGGACCGCTGGCCGGCCTGCGCCTGGGTCGGCTGCACGGGCGGATGCCGGCCGACGAGAAGGACGCCGTCATGTCGGCGTTCGCGGCCGGCGACCTCGACGTGCTGGTCGCCACCACCGTCGTCGAGGTCGGCGTCGACGTGCCGAACGCCACGATGATGATCCTCATGGACGCCGACCGGTTCGGCGTCTCGCAGCTGCACCAGCTGCGCGGCCGGGTGGGCCGAGGCTCCGAGCCCGGCCTGTGCCTGCTCGTCACCGGGTCGCCCGCGGGCACACCGGCGCGCGAGCGGCTCGCGGCGGTCGCAGCCAGCACGGACGGCTTCGAGCTGTCGCGCCTGGACGCCGAGCTCCGCCGTGAGGGCGACGTGCTCGGCGCGCGCCAGTCCGGCGTGCGGTCGAGCCTGAAGCTGCTGTCGGTCGTCCGCGACGAGAAGGTCATCGCCTCGGCGCGCGACGCCGCCGTCGCGGCGCTGTCGTCGGGCGACGTCCCGGCCGACCTCGAGGCCTCGATCCGACGGCTCGAGGAGTCCGAGCGCGCCGACTACCTGGAGAGAGCATGACGCGAGTGATTTCCGGCCGCTGGGGCGGCCGTCGGCTGACGGTGCCCACCGGCGACGGCACGCGCCCCACGTCCGACCGGGTGCGCGAGTCGATGTTCGCCTCGCTCAACTCCCTGCTGGGCGGGTTCGACGGCCTGCGCGTGCTCGACCTGTACGCGGGCTCCGGGGCGCTGGGTCTCGAGGCGCTGTCGCGCGGCGCGGAGCACGCCGACCTGGTCGAGTCGTACGCCAAGGCGGCGCGCACGATCGCCCGCAACGTCAAGGAGCTCGGTGCGCCGGCCACGGTGCACACGGTCGCGGCGCAGCGCTTCGTCGACGAGGAGTCGGGACCCTGGGACCTGGTGTTCCTCGACCCGCCGTACGCCGTTCCCTCGGTCGAGGTCGCCTCGCTCCTGACGGCGCTGCGGCCGCACCTGAACCCCGACGCCGTCGTCGTGGTCGAGCGCGCGAAGCGCGACCCGTTCGCGTGGCCGGAGGGGTTCGACGCGCTCCGGGACAAGGCGTACGGGGACACCCGGCTTTGGTACGGTCACTGACATGACGCGCGTGGTGTGCCCCGGTTCCTTCGACCCCGTGACGAACGGCCACCTCGACATCATCGAGCGGGCCTCGTTCCTCTTCGACGAGGTCGTCGTCGTGGTGCTGGTCAACGAGAGCAAGTCGGGCCTGTTCCCGATCGATCGCCGCATCGAGCTGATCGCCGAGGCCACCACCGATCTCGAGAACGTCACGCTCGACTCGTACTCGGGGCTGCTGGTCGACTACTGCGCCCAGAACGACGTGCAGGCGATCGTCAAGGGCCTGCGCGCGGTGTCGGACTTCGACTACGAGCTGCAGATGGCCCAGATGAACGGCAACCTCACCGGCATCGACACGGTCTTCATCCCCACCTCGCCCGACTACACGTTCATCGCCTCGAGCCTGGTCAAGGAGGTCGCCCGCCACGGCGGCGACGTCAACGGGCTCGTGCCCAAGCACGTCATGAACGCGCTCGACGAGGCCTACGGCCACTGACGCCGGCCGGTGCTCACTGCACCGGTGAGCGCGGCTCCCAGCCGCGCCCGAGATGACTGCCGCGGCGCACCGCGGCGGTGCCGAACCGTTGCGCGACGAGGTCGAGCGTCTGGTCGAGCGCCGGATCGGCCTCGCCGTCGAGCGGCAGCGCCAGCTGGGTGCCGTGGTCGTCGAGGCCTGACAGGGCGACGCCGACCAGGGTGATGCGGTCGCGCTCGATCTCGTCCTGACGCGCGCGCAGCAACGCCCGGGCGACCTCCGACACGACCGAGGTGCTCTCGGTGGGCCGCGGCAGCGTGCGCGACGACGTGGAGCGGCGGAAGTCGCCGAAGCGCAGGCGCACCGTGACGGTGGAGGCCGCCCGTCCGGCCCTCCGCAGCCGTCGACCCACCTTGTCGCACAGCGCCAGCAGCGCGAGATCGGCCTCGGCGAACGTGGCCTTGCCACCCCCCAGAGCGTGCTGGGCCCCGATCGACCGGCGTGCGGGCGCGGACTCGACCCGCCGCGGATCGTGGCCGGTCGCCAGCGCGTGCAGGTGGTGTCCCGCCGCCCGGCCCACGATTGCCGCGAGCTCGCCGGGCGTCTGGCGAGCGACGTCGGCCACGGTGCGCAGGCGCGCCGCGTGCAGCTTGGCCGCCGTTACGTCGCCGACGCCCCAGAGGCGCTCGACCGGCAGCGCGTGGAGGAACTGCAGCTCGCCGTCGGTGGGCACGACGAGCAGGCCGTCGGGCTTGGCCAGCGCACTGGCGACCTTGGCGAGGTACTGGGTGCGGGCGATGCCCACCGAGATCGGCAGGCCGACCTCGGCCTGGACCCGGCGGCGCAGCTCGCGCGCGATCGGCAGGGCCGGACCGCGTAGTCGGCGCAGGCCCGAGACGTCGAGGAAGGCCTCGTCGATGGACAGGGCCCGGACCAGGGGCGTGGTGTCGCGGAAGATGTCGAACACGGCACGGCTGGCCTCGACGTACGCGTCGAACCGGGGCGGCACCACGATCGCGTCGGGACACAGCCGCAGCGCCTGCCGGCCGCCCATCGCGGTGCGCACGCCGCGGGCCCGCGCTTCGTACGACCCCGCCAGCACGACCCCGCCGCCGACGATGACCGGGCGCCCGCGCAGGCGCGGGTCGTCGCGCTGCTCGACCGACGCGTAGAACGCGTCCAGGTCGGCGTGCAGGATCCCCCCGATCCGGTCGTTCACCGCCGCCTGTCCCTCCATTCCTCCAGCGTCCCACCGCGGTCCGACGTTTGTTGCGACACCCGAGGACCGCGATTGGCCTCCCCGTGGCGGTGCGGGGTACGATTGACGCTGGCCCGTTTGTGGGCCGTGGTTCTTTTGGTGCATTCGATGAGGGGCTGGACGTGATTTCGGGACCGTTCGTGTTCGACACCCAGGTGTTGAGGCGACGAGTGGGTACCGAGAAGTCGTTCGAGCTCGTCCTGGATGCACCGGCGGACCTCGGTCTTCCGGTCTTCGGTGTTCCTGAGGGATCGCCCGTCGAGCTCGAGCTCCGGCTCGAGGCCTTGATGGAAGGTGTCCTCGCCACCGGAACCGCCTCGGTCCACGCCGTCGGTGAGTGTGTGCGCTGCTTGAGGGACGTCGAAGAGGACTTCGACGGCGACTTCCAGGAGCTCTACCTCTACGAGGACGCGGGCGAGGACGAACTGGCCCTCGAGGACGAATATCTCGACCTCGAGCCCGTCCTGCGGGACGCGGTGGTGCTCGCACTGCCGCACAACCCGTTGTGTGACCCGGAGTGCCCGGGACTGTGCCCCGAGTGCGGAGCGCGGCTCGCGGACGATCCAGATCACACACACGGCGACGCGATCGACCCGCGATGGTCGACGCTGACCCAACTGACCGAACGACCTGAGGAGTAATCGTGGCCGTCCCGAAGCGGAAGATGTCGCGCAGCAACACCCGTCACCGCCGGTCCGCGTGGAAGACGACGGCTGCCGCCACCGTCGACTGCGCGAACCCGGCCTGCAACGGCAAGGTGCTGTCGCACCGCGCCTGCGCCGAGTGCGGCCAGTACGGCGCCCGTGGCGAGCAGCGCCAGGTCCTCTGACCTCCTCCGACGTGCCCGATCTCGCGGCACTGAGCGAGACTCTCGGGGTCCCCGACCTGGACCCCGAGCTGATGACCCATGCTCTGACGCACCGGTCCTTCTCGTACGAGAACGGCCAGATCCCGAACAACGAGCGCCTGGAGTTCCTGGGCGACTCGGTGCTCGGGCTGGTCGTGACCGAGACGCTGTTCCGGGGTCATCCCGACCTGCCCGAGGGCCAGCTGGCCAAGCTGCGCGCGGCCGTCGTCAGCGCCAAGGCGCTGGCCGAGGTCGCGCGCACCCTCGGGCTGGGCGACCACCTGCGCCTCGGGCGCGGCGAAGAGGCCTCCGGGGGTCGCAACAAGCCGTCGATCCTGTCCGACGCGATGGAGGCCGTGCTCGGCGCGATCTTCATCGAGTTCGGCATCGAGCGGGCCGCCGACGTCGTCCACACGATCTTCGACCCGGTGATCGCCGAGGCCGCCAAGATGGGCGCCGGACTCGACTGGAAGACGTCGCTGCAGGAGATCTGTGCACTGCACGGTCTCGGCGTGCCGACGTACGTCCTCGAGGGCACCGGCCCCGACCACGACAAGACGTTCACCGCGTCGGTCGTGCTCACCGACCTGCGCTTCGACGGCGGCACGGGCCGGTCCAAGAAGGACGCCGAGCAGATGGTCGCCGAGATCGCCTGGCGGGCGATCAGCGCGCGCGCCGAGGCGCAGTCGACCGACGACTCGGTCGACAGGACCGGTGCCGGAGCTTCCTGAGGTCGAGGTCGTCCGGCGCGGCCTGGTCGATCACGTCGTCGGCCGCACGATCACCGCGGTGGAGGTCCTCGACTCGCGGTCCGTCCGCCGGCACGGAGCCGGCCCCTCCGACTTCGTCGCGCGACTCGTCTCGCGCCGCGTCGAGGCCGCCCACCGGCGCGGCAAGTACCTCTGGCTCGTCCTCGACGACGGCTCGAGCGTCCTGACCCACCTCGGCATGAGCGGACAGGCCCTCATCTCCGACGCCGACGCCCCCGCGCCGCGCCACCTGCGGATCACCTTCGACCTCGACGACGGCCGCCAGCTGCGGTTCGCCGACCAGCGGATCTTCGGTGGCATGTCGGTCAGCGAGACCGATCCTCCCGTCGAGATCGCGCACATCGCGCTCGACCCCCTCGACCCAGCGTTCGACGACGCGGCCTTCGTCGCTCGACTGCGCCGCCGCCAGACCGGCGTCAAGCGCGCGCTGCTCGACCAGGGGCTCGTCTCCGGCGTCGGCAACATCTACGCCGACGAGGCCCTGTGGCGCACGCGGCTGCACTACGCCCGCAACACCAAGGGCCTCCGCATCGCCGAGGCCACCGAGCTGATCGGTCACGTCCGCGACGTCATGACCGAGGCGCTTGACCAGGGCGGCACGTCGTTCGACGCCCTCTACGTGAACGTCAACGGCCAGAGCGGCTACTTCGACCGCTCGCTGCACGCGTACGGCCAGGACGGGCGCCCGTGCGACCGCTGCGGCGACATGATCGTGCGCGAGCCGTTCATGAACCGCTCGTCCTACCGCTGTCCCACGTGCCAGCCGCGTCCGCGCAACGGTCGCTGGTGACCTCGCGGCGCCGCGCGGCTCGCTAGGGTGACCGCGTGGACCGGTACGGGAGCGAGGCGCGCGAGCGATACGTGGCCGAGCCGCCCAAGCGCTCGGGACGCACGTCCTTCGAGCGCGACCGGGCCCGCATCCTGCACTCGTCGGCGCTGCGCCGGCTGGCCGGCAAGACCCAGGTCATGGGCGCCGGCACCGACGACTTCGTCCGCAACCGGCTGACGCACTCCCTCGAGGTGGCGCAGGTCGCCCGTGAGCTGGGCAAGAGCCTGGGCTGCGACCCGGAGATCGTCGACTCCGCCGCGCTCTCGCACGACCTCGGGCACCCGCCGTTCGGCCACAACGGGGAGATCGCGCTCAACGAGGCTGCCGCGAGCATCGGCGGGTTCGAGGGCAACGCCCAGACCCTGCGGATCCTGTCGCGGCTCGAGGCGAAGACGTTCGACGCCGACGGGCGGAGCGTGGGGCTCAACCTCACCCGGGCCACCCTCGCCTCGTGCGTGAAGTACCCATGGCGCCGCGGTGAGCGCGACACCGCGAAGTTCGGCGTCTACGACGACGACCTGCCGGTCTTCGAGTGGCTCGACACCGAAGGGCGGCTCACGATCGAGGCGCAGGTCATGGACCTCTCGGACGACATCGCCTACTCCGTGCACGACGTCGAGGACGGGCTGGTCGGCGGCTGGTTCAGCCTGGTCGGCGAGCTCGACACGCCGGGCTCGTGGCACGTCGCGCGCGACTGGTACGACCCCACGGCCACCGACGACCGCCTCGACGCCGCGCTGGCACGCCTCCGGGCCATGGGGGAGTGGCCGGTGGGGCCGTACCTCGGCACGCGGGCCTCCCGGGCGGTGCTCAAGTCCCTGACCAGCGCCCTGATCGGCCGGTTCGCAGGTGCCGCCTACGAGGCGACGGTCGCGCGGTGGGGGAGCGGGCCGCTCGTGCGGTACGAGGGCCAGCTCGAGGTCCCGCAGGACACGCTCGACGAGATCAACGTGCTCAAGTCGCTCGCCGCGCACCACATCATGCGCGCCGACCTGCGGGTGGCCGACCTGGCGAGCCAGCGCGACCTCCTGCACGGCCTCGTGGCCCACCTGCGGCTCAAGGGCGAGGGTGAGCTCGAGCCCGAGTTCGCCGACGACTTCCGTGCGGCGGACGACGACGCCCACCGGCTGCGGGTCATCATCGACCAGGTGGCCAGCCTCACCGACGGGTCGGCCAAGGCGTGGGCGCGCAAGCTGCTGGGTTAGTCCCACGACCCGCCACGTCCGGTGGTGGCGCCCCGTAGGATCACGCCATGGCACGCATCAAGGACGAGGACATCCAACTCGTCCGTGAGCGGACCCGGATCGACGAGGTCGTCGAGCAGTACGTCACGCTGAAGAACGCCGGCGGCGGTGCCCGCAAGGGCCTGTGCCCGTTCCACGACGAGAAGACGCCCTCGTTCAACGTGCGACCCGCCCAGGGCTTCTACCACTGCTTCGGCTGCAGCGCGGGCGGCGACGCCATCAAGTTCCTCATGGAGATCGAGGGCCTCACGTTCGCCGAGTCGGTCGAGCGGCTGGCCGACAAGTACGGCATCCAGCTGCGCTACGAGGAGACCGGCGCACCCACCGGCCCCCGCCGCGACCCGGGCCAGCGCCAGCGCCTGCTGCTCGCACACAAGGCCGCCGAGCGCTTCTACGCCGAGCAGCTCATGTCGTCGCCCGAGGCCTCGCCCGGACGCCGGCTCGTCACCGACCGCGGCTTCGACCAGGCGGCCGCCGAGACCTTCGGCATGGGCTGGGCCCCGAAGTCGGGCCAGGCCCTCGTGGGCCACCTGCGGTCGAAGGGCTTCTCGGAGGAGGAGCTCGTCGTCGGTGGACTGGCCCGCAAGTCGGCGCGCGGCCTGTTCGACGCGTTCCAGGGCCGCCTGCTGTGGCCGATCAAGGAGATCTCGGGCGAGGTCATCGGCTTCGGCGCCCGCCGGATGTTCGACGACGACTTCATGAGCGGCAAGTACGTCAACACGTCCGAGACGCCGATCTACAAGAAGGCCCAGGTCCTGTACGGCATCGACCTCGCGCGCGACCCGATCCGCAAGCAGAGCCAGGCGGTCGTCGTCGAGGGATACACCGACGTCATGGCCTGTCACCAGGCCGGCGTCCTGACCGCCGTGGCCACCTGCGGCACGGCCTTCGGCGACGGGCACGCGCGCGTGCTGCGCCGGCTCATGCTCGACCACGACGCGTTCCACGGCGAGGTGATCTTCACGTTCGACGGGGACGAGGCGGGTCAGAAGGCCGCCGTGAAGGCGTTCGAGGGCGACGAGGAGTTCGTCGGCCAGACCTACGTGGCGGTCGAGGGCACCGGCAAGGACCCGTGCGACCTGCGCCTGGCCGAGGGCGACGAGGCCGTGCGCGAACTGATCGGCTCGCGCATCCCGCTGTACCGGTTCGTGCTCGACAACACGCTCGAGCGCTACGACCTCGACCGCGGCGACCAGCGCATCGACGCGGTGCGCGAGGCCGTCCGCCTCGCCTCCGCGGTGCGCGACACCTCCAAGGTCGACGAGTTCCTGCGCGAGATCGCCACGCGTGCCGGCGTCGACATCGACCTCGTGCACGCCGAGCACCGCAAGGCGAAGGACCAGAAGCCCTCGGGCCCGCCGAAGCTCGCGCGCGCCGCCGCGGCCGCCGAGCCGGCGCCCACCCGCCCGGAGCCCGCCGTGTTCGCCAGCTTCGGGGCCCCGCAGTTCTCCGACGAGCGCGAGGCGCTCAAGGCGCTCGCGCAGTACCCGCACGTCGCCCGTGCCGTCGCGGCCGACCTGACCGACGAGGACTTCGTCCACCCGGTCGCCCGTGAGATCTGGCGACACATGGTGGAGCGCGGGCTGCCCGATCGCGCCGACGCGGGCTGGCTCCCCGCGGTGGCCGAGTCCCTGCCCGGCGACGACCTGCGCCGCGTCCTCGGCGTGGCCGCGGTCGAGCCGCTGCACGCCTCTGAGCAGACCGCCGTGGCCGTCGTGCCGGCGGTGCTCGCCCGCCTCCAGGAGCTCGCCATCTCGCGTCAGATCGGTGACGTGAAGTCACGGCTGCAGCGCACCGACCCGACCGACCCGGAGTACTCGGAGGTCTTCGGCCGGCTCGTCGCCCTCGAGCAGCGCCGCCGTGGCGTCCGCGAGCGCGCCCTCGGCGCCGCCAGCTTCTGAGCCCCGCCCGCCCGTCCCCGCGAGGACCGCAGTCCGTCCCCTCTCCGCGAGTGGCGCAAATATGCCCGCCACTCGCCGAGTGGCGGG
>NZ_BJZQ01000008.1 GCF_007992115.1 Aeromicrobium flavum
AAAAAGGCCCGCCACTCGTCGAGTGGCGGGCGAATCTGCGCCACTCGACGAGTGGCGGCCGGGATCAGAAGGGCTTGGCCTCGACGATCTCGACGGTGATGGTCTTGCCGTTGGGGGTCTCGTAGGAGACCGAGTCGCCGGCGGACTTGCCCATGATGGCCACACCGAGCGGCGACGTGGGGGAGTAGACGTCGAGGTCGACCGAGGAGTCCATGCTGAGCAGCTCGCGCGAGCCGAGCAGGAACGTCTCGGTGTCGGAGTCGCCCTGGAAGCGGATGGTGACCTTCATGCCGGCCTCGACGAGACCGTCGTCGGCCGGGACCTCGCCGACCTCGGCCCGGCGGAGCCGGTCCTCGAGCTGGCGGATCTGCGCGTCGGTCTTGCCCTGCTCCTCGCGGGCGGCGTGGTAACCGCCGTTCTCCTTGAGGTCACCCTCTTCGCGCGCGTTCGCGATCTTCTGGGTGATGTCGGGCAGGACCTCGTTCTTGAGGCGGTTGAGCTCGGCGACGAGTCGGTCGTAGGCCTCCTGGGTGACCCAGATGGTCTCAGTCTCAGTCGACATGGCTGTTCTCCTCACTACGTACGAGCACCCCGGGACCTCCCGGGGTGAAACCTCGAGTCTACAGCATCACACCGGTTCGCAGGAGTCCAGAACGGCGGTGACCGCACGCCGCTCGGTGCGGATCTCGCCGACGACGCGGACGTCGCGGTCGGAGGCCGGGACCTCGATGGTCTTCTCGCCGACGACGACCTTGTCCTGCGACTGGGCGAAGACGCGGCAGCTGAGGGCGACGGGCTCGTCGCGGAAGATCTCGAGGTCGACCTTGGTGGTGCGCTCGTCGACGACCTCGTAGGAGTGGACGCGGGCCTGGTGGACGGGCACGTCGGTCCACGAGGCCCAGGCCGCCCAGGCGACGCCGATGGTGATCCCGATGGTCGCGACGAGGGGCCACAGCCACTTCGGGGTGGGGCGGCGGTGGCGGCCGTAGCGGGCGTCGAGATCGGTCACGACATCCAGTGTCTCAGGGGCGTGGAAGACTGGGCGTCGTGGTCGAGAACGAGGCAACCGACAAGCTCCGCCTGATGCACGTGCATGCCCACCCCGACGACGAGTCGAGCAAGGGTGCGGCCTCCACGGCCAAGTACGTCGCCGAGGGGGTCGACGTCCACGTCGTCACGTGTACCGGTGGCGAGCGCGGATCGATCCTGAACCCGGCGTTCGAGCACCCGGGGATCCTCGAGAACCCCGAGCTCATCGCCGAGATCCGCCGCGAGGAGATGGACAAGGCGCGCGAGATCCTGGGCGTCACCCAGGACTGGCTCGGCTTCATCGACTCCGGCTGGCCGGAGGGCAACCCGAAGCCGCCGCTCCCCGACGACTGCTTCGCGCTGGTGCCGATCGAGGAGGCCGCCGCCCCGCTGGTGCGCCTGATCCGCTCGTTCCGTCCGCACGTCCTCACCACGTACGACGAGAACGGCGGCTACCCGCACCCCGACCACATCAAGTGCCACGAGGTCAGCGTGTACGCCTTCGAGGCGGCCGCCGATCCCGAGCGCTACCCCGAGCTGGGCGAGGCGTGGCAGGTCAAGAAGCTCTACTACCACCACGGCTGGTCGCGGGCCCGCATCGAGGCGATCAACGCTGCGATGGAGCGTCACGGCCTCGAGTCGCCGTACAAGGACTGGCTCGAGAAGCGCGAGATCGACCCCGAGCACGAGAAGCGCATGACCACGCGGGTGCCGTGTGCCGAGTACTTCCACGTCCGCGACCGGGCCCTGATCGCGCACGCCACCCAGATCGACCCCAACGGGTTCTGGTTCGCCGTGCCGCACCAGGTGCAGGAGGAGGCCTGGCCCACCGAGGACTGGGAGCTCGTGACGTCGTTCGTCGACTCGGAGCTGCCCGAGGACGACCTCTTCGCCGGCCTGCGCTGACTCAGCGGCGCAGCGAGCGGGCCCAACCGCGCACCGGCGAGACGACCTTGTCGATCCGGCCGTGCGCCAGCGCCGCGCGGGCGGCGTTCATGCCGGGCGCCCCGTGCACCCCTCCTCCGGGGTGCGCCGACGCCGAGCCCAGGTAGAGCCCCGAGATCGGCGTCTCGGCACGCCCCAGGCCGGGGATCGGGCGGAAGAACAGCTCCTGGTGCATCTGGGCCGTGCCGCCGTTGATGGCGCCGCCGGAGAGGTTGGCGTCGCGGGCCTCCAGGTCGTGCGGCCCCAGGACGCGCCGGGCCATGATGCGCGAGCCGAAGCCGGGAGCGAGCCTCTCGATCCGGTCCTGCATGCGGTCGGCGAAGCGCTCGGCGTCGTCGTGGTCCCACACACCGCGCACGGTGCCGTCACCGGCGTCGCCGATGGTCTTCTGCGGGACGTGCGTGTAGGCCCAGACCGACTCGGTGCCCGCGGGCGACCGGGTGGGGTCGGTGGTGGTCATCTGACCGGCCAGCAGGAACGGCGACGCGGGCACGTAGCCGGCGTGCACCTGCTGGAGGGCCTCGGCCATCTGGTGCCGCGTGTCGGCCACGTGGAACGTGCCCGGGTCGTACGGCGGGGCCGACGCCCACGGGATCGGCCCGTCGAGCGCCCAGTCGACCTTGACCGTGCCCGGGTCGAGTTGGAAGTGCCGCATCCGCTGGTGGACCTTGGCGGGGACGTCGCCGGGATCGAGCAGGTCGCCGTAGAGCGCCGGGGCGAGCACGTCGGCGACGACCGCGCGGGTGGCCCCGTACGGAGTGCCGTCGGCGGTGCGCACGCCGGTGGCGCGGCCGTTGGTCACGTCGATGTGCGCGACCCGGGTGGACGTCTGCACCAGGCCGCCGCGGTCCTCGACCCGGCGCGCGAGCGACTGGGTCAGCATGCCTGCGCCGCCCTCGGGCACGGGGAATCCCACGGTCTGGCCCATCATCGTCATCATCAGGCCCATGAGGCCCGAGCCCGGGGCGTTGAGGGGGATGTCGGCGTGGCCGGCGTTGCCGGCCAGCAGAACGCCGGGGGCGGGCCCGCCGAAGCGGGTGTCGGCCATGTCGATGACAGGGCTCAGCAGCATCTTCACGAAGTCGATGCCGCCCACCTTCGGCAGGTGCCGGAGCAGTCCGAGTCCACCCCTCACCGGGGGGAACGGGGTGAGCAGGCCCGTGATGAGGGCGTCGCCGATCTCGTCCCACAGCGCACACAGCTCGAGCCACGCGGCGCCGTCGCCGGCATGCTGCTGGTCCATCAGCCCGGCGGTGATGTCGCGGTCGCGGTGCAGCATGGCCCACGCGCCGTCGTGGCCGGGGTGTCCGAGCACGGCGGGGGCGTGGCGCCACACCAGGCCGTAGTCCTCGAGGTGAAGGTTCTGGATCGTGCGGGACGCCGCGGCAAGCGGGTAGAACGTGCTGAAGGTGTCGTGCACGAAGTCGGGGTGCACGTCGTTGTCGCTGCGGACCGCGCCACCCACCGTGGGCTGCTCCTCGATCACGAGCACGGACCAGCCGGCGTCGATGAGGTGGTTGGCGGCCACGAGCCCGTTCGGCCCGGCGCCGATGACGATGGCGTCGAAGGTCATCGACTCGGTGGTCACGGCGTCGGCATCTCGCGACGCTCGGCGATGAACGCCAGTCGGCGGAGCGTCTCGGTGTTGCGCCACTTCAGCGGGAGCGCCTCAAGGGGCGGGGGGATCATGGCCGCGGGACCGCTCACGGCCGTCTCGGTGATGGACACGTTCGTGCCGGAGCCCTGCGGCTCGAGGGTGATCAGGACCTCGGCCGCCCCGGCGGGCCACGCCCGGGCGTGCAGCTTGATCAGGCGGCCCGGCTCCATCTCCAGCACCTCGGTGTGGTCGTCGATGAGCAGGGGCCAGGTGCCGACGGAGTGGTGCAGCTTCGACCCGACCTCCGGCCAGGTGGTGTCGACGTCGCGCATGCGCGAGGCGCCCACGACCCACAGCGGGTACAACCAGCCGTCGGCCAGGACCTCCCACACGCGTTCGGGAGTGGTCTTGACGAGTCGCGTGTTGGTGCTCATGCACCCTCTGTACCCCGTTCGGGACGGTCCCACCACCCCAGTGGTCTGCCCGTGCTTCGTGGGGATCGTTAGGCTCCTGAGGTCAGCAGTTCGATCGACAAGTGAGGATGCGGCCCATGTGCTCTCCGGTCCCCTGCAAGCAGTGCGGCAAGACGACGTGGCGCGGTTGTGGTGAGCACGTCGACCAGGTCAGGGCCGCGGTCCCGGCCGACCAGTGGTGCGGTCACGAGCAGGACTAGGCTGCTGGTGTGACCATGCTGGATCTCGCGGTGATCGCCGCCCAGGAGATCGACCCGAAGGGCAACCAGTCGATCGGCTGGCTCGCCGGCCTCTACACGCTCGGCCTGTGCATCGTCGTGGGCCTGCTGCTGTGGTCGTTCACGAAGATGGCCAAGAAGGCCCGTCAGCCGTGGGAGGGCGAGGACCAAGACGTCCAGCGTCCCGAGGACGACCCGCCGGCTCGATGACCGGGTTGCCGCGCCTCTGGCAGGACTTCGTCGCGGCGCACCCCGAGCACGCCGGCGAGCAGCCGGAGGTCGAGCCCTTCGGTGACTCCGTGGAGATGGCCGAGGACCTCGCGCAGTTGGTGCTCGCCGGGACGAAGCGCGCCACCGCCGCTCCCGTCGAGGAGGGCGTGCCGCCGGACGGCGCGCACTGGGTGCTGCTCGACGGTCGTGACGTGGCCGTGGCCGTCCTGCGCACCACCGAGATCCGCATCGGTCGGCTCGACTCGGTGGACGACGCGTTCGCCTGGGACGAAGGTGAGGGCGACCGCACCCGCGACTGGTGGCTGGACGCCCACCGGGGCTTCTTCCGCCGGCGCCTTCCGCACGTGACCGACGTCGACGCGCTGCCGACCGTGTTCGAGCGCTTCCGCGTCGTGTGGCCGCCCGAGTACGCGGACTGACATGGCCGAGTTGCAGACCGAGCGACTGATCCTCCGTCGCTGGCGCGAGAGCGATCGTGAGCTGTTCGCCGCACTGAACACCGACCCCGAGGTCATGGAGCACTTCCCGGCTGCGCTGGACCGGGCCGCCAGCGACGCCATGGTCGAGCGCATCACCGCCCACCTCGACGCACACGGTTGGGGCCTGTGGGCGGTCGAGACCGACGACGGTCGCTTCGCCGGGTTCACCGGTCTCAACCCGGTGCCGCCGACCGTCGCCGCCCTGGTTTCTGGAAACCCGACGGTCGAGGTCGGTTGGCGGCTGGCCCGGTGGGCGTGGGGCCACGGGTACGCCACCGAGGCCGCGACGGCCGCGGTCCGACACGGCTTCGACGTCCTGGGCCTGGACGAGATCGTCTCGTTCACGGCCGCCGGCAACCTCCGCTCCCGCGCGGTGATGGAGCGACTCGGCCTGACGCGCGACCCGGCCGACGACTTCGACCACCCCGCCGTCCCGCCGGACAGCCCGCTGCGACACCACGTGCTGTACCGCCTGACCTGTTCGGAGACGGGGAACTGATGGCTGGACGAGACCTCGCCGCCGAGTTCAGGACGCTGCGCGAGCTGCTGGTCGGGGTGCAGCGTGTCGATGACCACGGTCCGATCCTCACGATCGAAGCGGTGGTCGCCCTGTCCGAATCGGCCGAGGTCATCGAGGGCCGCATCCACTTCACCGACGACCGAGCCCCCGGTCGCCCTTCGCGGACGTCCGACTTCGACTACGAGGTCCGTCAACTCGCCGTTGACGGCCCGAAGGATGCGGCAGAACTGCTGCTGATCAACCTGGAGGAGGAGGCGCTCGCCGCAGACTGACGGCTCACCGCCTGCCCGGGTAGCGTGAATGCGTGGCCAACCGACTCGCTCAGTCCCAGTCGCCGTACCTGCTCCAGCACGCCGACAACCCGGTCGACTGGTGGGAGTGGAGCCCGGCGGCGCTGGCCGAGGCCGAGCGCCGGGACCTGCCGATCCTGCTGAGCGTCGGGTACGCCGCCTGTCACTGGTGCCATCAGGGTAAGCGCCTCGTGGAATCTCACGTCGAAGTCGCGATTTTGCTTTGATTTTAAGGTTTTTCTTGGATGCCCAGTTTCACACGATTTCGTCGAATATCGCCACTTTCGGGCCCTCGTGTATCACTCTCGTGTATCACTCGGCTGTCGAAGGCTTCGCTCTCCCCCACGTTGAGTAGCCATGTGCCTATCAAAAGAATCCACTCAACTTCTGCTGATGGGTCGGCCTCCAAGGCCGGAACCGAGGAGGTCGGCAAGCAAGTTCGCCCCGGTCACACTGATGCCGTTCGACGGAGCCAACGGCCACGGGCGCGAGTACCGCCGTCGTGACGCTCTCGTGGCCAGATAGAGGGGAGACCGGAGGGGCCACGGCGCCGGCGTCTGAACTGTCGAGGGACTTAACACGTTCTGGCGACATGTTAAGGATTGACGTACTTCTTAACACGTCGCGCGGACCTCCAAGTACGAAGGCCGCAGGTTTCCCGTGGCTTCGTCCGCTACCCGGCGGCGAGGAAAGGCCGGATCGTTTCGGACGCATCGACGAGCCTGCCGATCCTGTCAGTTGCGGGGCCGAGTCTGACGACGGGCCGCGATCGCGGCCCGGACGCGATCGACCTGTTCGGCCGTCACCTCCGGTGCATCGTCGGTGGCGTAAAAGTCCTCGACGGCCATCTCCATCAACAGCGCGTACTGGGCCTCGCGGCGGCGGGACTTGCATGCGAGCACGTCATCAAGCTTGATCATCCGACGGCGAGTGCCGGGCGTCTCTGCGGGAAGCTCACCTGAGTCGATCAACTTGATCACCGTGGGCCGGCTGACCCCGAGCAGGTCGGCGGCCTGTTGCGTCGTGAGCAGCGTGTTCTGCGGAGCGACTGAGACAGCCTTGCCGAGGGCCATGGCTTCGACGACTTGCAGCAGGGCGCTGTAGACGGACTCGGGAAGTTCAACCTGATCGCCCTCGCCCGGGCCCGCCAGGAAGTAACGGTCAGCTGGACGGCTGCCGCGGGCATCCTCGTGCGCCTTGATGAAACTCAGCACCTCGGCGACCTTGTCCTCAGCCGTCGGCACGTAGGTCTGCTGGTCGAGTGGCTGCGCGGCCATGATGTCTCCTTCTTTCGAAGAAAGCGTAACGAGGTTTCGTTTCTTTCGAAAGATTGAATGGTGCGTCATTCGATCGTTTCAATGTTCTATACGACGTCCTCAACGAGCGCCGATAGTGCGTCGCTGCCTAGTCGCTGGACCTTGTCAGTGACACCGTCGATCGGGTGAACGCCCTCTTCGGCGAGGAGTTCGGCGGGAACACGTGTGTCGCTCGGATCGGACCACGCGAAGCCAGGGGCGACGCGTTCGTCGGATGTCAGCTCCCGCCACGGCTGCGAACACTAGGCAACTCCTCGACTCTCCTCAGGTTGCGGCGCGCATCGTCTTCACGCCGGCCTCCGGGAAGGGATCAGGCCAGCGTCACGACGACGTCTTCGGCGGTGCCTCCGCTTCGTCGATCGTCTCGATGAAGTCGTTCACCCAGGCGACGGCGGCTTCGACGTTGGGAAGCGACTCCACGTCCTCCGCTGCGGCGTCGTACAGGGTGTCCCACGCTGGGCCGGGGGTGACGACTGGTGGCCAGGACTGTTGGCGCCGGTACGTGAAGAGCCGAGCGCACGTGGCCTTGATTTGGCACAGGTCGAGGTCTTCGCTCCTGCTCAGAAGCTGGAGGTCGACGAGGTCGTGGGCTCGGTCGCTTCCCTCCGAGGTGAGGGCATGAAACTTCTGCGCGATTTGGTGGTCGGCTCGCATCACGGGGACGGGTTGTGGCGCCTCTAGCCCGACCTCCGTGAAGAGCAGGGCCAGATCCTCCGCAAGATGGAACTCCGGCTCCTCGGCGTCACCGATCTCGTTGTGTCCCAGCTCGAACTTCACCGTGCACCACGACTTGCTGCGGTAGCTGAGCTTCACCTCGAACGGTTGCATGACGTACGCGGTGGGAATCGCAGGCGGCCGTGGAGGGGCCTTCTCGATCAGTCGTCCGGTGAAACCCGCCCAACCGGTGGCGAGCGAGTCCTCGAACTCGCTGCGGAATCGAGCAAGGGGTCTCACTCGCGCGGCGTCCAGATCTTGGGTGAAGCGCGTTTCTCGTCCGTAGCGCAGCGCCATCGCACTCCCGCCCTTGACGGCTCCCTCGGGCAGCAATTGACCGACGATCACCAAGGACATGGCAACGCGTCGTCGGAGGACGAGCCCATCACTGCCCTCGATATTGCGGATGCGCTGGTCCAGCGACCGGACATTTGCCGGTGGGGTGGAGTGGGTCACGGCCGGAGCTCTCGCCTGACGCGCCGCCACTCGGCGCCGGTCAGCAGTCCTGCGTTGCGGGCCTCCTTGGCTGCGTCAACCAAGCGCTCGTTCACGATCCGTCCCCGGCACGCCAAGATGGCGTCAGCCATCGTCTGCGACTCCAAGCCTTCGTATTGAGTGGTCGTGACGTCGTCCTTCACCTGGGTCAGCTCGATCCACGGGGGCAGGGTCACCCGTGTTCGTCTGCGGACGCCGACCCTGATGCGCCGCGGATTGACGTCGGCCAGCCCGAAGAGGGCCAGCACCGATTCGCCGTGGAGGAATGCACCTTCGCCGGCACGCAGGAGCGCTTCTGCGAACTGGTCGTACTGGGTGGGGAGCATGTCAGGCACGCGGTACAAGCCGTAGGCGACATTCTCGAGCCCGCCGCGCGCGGCGAGTTTGGGGAGTTCGATCGCCGGCACGTCTGCCTCGACCGCGTCGCGTGTAGTGACGTAGCCGTATTGATCAAGCGCGATGTCGCGCACGATCGCGCGATACTTTGTCCCGGTGGCCATGTCACAACTATACCGAAAACGGTATAGTTGTGACACCCGCAGGAGAAAACTTTGGACGGTCGGTCGATGAGACTGGTCTTGTTCCTGGTGCTGGTCCTCGTCGTGATGATCTTGATCATCGTGATGGAACCTCGTCTACACGCCATTGAGGCCGGGTCCGGCTTCGTGGCCCTGAGGTCGAAATCAAGTCGGAGAGAATTGCGTCTCGACTTGGTCTACGCAGGTCGGCGGCGTCGCTTCGGCTGGGGGAGCAGGTCGGTGATGTTCGACCGAGATCCTGCGGGCTCGCGCGCGTTCAGCGTGGCCTCCGCGAGTTTCAGTTGCCGTTCCTCCCAGGCCATCAGCTGGTCGAGGCGCCAGCGGTCGGGGTGCCGGACGACGGGCGGCGGGATCATCTCGCGGTCCTTGAGGTTCTGGTAGCCGCGGGTCTTGCCCCAGCCGTAGCGACGCAGGACGTCGCCGGCGGAGAGGAAGACGTGGCGGGGGTCGTCGTCGGTCGTGGACATGGACATCAGTCCACCTTCCGGATCCGGCCGACGGGCGCCGAGGCGAGCCGCTGTCGACGAATCCAGTGGCGCACGTCGCCGACGGTGGTGAAGAGCCGGCGACCGAGCTTGAAGAACTCCGGGCCGGTGCCGGTCTGGCGCCACCAGCGAAGCGTGTTCTCCGGAGTATGCAGGATCTCTGCGACCTCATCGAGGGTGAGCAGGTCGTCGTCGTGCCGCTCGGGGAACGGTACGTCGGGGGAGGGGTGGTGTCTGGTCATGGGTGCCTCCTGGCGTCGGTCGGCGATTGCCGACGATTGGACGGGTGAGGGGACACGTCGCAACGAGTGCTGGTGGCCTCTCGCCAGGAAGGTGCGCAGCGGGTTCCGCGGTCAGGTCAGCGCGGTTCGTCGGGCCATCGCAGCGACATGAGGAAGAGCCGGCCCACGGTGCCGGCGATTCGCCGGCACCGGGGTGACCTGCGGAAACTGCGTGCTTACGGTGCGGGCGATTCGCCACCGCCGCCCACGACCTGCGGAAACGCTGTTTACGGTGCCGCCGATTCGGCATCACCGGCGTGACCTGCATAAACGTCAGTTCGCTTCAACTCGGGCCCGCCGTGGACGTCTCCGATCAACGTTCGGATCACCTCGACGTCACACTCCATCCTTCGACAATGCGCCGACCTCGCGTTGCCCGTCAACCCTCGGATGACAGTCGTTTTCCCCGACTGGGACAGTTCGCGACGTGGGCGGACATCCCGCTGCATGCACACGCATCAGAGGTCGAGTCCAGGCGCCGACGTCGTGAACGACGGCGGGTTCGCGGGCTCGGACAGGTGCGGCCGCGCTGGACGCTGGCGCCCGATGTACTGCGGCGGCGCCTTCGGCCCGTACCGGTCGATGGCCTCGGCCGCCGCGGCGCGGGCGTGGGTTGGGCCGAGGTCGGCGCGGTCGCGACCGAACACCTCGACCCACTGCTGGCGGGCGTCCTCGACCGAAGCGGCGACGAGGTGGGCGACGTTGCGCTCCCTACCGCGAGTCATGCCGACGTAGGCCGAGGCCGCGCCGGTGTGCTCGCCGACGATGACGTGCGAGACCGGCACGGTCGAGCCCTGCGCGCCGTAGGCGGTGGTGGCGTAGGCGAGCTCGACGTGGCGGAGCACGTACTCCGGCGGGAGGACCCGCCGACCGGATGCGCCGCCAACGGTGAGGCCCGCCCCGTCGCAGGTGAGCACGGTCCAGGTCTCACGGTTGGCGACATCCGCGTCGTGGTCGTTACGACGGGTCGCCACCGTGTCGCCGACGCCGATCCGCTCACCCGAGGACGTGACGACACGGTCGGTGACCTCGCGGTTGTCCCGCCTGACCCGATGGGCCAGCGCGTTGATCCTCGCGACCTGCTCGCGCGTGTCGGCGACCACCAGATCGCCGAAGGTCGCCCGGGCGGTCAGGGCTGCCTGGCGCTCGACGTCGCTGGGGTACACCACGATCTCGCCCCGGCGCAGGAGTTCGTCGAACACTTCGCCGGGCTTCTCTCCAGTGCGCATCCGCAGCGACAGCGAGGCGTAGGCGGGATCGGTGAAGCGGCGGACGCCGTCGAGCTGGGTGACCCGATCCGGCGCGTAGCGGACGGCGAGGTCGAGGACGCCGCCACGACCGACGGCGGGGAGCTGGTGCCGGTCACCTACGAGCAGCACCGTGGCCCGGCACTCGTCGGCGAGGCGGAGCAGGGCACGTGCGGTGTCCTGGTCGAGCATCCCGGCCTCGTCGACCACCAGCACGTCACGGGGATGCAGCCTGGCCGACGGCATCGGATCGGCAGGCAGCCGAGTCCACCGGCCGTCCTCGTCCCAGCGGTAGCCGTGCTGGTGCAACAGCCACGCCACGGAGTGGGCGACCGTGCCGACCTCGCCCGCGGCGACCTGCGCCGCCTTGCGGGTCGGGCTGACCAACATCATCTGGTGACCGTCCGCCTCGACGGCCTGTCGCGTCGCGGTCAGCCGGGAGGTCTTGCCGGCGCCGGCCGCGCCCTCGACGATCGTGATCGACTGCGCCTCCGCGCGGTGGGTGATCCGGTCGACGATCTCGTGCTCCACGGCCTGCACCTCGCGTGACGTCAGGGCACGCACGTGCTCGGGACTGTCGGTGCGATCGAGCAGGGGACGCGAAGCGGTTACGACGCGTTCAGTCAGGTCCTCGGCCAGCTCGCGCCGTACGGCCGCGTCGATGACTCCGCCCGTGGCGGCGATCAACTGCTCGACCTCGCCGCGCGCATCGGCGGCGTTCCACGCCGACCGCCGCGCACCCAACCGCACCAGTGCCACCTCCACCAGGGCGTCGCGGTCCAGGGTTCCGGGCCTCAGCAGCATCGGGGCCATCGTCGGAGTGTGGTGCTTCGGGTAGCCGAGCTCGTGAAGCTCGTCGACCCAGCGCTCGCGCAGCGCCTCACCGGAGGTTGGCACGACCTTGTCAGGGCGGGCGTCCGCCCACGCACGCCGATCCCACGCTTGCCGCAAGGCCGGCCCGGGTTCCTCACCCGGATGGTCCGAGCGCCACTGTGCTTCGTAGGTGTCGATGTTGGACTCGATCTGCCGCGCCCGCGCGCTGAATGCCCCGACGTAGGGCGCGAGCTCGCGGACCTCGCCGGTCTCCGGGTCGAGGGTCAGCCCGTGTGCGGCCAGCGCTTTCCGGAACGCGGGGTGGGTCATGACGGCCGCGTGCCCGATCCCGTTGATCGCGTCCAGGCTGTCGCGCACGCCGACGGTGTGCAGGCCCCGCCAGGTGTCCTCGGCGAACACGCGGGCGTTGATCTGCAGGTGTAGATGACGGTGCGGGTCGCCGGCCCGGGAGGTGAAGTGGCGGATGACGGCCGCCTCCATCTGCTCCACCGGCACCTGCACCTGACGCCCGCGCGGGCCCATCCGTGTTGTTGCATGGGAGGCGAGCCAGCCGATGATCTCCTGGGCTGCGGCCAGTTGGGCTGCGTCGTAGGCAGTGGCGACCTCAGGATGAAGAGCCGCGGCGAGCGACCACGTCTTCGGCCCGTTGACCGAGACCTCGACAAACCGCACCGCCTGGTCATCGTTCCGCAGGCGCCCCTTCGGCTCGCCGGCCTCGACCTCGAATCCAGCGACCCAGCGCTCGTAGGTCGGGCCGTCCATGTCGGGTCGCCGGTCGAGGCCGTCCGAGTCAGCGACAAACCGCATCGCGAGGCCGCTGCCCTCGGCCAGGTAGTAGTCATCGGCGCGCGACCGGTCAGCCTCGACGTAGTGCCGCGCCGCTGCCGCCGACCCCCGGTAAATCTTCACACCACCGTGCACCCGAACCGCCCCCATCAACAACCACCAACAACCGCTAAATCGCTGGAAAGTGAGCCTGAAACGTCACTGCCCCTACGAACTTTCGTAGCATGCGTGCCGGGTGATCGGGAGGGCGAGAAGGCGGATTAGTGGGGCAGGTTCGAGAGCCGTCAACGACCATCGATGAGTAGCGAAGTCGACCCACATGAGCAGGGTCGATGACATGCCCGAGAAGTGCACCCGTCCTCCAAAGGGCGAGTTGCGTGCGCCCGGTTTTCTAGCTGGCCGCTCATAACGGTGAAAGTTGTCGGCACTTTCATACATGATGCAACTACACAAGGCAGCGTGACGCAGGGAGAGAGCATGTCCGCGGACGGCGAGGTCATGAGGCCGGTCGAACTTCTAAATCACCGGGAGGAGTCCTGGTCACGGAAGGCGGCAGCCGTCTCACTCATCGCCGAGTGTGACGTGAATCCGGAGTTCACCGAGCAGGCGTTGGGCGTGCTCGGCCAAGGGTACCGGGTTCTCAACCCCAAAGGCAGGGCCGAGGGATGGCTTCGCCGCTGGCCGGCGGTTCACGTGATGTCCACCGTGCTGGTGGCGACGGAGCACTACAGCAACGGCACATTCTGGCCGCGCCTGTCAGAGCTCGCGGGGGTCGCCCAAGATCAACAGTTCCAAAGAGCGTGGGGTCAGGCGTTCTTGCACAATCTCGAACAGTTGGGGCTCCCCAGGTTCGAAGACGTGGACGATGCGGGCAGTACGTACGTGGGTCGCATCCTGTTGCACTCCGGGGTGCCCACGTACTGCTTGCCGGACTTCTTCACCCTCGTGGAAGAACGGCGACGGCGGACCCCAGGGCTCAGTGCTGATGCGTTCGTGGCGTGGGCTTCGTCCCGCCCTCTCCCTCACGTCGACAAGCCCGTCGCGCGCTTCCTCAAGTATGGCGGGGAGTTTGCTGTCGACGTCGTGGACCGTGTTTTCGACCTCTTGGACATTGCTTCGGTGGGAGGGAACCTTGACGAGGTTCCTCTGCCTGACAGGTTCCGTCAGGCTGCGCTGGAGCTGGCGCAAGCTGGCTCGATCGCGCGCAGGTCGCGTCGTTCTGCCTCAGGGCTGAATGCAGGCGCTGACCGACACCCGCGATTGTTCCTCGACCCCTTCGGTCGGGGTCTGCTTCTGCGGCTCCCCGCCGTGAGTGAGGCACCAGACGGTACAGCCAACTGGGTCGTCGGCATGGATGGCGTACGCCAGCGAGTAGCGACGAAGGCCCTGTGGCCGGGCTCCGGAGAGCCTGCCCCACCAACGGATGTATCAGTTCGTGCTCCGGTGCGAAGCGTTAGCGCCGCTCTGGAGAGTCACGGGCACTTGGCGGTCACGCTGCCGGTCGTTGATGAACGCGACCCCCTCCTCGCTTTTGACGAGGAAGGCACCCAACTCGTTCCCGGAGTGCCTTGGCGGGTTTCGACAGCTTGGTTGCTCTTCCCCGGCCAGAGGGACGATCTATCGGTGACCGGCACCTTGCACGTGCTCACGGAGGCATCCCTGCCTCCGGGCTGGGTGGGTTGGTCCCTCATCCAGGTTGACCTGACCCACGTCACCTCGATCTCTCATGGCGACAGCGCGAAGGCGCACCCCGTGCGCCGTGCCCATTCAGCGCGGATCGTCGTGCCCACTCCCATCGGTGGCGTACGAACCCGCACAGGTGATCCGGTGTTCACGGCGCCACCTCACATCGATCTACCCCCAGAGCTGGGTCCCGATGTGACATGGGAGGTCAGTATCGTCAACGGGCGAGGGGAACTCCTGGCCCGTCGTGTTGGTTTGACGGATCCTGATCAAATCTGGAGCGAAATACCCCGCCCCCTCTTTGGGGCCTACGCGCTCAAGGTCCGTGGGCCATGGGGACGCAGCGCCTCCCGTGATCTGGTCATTGTGGAAGGCCTGACCCCGACCTTTTCTCCCGTCTGGCGGCGGTTCCAGGTGCAGGGCGGCCTCGTGCCCTGTGAGGTCCGCATCGACGTCAACGAGGCCATGCACTGTGACTCCGCGTCGCTTTCGTTGGACTCGCACACCGTGAAGAGCAGCATCGCCATCACCCGCGGCGCTGACTCCCTGCATCTCTCGGTGGAGCCCGCCCACATGTCCGTCACGCACCAGTCGACTCAGGGGGTGACAGGCCCAACGGTTCAACCGCCGCTGTTATACACCGAGGACCTGGCCGCAGAGCCTGGCGTGCTGATTCTTTCGGTCGGGGCATCGGCGGCTCCGCTCCTACACGTGTTCGACGGCAAAGAACGACTGCAGGTCGTGGAGCCGGGCGCCGACGCTCGACACGGACTGCATCGATTCGATCTACGCAAGATCACCGACACGATGTTGGCCCACCCGCAGTTGAGACTTTGTGTTGACCCTGAGGGCATCCTGGAGATCGCGAACATCCGCCCTCACCGGTTGTTCAGTGGACTCCGGATTACAGATGGTGTCATCGTCCTCGATGACTGTGTCAACTTGGCTGGTCTCACCGTGATCGCGTATGCGACGCGTGCTCCCTGGCGTTCGGGAGTGCAGATTCCCGTCTCCGATGGCCACGCGTCACTGCCCGCCGAACTCGTCCAGGCCGGGCCCCTCGTCGTGAGCGTTCGGGTGGAGGACCCGTGGCTGCCTGAGCCGGTCCCGGCGTGGGCGCAGCCCGGTGAGGCCACGATCGTTTACGACGATGGGCATCTGATCAGTGCAGATACCGAAGAAACAGCTTTGTCGGCCTACCTGGCAGACATGGGTCCAGTGCCGTCTGACCTCAAGGACCTGGGACGGGTCTGGTCTACGTTGGCACGCCTCGACCAGATGCAAGTACGTGAGCGGACGCGAAAGCAAGGCGAGTTGGCGCGTTTGCTGGCGATGGATGTGTCCAGTTCCCTCATCGCGCTCACCTCCTCGGCCCTTGATGCGGCTGAGCGACTCCAGGTGTTGATCGATTCCAAGCTCGCCGCGGCTCCGGTCCAGGGTGCCCCGGTGCAAGTCGCAGACTTGGACTGGTCGAGGCAGAGTCTGGTGATGTCGGTGCTTCTGCTTGGTGCGGTGGATCCCGCTGCCCATCAACAAGCAATTGAGGAGGCAGTGGTCAGTGGTGGAGATCTTCTGCGGCTCGCTGCGCTGGGGAAGGACCCCGCTCCTCAAATCAGTGCCTTAGGACCGAGTCATGACCTCTACGACTCGTCTGGCCCAGACGTTCGTGCTGCCCTCGAGTCCGTCGCCGCCTTCGTCCCTCAAGGGGTCGTCGATCCTGAGTCGCGTCGGCTCGCGACCTTCGAGTTCTTGAAGACACGACATGACCATAATTTGGGCCTCGTCATTCCGCCCGCCGAGAAGCTTCTGGCCCAGGCGCGCGTCCTGTTCACGCGTGTCGGCGATCCGGACTCTGCTTTAGCCGTGGATGCACGAAGTCACCCGACGAATCCCACCTCATGGCGCACGATTCCACAACTTTCGATGGCCTTCGCGTGCGGCGCACGGCACGCCGCCCACGGCAGTGCAACGGCGGCGGGTTGGATCGACGCCCACCGGCGAGCCTGGTCCCAGATCGTGCGCGCATGTCCGGACTTGGTCGCAGCGGACCTGATTCTCGCCGAGTTGATGATCAACCCTCCGTCCCTCCCAGATCTCGAGGAAGCCTTGTGAACCCCTCTATCGACGCCGTCGGTGCCTCCCATGACATCACTAGCACCTACCGGCGGTACCTGAGGTCGCTCCTGGCGGTCCGCGACGCGAAGATGGGTGCGGCGCTCACCCACGCGATCGAGACGAGCCCGCTTTTGGACAAGGGGCCTTTCTTGGAGGCCACGCCTCCTTACGCTCCCCGAGCCACGCTCCAGGACCTCATCGATGAGGGTGTTCTCACCCCCGGGTTCGCTGATATGGCCAGTGCCGCCCTGCCGTTTGACCGGCCTCTGTACGCCCATCAGGAGAGTTCCGTCCGCAAGGTTGGAGCCGGGCGGAACGTGGTCGTTGCCACGGGGACCGGATCCGGTAAGACAGAGTCGTTCCTCTTGCCGATCCTTGACTCGCTTGTGCGCGAGAAGGAGGCAGGGACCCTCGGACCCGGCGTACGAGCGCTTCTCCTATACCCGATGAATGCACTGGCGAATGACCAGATGAAACGCCTGCGACAGCTGCTTGCGCAGTACCCGGACATCACCTTCGGTCGGTACACCGGAGAGACCGAGCAGGACCCCATCAAGGCCCGCGAGAAGTTCGCGGACCTCAACATCGGCGAGCCGATCCTGCCGAACGAGATCCTCAGCCGCCAGGAGATCCGAGATGCGCCTCCGCACTTCTTGCTGACGAACTACGCGATGCTCGAGTACTTGTTGCTTCGGCCCTTGGACTTCGAGCTCTTCGGTGACGGCAACAGTTGGCGCTTCATCGTCGTCGATGAAGCGCACGTCTACGACGGCACTCAGGGCGCCGAAGTTGCCATGTTGTTGCGCCGTGTCCGGGATCGAGTGGCTCCAGGGCGGGCGATTCAGTGCATCGCCACGTCCGCGACGGTTGGCGGCGACACCGACCCTTCGACCGTGACGACCTTCGCCACGAACCTCTTCGGCGAACCCTTCGAGTGGCGAGAGGGCGACCCCGAGCGGCAGGACCTGATCCTTGCGCGTCGAGTAGGCCTCCCCAACGGGCCGTTCTGGGGGCCACTGTCTGCCCTCGAGTGTGTCCAGATAGCCGCCAGTGCCGACCCTGAGTCAGCGGTTCTGGCCAAGGCTGAAGCGCACGGCGCAGTCGGCGAGACCGCCGCTGACGTCCTGGTGAACGAGCAGAGCCTTGCCGAAGTGCGCCGTATCTTGACAGAGGGTCCCCAGCCGATCAGGACGGTGGCCAGACGGGTGTTCGGTGACAGCGATGAAGCCGAGGCCGGTCTGGCCGCGCTGGTTCAACTTGGGAGCGCACTGCGTCGACACGATGGAACGACCCCCCTATCAGCTCGTTATCACCTCTTCCTACGGGCCACCGAAGGGGCTTTCACGTGCTTGGGCACGTCAGGCCCCCACGTGCAGCTGGCACGACACGAGAACTGCCCGGACTGCGCTGCGCGCATGTTCGAAGTGGGTTCGTGCACCCGGTGCGGCTCCGTCCACTTGGCTGGGTCAGTAGAGAAGGTCGGTACTCAGGACTTCTTCTTCCCGCCCAGAGCCAGCCAGCGTCCCACCTGGTTGGTCCTCGGCGATCCGGACGGAAACGTTGACGAGGACGAGGAGGCCGTCGCCTCCGATGTGTTCCTGCTTGAGAGTGAAGCGTTTGCTCTGTGCGTCATGTGTGGAGCGCTCGGAGCTCCGGGCTCTGGGACGTGCCCGTCCCCTGAGTGCTCCTCGACCGAGGTGAGACTGGTCCGGCGACTCAAGCGACAGGGCGAGGAAGTCGCGGGTTGCTTGGTGTGCGGTGCGCGTGGCCAGGGAACTGTCCGGGGGCTTCAGTCGGGCGCGGACGCCAGCGGTGCCGTGATCGCCACCTCGCTGTACCAGAACCTCAGCGCGCCTGATGTGCCCTTGACGGTGACCGACCACAAGCTGCTGATGTTCAGCGACAGCAGGCAGGCAGCTGCCTACTTCGCGCCCTATCTCGAAGATTCCTACGCCCGAGTTCGCCGTCGTCGGCTGCTGAGTCAGAGCTTGGTCCAGGCCGGAACGACAGATGATCCGGTGGGCGTGGAGGACCTGCTCTTCCACCTGCGAAAGGTAGCCGAGAACGCCGGGGAGTTCGAATGGAACGCGTCGGCCCAGAAGCAGACACGCCACGTCGCTCCGTGGTTGATGGCCGAGATCCTCAGCACGGACGATCGCCAGTCGTTGGAAGGGTTGGGACTCGTGAGTATCGAACTCATCAGGAACCCTGCTTGGGTGGCGCCGGCTCCTCTGGTGCAGCTCGGCCTGTCCCCCGATGAAGCGTGGGACCTGATTCAGGAACTGGTCCGAAGTCTGCGTCAACAGGGCGTGGTCTCCATGCCGGAGCAGGTGGCGCCGAACGACGATATCTTCGCACCCCGACTGGGGCCGATCTTCGTGCGTGGAGAAGGCCCGGAGCCTGGCAAGAAGGTGTTGTCCTGGCTTCCGGGCAAGGGAACGAATCGGCGCATCGACTATGTGCGGAGAGTGCTGCGGGCCCTTGACCAACAAGTGGACCCGGCAATGGTTCTTGAAGGTGTCTGGCGAATCCTCACGGCTCCCAACAGCCAAGTGGATTGGTTGCGCACCACTAACGAACCCAAACAGGGGACGGTGCAGCAGGTGGATCACGGAGCTGTGCGTCTGAGGTGGGTCACGGGGGCAGCCCCGGTCTACCGTTGCTCGGTGTGTCGCCGTACGACGCCGGTGTCGGTGCGGGCTGTGTGCCCTGCCCTCGGTTGCGAAGGAACGCTGGTGAAGTTCGCTCCACCGGCGATGGAGAATGAGGCGGACCACTACCGGAACCTGTACCGGGCGATGCGCCCGGCCAAGCTCACGGCGCTGGAACACACGGCACAGTGGACAGGTCGCGAAGCTGCAGCGATTCAGCAGAAGTTCGTCACCGGCCAGGTCAACGCCTTGTCGTGCTCGACCACGTTCGAGTTGGGCGTCGACGTGGGAGAATTACAAGCGGTGCTCCTACGAAACATGCCACCGACGACTGCCAACTACCTGCAGCGGGCGGGGCGTGCGGGTCGTCGCGCCGGTGCTGCTGCCCTGGTGGTTACCTATGCTCAGCGCCGCTCCCACGACCTGAGCAGGTTCGCAGCTCCCGAGGTGATGATGTCCGGTTCGGTGCGTTCGCCGTATGTCCCGCTGACCAATGAGCGCATTGACCGCCGCCACGTCCACTCAGTGACGTTGGCCGCGTTCTTCCGCTGGTATTTCGAGGAGACTTTGCGCATTGCCCGCACGGCAGGGGAGTTCTTCCTTGACGGGAACCAACACGAGGTTCCACCGGTCACCTTGGTCGAGCAGTTCCTCAAGGTGGTTCCCAGCGCACTCACCGACTCATTGCTCCGCGTGGTCCCGCGTTCGGTCGCTCAACGCCTCGACATTGAGGGCGGAGATTGGGTAACAGAACTGCTTGATCTCCTGAAGCAGACTCGTGAAGAACTTGAAAATGACGTCCAGGCTCTCAAAGAGCTGGAAGTCGCGGCCGCAGCCGCGGGGAACTACGGTCTCGCGCAGCGCTACAGCAAGGTGGTCGCCACGCTGCACAAGCGCGAGTTGCTGGGATACCTGTCCAACCACAACGTCTTGCCCAAGTACGGGTTCCCGGTCGATTCTGTCGAACTCCGCACGAACTATGGCAGGTCCGAGCACAACGTGGGCAAGTTGGTGGAGCTCAGCAGGGACCTCTCCCGGGCGATCCACGAATACGCGCCGGGTTCCCAGATCGTTGCCGGTGGGCGGGTTTGGACTTCACGCGGGGTATACCGGATGCCGGGGCGGGAGCCCGAATCGTTCAAGTACCGAGTGTGTGAAGGGTGCGGCTCATTCCGTCGCTCCCACGGCGAGGTCGATCCCATCTGCGATCGATGTGGGACCGAGTCGACGCGGATGCAGCGCACGCTGACAGTTCCGGAGTTCGGATTCGTTGCGGATCCCGAGACGACCCGGCCCGGCAGTCGTCCTCCCCAGCAGTTCTGGAGCGGATCTGTCCACGTGCTCGCCCAATCAGCGGAGGCGACGGAATCCGTGTTGGCCTTGGATGGGGGGCAGATCACCGTCAGCCAGGGCCCGCGGGGACGTATGGTCGCGATCGCCGACGGGCCGTCCGGGATGGGGTTCTGGATCTGTCAATGGTGTGGTTACGGTGCGCCATGCGCCGAACACCCGAGAAGGCCACCGGGATCTCACACGAGCCCGGTCACGGGCAAGCCGTGTACAGGGCCGGCCGACCGCTTGGATCTGGCGCACACATACGAGACTGACCTGCTCGACCTCGCGTTCTCCGCTGGACTGTCGGACGACAAGGACACGTGGAAGTCTGTTCTGTACGCCATTGTGGAGGCCGCCAGCGAGTCCTTGGAGATCGCCCGCGATGACATCGGCGGAACCTTGTCGCCGACGGGGATGAACGCTTGGTCCGTGTCGTTGTTCGACACGGTTCCGGGTGGAGCAGGGCACGTCCTGTTGGTCGCCCAGAATCTGCCGAAGGTCCTGCGCGCGGCCTTGGGCCGTGTCGAGAACTGTGAGTGTGGACCGGAGACGTCGTGCTACGGATGTCTGCGGAGCTTCAGCAATCAACGCGACCATGACGTGCTGTCTCGTGGCCGCGCTGCCGAGCTGCTCTCCACCCTGCTCGGCTCGTCGGCATCGGAACGTGCGTCTTCAGACGCGCCCCAGATCCAGGACTCCGATGACCTCCCTTCGGAGTGGCGGGCTGCTTGGGCTCAAGCAAACCAAGGTGAGCGCGCGTTGTTGCTGACGCTGCTGGCAGCCGATGTTCCTGTCCCGACAGTGGGGGCGGAAACCGAGGAGGGGGTTCCGCTCTCGCTGAGTTGGCCCCACGCGAAGGTGGCCGTCTCCACTGGACTCGAACCTGCTGAGATGGAGCAATTAGTCAACGCCGGATGGAAAGTCGTGGCAGATGACGCAGCCTCTGTTGCCGCGGCCGTTGGGGCCGGCGGGTGAGTGGACCCTCACGGCAGCAACGGGTGTGTTCCTCAGACGCAGTGGATCACGCCGACTAGGGTTCCAACGTGACGATGTCGGGCGCAACAGAGGTGGCAAGTGAGTTCGCGGCGCCGGGTTCGGTTCTCGAGATTCGTGACGAGACATGGCTCGTCACTCGCAGTGAGCGAGCCACCGACGGATGGTTTGTCGAGGTCCAGGGTCTGAGCGAGCTGGTGCGTGGCACCCAAGCGATTTTCTCCACCGCACTGGACAAGATCACGCCCCTGGACCCTGCGAAGGCGACGGTGCGTGTCGACATGAGCCCGGGGTTCAAGCAGTCCCGTCTCTGGCTAGAGGCGTCGCTGCGCAAGACCGCCGTCCCGATGACGGACCCTCGCCTGACGGTGGCGACCCGTGGTCTCCTCGACCCCCTGCCCTATCAGGAGGCGGCTGTCCGGCAGGCGCTCGACCCGGAGAACCTGCGGCCCAGGATCCTGCTGGCCGATGCCGTCGGATTGGGCAAGACCTTGGAGATCGGCATGATCCTGGCCGAGCTCGTACGCCGTGGACGGGGCGAGCGCATCCTGGTGGTGACGCCGAGGCACGTGCTGGAGCAGATGCAGTTCGAGTTGTGGACCAGGTTCGCCCTGCCGTTCGTTCGACTCGACTCGGTGGGCATCCAGCGGATCCGGCAGAAGCTGCCCGCCAACCGCAACCCCTTCGCCCATTTCAAGCGCGCCATCGTCTCCATCGACACTCTGAAGTCCGACCGCTACCTGGCGTACCTGGAGAAGCAGCACTGGGACGCGGTTGTCATCGACGAGTCCCACAACGTCACCAACGACGCCACCCAGAACAACCGTCTGGCACGCCTACTCAGCCAGAAGAGCGAGGCCCTCATCCTCGCGAGCGCCACCCCACACAACGGCAAGCCGGAATCCTTCGCCGAGCTCATCCGGATGCTAGAGCCCAGCGCCGTCACCCCCGACGGGGAGCTCGTCGAGGACGAGGTGCGGCGCCTGATCATCCGCCGTCACCGACATAGCCCGGACGTCGCAAGTGTCGTCGGCGCCGACTGGGCGGAGCGACACGAGCCCCACAACCTGCTGGTGGACGCCAACCCGATCGAGGACGAGATCGCCCAGGAACTTGAGCACACCTGGCTGCACCCCCAAGACGGCGCCTCGCCGTACTCCGGTGGCAAGAACCTCCGACTTTTCCCGTGGATCCTGGCTAAGGCATTCCTGAGTAGTCCTGCCGCGCTCGCCTCGACTGTCACCGAACGATTGAAGCGGCTCGATCCCGACAGCCCGACGGCCCCGAAAGAAACCGAAGCCCTCAAGGTCCTCGGCGACCTCGCCGAACGCAATGTGCAGCAGGGCAGCGCCAAGTACGACCGCCTCGTCGACCACCTCAAGGAAATCGGCATCAGTCGCACGGGCGACGCCCGCGTCGTTATCTTCGCGGAGCGGGTCGGCACGCTGACCTGGTTGCAGGAGCGGCTCGTGGAGACGTTCAAGCTGAAATCGGAACAGATCCGGGTGCTCCACGGCGGCATCAGCGACGTGGAGCAGCAGGAGATCGTCGAATCCTTCAAGGCCGAGTCCAGCCCGATCCGAGTGCTGGTCACCGGCGACGTGGCTTCCGAAGGTGTCAACCTCCACCTGCAGTGTCATGAGCTCGTGCACTACGACATCCCGTGGAGTTTGATCCGCATCGAACAGCGCAACGGCCGCATCGACCGCTACGGCCAGCGCCATCGGCCAAGGATCACCACCCTCCTGCTCAACCCCGCGACGGAGAAGTTCGGCGGCGACATCCGCGTCCTCCAGCGGCTGGTGACCAAGGAGCACGAGGCTCACCAGGCGTTGGGTGACAGTGCCTCGTTGATGGGGACCTACGACGTGAAGGCTGAGGAGGACGCGATCCGAGAGGTCCTCGCCGGTCGCAAGGAGCTCGACGAAGTCGTGCGCACGGTCGACGACGTCAAGGCAGGCAACGGCGTCGAGGCGATGCTGGCCCGCCTTTTCGAGATGGGTGACGCACCCAAGCCGGAGGCGGCGGCCGCCACGAGCGCCGCCGTCGACAGCGTCTTCGACGACGACCTCGACTTTTTGCGCGACGCCCTCGAGCTCGCCTTCGAGACGCCGGGTGCGTCGGTCCAGATGGGTGGCGTTAACTGGCGCGAGCACCAGCAACACGCGATCGTCGAGTTCGTGCCGAGCAATGACTTGAAACAGCGGCTCGACGTACTGCCGCAGTCGTACCTGAAGGAGCGGAAGGTCTCCGGCGGTATCCGGTTGGCGACCACTCTGGACCGCGGCAAGCAGGCGCTGATCGATGCCCGCGGTCCGGAGTCGACGTCGTTGTGGCCCGAGGCACACTACCTGGGACCGCTCCACCCGAGCCTGGACTGGGCGGCTGACCGAGCGTTGGAGTCGCTGGGCCGCAATGAGGTCTTTGCGGTCGCCGGCCAGGGGGAGCAGGCATTCCTCTTGCTCCAAGGGACGCTCACCAACGCTCGTGGTCAAGTGGTCTCCGCGACCTACGTCGTCGTGCAGTTCCCCGACGCCGCCGACCCTGTCTTCGCGCTGCCGCAACAGGTCACCACACTGCGCGAGGCTTTCGAGGTGATGGAGTTCCGTCCCGGCGGAGCGAACACCGGCCTCTTAGCCGGGGCTGAGGGCTTGGACGTGTACGTGGCTCCCGGTGTCGCAGCGGCTCGCACCGTCCTCGACGGTGCGTTCCAAGCCGTCGCCGCAGGTGTCACCGACCGGGTCGAGCGGTGGTCCGAGCGCGCGACCCAGTGGCAACGGGAGGCGGACGCGCTGGCGCAGCGGCTAGAGATCAAGACCCGTCGGGTCAGGGTTGAGGAGGAGCGCGCGCTGGTGCGCACGATGCTGCCCGACCAACAGTCCGTCCGCCCGTTGCTTTTGGTTGTGCCTGCACTGAACTCGAAGGGAATGAACGCCTGATGTCCAGCGACGCGATCATCGTGGGGGAGGAGTGGATCAGTGAGCACTACTTCACCACCGATGCGACTAAGGAGTCCTTCAAGGCCCGGGTGCTGGCACGCCGCACTGCGTGGGACGCGCTGAAGGATCAGGGCACCCCCCGGACCAGGTTCACCGCGGCTCGCAGCAGCCTCCTCAACCGGTTCGCCACTCTCGATGCCCACGACGACCGGGTCGCAGCCGTCCGCGCCCTCAACGCCGACGTCCGGGCCCTGCTGGGATTCGACGGGATCGGTTTCACCAGCAAGGTGCAGGGGCCGGTCACGTTCCTCTCTGCGGCGGGGCTGGATCACACCGCGGGTCTGGCCATCATCGACGCGTGTCCAGCAGAGACCATTGAGCACCTTCTCGCCAAGGACGAGGACAACCTCACCGAAGCGTTCCTGCCTGCCGACGTCGGACCCACAGCTGACGACACGGGCGTCCACAAGGATGCCGTCACCTCCGTGGCACGACTGCTGTCGCTGCTCTTTCTGCACGATGATTTCAAGCCCGCCTTTGCGCTGGTGCTTGCCGGCCCCCACGTCCTGGTGGCCGAGCGCGAACGGTGGCCCGAGGGCCGCTACCTCGCCGTGGACCTCCAGCTGGTCGCCGAGCGCAACGACGACAAGAAGGGTGGCGAGGTCGACCGTGCCCTGGCCTGCCTGGCCTCGGACTCCTTGGCACCGGACGCCCAAGGCGACATCTGGTGGACCGACACCCTGTCCGAGTCGGTCAAGCACACGGTCGGGGTCAGCAAGGATCTGCGCGAGGGGGTTCGGCTCTCGATCGAGATCATCGCCAACGAGGTCGTGGCACGCCGCAAGGCCGGCAGCCTCGATCCGCTCCCGTCCGCTGAGGCGCAGCCCCTGGCCAAGCAGTCGCTGCGCTTCCTCTATCGGATCCTCTTCCTGCTATACGCAGAGGCGTCGCCCGAGTTGGGTGTGCTTCCCGCTGGCGCCCCAGAGTACGAGAACGGGTACAGCCTCGACCGACTGCGTGAACTCATCCTGGTTGACCTGCCCACCCGGAACTCACAGGCAGGGACTCACCTGTACGAGTCACTGGGGGCTCTTTTCCGGCTAGTGGACCGCGGACACGATCCGTCGCGCCACGATCAGGCAGAAGGGGAGTACGTCGACGGTCTCACCTTCCGCTCACTGCGGGCGGATCTCTTCAAACCGGAGGCGACGGCCCACATTGACGAGGTCGGACTGGGCAACGCCGCACTGCAGCGGGTGCTGCGCCACCTGCTGCTCAGCAAAGAACAGCGGGGCCGCGACCGCGGCTTCATCTCCTACGCCGAACTCGGGATCAACCAGCTGGGCGCGGTCTACGAGGGCTTGATGTCCTACACCGGCTTCTTCGCCGAGACTGACCTGTACGAAGTGGCCAAGGACGGCAAGTCCGAGAAGGGCTCGTGGGTGGTGCCGGTCGCGGGGGCCGAAGGCATTGCCGAAAAGGACTTCGTTACGGTCGAGGACAAGTACGGCGAGCGCAAGCCGGTGCTCCACCCGCAGGGCTCCTTCGTCTTCCGGCTCGCCGGTCGGGAGCGCCAACAGTCCGCCTCCTACTACACGCCCGAGGTGCTGACCCGCTTCGTCGTCTCCCAGGCCTTGGAAGAACTGCTTGACCAGGACGGGCAACGCACCACCGCAGCGGAGATCCTGGAACTGACGATCTGCGAGCCGGCGCTTGGGTCGGGTGCCTTCGCCATCGAGGCCGTTCGGCAATTTGCCGAGCAGTACCTGAAGCGTCGCCAGGAAGAGCTCGACGAGAGCGTCGACCCGGACGCATATCCCCGCGAACTGCAGCGGGTGAAGGCCTACCTCGCGTTGCATCAGACGTACGGCGTGGACCTCAATGCCACTGCTGTCGAACTGGCGGAGATCTCGCTGTGGCTCGACACCATGGTCGAAGGGCTCGAGGCACCGTGGTTCGGTCTGCACCTGCGCCGCGGAAATTCCCTCATTGGTGCCCGTAAGGCCGTCTACTCCCGCTCGACCGTGGAGGACAAGTCCTGGCTCAAGGCAGTGCCGAAGCCGGTCAAGCCGGGAACCAATGACATGGACCACGTCGACAGGATCGACGGCCGCATCCCGCACTTCCTGCTACCGGCCGAAGGTTGGGGAGCGGCCGCGGACGTCGGCAAGGACATCAAGGAACTGGTGCCCGAGGCCGTTGCCGACCTCAAGAAGTGGCGCAGGTCCATGCACGCGAAACCCGGCAAGAAGCAGGTCGACGCCTTGGTCGCCCTTGGCCGCCGCGTCGAACGCCTCTGGGACATCGCGGGACACCGTCTCGCCATTGCCGAGCAACAGATCCGGCGCGATATCCCGTTGTGGGGCGCGCCGGAGACCGAGGGCGAGGGGGAGGGTCCGTCGCTCGGGCGTCACGTGAGTCGCGAGGAGATCGAGGAGTCGCTGGCCGACCCCGACGGCGCCTATCGCCGACTCCGGCTAGTCATGGATGCGTGGTGCGCCTTTTGGTTCTGGCCGCTGACCGAGGAAGAAGTGGCGCCACCCACGCTTGAGCAGTGGTATGACGCGCTCCGGATGATCCTTGGCGCTGACACGATGAGGGTCAGCACTGCGCGGAAGGGACAAGACACCCTCGAGTCCGCGCTCATCTGGGACGATCTCGGGGACTTCGAGTACAACGACCGGGTCTTCGCAGACGCTTCAAGGATCGACGCGGTACTGAACAAGCACCCGTGGCTGAGGGTTTGTCAGGCGGTTGCTGACCAGCAAGGGTTCTTCCACTGGCAGCTCGACTTCGTCTCGGTGTTCGATCGCGGGGGCTTTGACCTGCAGGTTGGGAATCCTCCCTGGGTACGTCCAGATTGGGACGCTGCAGCGGCTCTGGGCGAGTACGACGTACGCTTCGCCCTCGAGGGAAAGATGACCGTTGCGCGCGCCCGCGACCTGGCGGATCAGGCATTGTCGGATACCTCGGCGAGGAATGAGTACGTTGGACTGGCGGGCGACCAGCTTGCGGTTCGCGAATCTGTTTCGGATCCCACACTGTTTCCGCATCTTCAGGGACTGCGGCCGGATCTCTATCGCTGCTTTATGGAGCAGACCTGGGACCACCGGGCGCCTCATGGAGTCACCGTTCTTCTGCATCCTGAGACCCATTTCACCGATGAGAAGGCCGGGACTTTGCGCGCTGCGACTTATCGACGCCTGCGGCGGCACTGGCAGTTCATCAATGAGTTGGGCCTTTTTGACATTCACAACCTCGTCACTTACGGAGTTCACGTGTATGGCGCCGTTCGTGCGGAGCCCAAATTCCTCATGGCCACCTCGCTGTACGCTCCGGAGACTGTCATTCGGTCGCTGACGCACGACGGCGCTGGCGAGCAACCGGGCTTGAAGGACCCGGACGGAAGTTGGGACCTCCGACCGCATCGTGGGCGCATCCTTGAGGTCGGAGTGGACATGCTGGCTACCTGGCACTCGATGCTGGAGGATTCTCAAGTTCCCGTGCTGCAAACCCGCATGATTTATGCAGTCAATTCCGCGAGTGCTCGGGTCTTGCGGGTGATCTCCGAGTCAACCCGAATGCAAGACTTGGTACTCCAGTTCTCAGGCGGTTGGAACGAGACCACGGATTACAAGAAGGGCCGTTTTTCGCTCGAATGGGGGCCAGTTGGATCATGGGCAGAAGTGATTTTGCAAGGTCCTCACGTACATGTGGGTAACCCCTTCTATAAGTTTCCGAATCCGTCCATGTCAAGCAACAAGGATTGGGCTTCCGTTGATTTGGAGGCTTTGGGCGCTGGGGCGATCCCAGTGACCTCTTTCAAAATTCGAGGCGATTTCGCTAGATATGACGCGGCATACAATCATTGGGATGATGCTGCGGCGCGAGACACTTACCGCTTGGCATGGCGGAAGATGGCCGCCACTACCGGGGAGAGGACACTGATCCCTGCGCTTATTCCGCCTGGCGCGGCGCACATCCACGGGATGTTGTCGCTCGCAGTAGCTGGAGGTGCTCTGCGTTCCTTGTCGCTACTTGCAGGATTTGCCTCATCATTGGTCAATGACTTTGCATTGCGGGCCACGGGTAAGGCGAATTTGTACGCGAGCAGTATCGAACGCCTGGTTCTCACGAAGGGCCATCCCCTCGAAAGCTATTTAATTCTGCGGGTGTTACGGCTCAATTGTTTGTCCGAAGCCTATGCCGAACTTTGGGAGGATTTCAGCCGCGATGGGGTAACTGCCGATGATTGGCTTGGTGGCATTAACTTCCCTGGACGTCGAGCGCTCAGCGACGTAACACCGACCTGGACCGAAGGAGTGCCTCTTAGGCGCTCCTCTGACAGACGACAAGCTCTGGTAGAGCTCGACGCGCTGGTGGCCCTAATGGTGGGACTGTCGCCGGACGACTTGTCAACCATCTATCGCACTCAGTTCCCCGTGCTCTACGGCTATGACCGCAATAAGTATCTTTACGACATCAATGGTCGCGAGGTGCCCACGCCAATCGTGCAGCTCTGGCGAAAAGAGGGACTCGACGAGACCTCGGTTGACGGCCTGACCGCGGACGAGCGGACTCACACCAACGCCTCGGGCAACACCTACGTCTACGAACTTCCGTTCATCACCCTCGACCGGGAAGCGGACATGCGACAGGCGTACACGCATTTCGAGAGGGTCCTCGCGGAACGGACGGCGCATGAGTGAACTGCTGCCCAGCCTCGCTGCAGGCAGCATCCGCGACGGGTTGATCGACTACCTCGAGACGACGTTCTCGCTAGCCGACCTCCCGGCCAGGACGGCGCTCAACGAGTTCCTTGAGCACTCGACCGACGGGATCTTCAAGGGGCCGTATGTCCGGCTTCGACTGCCGTTCCAGCCGGCGGGGGGCGGATGGCGCGACAGCCTCGGGTGGCACCCCGCCGACTGGGGCGGCTTCGCGCCGTACAGCCACCAGGCGGCCGCGTACGAGCGGTTGTCCTCTCTCAACCTCGGTCCCGACAAGCCGCGTCCGCTTCCTACGTTGGTCACCACCGGCACCGGCTCGGGCAAGACCGAAGCCTTCCTGCACCCGATCCTCGACCACGTGCTGCGGTCGAAACGCGACGGTGTGACCGGTATGAAGGCCCTGCTGCTTTATCCGATGAACGCCCTGGCCAACGACCAGGCCCAGCGACTGGCCGACCTGATCACCACCGACCCCGCCCTGGCCGGGGTGACCGCCGGTCTCTACACGGGACAGGAAGGACCGCAGCGCACCAAGGTCACTGCTGACGGCCTCATCACCGACCGCTACATCATGCGCAGCAGCGCGCCGGACATCCTGCTGACCAACTACAAGATGCTCGACCAGATGCTCCTGCGCGAGGCCGACCAGAAGATCTGGGTCGACAGCGCACAGTCGCTGCAGTACTTGGTCCTCGATGAGTTCCACACCTACGACGGTGCCCAGGGCACCGACGTCGCCATGCTGCTGCGGCGTCTCGGGCTGGCGCTCAAGTCACACGGCATGACAGTGGGCGACGGCGAAGCTGATCGTCCGCTGGGGCACATCGCCCCGGTGGCCACCTCAGCCACCCTGGGGGACCGCGGTGACCCCGCCTCGATGCTGAAGTTCGCCGAGACTGTCTTCGGCGAATCCTTCGGTCCTGACGCCGTGGTCTCTGAGTCTCGCGTTGACTTGGACGACTGGGTCGGCCAAGCGTCGGAAGAAGCCTTCGCATTGAACCCGCGTGAGGGCGCTGAACTCGTGGGCGCAGTCTCTGCTGCGTTGACGGGACTCGGGATGGATCCGGCCGCGACTCCGTTGGCCGAAGCAGTGTTGACGGCAGCCTTCGAGGACGACCTCGCCAGTTACCGCGAGGCCCGCGGCACCGCAGGTGACCTGCTCCGCGTGCACCCGCTGACGGCTGTGCTGGTCGAGGTCTGTCGCGAGGCCACCTCGCTGGCCGACGTGGCCGCAAAGGCCTTCCCGGGCATCGAGGTCGCCGTACGGGAACGCTGTGTGTCGGCCTATCTGGGTGCCATCAGCCACGTGCGCAAAACCGAGGGGCGATCCATGCCGTCGGTCGAGGTGCACCTGTGGATCCGTGAGCTGACCCGAATCGACCGCGAAGCCGCCATGTCGCCAGCGTTCTTCTGGTCCGACGACGGCGGTGCGCCACTCGGGACGGGGCAGGACGAGGACCCGAGCAGCGCCTCCGGTGCCGTTTTCCCCGCGATCTACTGTCGCCACTGTGGACGCTCAGGATGGGGAGTCTCGCTCTCGCCCGCCAACAGCACCGACCTCGACGTCAGAGACGAAGACATCCGCCGCCAGCACGCCTCGGGCGAGGGTCGCTTCCGGGCCTTGCTGCTGGCACGCGCTGAGGGGGAGCGCGCCCTTGAGGTGGCGACCACGGCCGGGGGAGCATCAGGAGCAGAGATCGGGGTCGAGAATCTGCGCTGGTTGCACGTCGCCCAGCGGGAGCTCCTCGCCGCGCCGCCCCAGGGAGAGGCGGCGCAGGACGGATCCGTGATCCCGGTGCTGACCCACGTCAGCATCGAGGCGGACGACGTCTCCCGCAAGGACCACTGCCCGGCCTGCCAGCAACGCGACGGGATCCGATTCCTCGGATCGGCCATCGCCACCCAGCTCTCGGTGGCCCTGTCCACCCTCTTCGGCAGCACCAACCTGGACGCCGCCGAGAAGAAGACGCTGGTCTTCACCGACAGCGTCCAGGACGCGGCGCACCGGGCCGGGTTCGTGCAGAGCCGTTCGCACAGCCTCACCGTCCGATCCGTGTTGCGCGAAGCCGTCGGGTCAGCTGCGACGTCACTCGACATGCTGGCCGAGAGGGTCATCGAACGAGCTGGTGACGACGCAGCGCACCGCTACCGCGTCCTGCCGCCCGATTTGGCGGAGAAGAAGGAGTTCGCGCCGTTCTGGCAGGAGACGACTCTCAAGAAGGTGCCCCAGAGTGTTCGTAAGCGTGTCGCAAAACGGCTTGCGTTCGACGCGGTCCTCGAGTTCGGGCTCCAGTCCCAGTTCGGGCGCACACTCGAGATGACCAGCACCGTGGCCGTCGAGGTCGAGGCTGCCCCCGGCTTGATGACCACGGCGGCGCGACAGGCGGTCGAGGACGGGGGAGGGGAAGCGCTTCTGCCCGTCACCGTCACCGACGAACGGGCCCACGCTTGGGTCCGCGGTGTGTTGGAACGGATGAGAAGCCGTGGCGCGATCGAGCACCCGTGGCTCCACAAGCTGATCGTGGAGGACGGCAACCGCCATTTCATCTGGCGTGGCCGGCCCCGCTCCGAAGGCATGCCCGCCTTCCCGATCGGGCGTACTGCTCCGGCTTATCCCCGAGTTGGTCCTGCGACGAGCGTGCGTGAGTCCGTTCTTGACTCGGTCACCACACCACAGAGTTGGTACGCCCAGTGGGCCGTCCGGGTACTGCAGGTCAGTCCCGCCGAGGGCGCCACCCTGTCGCGGCTCCTGCTCAAGCGACTGGCCGGGCACAACATCCTGACCGCGACCAGCAACAAGGCCGGTGCCGAGGTCTACGCCGTGCCCCAGACGTCGGTGGTGATCGAACCCATCCAGACCCCAGCCCTCGAGGCGGGCGAGCACCTTCTCGTCTGCCCCACGTGCCAGGCGCAGGTCCCGGGGTCAGCGACCGTCATCACCCAGCTCGACGGTGCGCCTTGCATGGTGACGCGGTGTTCCGGTCTTCTGAAGCGGTCGTCGGGGAACCCCGAAAATTTCTACCGCCGCTTCTTCAGCACCCACGAGGTGCAGCGTGTCATCGCGCGCGAACACACGTCGCTCCTCGACGACGACGTGCGACTCGAGTACGAGAACGGCTTCAAGGGTCGTGAGGATCGTCCGAACGCTCCCAACGTCCTCGTGGCCACACCGACGCTGGAGATGGGTATCGACATCGGTGACCTCTCCACGGTGATGCTGGCGTCGTTGCCGCGCTCGGTTGCGTCCTACCTGCAGCGTGTGGGTCGGGCCGGCCGCCTCACTGGTAGCGCGCTCGACCTTGCCTTCGTCTCCGGACGTGGCGAGCAATTGCCCCGTCTGGGTGACCCGCTGTCGATGATCAACGGAGAGGTGCGTCCCCCCGCGACCTACCTCGACGCCGATGAGATTCTGCGTCGGCAGTACCTCGCGTCGCTCGCGGACCGCCAGGCGCGCAGTGCCGGAGGGGTGCATCCGCAGTTCGCCACCGGCGCCATCGGTTCGATGGAGCCGGGTTCCTACCTGCACTCGATCGCCCTCGACGCCGAAGAGGACCTGCTGGCAGGAGGGACGCACCTGGACACGTTTCTGGCCGCGTTCCCGACACTGAAGGAACCGGCTCGCGTGATGCTGCGTACGTTCGTCACCCGCGGCGGCGACGCCGAGCTGACCAGCCCCTTGGGTGAGAGGCTGTTGATCGCTTCGCAGAAGTGGCGCCTCGAGGTCGAGACTCTCGGGCATCGCATCACCGCAATCGAAGCAGAAATCCCTGACCTGAAACGGGTCGCCGAACTGCCGGTCGCTTCGGAGGACGACAAGCACGCCTACCGCGATGCCGAGGCGTCGCTGCGCCTGGCCAAGAAGCAGCGCGCCCGCCTCCAAGGGGATTACTGGATCGGCGTCCTGGAACACGCCGGGATCTTTCCCAACTACACCCTGCTCGACGACGCCGTGACTCTCGACGTGGGGCTCTCCTGGCTGGACCCTGACACGGGAAACTATGAGACCCAGGATTTGTCCTACAGCCGCAACGCTGCTCTAGCGTTGCGCGAGTTCGCACCTGGCGCCACCTTCTACGCCGGGGGCCACCAGGTGAAGGTCGACACCGTCGACCTTGGGGACAGCGGTGAGGCGATCCGCACCTGGGTGCTCTGCCCGGCGTGCGGATTCGTCGCTGACGTCACCGACGGCACCCAAGCTCCCAGCAGCTGCCCCCGATGCTCCAGCGCCGGGATCGCGGACCTCGACCAGCGCTTCGACGTCGTCGAACTGACGCGGGTCTCGTCCACGATGCGGCGTGACGAGGCGGTCATCGACGACGGGCGTGAGGAGCGCATCAAGGAGCGTTTCGACCAGGTTGTCCTCGCCGACGTGAATCCTGCGGGCATCGCCCACCAGTGGTACATCAAGGACTACGGCTTCGGGGTCAAGCACGTCCGCGATCTGGTGATCCGGTGGCTCAACCTGGGCCGGATGTCTGGTCATGGTTCGAGTCGTTTCCTCGGTGGGCACGACGTCAACGCCGAGCTGTTCAGGATCTGCTCCGAGTGCGGACAACTCGACAGCGGCGCACGCAGCAACTCCAAGTACGAACACCGCCCATGGTGTCGCCTGCGCAATGCCTCCGAGGAGGACACTCGAAGAATCGCGCTGTCGCGCACCCTCGTGACGGAGGGGTTGCTGATGCGGCTGCCGCCGATGATCTCACTCGGAAGCAACTTCGCCCTGCCCTCCCTCGCCGCAGCCGTCAAGCTCGGGCTTCGTGAACACATCGGTGGAGCACCAGACCACCTCGCACTGGAGGTCGTGGTTGATCCTTCGCCGGACGACCCGGATCTCAACGCTGACGGACTCCTCCTGCACGACCTGGTGCCCGGCGGAACCGGTTATCTGGCAGAGCTGGCAGATCCCGCCACTCTGCGCGCGATCCTCTTCCGGGCGTACGTGTTACTGCGTGATTGTCAGTGCAGTGGGAGCGAGAGACTAGCCTGCCACCAGTGCCTGCTGCCCTTCGCCGGCCCCGGCCAGGATCGTCTCGTCTCCCGCTCAGAGGCCCATCGTCTGCTGCACGAGATCCTGCACGGCGGAACTCAGACCGACGCCGAGCCCGACAAGGCTGCGGGCTGGGAGATCACTGAGGTCGCCGTTCAAAGTTTCGACCCCGAGTCGAAGATGGAGCAGAAGTTCCGCGCGGTACTCAAGCAACGGTTGAGCACCTTGGGTGCCCACATCAAGGAGATCCCGGGCAACCTCGGGACCACCATGGAGATCACCATCGGGGGAGGGCGCAAGTGGCGCCTGGATCCCCAGGTCACCTTGCTCGGCAGCAAACCGGACTTTCTACTCATCTGCAACGATCCGTCGGTGCCGCGGATGGCGATCTTCTGTGATGGTTGGCGCTACCACGCAAGCCCGCTGCACAACCGTCTATCTGACGATGCCGCGAAGCGCGCGATCCTGCGCGACGACGGATTCTTCGTCTTCGGCATGTCGTGGGCGGACCTCGAGGAGAGCACGCCGAGCGGACCGAACTGGTTCGATCGGGACGCCATCGGACCAATCATGGGCGGTGCTGGAATCAACCTGAAGCCGGCACTCTTCGACCTGCTGTCGGGCAGCGTCATGGACCTGTTGATGGGCTGGATCCAGACCCCCGACCCGGAAGGGATGCGTGCCATCGGTGACGCCATGCCCTTCGTGATCGCCGCTCGAGCACAGGAGAAGGGAGGCACGGGCCAACGCAGTGACCTCATGGCGATCGCTGGTGGGCTGCTGGATGGGCAAGCTCTAGGTCAAGGGGACGTGCCCGTGTGGGCCTGGCGCGACGACACGTTGGTCGTGCTGTCCCGGTGGAACCCCAAGAGCTCCGCCACCGAGATCACGGTGACCCTCGACGACCGCGACCAGGTGATCGGTCACCAACACAAGGCCGCGTGGCAGGAATGGCTCAGATTCAGCAATCTCGTGGGGTTGCGCACCGTAGGCACCAAGGTCACGGTGGCGAGCCTGCTGACCACCACCGCGACGCCGACGGTGGATACTACTGCCGAAGCGGGCCGGAGCACGGACTTCAGATGGGATCCGGTCATCGGACTGGCCGCCGACGAGGAGAGGGAGTTCCTCGTTGCGCTCTCGCGGACTTCCGTGCCGGTGCCCGACCTGGAAGTTGAGATCGACGGAGTGCCCTTAGGGCCAAGTTGGCCCGACCGGAAGGTCACCGTCGCTGTCGACCTGAGCGACGATGAGCGCACGATGCTCGCCGACCTGGGGTGGGACGTGGTCGACATGGACATCGAGGCGGCTGTGGCCGCTCTGGAACTAGGAGGATTCTGATGGCTGTCGTCATCTTCGCCCCGCACAAAGACGGACTGCACGACGGGTCGATCCAGAGCCAGATCATGGCGTTCATCAAGAAACTCTTCCAGGACGACACCCTTCCGGGGCTCCACATCGAGCCCATCCAAGGAGCGATCGATCCCAAGGTGCGTACCGGTCGGGTCAACGACATGTACCGAGCAGTGCTCTTCAAGGTGTACTCGTCACAGGGGGAGCCGCACTACATCTTCACGGGCGTGTGGCCGCACGACAAGGCGATCGCCATTGCCGAGAAGGCCGTCCTCAAGACCAATTCGGTCAACGGGCTTCCCGAGCTGGTGATCAACCCGCTGGTGGAGCAGCTCGCGCCGGGTCACTCGGCGCCCCCGACCGTTCCCGAGGCAGTGAGCGAGGCTCCGGCTGGGGCGCCGCTCTTGGAGTCGGTCAGTGCGGGCATCAGCTTGCAGCGCATGACGGACGAGCTCGGGTTGGATCCGGAACTGGCAGAGCGCGCCCTCGCCGCCACCACCGAAGACGAGCTGCTCGCGCTGGCGAGTGGCGCCGTCGAGTGGCAGGGGCTCGCGCTGGTTGAACTAACTGCAGGCGGAACGATCGAGCAGGTCTTGGAGAGTCTCGACATCCACGGGACGGTGGAGGTCGCCGAAGGAGAGTCCGAGGAGGACCGACTCCTCGAAGCGTTGAAGACGCGTGCTGGGAAGGCCCAGTTCGTCTGGCTCGAGGACGACGACGAGTTGCGTGCCGTCATCGAGGACGGCGACTTCGCCGCCTGGAAGGTTTTCCTGCACCCGGAGCAGCGCAAGTACGTCGAGGGCCTCTACAACGGCTCATTCAGGCTGTCCGGAGGAGCCGGTACCGGCAAGACCGTCGTCTTGCTGCACCGCGCAAGGTTCCTCGCTCAGCGAGACCCGTCGGCGCGCATCGTATTGACGACCTATACCCGCACGCTGGCCGACGCCATGAAGCGCGACTTGCTTTCGTTGGATTCCAACTTGACCTTGGCCACATCGCTAGGCGAGCCGGGGATCTTCGTGACGGGGGTCGACTCGGCCGCGAGCGCCGTCCTCTCCAGTGCGACGCCTGCTGCCCTGGACGCGGCGGTGGAACGCGTGCTCGGCGTCGGCGGGAACCGCGCGAGCAAGCGGACGACCAATGAGGCCAAGGCGTGGCGTGACGCGGTGGAGTCCTCAGGGGTCGGGCTTCCAGATGAGCTCAAGAGCCCGTCTTTCTTGATTGCCGAGTACGACGCCGTGGTTCTTCCTCACCGGATCACCACCAGGGACGAGTACCTCAAGGTCCGTCGGCCGGGACGGGGCGTTGCCTTGGGTCGGGCCCAGCGAGCGATGGTGTGGGACGTCATCAACGCCTACCGGACGTCCGCCGCGGTGGCCGGCCTGGTGGACTTCGGTGAGGTCTGTGGGATCTCCGCCGCACTCCTCGACCAGGCGTCCACGGCAGGGCAGGACCGTCGCGCTGACCACGTGTTGGTCGACGAAGGGCAGGACCTCACCGCTGCGCGGTGGCAGTTCCTGCGGGCGCTGGTCGCAGAAGGACCCAACGACCTGTTCATCGCGGAGGACGCTCAACAGCGCATCTACGGTCAACGCATCACGCTCGGGCGCTACGGGATCAAGATCGTGGGTCGGGCTCGGCGACTGTCGTTGAACTACCGCACCACCCATCAGGTGCTTCGTTTCGCAATGGGGGTGCTTGAGGGACAAGACTTCGTCGACCTCGAGGAAGAGGAGACGGACTCCTCCACCTACCGATCAGCACGGAGTGGCCCCCAGCCGGTCCGCAGGGGGCTCGCCTCGCTGACCGAAGAGCTGGACGAAGCCGCACGGATCATCAGCGAATGGCTCGACCCTGACCTCGGCATGAGTCCCGAGGCGATCGGCATCCTGGTGCGGGACCAGCGCACGTCTGATCGCGTCACCAAGGGCTTAGAAGACCGGGGCATCAAAGTCCGGCAGGTCACGAAGGGCGCGGCGACTGCCAAGGATCCGCAGGTCATGACGATGCACCGTGCGAAGGGAATGGAGTTCTCCCGCGTTCTGATCTTCGGCGCGGACGCTGAGATGCTTCCCGCGTCTTACTTGCTCAAGGATGTTGCGGAGGGTGACCGAAGCGACGTCCTACAACGAGAACGTTCGCTCCTCTACGTCGCTGCGACCCGAGCGCGCGATGAGCTGGTGGTGCTCTGGGAAGGATCGGGCAGCGCGTTCCTCGCGGGCGCACAGTAGGCCAACGAAAGGCCGGGCAATCTCCAACTCGCCCACTTCGTCCTGAGCACTGAACTCCCTTCGCTCCGCGTGGGCAGTCTCGCGGCTGTCGAGATCGCAGTCGGACTCAGATCGCCCTGGGCGGCAGGCGCATCGCAGTTGGATGTTGAGCGCCCGGCGAAGGAGCCATGCGTGGACCGGTCGGAACTTCGAAAGCCCGCCGAGCACGCGAACTCGGGCAGGCCACGCTCACCCGCGCGTTCTGCAGTCTTCGAAGTTGTCCTGGCGAGTGGCTACAGAGTCGCGAGTTTACTGACCGAGTCACGCAGTGCGTCCTCGCCGGCGCGTACGTAGTGGTTGAGGACGGTGGTGAGCTTGTCGCCGAGGTACTGCGCGACGACCTCCCAGGGCTCGCCGAGTTCCTCGTGGAACCATTTCGTCGCGGCATGGTGGCGCAGGTTGCGGTAGACGATCGTGCGGGGCCATGCGTTGTCTGGATCGTTCTCGTCGACCCACGCGCGGATGCGGTGCCAGCGGTCGTTGTGCCACTCCGGTTTCACAGGTACGCCGGTGAAGGTGTCGACGAACAGCCACTGTTCGTCCTCGGGAGGGACGGGGTAGTTCCACCAGGCGACGCTCTTGTCAAGCGCGCGGGCGGCGAGGTTGGCGCGGCGCTGGCGCTCGGCCTCTTGGGCATTGGTGACCTGCTGGAGAGAAGCCTTCGCAGGCAGGCCGAGCAGTTCCTTGACGCGGGGAAGGAGCTCGCCTTCCATGAGCGACCGAGGCAGAGGCACCTCGTGCAGCGTGTGGTTCTTCACCGGGCCGCGGTAGGGAGCCTGCCCTCGGGGTGTGGTCCAGGAGCCGTTGACCTGCACGTAGCCGCGGTCGAAGAAGACGTCGATTGCACGCAGGGCGTTCTGCTCGCTGAGGCGCAGGCCGCCGAAGCCGGCGACGCGGATCTTCGTGCCGAACAGCGGGAGCCGGGTCATCTGGCGGTCGGTGCCCTCGGGGCCGCACAACAGATCAGCGGCGGCGGCCATCGCGCGCACCTGACGGGTCTCGGGGCGTAGGCGCGGGTCGACGTAGTGCGCGGTCGCTCCGTGGAGGATGTTGGCTCGCGCGATCTCAAGGCCGTCCAGCGGATCGATGCCACGGTCGAGCCAGCCGAGCCGCCACGCGAGCTTGCGCATCGCCGCGAGTTGAACACGCAGGTCCTCGCGGCCGCTGGCGGAGAAACGCGTCTTCGACCCCTTCTCCATCACCTTGCGGCTGTGCTCGATGCGCCACTTGGTCACCGGCACGTCCCCGATCGTCGGCAGGATGTGCGCGTTCAGGACTGACACCCGCTGCTCGATGGTCCGCGGGTGCTTGCCGCGCGCCACGCTGTCGTTGACAAACTCCTCGCCGAGCATCCGGATGGTCCGCGAGGCGCGCAGGTCAGCACCTGCCGGCAGCGCCTGCTCGGTGTCCAGTGCGGCTTCGGCCTGGTTGAAGATCTTGCGCGCCTCTGCCTCCGAGTTGGCACGTCGCAGCACCCGCTTCCACGGCTCACCCTCGCCAGCGGGAGCGCGGAACATCACCTGGTACTTCGTGCCTCCTGGCGCCGGTGCGTACAGCCGGACCCGCCACGGACGCGAAGTCCCGAGCGTGCGCGGCTTCCCCTGCGCCAGTAGCGTCGGCTTCTTGCGAGGTGCCATGTGCATCTCCTCCCTAGGCTGGAAGTCAGGTGTGCAGCCCGCGCCTGCTGAACGACGTTTCGTGTATCACTCTCGTGTATCACTCGGGCAGAAGTGATACATCTGCCACTTGTCAGGAGTCATGGACATGACCAACCGACTTTCCCAGTCACAGTCGCCCTATCTGCGACAGCACGCTGAAAATCCAGTGGATTGGTGGGAGTGGGGACCGGAGGCACTTGCGGAAGCAAAGCGTCGTGATACACCGATTCTCCTGTCGGTCGGGTACGCCGCCTGTCACTGGTGCCACGTGATGGCGCACGAGTCCTTCGAGGACCCGGCGACCGCGGCCTACATGAACGAGCACTTCGTGAACATCAAGGTCGACCGCGAGGAGCGGCCGGACATCGACGCGGTCTACATGCGGGCGACGCAGGCGATGACCGGGCAGGGCGGCTGGCCGATGACGTGCGTGCTCACCCCGGCGGGCGAGCCGTTCTTCGCGGGCACGTACTTCCCGCCAGAGCCCACGGCGGGCCACCCAGCGTTCAGCCAGGTCCTGCAGGCGCTGGTCGACGCGTGGCAGAACCGCCGGGACGAGGTCACCTCATCGGCCGGGCAGGTGCTCGACTTCCTCGCCACGAACGACGACCTCGGGGGTGAGCCGCTGACCGCCGACGACCTCGACGGGGCGGCGCGCACGCTCGTCGGGCAGGCGGACGAGGAGGCCGGCGGCTTCGGCGCCGCGCCCAAGTTCCCGCCGTCGATGATGCTGGAGTTCCTGCTGCGGCAGCACGCCCGCACCGGCGACGAGAAGGTCTGGCAGGTCATGGGCCGCACCTTCGAGGCCATGGCGCGCGGCGGCATGTACGACCAGCTCGCCGGCGGCTTCGCCCGCTACAGCGTCGACCGCTTCTGGCGCGTGCCGCACTTTGAGAAGATGCTCTACGACAACGCCCTGCTGCTGCGCGCCTACCTGCACTGGTACCGCGCGCTCAGGGCCCGCGGCGACGAGGGCCCGCAGGTCGCGTTGGCCGAGCGGGTGTGCCGCGAGACGGCCGACTTCCTGCTGGCCGAACTGCGCACCGACGAGGGCGGGTTCGCCTCGGCGCTCGACGCCGACAGCGACGGTCACGAGGGCACGTTCTACGTGTGGAACCCGCACCAGCTGATGAAGGCGCTCGGCACGGGCGACGCGGCGTGGGCGGTGCAGCTGCTGTCCGTCACCGGCGGCGGCACGTTCGAGCGCGGCCTGTCGACGCTGCAGCTGCTGAGCGACCCCGACGACCCGGAGCGCTGGGAGCGCGTGAAGGCGCGCCTGCTCGAGATCCGCGCCGAGCGGACGCGTCCCGCCCGCGACGACAAGGTGGTCGCCGCTTGGAACGGCTATGCGATCACGGCGCTGGCGGAGACCGGCATCCTGCTCGACCGTCCCGACCTCGTCGAGGCGGCCACCGAGGCCGCGACGCTGCTGTGGGACCTGCACGTGGAGCCGGGATTCGTCCGGACCTCGCTCGGCGGGGTCCGCTCCGAGCACGCCGCCGTGCTGGAGGACCACGGCGCGGTCATCGAGGCCTTCGTCGCCGTGCTCGGCGCCACCGACGACCCGCGCTGGCTCGACCGGGCCCGTCACGTGGCCGATCGTGCGCTCGCGCACTTCCGGGCCGAGGACGGCGGTTGGTACGACACCGCCGACGACACGACGGCGCTGCTGGTCCGCCCGCGCGACGTGTCCGACAACGCGAACCCGGCCGGCTCCTCCGCGCTGGCCCACGGCCTGCTCGCGCTGGCCGCGGTCACCGGCGACCACGACCTGCGAGCCGCCGCCGTCGACTGTGTCGAGTCGGCCGCAGGACTGGCCACGGGCGCCCCGCGCTACGCGGGCTGGACGCTCGCCGCGGCCGAGGCGCTGCACGACGGGCCGGCCGAGATCGCGGTCGTCGGCGAGGTGGGCGGGCCGATGCACCGTGCGGCCCTCGGACTCACCACGCCGGGAGCTGTGGTGGTCGCGACCCGTGAGGGATCGCCCGTCCCGCTGTTCGGGGGGCGCGAGGCGATCGACGGAATGGCGACGGCCTACGTCTGCCGCGACTTCGTCTGCCGGCTGCCCGTCACCGACCCCGCCGCGCTGACGGGGGAGTGAGGGATCAGTTCCCTCGGTACACCAGGAAGCTGACGCCGATGTAGTGCACGATGAACGCCGCGATCGTCAGCGCGTGGAAGACCTCGTGGTACCCGAACCAGCGGGGGTTGGGGTCGGGCCACTGGAAGGCGTAGACCAGGGCGCCGATCGTGTAGAACAGCCCCCCGAGCGACAACATGACGAACGTGACCGTGGACGCCGCGGCCATGAAGTCGGGCAGGTAGATCAGCGCGGCCCAGCCCAGCGCCAGGTACAGCGGCACGTAGACCCACCGCGGCGCGGACAGCCAGAAGACCTTGAACAGGACGCCCAGCAGGGCACCGCCCCAGACCAGCGAGAGCAAGATGATGGTCTGGTCGCGCTCGAGCAGCAGCAGGGAGAACGGCGTGTAGGAGCCGGCGATCATCACGAAGATGTTGGAGTGGTCGAGCCGGCGCAGCGTCTGCTTGGCGCGCTCGCGCCACGGCACCGTGTGATAGACCGCGCTGACGCCGAACAGCAGCAGTGCGCTGAGCATGAACACCGCGGCGCCGGCGCGTGCGGCCACGCTGTCGGCCAGCACGAGCATGACCAGGAACGAGATCAGGGCGAGGGGTGCGGTGGCCGCGTGCAGCCAGCCACGGAGCTTGGGCTTGATCTCCTCGACCGTCCCCCGTACGCGATCGCCCACGTCTTCGACGATCGACTCGTGCTTGGGGGACGCCATGGCCGCAATCCTAGTCCTCGGTGTCGCAGGGGCGAGTCGGGCGACCACGTGACGGTCGTCCCAGCGCGCAGGTCGGCCGCGTACGCTGGCGCCATGCCGGTCAGCGATCTCCTCTACGGCGTGTACGAGCGTCGCCTCGCCAAGGGTCTCGAGGCCGAGTGCCTCCCGCGGCACGTGGGCGCGATCGTCGACGGCAACCGGCGCTGGGCCCGTGGAGCCGGGGCCGGGGTCGACCACGGCTACCAGGCCGGCGCCGACAAGATCAGCGAGTTCCTCGGCTGGTGCGACGAGCTCGGCGTCGAGATCGTCACGCTCTGGCTGCTCTCCACCGACAACCTGCGCCGTCCCGCCGACGAGCTGGCGGCGCTGCTGGTCGTCATCGAGCGACTCGTCGAGGACCTCGCCGCGGCGGGATACCGCATCCGCCTGATCGGCAACCTCGACATGCTGCCGGCCGAGTCAGCGTCGCGGATGAAGCGCGCCGCCGACCTCACCGCGGACGTCGAGTCGGCCCTGTCGGTCAACGTCTGTGTCGGGTACGGCGGCCGCCAGGAGCTGACCGACGCCATGCGCTCCCTCCTGCTCGAGCAGGCCGGCTCGGGTCGCACGCTCGAGGAGGTCGCCTCGACGCTCGAGGTCGACCACATCGCCGAGCACCTCTACACGAAGGGCCAGCCCGACCCCGACCTCGTCATCCGCACGTCGGGCGAGCAGCGGCTGAGCGGCTTCCTGCTGTGGCAGAGCGTGCACTCGGAGTTCTACTTCTGCGACGCCATGTGGCCCGCGTTCCGTCGCGTCGACTTCCTGCGCGCGATGCGCTCCTACGCCAGTCGCGAGCGCCGCTTCGGCAGCTGACGCTCGCCGCCTGTCGTTCACACAAACGTCACGCGCCGCGCGGCGAGTCTGCCTTCCTCCGTCACATCCCGGTCGTACTTTCGGGGTGTGCCCATGCTCGATCTCGAGCCCTTCGGTCATCGGAAGGCTCAGCCCCCCACCCACTAGATGAGGGCTGGGCGCCGGGCGCGCGTGTGGCTCTCGAGGAGGCAGCCGTGGCTGCTACGAAGAGTGTGACGAACCGCCCCGATCACCGCACCTACGTCCTCGACACGAGCGTCCTGCTGGCCGATCCGGCCGCGATGGCCCGCTTCGGGGAGCACGAGGTCGTCATCCCGATCGTGGTCATCACCGAGCTGGAGGCCAAGCGCCAGCACCCCGAGCTCGGCTACTTCGCGCGCAACGCCCTGCGCTTCCTCGACGACCTGCGCGTCACGCACGGCACCATCGACGTCCCGATGCCGATCGGCGACGAGGGCGGCACCCTGCGGGTCGAGCTGAACCACACCGACCACTCGTCGCTGCCGTCCGGGTTCCGGCTCGGCGACAACGACACGCGGATCCTGTCGGTCGCCCGCAACCTCGCCAACGAGGGCCACGACGTCGTCCTGGTCTCCAAGGACCTGCCGATGCGCGTCAAGGCGTCCGCGGTGGGCCTGACCGCCGAGGAGTACCGCGCCGAGTGGGCGCTCGAGACCGGGTGGACGGGCATGACCGAGATCGAGGTCGACAGCCTCGATCTCGACGACCTGTACGAGCACGGCACGATCGACCTCGAGTCGGCGCGTGAGCTGCCGTGCCACACCGGCCTGGTGATGCTGTCCGACAAGGGCAGCGCGCTCGGCCGGGTGACGGCCGACAAGCAGGTGCGGCTCGTCCGTGGCGACCGGGAGGCCTTCGGCCTGCACGGCCGCTCCGCCGAGCAGCGCATCGCCCTGGACCTGCTGCTCGACCCCGAGGTCGGCATCGTCTCGCTCGGCGGTCGTGCCGGCACCGGCAAGTCGGCGCTGGCGATCTGCGCCGGCCTCGAGGCGGTGATGGAGCGGCGCCAGCACAAGAAGGTCATCGTCTTCCGCCCGCTGTACGCCGTCGGGGGGCAGGAGCTGGGCTACCTGCCGGGCAGCTCCGAGGAGAAGATGGGCCCGTGGGGTCAGGCCGTGTTCGACACGCTCGGCGCCGTCGCCTCACCGCACGTCGTCGACGAGATCATCGACCGCCAGATGCTCGAGGTGCTGCCGCTCACGCACATCCGCGGCCGCTCGCTGCACGACGCGTTCGTCATCGTCGACGAGGCCCAGTCGCTGGAGCGCAACGTGCTGCTGACGGTGCTGTCGCGCATCGGCGCCAACTCCAAGGTGGTGCTGACGCACGACGTCGCCCAGCGCGACAACCTGCGGGTCGGTCGCTACGACGGCATCGTCGCCGTGGTCGAGAAGCTCAAGGGCCACCCGCTGTTCTCGCACGTCACCCTCACCCGGTCCGAGCGCTCGCCCGTGGCGGCGCTGGTCACCGAGATGCTGGAGGACGTGACGCTGTAGGCGCAGGCACGGAGACGGCCCCTGACCACCTCGGTGGTCAGGGGCCGTTCGCGGGGCGGATCAGTTGATCTCGCGGGCCTTCAGGGCGCGGCGCAGGTCGTCGCGGCCCTCCATGACGTAGCGGCGCGCGGCGGCGGGGGCCTGCGTCGCGTCGAGCCACGCGTCGACCTTGGCCAGTGCCTCGGACGTCGGGTTCGCCAGCGGGAACAGGTGGATCAGCGCGTTCTGGCCGATCCACACGCCCATTTCGTCGATGACCGTGTCGGCCATCTCGAGGTACCGGTCGACGTACGGCGCGAGCACCTCGACCTGGCCGGGAACCTGGAAGCTGGCCGCGATCTGGCGACGCGTCTCGTTGGGGGTCGACGCGTCCTCCACGACGCGGCGCCACGCCTCGGCCTTGGCCTCGGCGAGCGGACGCAGGGCGCGGGCGCCGGCGGCGTTCTCACGGCCCTGGTTCGTGTCGTCCCGGGCCAGCTCGGCGTCGATCTCGGCCTCGTCGGCATCGCCCAGCCGGGCCAGGCCGCGGATGAGGCTCCAGCGCAGGTCGGCGTCCAGCTCCAGCCCCTCGACCGAACCGCCGAGCACCTGCCGCAGGCGATCGGCAGAGGTGGCCGCGGACGCCAGCGCCCGCGCGAACGCGAGCTGGTGGTCGCTGCCCGCCTCGGCCGCGGCCAGCAGCTCGGCCACGCCCTGCTCCCAGTGCCGTGCCAGCTCGGGACGCTTCTCGTCGGACGTGAAGAGGTTGATCGCGGACTGACCCTGGCGCAGCAGCGAGGAGACGGCGGTGAGGTCCGACTCCGTGCCGACGCCCGCCAGCACGAGGTCGACGAACGACGCCGACGGCAGCTCCGCGTCCCGGGTCATGTCCCACGCAGAGCCCCAGCACAGCGCGCGCGGCAGCGACTCCGCGACGTGGCCGATGCCGGACAGCAGCGTCTCGAAGGAACCCTCGTCGAGCCGGATCTTGGCGTAGGTCAGGTCGTCGTCGTTGAGCAGGATCAGGTCGGGACGGCGCCGGCCGACGAGCTCGTCGATCGCGGTGCGGTCGCCCTCGATGTCGGTCTCGATCCGGTCGACGCGCACCAGTTGGTCGCCCTGGCGCTCGTAGAGGCCGATGGCGATGCGGTGACGGCGCAGCGTCGGGTACTCCTGCGTCGCGGTCTGCTCGACCTCGAACCGCGTGAACTCGCCGGAGTCGTCGACGTCGAAGTCCGCGCGCAGCGTGTTGACGCCGGACGTCTGGAGCCACTCGGCCGCCCAGCTGTCGAGCTCGCGCCCGGAGGCCTGCGACAGCTCCGCCAGCAGGTCCGTGAGCTCGGTGTTGCCGTACGCGTACTTCGTGAAGTAGCTGCGCAGGCCGGCGAAGAAGTCCTCCTCGCCCACCCAGGCGACGAGCTGCTTGAGCGCCGAGGCGCCCTTGGCGTAGGTGATGCCGTCGAAGTTCGCCTCGACCGCGTGCAGGTCGTAGTTGTCGGCGGCGATCGGGTGCGTCGTGGGCAGCTGGTCCTGGCGGTACGCCCAGTTCTTGCGGTTGTTGGTGAAGCCGGTCCAGGCGTCGGTGAAGCGGGTGGCCTTGACCGACGAGTGATGCGCCGCGAACTCGGCGAACGACTCGTTCAGCCACAGGTCGTCCCACCACTTCATGGTCACGAGGTCGCCGAACCACATGTGCGCCATCTCGTGCAGGATCGTGTTCGCGCGCTGCTCGTAGGCCGAGACCGTCTGGCGGCTGCGGAAGATCATCTCGTCGCGGAAGGTCACGCAGCCCGCGTTCTCCATCGCGCCCATGTTGTACTCCGGCACGAACACCTGGTCGTACTTGCCGAAGGGGTAGCCCATCTGGAAGGCGCCCTCGAAGAACTCGAAGCCCTGCTTGGTGACGAGGAAGATGTCGTCCTCGTCGAGGTGCGGCACGAGCGACTGGCGGCAGAACACGCCGAGCGGGATCTCGCCGTGCTGGCCCGTGTACGTGTCGCGCACCTCGTGGTAGTCGCCGGCCACCAGCGCGGTGATGTACGTGCTCATCGTCTTCGTCGGCGCGAAGTGCCACACCGCGGCGTCGCCGTCGGCGGCGACCGGCTCGGGCGTGGGGGAGTTGGAGACGACCTTCCAGTGCGACGGCGCGGTCACGTGAAACGTGAACTCCGCCTTGAGGTCGGGCTGCTCGAAGGTGGCGAAGACGCGGCGGGCGTCGGGCACCTCGAACTGCGTGTAGAGGTAGACCTTGTCGTCGGCCGGGTCGACGAAGCGGTGCAGGCCCTCGCCCGAGTGCGAGTACAGGCACGTGCCGGTGACGACCAGCTCGTTCTGGGCCTCGAGTCCGTCGATCGCGAGGCGCTGGTCGGCGTAGGCCGACAGGTCCAGCTCGCGACCGTTGAGGGTCACCGACGACAGCTCCGCGTCGACGAGATCGACGAAGGTCGACGAGCCGGGCTGCGCGGCGAACGTCAACCTGGTGACGGAGCCGAAGCGCTCGCCCTCGAGGGTCAGGTCCAGGGCGATGTCGTAGGCCGCGTCCGAGACGACGGCGGCGCGCTGGCGGGCTTCTTCACGAGTCAGGTTGGTTCCGGGCATGTCCTTACTCTTCCACCCGGAGCCCGGTCCGTCCCAGCCACCCGGGCGCCTCCGGACCGGAGATCGGTCACACGCGCGCCTTTCGGCGGCGCCCCGGCCGAGACCGTCGGGCAGGATGGGGGCATGGACATCGGGTTCGCCGCCTCGGAGCGGTCGACGATCGGCGTGGAGTGGGAGCTGGCGCTGGTCGACCAAGACTCCGGGGACCTGCGTCAGGTGGCGCAGACGGTGCTCGACGCGGTCGCGCCGCAGGGCGGTGGCGACCATCCGCACATCAAGCAGGAGCTGCTGCTCAACACCGTCGAGGTGGTCACCGGCGTGTGCCGGTCGGTCAAGGAGGTCACGGACGACCTGAGCCGCAGCATCGAGACCCTCCGCCTCATCACCGACCCGCTGCGGGTCGAGCTGATGTGCGCCGGCACCCACCCGTTCGCGCGGTGGACCCAGCAGAAGGTCACCGACAAGCAGCGCTACGCCACCCTCATCGACCGCACCCAGTGGTGGGGCCGCCAGATGCTGATCTACGGCGTGCACGTGCACGTCGGCATCGAGGACCGCGACAAGGTCCTGCCGATCAGCCGGGCGATGCTCACGCACTACGGCCACTTCCTCGCGCTCAGCGCGTCCAGCCCGTTCTGGGGCGGCCAGGACACCGGCTACGCCTCGAACCGCGCGCTGATGTTCCAGCAGCTGCCCACCGCCGGGCTGCCGTTCCAGTTCGACCACTGGCACGAGCTCGAGCAGTACGTCGACGACATGATGAAGACCGGCGTGATCGACGTGTTCGACGAGATCCGCTGGGACATCCGCCCCTCGCCGAAGTTCGGCACGCTCGAGATGCGCATCTGCGACGGCATCCCGACGATGTCCGAGCTGGCCAGCATCGCGGCGCTGACCCACTGCCTGGTCGAGTTCCACTCGCGCGAGCTGGACGCGGGCCGTGAGCTGCCGTCCATCCCGTCGTGGTTCGTGCAGGAGAACAAGTGGCGCGCCGCGCGGTACGGCATGGACGCCATCCTGATCCTCGACCGCGACGCCCGCGAGGAGCTCGTCACCGACGACCTCGAGCGGCTGCTGGTCCAGCTCGAGCCGGTCGCCGCCGATTTGGACTGCACCGAGGAGCTGCAGGGGATTCGCGACATCATGGCCGCCGGCGGGGCGTCCTACCAGCGCCAGCGTGCGGTCGCCGAGAAGCACGCCGGCGAGCTCGACACCGTGGTCGCGGCGCTCATCGAGGAAATGCGCGCCGGCCGTCCGTTGTTGGACCGGACATGACCACCTCTGAGACCGAGACCGTCGACCTCTGGTTCGACCCGCTGTGCCCTTGGGCCTGGATGACGTCGCGCTGGATGCTCGAGGTCGAGCAGGTTCGGCCCGTCCACACCGTTTTCCACGTGATGAGCCTGTCCGTCCTCAACGAGGACAAGGACGTGCCGCAGGAGTACAAGGACATGATCGAGCGCGGCTGGGGACCGGTGCGCCTGTGCATCGCGGCCGAGCAACAGCACGGCACCGAGTCGCTGCGCGACCTCTACACGGCGCTCGGCACCCGCCGGCACGTCGAGGGCCGCGACTTCGACCGCGCGCTCTACGAGGAGGCCCTCGCCGAGGCCGGCCTGCCGGCCGAGCTGGCCGCCGCCGCCGACGACACGTCGCTCGACGACGCCGTCCGCGCCTCCCACACCGACGGCATCGAGCGCGTCGGCGAGGAGGTCGGCACGCCGGTCATCTCGATCGGCGACACCGCCTTCTTCGGTCCGGTCGTGTCGCCCGCGCCGAAGGGGGAGCAGGCCGGCACGGTGTTCGACGGCGCTCGCGCGCTGGCGTCCTACGACGGCTTCTTCGAGCTGAAGCGCACGCGCACCCGCGAGCCGATCTTCGACTGAGGCGTGTCGGCCGCGATACTGGGGCCGATGTCCGACGAGAAGCTGAGCGCGGTCGCCCGCCTGCGCCGACGCCACGAGCGCTGGGCGGACGACCTCCGCCACCGGTTCCGCACCGACGTCCCGACGCGTGACCGCACGCTCGCCTGGTCGTCGGCCGGTCTCGTCGCCGTCGGAGCCCTGGCGCTGGTGGCCCGGGCCCTCGTCCACGACGTGGGCGTCCCCGAGGTCGCGGCCGCCGTGATCGCGGTCGGCATCGTCCGGGCCGCGATGCTGCGTCCGGCGACGCCGCCGCACGTCCACGGACTGCCCGGAGCGCCGGAGCCCGAGGTCTGTCCGGCGCCCGAGCCCCGCGACCGTGGCCCGTTCGTCGTCGCCGTCCGCTGGATCGGCGCCCTGACCGCGCTGGCCGTGGCGGTCGCCCCCGTCCAGGTCGTCGCGGTCGCCTTCGTGGCGCTGCTCGTCGCGGCCGTCCCGGTGGTCGCGGACAAGCTGGTGCTGTGGCAGGCCCGGCGGGAGCTGCGCCGGGCCCTGGCGGCCTGGGAGCCGCGCTTCGTGCTGGGCTACGGCGGCTACGGCGGCGGTCCGATCCACGTCGGCATGTGGGAGCCGCACCTGCTCGCCTCGGGGGACCGCGGCGTGATCGTGGGTCTGCGCGAGCACTACTGCGCCGAGCTGCGCGCGGCGATCCGGCCGGCCATGCCGTGGATCGCGACCGGCTCGGACGTGCTGGGCGACATGCGCGCCCTCACGGTCCCCACGATCACGACGTTCTTCTACGTCCACAACGCGCCCGGACACCTCAAGCTGATGGGGATCCGCTCGGTCCGCCACGTCTGGCTGGGCCACGGCGACTCCGACAAGGCCGGCAGCCACCACCCGCGGCACCTGCGGTTCGACGTCCTCGTCGCGTCGGGGGAGGCCGCCGTCGAGCGGTACGCCCGGCACGGGGTCGAGATCCCGCGCGAGCGCTTCGTGCTGCTGGGGCGGCCCCAGTCCGGCGACGTGCTGCCCGCAGCCCAGCCGGTCACCGAGGTCGCCCGCCCCACGGTGCTCTACGCCCCCACGTGGGTCGGCAACGGCCAGCAGACGGGCTTCTCCTCGATGCCCCTGGCGGGGAGGATCCTGCGCACCCTGCTCGACGCCGGGGTCGACGTCGTGTTCCGTCCGCACCCGGTCTTCCTGCGCGATCCGTACTGGTCGGCGAAGCTCGTCGAGCTGAACGAGATCCTGCGCGCCGACCACGACGACCCGGCCACCCCGGGCCGGCACGCCTGGGGCGAGGAGGCCGTGCGCGACTGGTCCGTCACCGCGTGCATGAACCACGCCGACGCCCTCGTCTCCGACGTCTCGAGCGTCGTCTCGGACTGGCTCGCGTCGGGCAAGCCGTACCTGATGGTGAGCATGGTCCACCGGCTCGACGAGTTCGTCGACGCGGTGCCCGTGGCCGCCGGCGGGTACCGGGTCGACCGGACGCTCGCGGGCCTGCCCGAGGTGCTCGACGAGATGCTGCGCCACGACCCGATGGCCGAGCAGCGGCGCCGCCTCAAGGTGCACGTCCTGGGCGAGTACGCGGGCGACGAGTCGGCGCGCGCGTTCTCCGCGTGGGTGCACGAGATGGCCCACACGCCCATGGTCCGCGACTGAGCGCACCTGCGAGAATGGCCGCATGCGCGTCCACCTCGGTGCCGATCACGCCGGCTACGAACTCAAGAACCACCTCGTCACCTGGCTCACCGAGCACGGTCACGAGCCCGTCGACCACGGCGCCCACGCCTACGACGCCGACGACGACTACCCGCCGTTCTGCGTGGACGCCGCCCAGGGCGTCCTCGACGACAAGGGCTCGCTCGGCATCGTGATCGGCGGCTCGGGCAACGGTGAGCAGATCGCCGCCAACAAGGTCCCCGGCGTCCGCTGCGCCCTGACGTGGAGCGTCGAGACGGCCCAGCTGGCGCGCCAGCACAACAACGCCCAGGTCATGGGCATCGGCGCGCGCATGCACTCCCTCGAGGAGGCCGAGCAGATCGTCGAGGCCTTCCTGGCCACGCCGTGGAGCGAGGCCGACCGCCACCAGCGCCGGATCGACCTCCTGGCGACGTACGAGGAGACCGGCCGGTTCTGAGGGGCGAGCAGCGTGCCTGAGGGCCACACCCTCCACCGGCTCGCGCTGGACCTGACCGGCACGTTCGGCGGCAAGCCGGTGCGCTCGGGCAGCCCGCAGGGCCGCTTCGAGGGCGCCGCGCGGCTGGACGGCCGCGAGCTGACCGAGGCCACCGCCCACGGCAAGCACCTCTTCGTCGCGTTCTCCGACACCGAGGAGCAGGTCCACGTGCACCTGGGCCTCTACGGCGCGTTCTCGTTCGTCGAGGACCCGGAGCCGCCGGTGGTGGGCCAGGTCCGCTGGCGGCTGTCGTCGGGCAAGGTCACGGCCGACCTCCGCGGTCCGACCGCGTGCGAGCTCCTGACGCCCGACGAGGTCGACGCGGTCCTGGCCAGGCTCGGCGAGGACCCGCTCGACCCCGACGCCGACGTCGAGCGCGCGGCCGCCTTCGTGGCGAGGTCGCGCGCCCCCATCGCCACGCTGCTGATGGACCAGCGCATCGTCGCGGGCGTGGGCAACGTCTACCGCGCCGAGGTGCTGTTCCGGCACCGGATCGACCCCATGGTCGCCGGCCGCGACCTGCGCCCCGACACGTTCCTGCGGCTGTGGTCCGACCTCGTCGACCTGATGGGGGAGGGCGTCCGGACCGGACGGATCGACACCGTCCGCGCCGAGCACGAGCCCGAGGCGATGGGCCGTCCGCCGCGCGTCGACGACCACGGCGGCGAGGTCTACGTGTACCGCCGGGACGGTCAGCCGTGCCTCGTCTGCGGCACCCGGGTGCGCACCGAGGTGGTGGCGTCCAGAAATCTGTTCTGGTGCCCGCGCTGCCAGCGCCGCCGGTAAGGTCGGTCCGTGAGCACGACGAGGGTTTCGAGGCGCGACCCGGTCGGTCGCTACCTGTCCACGAACGCCCGCGAATGGCGTTCGGGCTCTCGCGACGGCCAGATGGCGGTGCTGGCGGCGCTGCTGGTCATCACCGTGGTGATGTTCATCGCCAGCCTCCAGTGGTACGCCCTCGTGCCGGTGTCGATGTTCGTCGTGCCGATCCTCATCGGCGGCATGCTGCTGCAGTGGTGGCCGCAGGCCGCGCTGTCGGTCATCGTGCTGTTCGCCGCCACCGTGTCGGCGCTGGTCTACTCGGTCGACAACGGCTTCAACTCGGCCCGACCCGCCTCGGTGCTCTCGGTCTACTTCGCGGCCGGGATCATCCTCTACAGCTCCTCACGCAACCGCTCCGGCCTGCCCGCCGCGCTCGGCGAGGCGATGCTGATGGAGCTGCGCGACCGCCTGCAGGCCCAGGGCGCCGTCCCGAGGCTGCCGCAGGGCTGGGTCAGCGAGTCGGCGATGGAGTCGGCCGGTGGCGCCAAGTTCGCGGGCGACTTCCTCGTGGCCAACCTGTCGAAGGACGAGAAGTACCTCGAGATGGTGCTCGTCGACGTCTGCGGCAAGGGTGTCGCCGCGGGCACGCAGTCACTGCAGCTGGCCGGAGCCCTGGGCGGCCTGATCGGCTCCCTGCCGCCGCTGGGACTGTTCGCCGCCGGCAACGACTACCTCCTCCGTCAGGACTGGGACGAGGGATTCGCGACGGCGGTGCACGTCCTGGTCAACCTGGAGACCGGCGGCTACGAGGTGCTCAATGCCGGCCACCCGCCGGCCATGCACTGGAAGCGCGACACCGAGCAGTGGGTCGTCAGCGGCGCTCGCGGGCTGGCGCTCGGCATCATCGACCGCCCCGAGTTCCACGGCACGACCGGCGTCCTGCAGCCCGGCGAGGCGCTCATGTTCTACACCGACGGCGTCGTCGAGACGCGCACGCTCGACCTGGCCGTCGGCATCGAGTGGTTGCGCGGAGCGGCTGAGATCGCGATCTCGCACGGGATGGACGGGGCGCCGCAGCGCATCCTCGACCAGACGGAGCCGGGGGAGGACGACCGGGCCGTCCTGATCCTGCACCGGCTGCCCGAGACCGGGCTCTGAGAGCGGACGACGAGATTCGAACTCGCAACATCCTGCTTGGAAGGCAGGGACTCTAGCCATTGAGTTACGTCCGCGCGACGCCGTGGCGCCGAGTCCATGATGCCACAACCGCGAACGGAGTCAGGACCCCGTCGAGACGATGAGGTCGGCGGCCGCGGGGGTGACGTCGGAGGCGAGGTACTCCTCCTCCTGTGCGGCCCACACGTCCCACCACGGCGCGTAGGTGTCGCCGTCGCGGGCCAGCGCCCGGGCGCGGCGCTGCGGCTCGTCCGCCTCGAGCCAGACGAGGTAGCTGAGGAACGGGCGCAGGGCCCGCGCCCCGGAGCCGACGCCCTCGATGATCAGCTCGGGCGTCGGGCGGACCGTGAGCCACCGGCCGGGCCGGTCGACGGCCCAGTCCCACTGGCGGGCCCGACCGGTCTCGCCGATCGCGAGGTCGGCGAGAAGGGCGCGGACGGACGCCGGGGTCCGGGCGAGCCCGTGCCAGCCCGGGTAGAGCCGCTCGAGGTGCAGGATCGGCGCGCCGGTCTGGTCGGCGAGGTCGAGGGCGAGCGACGTCTTGCCCGATCCGCTGCGCCCGTCGATCGCGATGACCCGGGTGCCCCCGCAGGCCGGCGCGCGGCGACGGGCCTGCTCGGCCAGGCGAGTGACGGGTCGGGAGGGTTCCACCGGGTCGACGCTAACGCGCTCGCCCGATCGTGACCAGAGCGCGTGCGGGATACGTTGGCTCCATGGAGCCCGTCCGAGTACGACTCTTCGCCGCTGCCCGCGAGGCTGCCGGCACGTCCGAGACGACCGCCGAGGTGGCCACGCTGGGCGACCTCCTCGACGACCTGATGCGGCGGTACGAGGACCTCGGCCCGGTCCTGACGCGGTGCTCGGTGCTGCTCGACGGCACGCGCACGACCGATCGCGCCACGGTCATCCCGGCGGGCGGCACGGTCGACGTGCTGCCACCGTTCGCCGGCGGCTGACTCAGCCGCCGATGGCGCTCATCGGCCGGATCGGCTGCACGAAGGTCGGCGAGTCGATCCCGTGGCCCGCACGCTTGCCGGCGATCGACGTCTCGATGATGCGCGTGAGGTCGGCGTCGGTGCCGCCACCGCGCAGCACCGCCACGAGGTCGGACTCGTCGCGGGCGAAGAGGCAGTTGCGCACGTGGCCGTCGGCGGTGATGCGGATGCGGTCGCAGGCCGCGCAGAACGGGGCGGTGACGGAGGCGATGACGCCGACCGTGGCCGGGCCGCCGTCGACCGTCCAGGTGTCAGCGGGGGAGGAGCCGCGTCCCGGCACCGGCTCGAGCGTGAACCGGCTGCGCAGCGTCGCGAGGATCTCCTCGGCGGGCACCATCGCGGCGCGGTCCCACGTGTGCCCGGCGTCGAGGGGCATCTGCTCGATGAACCGCATCTGGGCGCCCGCGCCCACCGCGAACTCGACCAGGTCGACGAGCTCGTCGTCGTTGACCCCGCGCATGGCGACGGCGTTGAGCTTCACCGGCGTGAAGCCCGCTTCGCGTGCCGCGGCGATGCCGGCGAGCACGTCGTCGAGGCGGTCGCGACGTGTCAGCTGTGCGAAGCGCTCGCGGTCGAGGGTGTCGATCGAGATGTTGAGTCGTGCCAGGCCCGCCTCGCGCAGCGGCACGGCCAGCTCGGCCAGCCGCAGACCGTTGGTGGTCATCGAGACCTCGGGGCCCAGCGCGGCGAGCCGGCGGACGACCTCGACGGCGTCCTTGCGCACGAGGGGCTCGCCGCCCGTCAGCCGGATGGAGGTGACGCCGAGGTCGACACAGACCCGGGCGACGCGCTCGATCTCGTCCGTGGTGAGGATGCTGTCGCGCTCGATCCACGGCACGCCCTCGGCCGGCATGCAGTAGGTGCAGCGCAGGGAGCACTTGTCGGTCAGGGAGATGCGCAGGTCGCGGTGGACCCGGCCGAAGCCGTCGACGAGGCTCACAGTCCCACCCATGCGGAGCTTCCCGTGTCGTCGGTCTGGCGCTTCCAGATGGGCACCTCGGTCTTGATCAGCTCGATCAGCGCCCGCGTGGACTCGAGGGCCTCGCGGCGGTGCGGTGCGCTCGACGCCACGACGACGGCGACGTCGCCGACCGCGAGGGTGCCGAACCGGTGCGAGACGGCGATGGTGGTCCCGGTCGAGAGGGCGATCCGGCCCGCCAGCGCGGCCAGCATGCCCTCCGCGTCGGGGTGCGCCTCGTACTCCAGTCCGACGACGGTGCCCGTGGCCTCGGGGTCGTGATCGCGGATCGTGCCGACGAAGACGTCGGTGGCGCCGACCGCGGGTCCCTCCACGGCGGCCAGGTGCGCCGCCACGTCCAGGGGCGCGTCGATCACGCGGGCGTGGGCCACGCGTCCGGGCACCGGCTCCTTCGTCATGCGCCCCAGCCTAGGCGGCACGGTCGCACCGGGCGCGCTCGTGAGCGCGCCGGGTCGGTGCCGATGACGTGAGGATGCCGACTCGCAGGGTCACGACCACCAACCGGTGAGGTTGGGCCCGCCGCCGGTGGGGGGAGTCTGGCGGCCCTTCCCGCGTTCGCGCTTCATCGCTCCCGTGGCGCGGCGCCGCGACTGGAGGACCTGCCGTTCCTCGTCGCTCAGCTCGACGGGGACGCGCCTGGTCCTGGTCTTGAACAGTCGTCCGAACATCGGGGCCCCCGTCGATTCAGGACACCCGAGCACCTGCGGTGTCGCTCCGAGCCTAGTCGCCGGACGTCCGTCGGCGCCTGCCTCGAGGGGTCGGGATGACAGGATTCGAACCTGCGGCCCCCTGCTCCCAAAGCAGGTGCGCTACCAAGCTGCGCCACATCCCGTGGGGCACGGATCAGTGTACGGCGGCCGGACGGCGGCCCGTTTGACCCGCCGCCAGTGCAGCCCCGTAGACTGAACGCTGGCCTGCGTGAGGTGTCCGTGGGCTTGACACGAGCCCATCGACGCAGGAGTCAACACGTGAAGAGCAGCACCGAATCGCTGAGCCCCACCCGGGTCAAGCTGACCATCGAGGTGCCGTTCGAGGAGTTCAAGCCGAACCTCGACAAGGCCTACAAGACCATCGGTGCGCAGATCCAGGTCCCCGGATTCCGCAAGGGCAAGGTCCCCGCGGCCATCATCGACCAGCGCGTCGGTCGCGGCGCCGTCCTCGACGAGGCGCTGAACTCGGCCCTGCAGGGTTGGTACACGCAGGCGCTGCAGGACACGAACACCACGCCGCTCGGCCAGCCCGAGATCGACCTGGCCAAGTTCGTCGACGGTGAGCCCATCGAGGTCACCGCCGAGCTCGACGTCCGCCCCCAGCTCGAGATCCCCGACGCGTCGGGCATCGAGGTCACGGTGCAGGACATCGAGGTCAGCGACGACGACGTCAACGAGCAGCTCGAGCAGCTGCGCGAGCGCTTCGCCACGTTCAGCGACGTCGACCGCCCGGCCGCCGACGGCGACTCGATCACGATCGACCTGTCGGCCGCTCGCAAGGACGGCTCGCTCATCGACGAGGCGCAGGCCGAGGGCCTGCCCTACGTCATCGGCAAGGCGACGATGCTCGACGGCCTCGACGAGGCCGTCACCGGCCTGTCGAAGGGCGAGTCGGCGACGTTCTCCACCACGCTCGTCGGCGGCGACCTCAAGGGCGAGGAGGTCGACGTCACCGTGAAACTGCAGGACGTGCGCCAGACCGAGCTGCCCGAGCTCGACGACGAGTTCGCCCAGATGGCGTCCGATTTCGACACGATCGACGAGTTCCGCGCCGATCTCGTCGAGCGCCTGACGCGCGGCAAGCGCATCGAGCAGGCCGCCGAGGCCCGCGACCTCGTCCTCGAGGAGATCGTCTCCAAGGTCGACGCGCCGATGCCCGAGGGACTGGCCGAGGCCGAGCTGACGAACCGTCGCCAGCAGATGGACCAGCAGCTGGCGATGGCCGGCCTGACGCTCGAGGACTACCTGCAGGACCAGGAGGACGGCAAGACCGTCGACGAGTTCGAGTCCGAGCTCGAGCGCGACGTCCGCGAGTCGATCGTGGCGCAGTTCGTCCTGGACCAGCTGGTCGAGGAGAACGAGTACCCGCTCGACAACGACGAGCTGAGCCAGCACATCATGCGCCGCGCCCAGCAGTCCGGCGAGGACCCGAACTCCTACATCCAGCACATCATGGAGCACAACCACGTGCCCGAGATGATCAGCGAGGTGCTGCGCGGCAAGGCGCTGGCGTCGCTGGTCGAGTCGGCCAAGGTGACGGACCAGTCCGGCAACGTCGTCGACCTGGCCAACCTGCGTGCCGACGGCACGGTCGGCACCGACGAGCCCGAGACTGAGGCCGAGGACGCGTCCGACGAGAAGTGACGACGACGGGCTGAGCCCGTCCGCGTGAGAGGAACCGGCACCCCCAGGGGTGCCGGTTCCTCCTGTTACCGGGGCAGTGTCCGCCGTCCGGCGCGACGGTCTTGACGTGACCCGCGTCACGGGTGCAGTCTGACTGTCACGTTCTGTAACTAGTAGTTACCTGCCGTGGTCTCGGGACGGCCGCACCCCACAGGAGAGAGCCCCGTGACCCGTCCTCGTCCCCTTGCCGCGTCGTTCGCGGCCGCCCTCGTCGGCACGCTCGCCGTGTCCGCCCTCGCCGCCCCCGCGCAGGCCGCCGACGACATCTACGCACCGCCCGCCACGGTGAGCGGCGACCCCGGCACCGTCCTCAAGCAGGCGCCGAGCGTCTACGCGCTCGACACGCTCGGCACCAGGGCCAAGGCCACCGTCACGAAGATCCAGTACGTCTCCACCGGTGCCCGGGGCGACCGGACGGCGGTCACCGGCACGGTCATCGTCCCCGACGCCGCGTGGAAGAAGGGCGGCGAGCGGCCGATCATCGCGGTCAGCCCCGGCACCCAGGGCCTCAACGACAAATGCGCGCCCAGCAAGCTGATCGAGACCGCGAACCTCTACGACGGCAACTGGATCCGCAAGTTCTACGAGGCCGGGTACGCCGTCGCCCTCACCGACTACGAGGGCCTCGGCACGCCGAGCACGCACCCCTACGCCAACAACGTGGCGCTCGGACAGAACGCGCTCGACGTCGTGCGGGCCGCGCAGAACCTCGGCTTCTCGAAGACGGCGCCGGTCTTCCTGCAGGGCTTCTCCGAGGGTGGCGGCGCCACCGCCGGTGCGCTCGAGCTGGCACCGACGTATGCGCCCGAGCTGAAGATCAAGGGCGCGCACGCGACGGCCCCCACGGCCGACCTCGCCGCCATCGGCAAGAACATCGAGAGCAGCATCTACCAGACGTTCCTGCTGTTCGCGGTCAAGATGCTCGACGTCACCTACCCCGAGCTGGGCATCCGCGACCTGGTCAACGACAAGGGCGCGGCCCTGCTCGACGAGGCCGACACGGCGTACGGCTGCCTCCCCGAGAGCCTGCCGAGCGGCTGGCTCGACACCCGCAAGCTCACCAAGGAGGGCAAGACCATCTCCTCCTACCTGACGCGGCCCGACATCGCGGCGCAGCTGGCTGAGCTCAAGCTCGGTCAGAGGAAGATCGGCGTGCCCTTCAAGGTCACGTCGTCCTGGGCCGACGACGTCGTCCCGAACGCCTCGGTCAAGCAGGCCGCGAAGGACTGGTGTGGCAAGGGCTCGGCGATCTCGTACAGCACCCTGTGGGCGCCGACGCACGTCGCCTCGGGCTACGAGGGCAGCGGTCAGGCCGTCGGCTTCTTCAACGACCTCGTCGCCGGCAAGGCCTTCACGTCCAACTGCGGCTGGCTGTTCTGATCTTCCCCCGAGGTGGTCGAGTGCCCGCCGCCCCCACTGGGCACTCGGCCACCGGGTGAGATCCACCGCCGCGGACGTGACCGGGTGCGGCACCATGGACGCATGACCCCGACCGCGCGCACGACGGACGCCGCCGCGCTCGCGCTCGAGTACAGCGACCGGCTGGTCCTGGGCACGGTCCGCGACGTCCACACGGCGATCGCGCGGCGCGGCTTCGCGGCCACCCGCCTGCTCGGCAGCCGTGTGCCCGAGGTCGTGCACGACGCCGTCGCCGGCACGGTCTACGGCTCGCTCTCGTCGGTCCTGCGGCACTCGGGGCGGGCCGCGAGGTCGCTGGCCGAGCGCGGGGTCGGCGCCCCCGTCGACAGCACCCGGCTCGGCCGCCAGGTGCGCTCGGCGGTGAACGGACTGGTCGGCGACGAGCTGCGGCTGCTCGGCGACCCGCACGCCATCACGATGTCGCTGCGGCACGAGGGCGCCGACGTGCCGGCCACCCCGTGGAAGCTCCGCCAGGCGTACCCGGGCGCCACCGGGCACCTGGTCGTCTTCGTCCACGGTCTGTGCGAGAACGAGGAGTCCTGGCTGCGCAGCCACCGGCAGCGGCCCACGTATGCCGACCGGATCGCCGCCGACACCGAGGCCACGCCGGTCATGCTGCGCTACAACACGGGCCTGCACGTCTCCGAGAACGGGCAGCACCTCGACGAGCTGCTCGAGCAGCTGGTCGAGCACTGGCCGGTGCCGGTGCACCGCATCACGCTGGTGGGGCACTCGATGGGCGGCCTCGTCGTCCGGGCCGCCACCAACCGCGCCACCGTCGCAGGCCACCTCTGGTCGCACCTGGTCGGCAACGTCGTGTGCCTCGGCACGCCGCACGCGGGCGCCAACCTCGAGAAGGCCGCGCACCTAGGCTCGCGCATGCTGCGGTTCTGGCCGCAGTCCACGCCGTTCGGCGCCATCCTCGACGCCCGGTCGGCGGGCATCGTCGACCTCCGCCACGGCTACATCACCGCCGACGAGTGGGAGGGCCAGGACCTCACCGCACGATGGGGCCTGGACCGGATCGCCGCCGCGCCGCTGGCCCACGCGGAGTACCACTTCGTCGCGGCCACGGTGGGTGCCAGCCGCCGCCACCCGGCGAGCGCGCTGCTGGGCGACCTGATCGTGCACTTCTCCTCGTCGTCCGGGATCGGGCGGCAGGGACCCGTGGTGTCGCACGCCCGGTTGGAGTACCTGCCGTCGGCGCACCACTTCGTGCTGCTGAACCACCCGCGGATCGGTGACTGGCTCGTGGCGTGGATCAACGCCCGGCCGCGGCACACGCGCCGCCTCGGCTCCTGACGCTCGGACGTGACCCGGGTCACCCCATGTGACACCCCGGGTGTCACGGTCGGTTACCCTCCGAAGTCCAGGACCGAACGAGGAGACGACTGTGGCCAACCGTGACGAGATCTCGGCGACGATCGACATTCAGGCGCCCCCGGAGCGCGTGTGGGAGCTGGTCAGCGACCCGGCCCAGATGCCCCGCTGGAGCCCCCAGTGCCGCAAGATGATCGTCCGCGGCAAGGGCCCGGTCGGCGTCGGCACGACGACGATCAACATCAACCGCCGCGGCCCGCTGTTCTGGCCCACGCGCTCCAAGGTCAAGGAGTTCGTGCCTGGCCGGCGGTTCGCCTTCAAGATCGCCGAGAACGGCACGATCTGGTCGTACGACCTGGAGCCGACGGCCACCGGCACGCGACTGACCGAGAGCCGCCACGCCCCGCACGGCGTCTCGGCCGTCTCGAACTTCCTCACCCGCACCGTGCTCGGCGGCACCGACAACTTCGAGGTCGAGCTCGAGGCCGGCATCCGCCAGACCCTCGAGCGCATCAAGGCCGCCGCCGAGAGCGGTGACCGCGCGGGAAAAGTCTGAGCGGGGGAGTCCCTCCGCTCGAGGCGTCGACGTTCCTGCCGGCGACACCGGAGCAGGTGTGGGACGTCCTCCAGGACCAGACCCGCATGCGGCGGTGGAGTCCCGAGACGTGGGCGCAGCTGTTCTACCCGCGCCGACTCAGCCACAACCAGGTGTCGCTCAACCTGAACAAGCGCGGCTGGTTCGTCTGGCCGACGGTGAGCCGGTACGTCGACGTCGCGCGACCCCAGCGGCTCGCGTTCCACGTCTACGGTCCGGCCGCGCGCTGGTCGTACCGGCTCGACCCCGAGGGAGACGGCACGCGCCTGACCCTGCGTCGTGACCTCGCCGGCGGGCGGCGCACCCTGCTCAGCCGCGTCGTGGCGACGCTGGCGCTCGGCGGGATCGCCGGCCACGACGAGGAGCTGCGCGAGGGCATGAGTCACACGCTCGCGGCGATCTCGGCCGAGGTCCGCGCGTCCGGTGACTGACGGACGGTCCCGGCACCCCTGTACGCCGATGGCGAACACGGGTGCCGGGCGCGTGTCTGCGTCGGTTCCGCGGTCTAGGGTCGGTGACGTGAACGCACCCATGAACCCCCAGATGGCCGTCGAGGCGGGTCCGTCCGACCTCGACGGGCACATCTACAACCGTCTGCTGAAGGAACGCATCGTCTTCCTCGGCTCGGAGGTCCGCGACCAGAACGCGAACGCGATCTGCGCGCAGCTGCTGCTGCTCAACGCCGAGGACCCCGAGGCCGACGTGTACTTCTACATCAACAGCCCCGGCGGCTCCGTCGACGCGGGCATGGCGATGTACGACACGATGCAGTTCATCTCGAACGACGTCGTCACCGTCGGCATGGGCCTGGCCGCCTCGATGGGCCAGTTCCTGCTCGCCGCGGGCACGGCCGGCAAGCGCTTCGCGCTGCCGCACACGCGCATCATGATGCACCAGCCCTCGGGCGGCATCGGTGGCTCGGCGTCGGACGTCCGCATCCAGGCCGAGCAGTCCATCCTGCTGAAGAAGCAGCTCAACGAGCTCCAGGCCCAGCACACCGGCCAGAGCGTCGAGCAGATCGAGGCCGACGCCGACCGCGACCGGTGGTTCACCCCGGCGCAGGCCAAGGCGTACGGACTGATCGACGAGATCGTCAACACGGCAGGAGACGTCCGATGAGCTACTACATGCCCCAGTGGGAAGAGCGCACGTCCTACGGCTTCCGTCGGATCGATCCCTACACGAAGCTGTTCGAGGACCGCATCATCTTCCTCGGCACGCCGATCAGCGACGACGTCGCCAACGCGGTCACGGCCCAGCTGCTGTGCCTGCAGTCGATGGACCCCGATCGCGACATCAGCATCTACATCAACAGCCCCGGCGGCTCGTTCACCGCGCTGACGGCGATCTACGACACGATGCGCTACATCAAGCCGGACGTGCAGACGTTCTGCCTGGGCCAGGCCGCCTCGGCCGCCGCGGTGCTGCTGGCCGCCGGCACGCCGGGCAAGCGCTTCGCGCTGCCGAACAGCCGGATCCTGATCCACCAGCCCTACACCGAGGGCACGGGCGGCCAGATCTCCGACCTGGAGATCCAGGCCAACGAGATCCTGCGCATGCGCGAGCTCCTCGAGAAGATGCTGGCCGAGGCCTCGAACAAGACGCCCGAGGAGGTCAGCCGCGACGTGGAGCGCGACAAGATCCTGACGGCCGCCGGCGCCGTCGAGTACGGGATCATCGACCAGGTGCTCGAGACGCTCAAGCTCCCGGTCTGAGCGACACGACCCGACGCAAACGCCGGTGACGGGTCCCCCACGGTGCGCACGTGTGGCATCGTGGGGGGACCGTTCGGAAACGACAGGAATACACACGCATGGCACGCATTGGTGAGACCGCCGACCTGCTGAAGTGCTCGTTCTGTGGCAAGAGCCAGAAGCAGGTCAAGAAGTTGATCGCCGGCCCCGGCGTCTACATCTGCGACGAGTGCATCGACCTGTGCAACGAGATCATCGAGGAAGAGCTCGCCGAGGGCGCCGAGGTCAGCCTCGGTGAGCTGCCCAAGCCCGCCGAGATCTACGAGTTCCTCAACACGTACGTCGTCGGCCAGGAGGGTGCGAAGAAGTCCCTCGCGGTCGCGGTGTACAACCACTACAAGCGTGTGCAGGCCCAGGCCTCGGGCCGGATCAACAAGGACGAGACGGTCGAGCTGGCCAAGTCCAACATCTTGATGGTCGGCCCCACCGGCTGCGGCAAGACCTACCTCGCCCAGACGCTGGCGCGCATGCTGAACGTGCCGTTCGCCATCGCCGACGCCACGGCCCTCACCGAGGCCGGCTACGTGGGCGAGGACGTCGAGAACATCCTGCTCAAGCTCATCCAGGCCGCCGACTACGACGTCAAGAAGGCCGAGACGGGCATCATCTACATCGACGAGATCGACAAGATCAGTCGCAAGAGCGAGAACCCCTCGATCACGCGCGACGTGTCGGGCGAGGGCGTGCAGCAGGCGCTGCTGAAGATCCTCGAGGGCACGACCGCCTCGGTCCCGCCGCAGGGCGGTCGCAAGCACCCGCACCAGGAGTTCATCCAGATCGACACCACCAACGTGCTGTTCATCGTCGGCGGCGCATTCGCGGGGCTGGACCAGATCATCGAGCAGCGCAGCGGCAAGAAGACCCTCGGCTTCAACTCCGACCTCGCGCAGGCCGAGGAGAAGGACACCGAGAAGCTGTCCAAGGTCGTGCCCACCGACCTGCTCAAGTTCGGCCTGATCCCCGAGTTCATCGGCCGCCTGCCGGTCATCGCGGCGGTCAACAAGCTCGACAAGCCGGCCCTGATCTCGATCCTCACCGAGCCGCGCAACGCGCTCACCAAGCAGTACGTGCGGCTGTTCGCGATCGACGACGTCGAGCTGGAGTTCACCGAGGACGCCTGCGAGGCCATGGCCGACCTGGCGCTCGAGCGCGACACCGGCGCGCGCGGCCTGCGCTCGATCGTCGAGGACGCGCTCCAGGACGTCATGTACGAGATCCCCAGCCGCGAGGACGTCGCCAAGGTGATCGTCACGGCCGACACCGTCCGCAACCACGCGGCGCCCACGGTGCTCACGCACGACGAGGCCGACAAGAAGGCCAGCTGACACCGCGGTAGCGTCGACCCATGGTCGACATCACGCTCTTCGGGGCCACCGGATTCACGGGTGGACTCACCGCCGACTACCTGTCGGTCCACCTGCCGGACGACGCGACCTGGGCGATCGCCGGGCGCACGCGCGCCAAGCTCGAGCAGGTGGCGGCCCGGATCGCCGCCACCGGCCGCGAGGTCCCCGAGATCGTCGTCGCCGACCTCGCCGATCCTGCGTCGATGGCCGCGATGGCGGCGGGCACGCGGGTGCTGATCAGCACGGTGGGCCCGTACCTCGAGCACGGCGAGCCGGCGGTCAAGGCCGCCGCGGAGGCCGGCATCGACTACGTCGACCTCACCGGTGAGCCGCAGTTCGTCGACGAGATGTGGCTGAAGTACCACGAGACGGCCGTCGCCACGGGCGCGCGGCTGGTGCACGCCTGTGGGTTCGACTCCATCCCGTACGACCTCGGCGTGCTCTATACGGTCGACCAGCTGCCCACCGGTGTCCCGCTCACCGTCCGGGGCTACATCCGCGCCAAGGCGACGTTCTCGGCCGGCACGTACCACTCGGCCCTGGGCCAGATGGCGCAGTTCCGCCAGTCCCAGGCGGCCGCCAAGCAACGACGTGCCCGCGAGGGACGTCCCACCGGTCGTCGGGTGCGTGGCGGGGCCAAGGTCGGTCGCGCGGTCGAGCCGGTGAAGGGCTTCGGCGTCCCGCTGCCCACGCTCGACCCGCAGATCGTGCTGCGCTCGGCCCGCGCCCTCGAGCGCTACGGACCCGACTTCACCTACGAGCACCACGCCCACTTCAAGACCCGCCGGATGCTGGCGCTCGCGGGGCCGGTGCTCGCGGCGGTCGCCGTGGGCGCGCAGGTCCCCCCGGTGCGGGCGGCGCTGCTGAGGTTCAAGGCCGCCGGCGACGGCCCGAGCGAGGAGCAGCGCGCGAAGTCGTGGTTCACGCTGACGCTCGTCGGCGAGGGCGGCGGCACGAAGGTCGTCACCACGGTCCGTGGCGGCGACCCGGGCTACACCGAGACCGCCAAGATGCTGTCGGAGTCGGCCATGTGCCTGGCGTACGACGAGCTCCCGGAGGTCAGCGGTCAGACCACCACGGCGGTCGCGATGGGCTCGGCCCTGATCAACCGGCTGCAGAACTCCGGCATCGACTTCTCCACCACCGTCGCCGACTGAGCCGGGCGGCGAGGGGGGTCAGGCGACGACGACCTCGACGCCCGCGTCCTCCAGCATCGCCCGATCGGCGGCGCGGACGCCGTCATCGGTGACGACGGCGGTCGCGTCCGTGAGATCGGCGAACGAGAACACCTGGTGGGGACCGAACTTCGTGGAGTCGGCCAGCACGACGCGGGTGCGGGCGGACTCGACGAGGGCGCGCTTCACGGCCGCCTCCTCGGAGTCGGGCGTGCTGAAGCCGTGGTCGGGAGTGACCCCGTTCGTGCCGAGGAAGGCCACGTCGACCCGGGTGGCGCGCAGGGCGTCCACGGTCGACTGCCCCACCGCCACGCCGGTCACCTCGCGGACGCGACCGCCCAGGAGGTGCAGCGCGATGGCCTCGTGGCCCAGGAGCACGTGCGCGATGGCCACGCTGTGGGTCAGCACCGTGAGCCGTCGGTCGCTCGGGAGGACCTCGGCGAGGTGGGCCACCGTGCTGCCGCCGTCGAGCAGGATGCTGCCGCCGGCGTCGGGCAGGAACCGCAGCGCGGCCTGGGCGATCCGCGCCTTGAGGTCAGGCCGCTCACCGGTGCGCTGGGCGAGGCTGGCCTCGATGCGTGCGTAGGTGGAGGAGAGCACCGCGCCGCCGTGCACGCGCGTGGCCGTCCCGGCGCGCTCGAGGACGTCGAGGTCGCGGCGGATCGTCTCGGTCGAGACCGAGAGCTCCCGCGCCAGTTCGTTGACCGACAGGCGGCCGTGACGGGTGAGCCGCTCGGCCAGCAGCACCTGACGTTCGGCGGCGTACACATGACCTCCCGGAGATGCGTGTGGAACTCTGTGGCATTCGGTGCGAGTTTACGCGGCCGGGCGCGCCGTGGGAGGTTTCCCGCGATGCGGTCAGGCGTCGGCGAGCGTGGCGTCGACGACGAGCGGGCCGTCGGCGGCCGTCGTGACGACGTCGCCCACGATGCGTCCCGCGGCGCGCACGTCCGGCAGCGCCGAGGTGAGGAGCTCGATCGTGCCCGCGTCGCCGGAGATCGCGACGTGCGTGACCTCCGTGCGCTGGCTGACCTTCGCCGTCGACTTCGCGCCGCGGATGCCGGCCAAGGCCTCACCGGCGATCGTCAGCAGGCGCCCGTCGAACTCGTCGACCGCGAGGTCGTCGTGCGTCGGCCAGGCGGCGCGGTGGATCGAGCCCTCCTGCCACCACGACCAGACCTCCTCGGTCACGTACGGCAGGAAGGGCGCCAGCAGCCGCAGCTGCACCGACAGGGCCAGCACGAACGTGGCCTTGGCCGACCGGCCGGCCGCGTCCTCGCCGCGGGCGCGCTCCTTGACCAGCTCGAGGTAGTCGTCGCAGAAGTCCCAGAAGAACTTCTCGGTGACCTCGAGGGCCGACGTGTAGTCGTAGGCCTCGAAGTGCGACGTGGCCGCCTCGACGACGCCTCGCAGGGCCGTCAGCAGCGCCCGGTCGAGCGGCTCGGTGACCAGCGCCGGGTCGAGCAGGGAGGCGTCGGCGCCCAGACCGTACTGGTCGACCGGCGCCACGACGAACTTGCTCGCGTTGAGCACCTTCATCGCGAGGCGGCGGCCGACCTTCATCTGGGTCTCGTCGAAGGGGGAGTCGGCACCCGCGCGGGCGCCGGCGGCCCGCCAGCGGACGGCGTCGGCGCCGAACTTCTCCAGCACCTCGTCGGGCACGACCACGTTGCCCTTGGACTTGCTCATCTTCTTGCGGTCGGGGTCGACCACGAAGCCGGAGATGGCCGTGTTGGTCCACGGCACCTGGCCGAACTCCTGGTGGGAGCGCACGACGGTGGAGAAGAGCCAGGTGCGGATGATGTCGTGCGCCTGGGGACGCAGGTCCATCGGGAAGGTCCGCTCGAACAGGTCGAGGTCGCGCTCCCAGCCGCAGGCCAGCTGCGGCGTCAGCGAGGACGTCGCCCAGGTGTCGAGCACGTCGGGGTCGGCCACGAAGCCGCCCGGCTTGCCGCGCTGCGACTCGTCGAAGCCGGCCGGCGCCTGCGAGGCGGGATCGACGGGCAGGTCGTACTCGGGCGCGAGGATCGGGTTCTCGTAGTCGGGCTCGCCGTCCTCGTCGAGCAGGTACCAGACCGGGAACGGGATGCCGAAGAACCGCTGGCGACTGACGAGCCAGTCGCCGTTGAGGCCCTCGATCCAGTTCGCGTACCGCGACTGCATGTAGCCGGGGTGCCAGTCGATCCGGTCGCCGAGGCCGACCAGCTCCTGGCGCAGCTCGGCGTCGCGGCCGCCGTTCTTGATGTACCACTGGCGCGTGGAGACGATCTCGAGCGGCTTGTCGCCCTTCTCGTAGAAGTTCGCCATGCGCTGGGTGGCCTTCGGCTCGCCGTCGAGGTCGCCGGAGGCCTGCAGCGCGGCGGCGATCGCCTCGCGGGCGCTGAAGGTGGTCTTGCCGGCCACCTCGGTGTAGAGGGCCTCGCCGGGTCCGCCCGCGATCCACTCGGGCGTCTCGCGCAGGATGCGGCCGTCGCGGCCGATCACGGTGCGGTTGGGCAGGTCGAACTCGCGCCACCACTGGACGTCGGTCAGGTCGCCGAAGGTGCAGCAGTGGACGATGCCCGAGCCCTTCTCGGGGTCGGCCAGGGTGTGCGCCAGCACGGGAACCTCGACGCCGAAGATCGGCGAGCGGGCGGTCGTTCCGAACAGGTGCTGGTAGCGCTCGTCGTCGGGGTGGGCGATCAGCGCCACCGCGGCGGGGGTGAGCTCGGGGCGTGTGGTCTCGATGAACACCTGCTGGCCGTCGGCCAGGTGGTAGGCGACGCGGTAGTAGTGGCCCGGGTAGTCACGCGCCTCGAGCTCGGCCTGGGCGACCGCGGTCTGGAACGTGACGTCCCACATGGTGGGGGCGTCCTGGCTGTACGCCTCGCCGCGCGAGAGGTTGCGCAGGAACGCGCGCTGGCTCGTGGTCTGCGCCTCGCGGCCGATCGTCGTGTAGGTCTGTGCCCAGTCGACCGACAGGCCGAGCGTGCGCCACAGCTTCTCGAAGACCTTCTCGTCCTCCTGCACCAGCTCGTTGCACAGCTCGATGAAGTTGCGCCGGCTGATCGGGATCTGCTTCTTGGCGTCGGGCTTCTGCGGCGGCGTGAAGTCGGGGTCGTACGGCAGCGACGGGTCGCAGCGCACGCCGTAGTAGTTCTGCACCCGGCGCTCGGTGGGCAGGCCGTTGTCGTCCCAGCCCATCGGGTAGAAGACCTCGAACCCGCGCATGCGCTTGTAGCGCGCCATGAGGTCGGTGTGCGTGTAGCTGAAGACGTGACCCACGTGGAGGGAGCCCGAGACGGTCGGCGGCGGGGTGTCGATCGAGTACACCTGGTCGCGCGTCCTGCTCCGGTCGAACTCGTACGTGCCCTGCTCGGCCCATACGCCCACCCACTTCTCCTCGAGACCTTCGAGGACGGGCTTCTCGGGAACGCGGTTCTGTGTGGTCACAAGCGTCGATTCTACGGGGGTCGCCGGGCTGTCGGTGGACCACGGGCCCGGGCAGGCAGGATGGCCCCGTGAGGACATCGCATGGGTGAGACCGAGCGGCCGACGATCCACGTGGTGGCGGCGTTCACGACCGACGCGGCGGGCCGGATCCTGATGGTGCGCAAGCAGGGGTCGGAGATCTTCATGCAGCCGGGCGGCAAGCCCGAGCCGGGGGAGGAGCCGGTCGCCGCGCTCGTGCGCGAGCTGGCCGAGGAGCTGCTGATCGCGGTCGATCCCGACGACCTCGTGTCGTGGGGCCGGTACGAGGCGGACGCCGCCAACGAGCCCGGCCACCACCTCGTGGCCGACGTGTTCGCCCTGCGGCTCGACGGCGACGTCACCGCCGCCGCGGAGATCGCCGAGGCGCGCTGGTTCACCCGCGCCGAGGCCCGCGCGCTGGGTGCGCGGTTGGCGCCGTTGGCGCGCCGGATGCTCGAGCTGCCCGAGGTGCGCACGCAGTTCCGGCCGTTCCGCTTCACCGAGCCGATCGAGACGGCGCGGCTGCGGCTGCGGCCGATCACGGTGGACGACGTGGACGCGTTCCACGCGTACCAGTCCCGCGAGGACGTCGCCCGCTACATGCTGTTCGAGCCGCGCAGCCGCGAGGAGATGGCCGCGAAGGTGGCGGAGTGGTCCTCCCACACCGTGCTGGAGCGCGACGGCGACTACCTGGAGATGCCCGTCGAGCTCCTCACCGACGGACGCATGATCGGACACCTCTACCTGAGCCTGCGCAGCGTCGACCACCTCACCGCCGAGATCGGCTGGGGCCTCCATCCGGACTTCCAGGGGCAGGGCTTCGCCGAGGAGGGCGCCCGAGCGCTCATCCGGCTCGCCTTCGAGCGGATGCACCTGCACCGGGTCGTCGCCGAGCTCGACCCGCGCAACACCGCGTCGGTCCAGCTCTGCCTGCGCCTCGGCATGCGCGAGGAGGCGCACTACCGCGAGGACCTGTGGTTCAAGGGCGCCTGGGCCGACACCGGGGTCTACGCGATGCTCGCCAGCGACTTCTCCTCGCGCTGAGCCTCCTGCGGCCGTGACAGGCGGCTCGGCCACCAGATCCGGCGGCCGATGTCGAGGTTGAGGGCGGTCACGAGCACCGAGCGGACGATGATCGTGTCGAGCAGCACGCCGATCGCCACGGTGAAGCCCAGCTCGGCCAGGAACACCACGGGCAGCGTCGCGAGCGCGGAGAACGTGCCGGCCAGCACCAGGCCGGCGGACGTGATGACGCCGCCGGTGGCCGCCAGCCCGATCAGAGCGCCGCGCCGGGTGCCGTGCACGATCGACTCCTCGCGCACGCGGGTCATCAGGAAGATGTTGTAGTCGATGCCCAGCGCCACGAGGAACACGAACGCGAACAGGGGGAACGACGAGTCGGCCCCCTCGAAGCCGAACACGTAGCGGAACACCAGGGCACTGATGCCCATCGCCGCGGCGAACGACAGCACCACGGTGACGAGCAGGATCAGCGGAGCCGCGATCGACCTCAGCAGGAGCATCAGCACGAGCAGGACGACCACCAGGATGATCGGGATGATCAGCCGGTTGTCGGCGGACGAGGCGTTCTGCACGTCGAGGTTGAGCGCGGTGTTGCCGCCCACCAGGGCGTCCGCACCGTCGACCGCGTCGACGGCGTCGCGGATCTCCCCGATGGCGGTCCGGGCCGCGGCCGAGTCGCTGGAAACGGTGAGGGTCGCCTCGAAGTAGGCCAGGTCGCCCTTGGTCTGGGGCGGGGTCACCGAGGCCGTGTCGACGCCCTCGAGGCCGGCCACCACCGACCGGACCTCGGCGGCGCCGTCGGCGTTCGCGATGACCTGGACCGGATCGCCCGCGCTCGCCGGGAAGTGCTCGGCGATGCGCTCCTCGGCCACGACCGACGGTTGGGTCGTCGTGAACGACTCGGCGTTGCTGAGGCCCGTCGCGTCGAGCTTGACCACGCCGAAGGACAGGGCGAGCAGGACGAGCGAGGTGACCACCCAGACCACGCGCGGGGCCTTCGCGATGCCCCGGCCGACGCGCGCCCAGATGCCGACGTCCGTCCGCTCGGGGTCGCCGAAGTGCGGGATGAACGGCCAGAACACCCACCGGCCGAAGATGACCAGCAGCACCGGCAGCAGGACGAGCATGAGCAGCAGCGCGACCGCGATGCCCGCCGCGCCGACGGGTCCCAGCCCGGCGGTCGAGTTCATCTGCGCGAACACCAGGCACAGCAGGCCGATGATCACGGTGCTGCCACTGGCGAAGATGGCTGGTGCGGCCCGGTGCAGGGCGTGGGCCATCGCCTCATGGCGGTCCTCGTAGTGGCGCAGCTCCTCGCGGTAGCGCGCCACCAGCAGCAGCGCGTAGTCGATCCCGGCGCCCAGGACCAGGACGCTGAGGATGCCCGCGCTCTGGCCGTTGACGGTGAGGTCGGCGTACTTCGCCAGCAGGTAGACCAGGCCTTGGGCGGCGAAGACGCTCATCAGCCCGCAGAACAGGGGGATGAGCCACAGCAGGGGGCTCCGGTAGGTCAGCAGCAGCATCACGACGACCACGCCGACGGCCGACAGCAGCAGGATGCCGTCGATGCCGGCGAACGACTCGGCCTGGTCGGCGCCGAGCGCCGCCGGACCGCCGAGGTCGACCCGCAGGTCGGTGTCCGCGACGGCGGACTTCGCGGCGTCCCTCACCTCGTCGATCCAGCCGGGCAGCTCCTCCCAGCCCTCCTCGTCCAAGGTCATCGGGACGATCAGCTGGAGCGCCTGCCCGTCCTCGCTCGGGATGGGCCCGACGACCTCGCCGACGGGGACGTCCTCGAGGGCGCCGATGTCCTGGACGGCGGACTTCGCGGCGGCCAGGTCCTGCGGGCCGACACGGTCCGGCGCCGTGAGCAGGACGATCGCCGGGGCGGTGTCCTCGTCGTAGAACGCGCCCGCCTTCTCGATCACCCGGGTCGACTCCGCGTCGTCGGGAAGCCACGACGCGATGTCGTTGTCCTGGACGCTCGCGAGCTTCCCGCCGAACGAGCCCAGGCCGGCGACGATCACCAGCATGAGGGCCAGCACGGCCCACTTGACCCACCGATGGGTGATCCACCCAGCCACCTGACGATTCATCCGTCCAGTTTCCGCCCGCGCCGCCGATCCTGGCCATGGGTGAGATCCCCCATCTTGCCGCCCATTGCGCCGCACGCTTCACGCCCGTCACCGCGCCCTCGTCGGTCACTCCCGTGGCGTGGCGGGCGGGTCGTCGCGCGGTGGGATACTGGAGGCGATGAGGCCCACGTACCCCGATGTCGAGCTCGCCCTGCTGTCCCGTTGGCCCGAGACCCGGCTCGAGCCCTCGCTCGACCGGATCCGCGCCGTCTGCGAGCTGATGGGCGACCCGCAGCACGCCCAGCCGGTCATCCAGCTGACCGGCACGAACGGCAAGACCTCCACCAGCCGGATGATCGACGCCCTGCTGCGCGCCCTGGACCTGCGCACGGGCCGGTTCACCAGCCCGCACCTGCAGCGGATCAACGAGCGCATCTGCATCGACGGCGAGCCATTGAGCGACGACCTGTTCGTCGACGCCTACGCCGACGTCGCGATCTACGCCGACCTCGTCGACCGCGACCAGCCGCACCCGCTGAGCTTCTTCGAGATGCTCGTGGCGATGGGGTACGCCGCCTTCGCCGACGCCCCGGTCGACGTCGCCGTGGTCGAGGTCGGGATGGGCGGCGCGTGGGACGCCACGAGCGTCGCCGACGCGTCGGTCGCGGTGATCACCCCGATCGACGTCGACCACGCCTCCTACCTCGGGGACACGCCCGCCGACATCGCGGTCGAGAAGTCGGGCATCATCAAGCCCGGCAGCCGCACGGTCCTGGCCTCCCAGCCCGAGGAGGTGCTGGAGGTCATGATGCGCCGCGCCAACGAGGTCGGCTCGATGCTCGTCCTCGAGGGGGCCGACTTCCGCGTCGAGTCGCGCACCGCGGCCGTCGGCGGCCAGCTGTTCACGATCGAGGGCGTCAAGGGCCGCTACGAGGACATCCTGCTTCCCCTGCACGGAGCGTTCCAGGCACGCAACGCCGCGCTGGCGCTGGCCGCCGTCGAGGTGTTCACCGGCGACGCCCAGCTCGACCCCGACCTGATCCGCGCGGGCTTCGGCGCGGTGACGTCGCCCGGCCGCCTCGAGGTCGTCCGGCGCAGCCCCACGGTCGTCCTCGACGCGGCGCACAACCCGCACGGCGTGCGCGCGATGGTCGAGTCGGTCAGCGAGGAGTTCGCCTTCAGCCCGCTCATCGGCGTCGTCGGCATCATGGCCGACAAGGACGCCGAGGAGATCCTGCGCGAGCTCGAGCCCGTCGTGGCCCACCTGATCTGCACGCAGAACAGCACCGAGCGGTCCCTGCCCGCCGCCGATCTGGCCCAGGTCGCGGCCGGGGTGTTCGGCCTCGACCGGATCGAGGTCGTGCCCCGCCTCGACGACGCACTCGAGCGCGCGATCTCGTTCGCCGACGCGCCCGGCGAGGAGTTCGGCGACTCGATCGGGTCCGCCGGCGTGCTCGTCACCGGCTCGGTCGTCACCGTCGGTGAGGCGCGCACGCTGCTGCGCGGCGCGGAGGGCGACCCCGCATGAGGCACATGTGCGCGGCGATGCTGACCCTCCAGGCGATCATCCTGGGCCTGTCGATCCCGGTCATGATCGCCGTCCAGGACGTCGACCCGCTCGTCGCCTCGCTGCTCGGCGGCGGCCTCGCGGTGCTGTGCCTCGTCACGACCGGCCTGCTGCGCCGGCCGTGGGCGTACTGGCTGGGCCACGCCATCCAGGCGGCCACGATCGCGCTGGGGCTCCTCGTGCCGATCATGTTCTTCATCGGGCTGATGTTCGCCGCCCTGTGGCTGGGCGCCTTCTTCCTCGGCCGCAGGATCGAGGCCGACAAGGCTCGCTGGGCCGCGGCGGGCGAGTAGGCGCGCCGCTTCGTCACCCGCTCCATCGCCGGGATGTGACCTGAGTCACCCCTGCCCCGGGTACGGTGGAGCCATGGCTCGGGTCCTCGTGGTCGCAGACGAGATCTCGCCGGTGATCCACGACGCCGGCGTGCGTCGGCTGCGCCCCGACGTGGTCCTGGCCGCCGGCGACCTGCCGTGGGACTACCTGGAGTTCCTGTCCTCGATGCTCGACGTCCCGGTGGTGTTCGTGCCGGGCAACCACGATCCCGAGGTCGAGGCGCCGTTGTCGGGCTTCCGCGGCTGGTTGACCAGCAACGGGATGCCCCAGGAGGACCCGCGGCCGCTCGGCGGCACCAACGCGGACGAGTCGATCGTCGACGTCGCCGGGCTGCGCATCGCCGGCCTCGGCGGCAGCATCCGCTACAACGACGGCCCCAACCAGTACACCCAGGACGAGTTCGCCAAACGCGCCAGGCGCCTGCTCAAGGTGGCCGCCAAGCGTGGGGGAGGGGTCGACGTCCTGCTGACCCACTCGCCTCCACGCGGCCTCGGCGACGGCGACGACCCGCCGCACCACGGCTTCGAGGCGCTGCACGAGGTCCTCGAGACCCTGCAGCCGCGCTGGCACCTCCACGGCCACATCCACCCGTACGGCCAGGCCCAGCCCGACCGCATGATCGGGGACACCACGATCCGCAACGTCGTGCCCTACAAGCTGATGGAGATCGCGACGGCCCTCGACCCGGACCCGGTGGGCGGTCATGGCTGATTCGGGATCCCCCCGGATCGACGCCGAGAGCGACTTCATGCGGGCTCGGCGCCTGCAGACGCTCTCCGCGCTCGCGGCCCGCCTGCGCGGCGAGGGCGGCGGCAGCACCCAGGCCCTCTCGTTCGACGAGGTCGTCGACGCGCTGGGCCGCCGCGGTGAGCGTCGCATCGGCCTGCACCTCATCCCGCTCGACGCGATCATCGGGTCGGTCGACAAGGTGCGCGACTTCGACCGCCGGTTCCGGCCCACGTCCGACAAGAGCCGGGCCCGCTGGGAGCGGATCGCGCGGGCCAGCCGCGTGGGCGAGGAGATCCCGCCCATCGACGTCTACAAGCTCGGCGACTACTACTTCGTGCGCGACGGGCACCACCGCGTCTCGGTGGCCCGCGCGCTGCGGCTGCGGCTCATCGAGGCCGAGGTCACCGAGGTGCAGACCCTCCTCGAGCCGCGCGACATCGGCCGCCGCGAGGATCTCGAGATCAAGCACTGGCGCAAGGTGTTCATCCAGCGGGTGCCGCTCACGCCGTCGGTGCGCGAGCGGGTGCGGGTGACGCGCCCCCACGCCTACGGGATGCTCGCCGAGATGGTCGAGGCCTGGGCGGCGCGCACGATGCAGTCCGAGGGCGAGCTGATGGACAAGAAGACCATGGCGCGCCGGTGGTACGACGAGGAGTTCCTGCCCGTCCTCGAGCTCGTCAACGAGGCGGGCCTCAAGGGCGAGGACGAGACCGACGGCGACGCGTACATGCGCGTCTCGGGCGAGCGGTACCGCCTCATCCGCGAGCACGCGTGGAACCGCGAGATCATGCGCGACGTCGCCGCCGGCAAGCGGCGGCGACGCAAGCCGCGCTGACCGTCAGGACGTCCGGCTGATGTTCTCGCCGCTCTGGGCGTCGAAGATCTGGACCTTGGCGGTGTCGATGTAGAGCTCGGCGGTGTCGCCGGCCTTGACCCGCGACTCGGCGCTGAGGCGCGCGTTGATCTGCGTGCCCTCGCCCGTCATGTCCTGCCCGGTGTCCTTGGCCAGGTCCTCCAGGTCGGCGTTCGCGGCACCGCCCTGCACGGTGAAGTACGCGTAGACGTCCGAGCCCATCTGCTCGACCAGGTCGACCGTCACGCTCGTCCGGGCCCCGTGGGCGTCGTCAGCCATGAGCGACGCGTCCTCGAAGTGCTCGGGACGGATGCCGACGATCACCTCGCGGTTGGCGCTGCCGGACCGCAGGGCCTCGCGGGCCGTGTCGGGCACGGGCAGGTCGCCCAGCGGGGTGTCGAGCGTGTCGCCGTTGATCGTGCCGGGCACGAAGTTCATCGACGGGCTGCCGATGAAGCCGGCCACGAAGAGGTTGTTCGGGTGGTCGTACAGGTCGGTGGGGGAGCCCACCTGCTGGATCTTGCCGGCGCGCATCACGACGACGCGGTCGCCGAGGGTCATGGCCTCGGTCTGGTCGTGCGTGACGTAGACGGTGGTCGTGCCGAGGGTCTTCTGGATCCGCGCCACCTGCGTGCGCATCTGCACGCGCAGCTTCGCGTCGAGGTTCGACAGCGGCTCGTCCATGAGGAACGCCTTGGGGCTGCGGACGATCGCGCGACCCATCGCGACGCGCTGGCGCTGACCACCGGAGAGGTTCGAGGGCTTGCGGTCGAGGTGCGCCTCGAGCTCGAGCATCTTCGCGGCTTCCTGGACCTTCTGGTCGATCGTCGCCTTGTCGGTGCCGGCCAGCCGCAGCGGGAACGCCATGTTCTCGTAGACGGTCATGTGCGGGTACAGCGCATAGGACTGGAACACCATCGCGATGTCGCGGTCCTTCGGGGCCTTGTCGTTGACCACCGAGCCGTCGATCCTCAGGTCGCCGGTGGTGATGTCCTCCAGCCCCGCGATCATGTTCAGGGTCGTCGACTTCCCGCAGCCGGACGGGCCCACGAGGATGATGAACTCCCCGTCCTCGATGTGGAGGTTGAAGTCCTCCACCGCCACCGCGCCGTCGGGGTACCGCTTGACCACGTGGTCCAGAACGATTTCAGCCATGATGAGTTCCTTTCAGCCCTTGACGGCGCCGCTGGTGAGGCCGGCAACGATCCGGCGCTGGAAGAAGAGGACGAAGATGACGATCGGGATGGTGATGACCACCGCGGCGGCGGCCACCGTCTGGGTCGGTTTCTCGAACGTCGTGGCGCCGGTGAAGTAGCTCAGGGCGGCGGGCACGGTGCGGGAGCGCTCACTGGAGGTCAGCGACAGCGCGAAGAGGAAGTCGTTCCAGCAGGTGATGAAGACCAGGATGGCCGTGGTGAACACGCCCGGCATGGCCAGCGGGGCGATGACCTTGCGGAACGCCTGGTACGGCGTGGCGCCGTCCATCTTGGCGGCCTTCTCGAGCTCCCACGGGATCTCGCGGAAGAAGGCGCTCAGGGTGTAGATCGCCAGCGGCAGCGCGAAGGTGATGTACGGGATGATCAGGCCGAGCCAGGTGTCGAACAGGCCGATCCCGGTGAGGATCTTGAACAGCGGCGTGACCAGGGCGATCTGCGGAAACATGGCGATCATCAGCGAGACGCCGACCACGAGCGACTTGCCCGGGAAGTCCAGGCGGGCCACCGCGTACGCGGCCATGGTGCCCACGATCAGCGCGATGAACGTCGCGATCAGGCAGATGCCGATCGAGTTGATCAGGGCCCGGGTGAAGCTGTCGTTGGCGAAGATCGCCTCGTAGTGCTCGCTGGTGACCTTGGTGGGCAGGAACGAGCCGTCGTTGAGGGTCGCGTCCGGCTTGAGAGACAGCGAGATGATCCACACCACCGGGATGAACGCGTACAGCAGGACGATCGCGTTCACCACCCACCAGATCGACTTGGTCTTCGTCGTCTCCGTCGTGGTGCTCATCGTCACCGCCTCCCTTCGTCGGAGCCCGGAGCCGCGGCCCCGAACAGCTTGATGAAGATGAACGCGATGATCGCGATCGCCAGGAAGATCAGCACCGACATCGTCGAGCCGATGCCGAGGTTGAGGCCTCGCATCAGGTTGTTGTAGGCGACGATCGAGACGCTGGACGTCTCGTTGGCGCCGCTGGTCAGCACGTAGATGTTGTCGAAGACGCGGAAGGCGTCGAGGGTGCGGAACAGGACGGCGACCAGGATCGACGGCTTGATCAGCGGGACGGTGACCTTCCAGAACCGCTGCCACGCCGACGCGCCGTCGATGGAGGCGGCCTTCAGCAGGTCCTCGGGCACGAGCGCGAGTCCGGCCATCAGCAGCAGCGCCATGAACGGGATGGTCTTCCAGACCTCGGCCAGCACGATGATCCAGAAGGAGCTCCACTGCCCGGTCAGCGGTGCACTGTCGCCGGCCAGCCAGCCGATGCCTTGGCTCCAGGCGAAGCGCCAGCTGAAGGCGGCGACCACGGTGACGATCGCGTACGGCACGAGGGCCGAGGTGCGGACCAGGCCGCGACCGACGATGGTGCGGTGCATCACGATCGCCAGCGCCATGCCGAGGATGAGCTCGAAGACGACGCTCACGACGGTCAGCAGCAGGGTGAACCCGAAGGCCTTCCACCAGATGTCGCTGGACAGGACCGTGATGTAGTTGTCCAGGCCGACGAACTCGTTGTCGTCGGGCGTGCGCAGGTCGGCACGGAAGAACGACAGCCACAGGGCGTAGCCGATCGGGTAGGCCGTGACGGCCACCATCAAGATGGCGGCGGGTGCGACCAGCATCAGGCCCAGGCGGCGCTCGGCCTTCTTGCCCTCGCTGTGCCGCTGGCGGGCGATCGCGGCGCTTTCGTCCTCCGTGCGCTCGTCGACGGGAGCGGTGACGCTCATGGCAGGATCCCCTTCCCCTCGATGGCGTCGTTGATGGCGCCCTCCAACTCCTTGGTCGTCGCCTCGGGATCGATGCTCGTGGGCGGCGAGAGCGTCGACGAGATGATCGTCGAGATGTTCTGGTAGACCGGCGAGATCGGTCGCGAGCTGGCGGCCTCGAGGGACTCCAGCAGGACCGGGCCCTGCGGGTAGACCTTCTTGAACTCCGGCTCGTCGAAGACCGTCTCGTTGACCGGCGGCTCACCGGCGGTGATCGCGTGCTTGAGCTGGTTCTCGGGGGAGCGCAGGCACATGGCCGCGTCGAACGCCTCCTCCGGGTGCTCGCTGAACTTGCTGATCGCGAAGTTCATGCCGCCGACCGTGACCTTCGACGGTTGACCCTCGACCGCGCTCGGGAACGTGGCGAAGCCGAGGTCGTCGGCGATGTCGGGGGCCGCCTCGCGCATCGCACTGCCGACGTAGGGCCAGTTGAGGCTGAAGGCCGACTCGCCGTTCTGCAGCTGCGCGAAGACCTCGGGCTCCTGGGAGTTCGAGAGCGAGCGGCTGGCCAACCCGGACTCGGCGAGGCGGCTCAGCAGGCCGAGGGCCTCGGTGGTCTTGTCGTCGATCGTGGACTTGGTGCTGTCGTCGTTGACGATGGTGCCGCCGAAGGAGGACAGGATCGTGTTGAAGCCGACCACCAGGCCCTCGTAGCGGGCTCCGGTGAACCCGATCTGGTACGGGTCGCCGTCGGCCTTGAGCTTCTCGGCCATGTCGAACATCTCGTCCCACGTGGCGGGCGGCTTGCCGTTGCCGGCCTTCTCGACCAGGGACTTGCGGTACCAGAGGATCTGGGCGTTGGTGTGCTTCGGGATGCCGTAGAGCTTGTCCTTCCACGTCGCCGTCTCCAGCGGGACCGCGAGCGTGTCCTCCGACGCGGCGGCGGCCTGCTCCTCGGTCAGCGGCAGGATCCAGCCCGCCTCGGCGAACTCGGCCGTCCAGACGACGTCCATGCCGAGCAGGTCCATGCCCTCGTCGCCGGCGGCGAGGCGGCGGACCAGCTGCTCGCGCTGACCGTCCGCGTCGCTCGGCACGAGGTTGCCCTCGATGCGGTAGGCGCCGTCGGCCTGTTCGTTGCAGCCGTCGATCAGGTCCTGGAAGCCGGTGGCGGACGCGCCGCCGAACAGGTTGATGACCGGTGTACCGCCTTCGTCGCCTCCGCCGCAGGCGGCCAGCGACAGCAGCAGCGTCGCGGCAGCGGCCAAGCCGACTCCTCGGCGGGACATCCTCGTTCGCGTCGTCACGTGCACCACCCGACCTTCCCCCGAGAGTCTGCGGCGTGCGACCTGTGGAAATGTGACGCCGCTCACATGAAACTACGGCGGGCGGAAGAAACCCGCAAGTCCCGGGGAAGGACGGTGGCTCAGCCGGGAGCGACCCAGGCCGTCGTGTCGGTCGGCAGGCGATGCCCGTCGAGCGACCCGCTGACCACCAGGAGCTCGCCGTGGGGCAGGTCGATCGACGTGTCCCCGAAGTTGGTGACGACCTGCACCCGACGCCCACCGTCGGCGGTGATCGTGAAGGCGAGGACGTCCTCGCCGAGGTCCTGCCAGTGCAGCTCGCCGCAGCCCAGGCCGTACCGCCGCCGCGTGGCCAGCACCCGGCGGTAGAACTCCAGGGTGCTGCCGGCCACCCCGTCCTGGCGGTTGGGGGCCAGGTCGCCGTAGACCTCGGGCTGGGGCAGCCAGCTCTTGCCGGTGGTGTTGAAGCCGAAGGCGGGCTGGTCGGCGTGCCACGGCACCGGCACGCGGCAGCCGTCGCGGCCCACGTCCTCGCCGTGGGTGCGCGCGAACGTGGGGTCCTGGCGCACGTCGTCGGGGAGGGTCGTCGCCTCGGGCAGACCCAGCTCCTCGCCCTGGTAGAGGTAGGCCGAGCCCGGCAGCGCGAGCATCACGGCCGTGGCGGCACGGGCGCGGCGCAGGCCCACGGTGGCGTCGGGCTGAGGGTCGTCGGGGCCGATGCCCAGGATGCGGGTCGGCCTGTCGATGTCGTACGACAGCCGCGAGGCGTGCCGGGGGACGTCGTGGTTCGACAGCACCCAGGTCTGCGGCGCACCGACGGCGGCGGTCGCCGCGAGCGCGTTGGTGATCGACTCGCGCTGGTGCCGCTGCGTCCACGGCGTCATGAGGTAGCCGAAGTTGAACGACTGGTGCAGCTCGTCGGGGCGCACGTACTTCGCCAGGGAGTCGTCGGGGACGACCCACGCCTCGGCCACGAGGATCCGGTCGGCGTCCTCGCCCTCGACGCGGTACTCGTCGACGAGGCGGCGCCAGTCGCGGTAGACCTCGTGCACCTCGGGCTTGTCCCACATGGGCTGCACGGAGGTGGCGTGGGTGGCGATGTCGTACTCGGCGGGGGCGTCGGGTAGGCCGGCCTCCTTGTGCAGGCCGTGCGCCACGTCGATCCGGAAGCCGTCGACGCCGCGGTCGAGCCAGAACCGCAGGATCGAGCGGAACTCCTCCTGCACCTCGGGGTTGTTCCAGTCGAAGTCTGGCTGCGTCGGGTCGAACAGGTGCAGGTACCACTGGCCGGGCGTGCCGTCGGCCTTCTCGGTGCGGGTCCACGCCGGGCCGCCGAAGGTGCTCTGCCAGTTGTTGGGCGGGAACTCGCCGTCGTCGCCGCGGCCGTCGCGGAAGATGTACCGCGCGCGCTCGGGGCTGCCGGGCTCCGCGTCCAGCGCGGCCCGGAACCACGCGTGCTCGCTGGAGGAGTGGTTGGGCACGAGGTCGACGATGACGCGCAGGCCCAGCTCGTGGGCGCGGTCGGTCAGCGCGTCGAAGTCGGCCAGCGTGCCGAACAGCGGATCCACGTTGCGGTAGTCGGCGACGTCGTAGCCCGCGTCGTTCTGCGGACTCGTGTAGAACGGCGACAGCCACACCGCGTCGACGCCCAGCGCGGCCAGGTGGTCGAGGTGGGACGTGATGCCCGGCAGGTCGCCGATCCCGTCGCCGTCGGAGTCCGCCCAGGACCGCGGATAGACCTGGTAGATCACGGCGTCACGCCACCAGGCGTCCGGCAGGGGGCGGGTGCTGTCGACCATGGGAACTCCTCGAACAGCGCGCGGGATAGGTTGTGCTCATGACGCAGCGCACGCTTGTTCTCATCAAACCCGATGCCGTCGCGCGCGGCTTGGTGGGGGCGGTGACGTCGCGCTACGAGGCCAAGGGCCTGCGCATCGTCGCGATGCAGCACCGCGCGATCGACGCCGAGATGGCCGACGCGCACTACGCCGAGCACGTCGAGCAGCCGTGGTACCCGCCGCTGCGCGAGTTCGCGACGTCCGGCCCGCTGGTCGCGATGGTGCTCGAGGGCGACGAGGCCATCGACGTCGTCCGCGCCCTGAACGGCGCCACCGACGGCCGGAAGGCCGCACCCGGCACGATCCGCGGCGACCTGTCGCTGTCGAACCGCGAGAACCTCGTGCACGCCTCGGACTCCGAGGAGTCCGCGGCGCGCGAGATGAACCTCTGGTTCCCGGGACTGTGACCCCATGGGCGGGCCGATCACGATCCAGGCCTGCCTGAACGGCGCGCGGCCGCCGGCCGCGCACCCGGCCCTGCCGGTGACCCCCGAGCAGATCGCCGACGACGTCGCCGCGGTCGTGGCGGCCGGTGCCGACTGCGTGCACCTGCACCCGAAGGGCGACGACGGGCTCGACACGCTCGCTCCCGACTTCGTCGACGCCCTCATCGCCGCGGTGCACGTCGCCGCGCCTGCCCTGCCCATCAGCGTCACGACGGGGGAGTGGGCGCTGCCCGACCCGACCGAGCGCGTGGCCGCGATCCGCGCGTGGGGACTGGTCCCGCACCTGGCGTCGGTCAACTGGCACGAGGCCGGCTCGGCCGCGGTCGTGGAGGCGCTCTTCGAGCAGAGCGTCGGCATCGAGGCCGGGCTGTGGTCGCTCGACGACGTCCGCGACTGGGCCGAGTCGCCCGTCCGCGACTCGGTGACGCGGGTGCTGCTCGAGCTCCCCGACCGCATCGGCGAGGAGCAGGTCACCGTGCTGGGCGAGGAGATGGTCCGGGCGGTGCGCGCGCAGGCTCCGGACGTCCAGATCCTCCTGCACGGCGAGGGGGAGTCGGCGTGGCCGGCGCTGCGCCTGGCGGTGCGACTGGGCCTCGAGACCCGGATCGGGCTGGAGGACACCGTGCACCTGCCCGACGGAAGCATGGCGCCCGACAACGCGTCGCTCGTCCGGGCCGCGCGCGACCTGGCCGCCCGCCTGGGCTGAGCGGACCTCAGTCCAGCAGCTCGCCGTCGAACCAGGCGACGCGGCGCTCGATCCAGCGGCGCAGCAGGTCGACCTCGTTCTGCCAGCCCTCGCGCACCTCGACCGTGGGGTCGTCGTTGGCGAAGACGTAGGTGACGGGGTCGTTGTCGAAGGCGCTGGCGGTCAGCGGCAGCCCCGGGCCGTCGACCTCCGGCGGGCTGAAGTTGTCGGCGGCGTCGTCGGCGATCACGGCGGCCCGCTCGTCGATGAAGTCGCCGATCGTCGCCATGTCCTTCGAGACCTCGGCCCAGCGGTCGGCCACGCGGCGCGCGAACCACGGGTCGGACATGAGCACGGTGAGGTAGTGGCCCTTGCGCTGGTTCCACAGCTGGGTCGGCGAGAACGCCTGGCGCCAGCCCGGGTCGTCGCTGATGTCGTACCAGGCGCGCTGGAGCCACCAGCCCTTCGGATGGTCGAGGCGCCACGAGCCGTTGCTGCGGTTGCCCTGCGACGCGTCGAAGGCCCACGGCGGACCCATCGCCACGGTGTCGTCGCCGCGCAGCACCATGAGGACGTCGTCGTCGAACGGGCTGCCGAGGTTCTTGGTGAGCTCGTTCAGCAGGTACCAGTCGACGAACGAGGCGACGTCGATCCGGTCGCGGTAGCCGTTGTCCGGGAACTCGCGGTCGTAGAGCAGATCCTCGATCCGCTGGAAGCGCACCGCGGCCTCGGACGCGCCGCCCTCGCTGCCGGGCAGGTAGAGCTGCAGTCCGCGGTCGGTGCGGAACCGCGGGTGGTCGAGGTCGCGGCTGTCGGCCAGGAGCAGCACGTCGTCGTCCTCGAGCTCGGCGCGACCCTCCTGGGCGGTGGGGCGCTCGCCGAACGAGTACAGCCCGCACGGGGCGCCGTTGATCTCGAGGTTGGCCGGCACCAGCCGGGGCACCCAGTCGAAGCCGAGGCGTCGGGCGATCTCCATCGCGCCGGCGGTGCGCAGCAGCGACCGGTCGGCGAAGTGGTCCAGCAGCACCCAGTCCCGCGAGGCGGGCAGGCCCAGGACGGAGGCGGGCTCGGCGAGCTCGAGGTCATAGGGCCGCTTCAGCCCGAGCCACGGGTTCGCGGTCTCGGACACCCGCACGTCGGCGTCGAGCTCCTGCTCGTCACCGGCGGGGTCGCGCACCGTGAGCTCGACCGAGGTGGGGTCCTCGATGCTGGTGATCAGCTCGGTGCACGCCGCCGGGGGCTCCTCGGCGAGGTCGTCGGTGGGCACCTCCAGCCGGACGGTCGTGACGCCGTCGACCTCGACCGGCGGCTGCTCGGCCTGTGACGCGGGGGTGTTCGGGGCCTCGGCATCGGGCGCGGCACGGACGTTGACCAGGACCAGGAGGGCCAAGAGCCCCAGGGCCAGAACCGCGATCAGCGCCACCGAGATCCTGCGCGACCGACTCATGCTCGAACACTACGTCGTGGGACACCCCCGGGCGGGGCAGACCGCGCCGTGGGACGTCGTGCCGAGAGGACGCAACGTCGGGTTACCGCCCGGTACGGTGTCGAGCGTGAAGCGATGGATGCCGTGGGGCTGGGCCGTGGTCGTCGGAGTGCTCTACTCCCTGATCTCCCTGTTGTCCTGGCGCCGGCTGACGGTCAACTCCTGGGACAACGCGATCTTCGAGCAGGCCGTGAAGGCGTACTCGCGGTTCGAGGCACCGATCGTCCCGGTGAAGGGGCCGGACTACAACATCCTGGGCGATCACTTCTCGCCGATCGACGCCCTACTCGCGCCGGCCTACTGGCTGTTCCCCTCGGGGCAGACGCTCCTCGTCGCCCAGGGGGTGCTGATCGGCCTGTCGGTCGTGCCGGTGACCAAGCTCGCCGTCGAGCGCCTCGGCGTACGCGTCGGGTGGACCATCGCGCTGATGTACGGGCTGGCGTTCGGCTTCGGCAACGCCGTCGTGGCCGACTTCCACGAGGTGGCGTTCGCCGTGCCGATCTTGGCGATGGCCGGCGTCGCGTTCGTCGAGCAGCGCTGGAGCGCGGTGGTGTGGTGGTCGCTGCCGCTGCTGCTGGTGAAGGAGGACATGGGCGTCACCGTCGCGGCCGTGGGCGTGGCTCTGTGGCTGGCGGGCGAGCGGCGCCGGGGCCTGCTGCTGGCGATCGGCGGCGCGGTCGCGCTGGTGCTGGTCGTCTGGGTCGTCATCCCGTCGTTCAACACCGGCGGCGGCTACGACTACACCGACAACCTCGGCGGCGAGGTGGGCCTGTGGGAGACGCTGACGACCGAGGCCGACCGCAAGCTCCTCACCCTGCTGCTCACGCTCGGCGTCACGGGCTTCGCCGCGCTCTGGTCGCCGTGGGCGGTCGTGGCCGCACCGACGTTCGTGTGGCGGTTCTTCGGCGACGTCGAGTACTACTGGGGCACCGAATGGCACTACTCGATCGTGATCATGCCGATCGTGTTCGTGGCGATGATCGACGCGATCGGCCGACGTCGCTGGCTCGAGTGGCCGGGCGTGGTGCTGGGAGCGGCCGTCGGCGGCTACCTGCTCGCCGGTGGACCTCTGGTGAAGCTGCTGGAGCCGACGACGTGGGACGCCTCGCCGCGGCGTGAGGCGCTGCAGGACGCGATCGGGACCATCCCCGAGGACGCGGTGGTCGAGACCGACATCGCCGTGCTGAAGTACCTCACCAGCAGTCACGACGAGGCGTACTGGGAGGGCACGATCGGCGACGTGGTGCCGGACTACCTGATCTTCGACCGCAACCTGATGCCGCGCGACCCGCTCGAGCACGGCGCCCAGCACGGCGGCACCTACCGGATCGTGTTCGACCGCGACGGCTACGTCGTGGCCGAGAAGGTCGGCTGAGACGAGCACGCCGCCCGTCCCCGAGGGGAGAGGGCGGCGTGAGGACCGGAGCCCTTACGGGTGGGTCATGCTCATGACGTCGAGGGCGCTGTCGAGGTCGGCCTCGCTGATGTCGCCGCGCTCGACGTAGCCCTCCTCGATCACGACCTGGCGGATCGTCTTGCGCTCCTTGACGGCCTTCTTCGCGATCGCCGCGGCGTTCTCGTAGCCGATGTGGCGGTTGAGCGGCGTGACGACCGAGGGGCTCGACTCCGCCAGCTCGCGGCAGCGGTCGACGTCGGCGGTGATGCCGTCGATGCAGCGGTCGGCGAGCGTCGTGGAGGCGTTGGCCAGCAGCCGCATCGACTCGAGGATGTTGCGGCCGATGACCGGCAGCATCACGTTGAGCTCGAACGAGCCCGAGGCGCCGGCGAACGCGATGGCGGCGTCGTTGCCGATGACCTGGGCGCACACCATGAGGGTGGCCTCCGGCAGGACCGGGTTGACCTTGCCGGGCATGATGCTCGACCCGGGCTGCAGATCGGGCAGGTGGATCTCGCCCAGGCCGGTGCGCGGGCCCGAGCCCATCCAGCGCAGGTCGTTGTTGATCTTGACCAGGCTCACCGCGATCGTGCGCAGCTGGCCGGACATCTCGACCAGGCCGTCGCGGGCGCCCTGGGCCTCGAAGTGGTCGCGCGCCTCGGTCAGCGGCAGGCCGGTGCGCTCGGCGAGGATCTCGATGACCCGCTGCGGGAAGCCCTGCGGGGTGTTGATGCCCGTGCCGACGGCCGTGCCGCCGAGGGGGACCTCGGCCGTGCGCGGCAGCGATGCCTCGACGCGCTCGATGCCGCGGCGGATCTGGGCGGCGTAGCCGGCGAACTCCTGGCCGAGGGTGACCGGGGTGGCGTCCATCAGGTGGGTGCGGCCGGACTTGACGACCTCGGCGAACTCCGTGGCCTTGGCCTCGAGGCTCTTCGCGAGGTGGTCCAGCGCGGGGATGAGGACCGTGAGGGCCGACTCGGTGGCCGCGACGTGGATCGAGGTCGGGAACACGTCGTTGCTGGACTGCGAGGCGTTGACGTGGTCGTTCGGGTGCACCTCGATGCCCGAGTTCTTCGTCGCCAGCGTGGCCAGGACCTCGTTGGTGTTCATGTTGCTCGACGTGCCGGACCCCGTCTGGAAGACGTCGATGGGGAAGTGCGCGTCGTGGCGACCGGCGGCGACCTCGTCAGCGGCGGCGACGATGGCGTCGGCCATGTCCTGCTCGAGGATGCCCAACTCGGCGTTGGCGGTGGCACAGGCGGCCTTGATCTGGGCCAGGGCCCGGATCTGCGCCGACTCGATCGGCGTGCCGGAGATCGGGAAGTTCTCGACGGCGCGCTGGGTCTGGGCCCGCCACAGGGCGTCGGCGGGGACCTTGACCTCGCCCATCGTGTCGTGCTCGATGCGCCATTCGGTGTTGTTTTCGGTCATGGCCCGAACCCTAGTAGGCGCAGCGGTTGCTGCCCATTTCGGGTCAGCGGGCGCGGGCGGCGGTCGCGACGATCGCGTCGGCGAAGGTCTCGTACAGCTGGGCCGGCAGGTCGTGGCCCATCCCGGCGATCTCGAGCAGCGTGGCGCCGCGGATCGCGTCGGCGGTGGCGCGGCCGCCGGACCGGTGGACCAGCAGGTCCTTCGACCCGTGGATCACCTGCGTGGGCACCGAGATGACGCCGAGGCGCTCGGTGCGGTCCGACTGGGTGAGGACCGCCATCATGTGGCGCAGGACGCCGCTGCCGATCCAGCCCCGGTCGTACGTCTCGAGGGCGCGGGCGTAGGCGACGTCGTCGTCGGTGGGGAACGCGGGCGAGCCCAGCACCTTGCCGTTCTGGACCGAGACCTCGGCGAACTCCGGGCGCGTGCGACCCGCCTGGGCGAGCATCGTGCGGACCACCCGCGGGTGGATCCAGCCCACCTTGCGGCGGCCGGTCGTGGACATGATCGAGGTGAGGGAGCGGACGCGGTCGGCGTGCTCGACGGCCAGCGTCTGGGCGATCATGCCACCCATCGAGACGCCGACGACGTGGGCGGCGTCGACCGAGAGGTGGTCGAGCAGGCCCGCCGCGTCGTCGGCCAGGTCGTCGATCCCGTACGGCGCCGTGCCGCGGCCGAGGAAGGCCTTGACGACGTCGGACCGCGACACCCGGTGGTGCCGGAGCTTGGTCGATCGGCCGGTGTCGCGGTTGTCGAACCGGATGACGTGGAACCCGCGCCGGGCGAGCAGCTCGCAGAACTCGGCGGGCCACCACGTCATGGGACCGCCGAGCCCCATGATCAGCAGGACGGACTCGTCCTGGGGGTCACCGAAGGTCTGGTGGCACAGGTCGAGGCCGCTGGGCAGGTGCGCGAAGAGCTCGTCGGAGACGTCGACGGTCTCGTCGCGAGCCTGCCCGGCGTCCATCGATCGGGTCTCAGTGCTCGTAGTCGACGGAGGAGTACGCGCGCAGCTTCTCGAGGCGGTGCTCGCTGCGGATCGTGCGGATCGTGCCCGAGCGCGAGCGCATGACGATCGACTCGGTCGTGGCGCTGCCGGCGCCGTACCGCACGCCGCGCATCAGGTTGCCGGTGGTGATTCCGGTGGCCACGAAGAAGCAGTCGTCGGCGGTGACGAGGTCCTCGGTGGTGAGGATCCGGTCGAGGTCGTGGCCGGCGTCGATCGCGCGCTGGCGCTCGTCGTCGTCGATCGGCGTGAGGCGGGCCTGGATGACGCCGCCGAGGCACTTCATCGCGACGGCGGTGATGATGCCCTCGGGGGTGCCCCCGATGCCCAGCAGCAGGTCGACGCCGGAGTCGGGACGGGCGGCGGTGATGCCGCCGGCGATGTCGCCGTCGGTGATGAGCTTGATGCGGGCGCCGGTCTGGCGGATCTCCTGGACCAGCGCGTCGTGGCGCGGCCGGTCAAGCACGCACACGGTGACGTCCTCGACGTCGAGGCCCTTGGCCTTGGCGACGATCGCGATGTTCTCGGCGGCGGGGAGCCGGATGTCGACCTTGTCGGCGGCCTCGGGGCCGGCGATGAGCTTCTCCATGTAGAAGACCGCGGAGGGGTCGTACATCGAGCCGCGGGGCGCGACGGCCATGACCGAGATCGCGTTGGGCAGGCTCTTGGCCGTCAGGGTCGTGCCGTCGATGGGATCGACGGCGACGTCGCACTCGGGGCCCGTGCCGTCGCCGACGTGCTCGCCGTTGTAGAGCATCGGGGCTTCGTCCTTCTCGCCCTCGCCGATGACCACGACGCCGTCCATCGCCACGGTGTTGATCATCGAGCGCATGGCGTTGACCGCGACGCCGTCGGCGCCGTTCTTGTCGCCGCGCCCGACCCAGCGGCCGGCGGCCATGGCCCCGGCTTCGGTCACACGGACGAGGTCCAGGGCGAGGTTGCGGTCAGGGGCGGCCTCGGCGGGCTTCAGTCGGTCCACGCGGTCATCCTACTGGTTGCGAAGGTTAGGCTGGCCGCGACGACTGATCGGTCGGCGCAGGTGAGGACAGGAGCACGATGAGCGGCTATTCCCGGGGCAATCCTGCGATGGGCGACGTCCTGCGCTCGGTGCTGGTGCTGGGGGTCGGCGTGCTGGTCGTGTGGCTGCTCGGCCGGCTGCTGACGGTGACCCCCGAGAACCCCACCTCCGAGGTCGACTGGCGTGCCGCGGCCGGCGTCGTCGAGAGCCGCGCCGGCTTCGTCCCGCTGGTGCCCGCCGAGGTGCCCGACCGCTGGCGCGCCACCCGCGCCGAGCTGATCGACGGCCGGTGGCAGCTGAACCTCGTGACCGGCGACGACGAGTACGTGGGGCTCAGCCAGCGACGGGGCGACGCCCAGGGCCTGGGCACCCTCGTGGAGGACCGCGCCCCCGGCGGCGAGGAGGCCGGCACGGTGAAGATCGCCGGGCGCGCCTGGCAGGTGCGCACCGGTCCGGAGGACACCACCACCTTCGCCGGCCTCGTCGGTGAGGAGGCCGTCGTGGTCACCGGCAGCGCCGAGCGCGACGTGCTGGAGGACTACGTGGCGTCCTTGGAGCCCTTCGCCTCCTGAGCGGGATCGAGCCGGGCGCGCGCGCCGTCGAGCCAGCGCTGGCACGCCTCGGCGAGCGCCTCGCCGCGCTCCCAGAGGGTCAGCGACTCCTCGAGCGTGGTGCCGCCGGTCTCGAGCCGCTGCACGATCGTGACCAGCTCGTCGCGGGCCTGCTCGTAGGACAGCTCGGACGGATCGGGGGCGGTGGGCTCACTCATGCGGGTGCTCCTGCAGGTCGGTGACGCGGACGGTGGCCTGCCCGTCGGTCAGGTGGAGGACGAGCTCGTCGCCCGGGGCCAGGGGGTCGATGGACGTGACCGCGCGGCCGGCCCCGTCGAGCGCCACCGCGTAGCCCCGGTGCATCGTCGCCAGCGGCGAGAGCGCCCGCACGCGGGCGAGGTGGTGCCCGACCTCGTCGTGGGCGCGGTCGAGCCGGGCCGCCATGGCGCGACGGGCGCGCTCGCGCTGGCCCGAGACGTGGTCCTGCTGGGCATCGACGAACGCCGACGGCGAGCGCAGCACCGGCCGGCTGCGCAGCGCGGCGAGCCCCGCGGCCTCGCGGTGCAGCTGGGCCGCGACGGCCTGGCGTGCGCGCTCGCGGGCGGCGGTGAGGCCGGCCAGCTCGTCGCCGACGTGCGGCACGACGCGCTTGGCGGCGTCGGTGGGGGTGGAGGCCCGGAGGTCGGCGACCAGGTCGAGCAGCGGCACGTCGGGCTCGTGCCCGATCGCGCTGACCACGGGGGTGGCGGCGGCGTGCACGGCCCGGACGAGAGCCTCGTCGGAGAAGGGAAGCAGGTCCTCCATCGACCCGCCGCCGCGTGCGATGACGATGACGTCGACGTGGCTGGCGGCGTCGAGCTCGCGCAACGCCGCGATGACGGCGGTCGCCGACTGCGACCCCTGCATCAGGGCGTGCCGGATCTCGAGGGAGGCGCCGGGCCAGCGGTCGCGGACGTTCTCGACGACGTCGCGCTCGGCGGCCGATCCCTTGCCGGTGACGAGGCCGATCGCCGTGGGCAGGATCGGCAGCCGCTGCTTCCACCGATTCTCGAACAGGCCCTCCGCCGCGAGCAGCTGGCGGCGGCGCTCGAGCTGGGCCAGCAGCTCGCCCTCGCCGGTGGGCCGGATCTCGAGCAGCTTGAGCGAGAGCCGGCCGTTGGGGGAGTAGAACTCGGGCTTGGCGTGGACGATGACGCGGGTGCCGTCGGTGATCGGGCTGGCGCTGGACTCGACCACGGCGCGGAACGCGATGGCGCTGATGCTGAGGTTCGCGGCGAGGTCGCGCAGGGTCAGGTAGTAGGTGTTGCCACTGAGCTTGGGCTGGACCACCTCGGCCTCGACCCACACCGCGCCGAGCTTGCCGATCCACCCCTGGAGCGCGAGCGAGATGCTGCGCAGCGGCGCGGGTGAGTCCGCGCTCGTCTCGAGGGCCATGCGCCCCACCCTATGAGGCGACTCCGACGGTGTGACCGGTCATCGCCGGGTCGGTAGGCTGGGCGCCATGTCCACCCAGGTCGAACTCGGCATGCCCGCAACCTCCGGTCAGGTCCTCCTGGCCGACCCGCGCGGATACTGCGCCGGCGTCGACCGCGCGGTCATCACCGTCGAGAAGGCGCTCGACCTCTATGGCGCACCCGTCTACGTGCGCAAGCAGATCGTGCACAACAAGCACGTGGTGAACGACCTCGCGGCGCGCGGCGCGATCTTCGTCGAGGAGCTCGACGAGGTGCCCGTGGGCGCCACCGTCGTCTTCAGCGCCCACGGCGTCTCGCCGGCGGTGCACGCCGAGGCCGCCGAGCGCAGCCTCAAGACGATCGACGCGACCTGCCCGCTGGTGACGAAGGTGCACCACGAGGCCCGCCGCTTCGCCCAGGAGGACTACCGCATCCTGCTGATCGGCCACGCCGGTCACGAGGAGGTCGAGGGCACCGCGGGCGAGGCGCCCGAGCACATCACCCTCGTCGAGCGCCCGAGCGACGTCGATGCCCTGGAGTTCCCCGAGGGCACCCGGCTGAGCTGGCTGAGCCAGACGACGCTGAGCGTCGACGAGACGATGGAGACGGTCCGCCGCCTGCGCGAGAAGTTCCCGCAGCTGGAGGATCCGCCCAGCGACGACATCTGCTACGCCACCCAGAACCGTCAGGTGGCGGTCAAGGAGATCGCGAAGGACGCCGACCTGGTGATCGTGGTCGGCTCGGCGAACTCGTCGAACTCGGTCCGGCTGGTCGAGGTCGCACTCGAGGCGGGCGCCAAGGCGTCCTACCGGATCGACGACATCAGCGAGATCGACGAGGCGTGGCTCGACGGAGTCAAGACCGTCGGCGTGACCTCGGGCGCCTCGGTGCCCGACGACCTCGTCCAGGACGTGCTCGGCTACCTCGGTGAGCGCGGCATCGGCGACGCCCGGGCGATCCGGACGGCCGACGAGACGCTCATCTTCGCCCTGCCGCCCGAGCTGCGCCGCGACATCAAGGCCGCTTCGAAGGCCTGACCACCAGGCCGGTGCCGCCGCCCCGTCGCTGCGGCTCGGCGGCGGCGATCATGCGCCCGCGCCGGTCGACCTCGATCGTGGCCGCGGCCCCGATCTCGGCCGCCGAGGTGAACGTGTCGCCGGACGGCACGAGCCGCTGACCGAACGGCGCCAGGTCGTCCGCGTACTGCTCGATGAACGCCGGCTCGGCCGGGGTCGTGGCGGCGTTGCGCTGCGAGGCCCGCGGGGCCGCGACGGCCTGCGGCAGGGTCATGCCGAGGTCGATGCGGTTGATCAGGATCTGCAGCACGGTCGTGATGATCGTGGCGCCGCCGGGCGAGCCCACCACGAACCGGACCTTGCCGTTCCTCGTGACGATCGTCGGCGACATCGACGAGCGGGGCCGCTTGCCCGGCTCGATGCGGTTGGCGTCCGCGGCGTTGTAGACCGTGTTGAAGTCGGTCAGCTCGTTGTTGAGCAGGAACCCTCGCCCCGGGACGGTGATGCCCGAGCCGCCGGTCTGCTCGATGGTCAGGGTGTAGGCGACCGCGTTGCCCCACCTGTCGACGACCGACAGGTGCGTCGTGGAGATGTTCTCGGTGTCCCGGGGCTCCTCGTGGGCGACGGTGGCACAGCCGGTGGCGTCGAGCGCACCGGCCGCGACCGGGCGCTCGGAGGCGCGCTGCGGGTCGATCGTGCAGTCGCGGGCGTCGGCGAATCCCTGGCTCAGCAGGGTGCGCGTCGGGACGTCGACGAACGCCGGGTCGCCGACGTACGCGTTGCGGTCGGCGAACGCCCGGGCCGACGCCTCGAGGTAGAGGTGCAGGCTCTGGCCCGTCCTCGCCCCGCCGCCAAGCCGGTGGTTCTCGAGGATGTTGAGCGCCTCGCCCACGGCGATGCCGCCGGAGGAGGACGGCGCCATCCCGTAGACCTCGTGGCCGCGGTACGTGACCTTCGTGGGCTTCTGGAGACGGACGGAGTACCGCGCGAGGTCGCGGGTGGACATCGACCCGGGTGGCACGGGGAGCGTGGTGTCCGCGGCCTTGGGCGGGTTCTGCACGGTCTGCGCGATGTCCTCGGCGAGGGCCCCGCGGTAGAAGGCCTGCGGTCCACGACGTGCGATCAGGGCGTAGGTCCGCGCCAGGTCGGGGTTGCGGAACCGCGTGCCCACGGCGGGGGCGTCGCCGCCGGGCAGGAAGAGCTCGGCCGTGTCGGGGAACGCCGCGAAGCGCTGGGCGTTGTCGAGGGTCTGGCTGCGGAACGTCTGGTCGACGGTGAAGCCGCGGGCGGCGAGCCTCCTGGCCGGCGCCAGGTTGCGCGCGAGGGAGCGCTTGCCGAACAGCCGGGTCGCCTTCGCCCACGTGGCCACGGTGCCGGGGACGCCGACGGACACGCCGGACGACACGAGGTCGGCGAACGGTCGCGGCTGGTTGGTCGCGGGGTCGTAGAAGGTGGTCGGCGTGACGCCGGCGGGTGCGGTCTCGCGGCCGTCGATCGTGGTGACCTTGCCGGTGCGTCCGTCGCGGAAGACGAAGTACCCGCCGCCGCCGACGCCGGCGCTGTAGGGCTCGGTGACGCCGAGGGCCGCCGCGGTGGCGACGGCCGCGTCGGCCGCGTTGCCGCCGGACTTCAGCACGGCGAGGCCGACCCGGCTCGCGTCGCGATCGACGGAGGCGACTGCGCCGCCCGACCCGTACGCGGTCGGACCGCTCGGGGACGGCCGGTGGTGGTCGCCGCGCGCCTGGGCGGGCGACTGCAGGGCGACCGCGCCGGCGGCCAGGGTGAGGGCCGACAGGGCGGCGATGGAGCGTCGGACGAGCATGGTTTCCCCCCGGAAGTCGTCGTCCTGCCACCGTAGGTCGGCGCGGCAGGACCGGCAAGCGTCGCGTGATGCTCGGTTATCGTGGGACGCCGCCCCGCGGAGGGCGGCCGACGATCCACCAGGGGGACCTCATGCGCCGGGACCAAGCGTTGCTGCTGACCAGGGTCGTCGCGAGTGTCGTGGCCGTCGGGGTGCTGTTGTACGTGCCGGTGCTGATCGAGGAGACCGACGAGTTCGAGGGCGGACTGCTGTTCCTGACGCTGCTCCTGACCGGATTCATGGCCGGGTTCCCGGTGCTGGTCAGTGCCGTCGTCCACGGGTGGGCCGGGCGTACCGACACCTGGACGCCCGTCGTGGCGATGTCCTCCGCGGCGGTCGCTCACGTCATCTACATGATGGAGGGCGGTCGGCCGGGGAACCTGATCCCGACGGCGCTGCTCCTGATCCTGATCTACGCCGCGCTGATGTTCGTCGGTGTGTGGCTCGCCCGCCGCGCGACCGGCGACGACGCGTAGCGCCTCAGCGCCGGACGGTGAGGATCCGCCACACGATGACGGCGATCGCCCCGGCGTGACCGATCAGCAGCGGGACGCCGTGGGCGATCGTGGCCGACAGCGTCAGTCCGAAGACTCCCGCCGTCTCGGGGAGGCCCTCGATGACGATGGCCTCGGGCGCGGTGGCCGCGACGATCAGCAGCGCGGCGACCAGCAGGACCGGCGGCATGACCCCCGTGGTGAAGAGTCCGCGATCCTGCACCGCCGTGGCGGCGCTGACGACGACGAGGACGAAGCCGACCGAGAAGGCGATGCCGAGCCGGTCGTCGAGGAGGTCGAGTCCGGTGACGGCGGCCAGCACGAGGGCGGAGCACACGACAGTGGCACGCGGCGTCAGGTCGTACCTGGCAGCCGCGGCCGGGGTCCTGGCCAGGGCCATGATGGCGCCGGCGGCCGGCGAGCTCATGGTCATGAACGTAGTTCATCGAGCAGCTCGGGCGCGGTCATGACGCGGGGTGTCGCCTCGATCACACGCGGGTGGAACGGCGGGACGTCGTCGACCTGGAGGTCGTGCAGCCGCCGCGCGCTGACGAGCAGCCGGGACTCGACCGACGCGACGGTGTCGTTGTAGGAGCGGACGGCCCGCTCGAGGGACGAGCCGAGCTTGTCGACGTGCCCGGCGACGGTGCCGAGGCGCTCGTACAGCTCGACGGCCGCACGGTGGATCTCGCGGGCGTTCTCGGCGACGGACTCCTGGGTCCACGCCAGCGCGACGGTGCGCAGCAGGGCGACGAGCGTGGTGGGGGAGGCCAGCACCACCTGGCGCTCGGCCGCGTGCTCGAGCAGCGCGCCGTCGGCCTCGAGCGCGGCGGACAGGAACGACTCGCCGGGCACGAACAGGACCACGAACTGCGGCGCCGACTCGAACTGGCGCCAGTAGGACTTGGCGGCCAGCTGGTCGACGTGGGTGCGCAGCTGGCGGGCGTGACGAGCCAGGTGGGCGTCGCGGGACGTGGGGTCGTCGGTGGCCGTGGCGTCGAGGAACGCGTCCAGCGGCACCTTGGAGTCGACGACGATGTGCCGGTCGCCGACCAGCCGGACGACCATGTCGGGACGCAACCGGCCACCGTCGGTGGCGACCTGGAGGTCGAAGTCGCAGTGCTCGGCCATGCCGGCGAGCTCGGCGGTGCGGCGCAGGTGCAGCTCGCCCCAGCGGCCACGCACCTCGGGACGTCGCAGGGCGGTGGACAGCGAGGCGGTCTCGCGCCGCAGCGCCTCGCCCGTGACGCGGACGGACTCGACCTGCTCGCGCAGCTGGGCGTGCCACTCGATGCGGCTGGACTCGAGGTCGCGCAGCCGCGAGTCGAAGCGGTCGAGACTCTCGCGCACGGGGGCGACCGCGCGCGAGGTGGCCGCCGCGGCGACGTCGACGTCCTGCGCGGAGGTGGGGCGGCTGCGGGTGCCGAGGACGAAGCCGAGCACGCCGGCGAGGGCGGTGACGAGCAGCAGGACGAGCAGCGCGGTCAGGCTGGGGAAGGTGGCCATGCGGCCATGGTGGCGGCGGGCACCGACACTTCCGTGGGGCGGTGGACACCGCGGGTCGCTCGCGGAACGATCGAGGCACACGCGACCGACGAGGAAACCCCATGACGAAGCTGGCGCTCACCCTGACCACGACGCTCGAGCCGCGGGGCCGGGCCGCCGCGGTGATCCTCACCGACGATCAGGTGGAGTCCCTCGGGGCCGGCAAGGCGTTCCCGGTGCGGGTCACCATCGGCGACGTGACCGAGGCCGCCCGGCTGGCGCGCATGGGCGGCGAGAACCTGATCGGGTTGAGCAAGGCCAAGCGCCAGGCGCTGGGCGTCGACATCGGCGAGCAGGTCGAGGTGCGCATCGAGGTGGACGCCGCGCCTCGGAAGGTCGAGGTGCCCGACGCGCTGGCGGCCGCGCTGGACGAGGCCGGTCTGCGCGCGGACTTCGACGCCCTGGCCTACTCGCACCGCAAGGAGCACGCCCGCTCGGTGGCCGAGGCGAAGAAGGACGACACGCGAGAGCGCCGGGTGCAGAAGGTCGTCGAGGCCATGCGTGGGGCGTGAGTCAGCCCTGCGAGAGGTCGGCGACCTCGTAGCTCCACACCTCGCTGTGGGTCGACACGGGCTTGGGCGCCTCGCCGCCGGACCGCTCGGCCTCGGAGCGGTGCCCGTGTCCGAAGGCCGGCGAGCTGAGCCAGGCCTGGAAGGACTCCTCGTCGCTCCAGCGCGTGACGACGAGCCACTGCTCGCGGTCGTCGGTGGGCTTGAGCAGCTCGAACCCCTCGAAGCCGGCCTGGCCGTCGACGGCTCCGGCGCGCTTGGCGAAGCGGTGGGCCAGCTCGTCGCCGGCGTCCTTCGGCACGGTGATGGCGTTGATCTTGATGACAGTCACGAGGCCCAGTGTCCCATCGTGCCGGGATGGAGGGCGACCACCGCGTCCTCGTCGTCGGCGTGCAGCACCCGCCCCGGCACGTCGGGCGCCTGGCCGGCGGAGAGCAGGGTCACGAGGGCACCGTCGGGGCTCAGCCAGTCCGTGAGGGGAGCGGCGACCGCGCGCAGGTGGTCGAGGCCCGTGGCGCCGCCGTCGACCATGTGACGCGGCTCGTGGGCGCGGAAGTCGGCGTGGATCTGGTCGACCCGGTCGGTGGGGACGTGCGGGAGGTAGCCGACCGCGAGGTCGACCCGGCCACGCAGGGACGAGGGGAGTCCGTCCCACCACGAGCCGTGGTGGGCGTGGAAGCCGAAGCGCCGGCCGTTGACCCGAGCCACCACCACCGAGGCGGGGTCGACGTCGACGCCGTGCACCTCGGCGCCGGGCAGGCGGGTGCTGAGGGCGGCGGCGAGGGCGCCGCAGCCGCAGCCCAGGTCGACGACCACGCGCGCGTCGGGGCGGTGCGTGCTGGCGACCTCGGCCATCACCTCGGCACGACGCCGGGGGACGAAGACCCCGTCGGCGACCGCAACGACGAGGCCGGCGAACTCCGCGACTCCCACCGCGTGCTCCAGCGGCATGCCCGTGACGCGGGCCTCGACGGCGCGCTCGATGTCGCCGGGGTCCGACAGGTGGCGGCGCACGAAGGCGGCCTCGCGCTCGGCGAACACGCACCCGGCAGCACGGAGCCGGGCGACGATCGGGTCGTGGTCCACGACTCGATCATCACCCGGCTCGGTCATCGTGCGGCCGTCAGGGCAGCAGCCACAGGGAGCTGCAGTTCGAGCGCACCGACTTGCCGGTGAGGCGGTCGGCGAGCCAGTCGTGGCTGGGTCCGAGGCGCGTGATCATCGGGGTGAGGTGGTTGAGTGCGGTGCCGCCGGTGCCGATGGGCTGGACGACCGGCACGTAGGTGACGTTGACGCCCTTCGCGCACCAGTCCTTCGCCAGCTGCTTGGCCTGGGCGTGGTCGACGATGTCGTCCTTCGTGCCCGTGAGCACCTGGACCGGCACGGCGGGCTTGAGCCGTCCGATGCGCTGCTCGTCGACCGGGGCGCGCAGGGCGGGATCGGCCTTGACCGTGTCGTAGAGCGACTTGCCGTTGGTGGTCCACTTCGACGTCTTCTGGAAGCCGTAGGAGAACAGCGTGCTGCCGATGCACTGGGTCTTGACCTTCTCCAGCGCCTCCTTGCCGGCCGGCGTGGCGAGCGTGTCGAGCGCGCCCTGCAGCTCGGGGTTGTAGGGCGTGATGCCGTTGATGGCGTAGGCGATGACGCCGGTCAGGTCGGTGCCGTCGGCGGACTTCAGCACCTCGATCAGGTTGGCCGGGGGAGCGCCCGCGAAGGCGCCCTTGATGTTGAGCTCGGGGGCGTAGGTGGGCGCCAGCTCGGCGGCCGAGGCGGCGGCGCCGCCGCCCTGGGAGTAGCCGTTGAGGCCGATCGGGGACGACGCGGTGACCGAGGTGTTCGGGAGCTTCAGTGCGGCGCGGGCGGCGTCGAGGAGGGCCTGTCCCATGTCGAGGCGGTTCGTGTACGTGTGGACGCGATCGGTGGTGCCGAGGCCGATGTAGTCGGTGAGGACGACCGCGAACCCGCGGTTCAGGAAGTCGAGGATGCCGGGGAGCTCGTAGCCGATGCCGACCTCGTCGCCGTCCAGGTTGATGAACGTCTCGAGGGACTTGGACGGGGCGCACGCGTCGCCCTGGCCCTGGGTGCCGGCGGCGACCGCGACGAGCGGGCGGGGCCCGGAGCCGGTCCACTTTTTCGTCGGCTCGATGTAGGCGCCCGTGACGGCGGCCTTCTTGCCGGCCTGGTCGGTGGACGTGTAGAGCAGGCGGGTGGCCGTGCCGGGCATGTAGATGCCCTTCAGCGTGAGGCCGAGCTTCATCGGCTCGGTGCGCACGACGGTGCCGTTGCCGGCGGGCAGGTCGGCCGGCGGGTCGTAGAAGCCGGCGGACGGCGCAGCGGTGGCGGACGGGGCGGCCGACAGGCCGATGGCAAGGGCCACGGCGGCCGCCGAGGCGAGGAGGCGGGCAGAACGAGACACGGGAGCTCCCAAAGAAAGTGTGACGAGGGTCACGCGGAATGTATCACGGAGTTACACCCGCGGGATACGGGGGAATCGGCGGTCGAGGAACACGCCAGTAGGCTGGGCTCCCGTGGCCCTCACCATCGGAATCGTCGGACTTCCCAATGCCGGCAAGTCGACCCTCTTCAACGCCCTGACCAAGAACGACGTCCTCGCGGCGAACTACCCGTTCGCGACGATCGAGCCGAACGTCGGCGTGGTCGGCGTGCCCGACCCGCGGCTGGAGAAGCTGGCCGAGATCTTCGGGTCCGAGCGGATCCTGCCGGCCACCGTCGAGTTCGTCGACATCGCCGGCATCGTGCGCGGCGCGTCCGAGGGCGAGGGCATGGGCAACAAGTTCCTGTCCCACATCCGCGACTCCGACGCGATCTGCCAGGTCACCCGCGTCTTCCGCGACGAGGACGTCACGCACGTCGACGGCGAGGTCAACCCCGGCAGCGACATCGAGACCATCTCGATCGAGCTGATCCTGGCCGACCTGCAGACCGTCGACAAGGCGCTGCCTCGGCTCGACAAGGAGTCGCGCAAGGACAAGTCCCTCGTCGCGCAGTTCGAGGAGGCGAAGAAGGCCAAGGAGGTGCTCGAGGCCGGCACCGGCGTGCTCAAGGCTGGACTCGACCTCGAGGCGCTCCGCGACCTGCACCTGCTGACCGCCAAGCGCTTCCTCTACGTCTTCAACTGCGACACCGACGAGCTGTCCGACGAGGACCTCAAGGCCAAGATGCGCGAGCTCGTCGCCCCGGCCGAGGCCGTCTTCCTCGACGCCAAGAGCGAGGCCGAGCTGGTCGAGCTGGGCGATGACGAGGAGGCCGAGCAGATGCGCGCCGAGATGCTCGCCGACCTCGGCATCGACGAGCCGGGCCTCGACCAGCTGGCGCGCGTCGGCTTCACGACGCTCGGCCTGCAGACCTACCTGACCGCGGGCCCCAAGGAGTCGCGCGCCTGGACGATCAAGAAGGGCGCCACCGCCCCCGAGGCCGCCGGCGTGATCCACACCGACTTCCAGAAGGGCTTCATCAAGGCCGAGATCGTCTCCTTCGACGACCTCGTCGCTGCGGGCTCGATGGCCGAGGCCAAGGCCGCCGGCAAGGTGCGCATGGAGGGCAAGGAGTACGTCATGGCCGACGGCGACGTGGTGGAGTTCCGCTTCAACGTCTGAATCGGTGCCTCGATGATGAGTCACTCAAGCCCATATACGGGCCAGAGCGGCACATCGTCGCGGCACTGAGCCCCAGCCGCGCGGCCCCCTTGGCGTGGGTACTGACAGGCTTCTGTCATGGGTCACGTCGACGTCGCACACCTTGAATACGTCCTGCCGGACGGGCGGTTGCTGCTCGGTGACGTGTCCTTCCGTGTGGGAGAGGGGTCCGTGGTGGCGCTGGTCGGGCCGAACGGGGCCGGAAAGTCGACGCTGCTCAGGCTGATCGACGGCTCTCTGACGCCCGACTCGGGCACCGTGAACGTCTCCGGTGGTCTGGCCGTGATGCCGCAGTTCGTCGGCACGGTGCGTGACGGGTCGTCGGTGCGCGACCTGCTGGTGAGTGTGGCACCCGACCGCATCCGCAACGCCGCGCGAGCGGTGGACGCCGCCGAGGCCGCGCTGGCCTCGAACGACGACGAGGCCACGCAGATGGCCTACGCCCAGGCGCTCTCGGACTGGGCCGAAGCCGAGGGCTACGACTACGAGAACACCTGGGACATGTGCACGATCGAAGCCCTGGGTGCCTCGTACTACTCCGTCATGGACCGCGAGGCCGTGACGCTGTCGGGCGGTGAGCAGAAGCGGGTCGTGCTGGAGGCGTTGCTGCGCGGACCGGCCGAGGTGCTGCTGCTCGACGAGCCCGACAACTACCTGGACGTCCCCTCCAAGCGCTGGCTGGAACAGCAACTGCGCGAGACCCGCAAGACCGTGCTGCTGGTCTCGCACGACCGCGAGCTGCTGTCGGAGGCCGCTGACAAGATCCTCTCGGTCGAGCCGTCGCCGGCCGGAGCCGACGTGTGGGTGCACGGAGGCGGTTTCGCATCCTTCCACGAGGCCCGCACGCAGCGGTTCGCGCGGTTCGAGGAGCTGCGCAAGCGATGGGACGAGCAGCACGCGCGGTTGAAGAAGCTGGTGGTGAGCCTGCAGCAGGCTGCCGCCGTCAGCCATGCGATGGCGTCGCGGTACGCCGCGGCGCAGACCCGGCTGAGGAAGTTCGAGGAGATCGGCCCGCCCCCTGAGCCACCGCGCGAGCAGGACATCACGATGCGCCTGAAGGGCGGCCGCACCGGCGTGCGGGCGATCACCATCGAGAAGCTGGAGCTGACGGGCCTGATGGAGCCCTTCGACCTCGAGGTGTTCCAGGGCGAGCGGGTGGCCGTGCTCGGCTCGAACGGCTCAGGCAAGTCGCACTTCCTGCGCCTGCTGGCGGGTCAGCCGGTCGACCACGCGGGCGCCTGGAAGCTCGGCGCGCGGGTCGTGCCGGGTCACTTCGCGCAGACCCACGCCTACCCCGAGCTCGAAGGCCGGACGCTGCTGGACATCCTGTGGGCCGAACATGCACTGCAGCGCGGGCCCGCGATGTCGTCACTGCGGCGCTACGAGCTGGAGCAGCAGGCCGAGACCACGTACGAACGGCTCTCGGGAGGGCAGAAGGCACGGGTGCAGATCCTGCGCCTCGAGCTCGGCGGAGCGACGTCGCTGCTGCTCGACGAGCCCACCGACAACCTCGACCTGGAGTCGGCCGAGGCGCTGCAGGCCGCGCTCGAGTCGTACGAGGGCACCGTCCTGGCGGTGACCCACGACCGTTGGTTCGCCAAGACCTTCGACCGATTCCTGGTCTTCGGAGCCGACGGCGTGGTGCGTGAGAGCTCGGAGCCCGTGTGGGACGAGGGACGCGTGCAACGCCACCGCTGAGGCACTGGACTGTTGAGCGGTGTTGTGCCGGTTCGGCCCGTATATGGGCCGAACCGACTCAAGATCGGGCCGGTCCGGGACTGGCTGCACGGCCAGCGCGGTCCGAGAGCACCTTGAGCGCCTCCTTCAGCTCCCGCGGGCCCACGACGTCGAGGTCGGCGTCGAAGCGACACAAGGACGCCGCGAGGGAGGGCCACGACCAGGAGCCCTCGCCGAGGCGGGTGCGGTCGGTGCCGACCTGCTCGGCGAATCCGGTGCTGGTGAACGGTCGCACGCGGTCGAGGGGCAGGTGGACGACGACCTCGCCGGTGCAGGGCCAGCCCGCGGTGGCCTCCGACCCGCGGAACCGTCCCGTCACGAAGGTCGCGACGTCGCCGCCGGGCAGCTCGCGGTCGCCGAAGCGCGGGCCGTTCGGCACGCGCGGGCTGATCCGGTCGACGCGGTAGGTGCGCCAGTCGTCGCGGTCGAGGTCCCAGCCCACGAGGTACCAGCGGCCGCGCCAGAGCACGAGGTGGTGCGCCTCGGCCCGCCTCGAGTCCTCGCCGTAGTCGAACCGCAGCACCTCGCGCGCGTGGACCGCTCCGCCCACCGCGAGCAGGACGCCGCGGTCGACCTCGTCGGCGTCCGCACGCGGCTCGACGACGGCCAGCGGCAGCGCGTCGAGCCGGTGCCGCACGCGCGACGGCATGACCTGACGGAGGGTCGTCAGCGCACGCAGCGCGGCCTCGCCGATCCGCTCGTCCAGGCCGGCGCCGGTGGTCGCGGTGACCTGCAGCGACACCGCCAACGCCACTGCCTGGTCGTCATCGAAGAGCAGGGGAGGCAGGTCGGCCCCCGCGTCGAGCCGGTACCCGCCGGCGGGCCCCTTGAAGGCGTCGATCCGGTAGCCGATCTCGCGCAGGCGGTCGATGTCGCGGCGAACAGTGCGAGGACTGACCTCGAGCCGGGTGGCCAGCACCTCACCGGGCCAGTCCCGCCGCGTCTGCAGCAGCGAGAGCAGGGACAGCAGTCGTCCGGACGTCGTGGTCACGTCTGCAGTCTGCCGACAATGGAGGACACATCCTGTCCTGTACGTCCGGGAGCCTCGGAGACGAGCGGCCACCGTGGCCGCCGGAATCGAGGAGCTCACGTGTTCACCGTCCTGGGAGACATCAACTGGATCGCCGTCGCGATCGCTGCCGTCGCGTCGATCGTGTTGGCCGGGGTCTGGTTCGCCGTCGTCATCGCCAAGCCCTATGCCGTCTCGCTCGGCCGCGAAGGCCAGGAGGCACCACCCGCCACCGCGGTGTCGGCGGCCGGCCCCGTCGTCTGCCAGCTCGTGACGCTGCTGACGAGCGCCGTGCTGATCGAGGCGCTCGACATCACCCGCATCGCGGACGCGATCGCCTTCGGCCTGGTCGTCGGCGTCGGGTATCTGACGGCGATGGCCTTCCAGATCGCCATCAACCCGAACGTGCCCCGGCCGGTGCTCTACGGCGCGATCAACGCGCCGTTCTTCATCGGGACGAGCGTCCTCAGCGCCGTGATCCTCGTGGCAATGCGCTGACGGCGGCCACGGTGCGATGCTGGGCGGCATGAGGTCTCGCCACATCAGCCGTGTCATCGCGGCGTCTCCCGAGAGCGTCTACGCCTACGCGGTCGATCCGGCCCACCTGCCGCGCTGGGCCGCGGGTCTCGCCCAGGCCGAGGTGGAGGTGCGTGGCGACGTCCTGGTCGCCCAGTCGCCGATGGGGGAGGTGACGGTGCGCTTCGTCGAGCGCAACGAGCTCGGGATCCTCGACCACGACGTCACGCTGCCGTCGGGCGAGACGGTCACCAACCCGATGCGGGTCATGGCCCACCCCGACGGCGCAGAGGTCCTCTTCACGATCCGTCAGCTCGAGCTCAGCGACGACGAGTTCGAGCGTGACTGCCAGATGATCGAGGACGACCTCGAGACCCTGCGCTCCCTCCTCGAGTGAGCGTGCACGTCGTCGAGCGGGGCACCGGCACCCCGCTCGTCCTCCTGCACGGCTTCGGGGTCGATCACCGGCTGTTGCTGCCGCTCGACCCGGCCGTCGAGGCCGCCGGCGGCTGGCGGCGTCTCTACGTCGACCTGCCGGGGCACGGACGGAGTCCGGCGGGGGACGTCGCCAGCACCGAGGGCGTCGCCGCCGCCGTGCGGGACGAGCTCGCTCGCCGGCTCGGGGACGAGCCCTTCGCGATCCTGGGCAACTCGTTCGGCGCCATGGTCGCGCGGCGCATCGCGCACGACCAGCGTGACCGCGTGCTCGGACTCGCCACGATCGCGGGGGCGTTCGTCGCCGAGCACGACCGCCGCACCGTGCCCGAGCAGCAGGTCCTGGTCGAGGACGCCGCCGTGGTGGCGTCGCTCGGAGACGCGGGTGCGGACTACGCCGAGGTGGCCGTGATCCAGACGCGGGAGAATGCTCAGGCCTACACCGAGCACGCCCTGCCGGGCGTGATCGCCGCCGACCAGGACGCGATGGAGCGGATCGCCCGCCGGTACGCGCTGGAGGCGGAGCCCGAGGAGGCGTCTCCCGAGCCGTTCGCTGCGCCGACGCTGATCGTGACGGCTCGGCAGGACCAGGTTGTGGGATACGAGGACGCGTGGGCGCGCGTGGAGCACTACCCGCGGGCGACGTTCGCGGTGCTCGACGCCGCCGGGCACAACGTCCACCTCGACCAGCCGGCCCTCGTGGCTGCGCTGGTCACGGACTGGCTGCGACGGGTGGACGCCGAGCGCCGCTGACCTTCAGTGCTGGTCGGGCAGCGTGCCGAAGCTGTTGCGATACACGACGCCCGGCTTGGGCCGGGTGAAGCGCAGGGCGCTCCACGTCGCGTCGATCGACAGGCAGGTGCTCTCGACGAGCCCGCAGTCGTAGCCGATCTCGATCACCGTCGGCAGCGTCAGGTCGGAGCCGAGCCCGCGTCCCTTCGGCCACGAGACCCAGAGCTTCCCCTGAGGTGCGAGGTGGAGTACGAGGTGCGGGAGCTCCTCGCGCATCCGTTCCTGCGTGGTGACGAACAGGTGGAGGTAGTCGACCTCTCCGTGTAGGGGCACGAGGTGCAGATCAGGCAGCCCCATCGACTCGGGCACGCCGTCGGGCGCGTCCACGAGATGGGCGGTCCAGCCGGCCTTGAGCCCCATCTTCTGGGCGACGCTACGAGCGACCACGGTCGCCTCCCGGATCGAGGTCAGCCTCGACGACCTCCCAGTGGTCGACGTGCTCGTCCTTCTCGACCAGCAGGTCGTCGTCGCCGGGGTAGAAGACCGCCCGTTCGGGCTCGTCCCCGGCGAACCTGCGGACGTCGTCCATCGAGTCCCACAGCGAGAGCGTGACCACCTCGACGAGATCGCCCACAGGGCGGCGCAACACGACGGCCCCGCGGTTGCCCGGCGTGGCCCGGTACTCGCGCACTCCGGTCTCGCTCTGGTGGGCCAGGTACCTCTCGGCGTGCTCGGCCCTGACGGCTCCACGCCAACGTCGCATGATCACGGTGACCACCCCCCACTACGAAGGATGATGCGTTCGGCCCCGCTGGGGTACCCCCATGCCTCATCGTTCGTCGCTGGGCATCGCCGCCTGCCGCAGGGTGGGAACGACCGAGCCCGTCAGGGAGCGACCGCGCGCTCCTCGGCGGCGTGGCCGGGCTCGAGGCCGTCGGCGTCCGACACGCGCAGCGGGGTGAACGGTCCGCTGGACACGGCCGAGACCACGCGCGTGGTGAGGCACACGTGATCGCCGCCGTCGTCCAGCACGGCGATCCGCTCGAGGAGGAGCCGGTTCGGGCAGTCGCGCAGCAGGGGCACGCCGTGCTCGTCGATGTCGACGGTCAGGTCGGCGAACTTGTCGGTCTCGGCGCCGCACCGGGTGCCGAACGTCTCGGCGAGCGAGAGGTCCTGCGCCGTGAGGAAGTGCACGGCGAAGCGCTGGGCGCGCAGGCCGAGGCGGTAGGTGTGGTTCGCCTTCGACAGCCAGACGCTGTAGTGCTCGGAGTCGATGCTGGACTGGGCGTGGAAGCCGACGAGGCACCCGCCTCGCTCGCCGTCGGCCGCGGTGGTCACCACCACGAGTGGCGGGTCCACGGAGTCCATCAGGCAGGAGAAGGCCTCGTCGTCCACGGCGGTCACCCACCCAGATTAGGGCGCGGGAGCGGCCCCCGCCTCGGCTAGCGTGGTGGACCATGACCGAGGAGCTCCTGGCACGCGTGGTCCTGTCGGCGGTGATGCTCGGAACGGGGTCGCTGCTGTGGTGGATGGCGCGCGCCGCGGCGAGCGGGAGGCTCAAGCGCAACGCGTACGCCGGCATCCGCACCGGGTCGACGATGGCCAGTGACGAGGCCTGGCTCGCGGCCCACCAGCGCGCCGAGCACCCGACCATCCGGGCTGCGGTGTGCGCGTTCCTCGCGGGCCTCGCGCCCGTGCTGCCGATCGGCGAGAACGTCCTGCTCGCCGTCGTGTTGGTCGGTGCCGCCCTCATCCTCGGCTTCGTGATCCACGGCGCGATCGTCGGCGGTCGCGCCGCCCGGGCCGCCTCCGGCCACTAGAGGTCGCCGGGGTCGGTGCCCTCCGGTGCCCAGTTGCCGTGGAAGCCCGCCGGCACCCGGCCGGGCAGCAGCACCGTGGCCACGTCCTCCAGGGTCTCGGCGTCCAGCACCCGCAGCTGGCTGCGACCGTCGGAGCGGTCGTGGACGTATCCCAGCAGCACGCCGTCGTCCTCGGCCGTGCCGTCCGGGTGGGGGACGAAGCAGAACTCGCTGGCCTCCATGTCCGCGCCCAGGTGGCGCGACGCGGTGGTGCCGGCGGTCAGGTCGTGGCGCAGGACCGAGTCGCCGGGCACGCCGTCCTCGAAGCCGACGGCCCAGCCGTACCGGTGGCGCCGCCCCGTCAGCCGCTCGTCGTGCCGTGGGAACTCCTGCGAGCGCTGGTCGAGGCTGCTCTCGCTCACCCGGCCGGTGCGCAGGTCGAGGGTGAAGCGGGTCATCGTCGCCGGACCCTCGTTCGGGCCGGTCAGCTCGGTGGCGAACATCCTCGCGTGCCGCACGACGTCGACCACCACGGTGTCGCCGTCCTCGTACGCGTTGAGCGTGTGGAACACGTAGCAGGGGTCGATCTCGAACCAGCGCACCGCGTCGCCCTCGGCATCGCGGGGGAGCAGGCCGATCCGGGCGGGGTAGTCCGGGTTCCAGTGGTAGGGCAGCGACGGGCCGCCGGCGCCGCGGGCGATCCTGGCGATCACCGGCTCGGGCAGGGGGTTGCGGCCGATGACGCGGTTGAGCACGCCCCGCACGAAGGGTCGCTGCAGCCGAGGAGTGTCGGCGGTGGCGGCCTTGATGTCGAACGTGACCGGCAGGTCGAGGATGACGGCGAAGTGCTCGGTGAGGGCGAAGTCGTGGACCATCGGACTGCCGTGAGCCTCGACGTCGACGCTGCGGCGGATCCGCCCGTCGGTGCCCAGGACCGAGTAGGTCAGGCGGTTGCCGCGCATCCAGCTGTAGGACAGGGCGTGCAGCTCGCCGGTGTCGGGATCGCGGTGCGGGTGGGCGGAGTAGCCCGGGCGCCCCGGGACGCTCGGGAGGGTGCCGTCGAAGTCGCACGGGCCGACCGTGTCGAGGTCGTGGGTCAGCTCGTACGGCGGGAGGCCCGACTCGACCAGCGCGAGCGTCTTCCCGTGGTGCTCCAGCACGTTGGTGTTGGCGGCGAAGTCGAGCTCGCCCGGGGTGCCGCGAACGGGCTCGCCCAAGGCCTCGGCGACGCCGGCCGCGCGGACCCAGCGGTTGCGGTACCACTGCGCCTGCCCGTCGCGGAGCCGGACGCCGTGCACCATCCCCTCGCCGAGGAACCAGTGGTGCTGGTCGCCGGGGTCGTCGATCGGGTTCGGCCCGATGCGCAGGTAGCGCCCGTCGAGGTGCTCGGGCAGGTGGCCGGTGACGGTGAGGTCGGTGGCGGTGAGCTCTTCGCGCACCGGGGCGAAGTTGTCGCGCAGGTAACGGTTGGCTGGTGCCTCGATGGGCACGGCGGTGTCGGTCATGGGGGATCTCCTGAAACGGGCGCCCGAGCCGCATAACACTGTTATCCGCGACCATAACGCTGTTATGCCATGCTGTCGAGCATGAGTTCTGTACCGGTGCCCGAGGCGTCGGCGGTGCGCGCGCGGTTGCTGGAGGAGGCGGCCCGGATCCTCGACGAGGAGGGCCCTTCCGCCTTGTCGTCCCGACGGCTCGCCACGGTGACGGGGACGTCGACCATGGCCGTCTACACCCACTTCGGGAGCATGGGCGCGGTGGTGGACGCCGTCGCGACCGAGGGCTTCCGCCGCCTCATCGATCGCGTCGGCGCGGTCGAGCTGACCGACGACCCGGCGGCCGATCTGCTGGCGGCGGCCGTGGCCTACCGCGAGAACGCACTGCAGAACCCCCACCTCTACGCGGTGATGTTCGGGGCGATCAGCGTGCGAGGCCTGGGCGGCAAGGGCCCCGACGCCGAGGTGGCCTACGCGGCCTTCCGTCAGCTCGTCGCCCTGGTGGAGCGGGCGATGGCCGCGGGACGACTCCGCCCCGGAGACGGCAAGGCGGTGGCGGCGCAGTGGTGGAGCGCGCTCCACGGCTACATGATGCTGGAGCTCGCAGGGATGGACCAGGTGGTGAGGGACCCCGAGCACCACGTCCTGTGGCAGCTCATGGAGAACCTGCTCCGTTCGCTCTCGACGTGAGGCGTCAGGCGCCTCGCGGCGCGTACATGATCACCGCCACGCCGACGAGGCAGACCGCGGCGCCGGCGAGGTCCCAGCGATCGGGTCGGAAGCCGTCGAGCAGCATGCCCCACGCCAGCGAGCCGGCCACGAAGACGCCGCCGTACGCGGCCAGGATCCGGCCGAAGTTCGCGTCCGGCTGGAGGGTGGCGACGAACCCGTAGAGCCCGAGCGCGACGACGCCCAGGCCCATCCACAGCACCCCGCGGTGCTCACGGACCCCCTGCCAGATCAGCCACGCGCCGCCGATCTCGGCGACGGCGGCCACGGCGAACAAGCTGATCGAGCGCAGGACGTCCATGCGGCGATTGTGCCGTGACAGGCTGGGCGCATGACGGACGAGCCCCGCACCGCCGAGGAGCTGATGCGCTCCCGGTTCGCCGCCTTCCAGCGCGCCGACCGTGACTGGCTGCTCCGGACGTGGCACCCCTCAACGCGGCCGGTCGACCTCGACCTGTCCGACAACCCTCGCTGGCGAGGGCTCCAGGTCCTCGACACAGAGGCCGGTGGACCCGAGGACGACCAGGGCGTGGTGGAGTTCCGCGCGAGCTACGTCACCGACGGCGAACTCGGGATCCTGCACGAGCGGTCGAGGTTCGTCCGCGAGGACGGGCGCTGGTTCTACGTGGACGGTGATCTCCTCTGACGGCCGGCAACCTGCCCGCGGCGATCGGGCGGCCGGCGACGCGTGCTCTCGTGGATGCCGGGCTGACCACGATCGATCTCGTGGCGGGTCGGACCGAGGCGGAGGTCGCGGCCCTGCACGGCGTGGGCCCGAAGGCGGTGCGCGTCCTGGCGCAGGCGCTGCGCGAGCGCGGCCTCTCGTTCCGAGGGCGCACGGATGGTGTCGGCGACCGGTCCTAGGCTCGGGGTCATGAGTGAAGCCAAGGGACCCCGGTCGTACTTCCCGGCGATCGAGAAGAAGTACGGCGAGCCGATCGAGCACTGGATGCGCCAGCTGGAATCGGTGGTCACCGACACCCACATGCAGCAGGTCGGCTTCCTCAAGAAGCAGTTCGGCTTCGGACACGGTCATGCCAACGCCCTCGTGGCGGTGTTCCGCGCGGAGCGAGACCTCTGATGCCGGAGCAGCGCATCGCCTTCGCCACCTGCGCCAAGCATGCCGACGGGTTCGAGGACGACCGCGAGGCCGCCCGGCTGGTCGGCGCGGAGTTCGCCGTGTGGAACGACCCGGCCGTCGACTGGTCGGTGTACGACCTCGTCGTGATCCGCTCGGTGTGGGACTACACGATCCAGCGCGACGCCTTCGTCGCCTGGGCGCGCTCCCTCGGCGACCGCGTCGCGAACCCGCCCGAGCTGATCGCCTTCAACTCCGACAAGGCCTACCTCGGCGCGCTCGGCGTGCCCACGGTGCCCACGCGGTACGTCGTGCCGGGATCCGAGGCGCCCGAGCTGCGTGGTGAGGTCGTCGTCAAGCCCACGGTGTCCGCCGGCGGTCGCGACACCGGCCGCTTCGACCCCGACCACCACGACGAGGCGCGCGAGCTCATCGCGGCCATCAACGCCGCCGACCGCGTCGCGATGGTCCAGCCCTACGTGGCGGGCGTCGATGCGGCCGGCGAGACGTCCGTCGTGTTCCTCGGCGGAGAGCTGTCGCACGCGCTGCACAAGAAGCCGGTGCTGCGCGAGCAGGGCACCGCCGAGCTGCTCGACCCCGACGACCCGGCCTCGGAGGCCGCGATCATGCACGACGAGGACCTCGTCACGGCCCGGGAGGCCGCGCCGGAGTTCATCGACCTCGCTCTCGCCGCCCACGGCGAGCTGGCGGCCCGCTTCGGCGTGCCGCTGTACGTGCGCGTCGACATGGTGCCGGGCCCGGACGGACCGGTCGTCATGGAGCTCGAGGCGGTCGAGCCGTGCCTCTACCTCGACGTCACCCCGGGTGCCGCAGAGCGCCTCGCCGCCGCGGTCAGGTCGCGTCTGGAGCGCTGAGCGTGACGTTCGCGGGGTCGTTCACGGCGTGGCGACCCCGGAAACGTCACGCTCAGCGCTGACGCGGGTGGGCGCCAGCCACACCGCGATCGCGGTGGTGATCGGCACCGCCAGCACGAGACCGATCGCGCCGACCAGGGTGCGGATGACCTCCTGGGCGATCTGCTCGGTGACGGCCACCTCGAGCAGCGGGCGCTGGTAGGCCGAGATCAGCAGCAGCGTCGTCATCGCCGTGCCGGCGTACGCGAACACGAGCGTGTAGACGCTGGACGCGATGTGGTCGCGACCGATGCGCATCGCGGAGACGAAGAGCTCGGGGCGGCCCGCGGTGGGCTTGAGCGCCCGCATCTCCCACACGGCGCTGGCCTGCGTCACGGTCACGTCGTTCAGCACGCCGAGCCCGGCGATCACCATCGACGCGGCCACCACGCCGGAGAGGCTCATCTGGGGCGCCGTCGCCAGCAGCAGGTGGTCGTCCTCCGAGCCCACGCCGGTCAGGTGCGCCCAGTCGGTCGACGCCGCACCCACGGCCGCGGTGAAGGTGATGCCGAACAGCGTCCCGAACAGCGCCGAGGTCGTGCGGATCGAGACGCCGTGGGCGAGGTAGAGCACGGCCAGCATGATCACCGTCGATCCCGCCACCGCCACGGCGATGGGTGGCTGGTCCGACAGCAGGGCCGGCAGCACGAACCGCAGCAGCACGAGCAGCGTGATGCCGATACCCAGGAGCGCGAAGGCGCCGCGCCAGCGCCCCACCGCGATCACCAGCACCGCGAAGACCAGCGCGATGATCGCCAGCTGCGGGCGGCGCTGGTAGTCGTAGAACTCGTAGCTGGTGGCCTGGCCCTCGGGGGTGATCGCGCTCAGGCGGATCTCGTCGCCGGTGGACATGCCGCCCCCGACGTACCGGGTGGGGTCGAGCGTGAACGAGGCCGGATCGCCCTGCGCCGTCTCGGCGGACACCTGCGCGCACATGCCCTCGACCATCGGGACGTTGTCCGGTCCGGTGCCGGTGCTGCCGCAGTCGAAGGGGGTCACCTCGGTGACGGTGGCGTCCAGGATCTCGACGGCGCCGTACGGATCGGCGCCCTGGGGGACCTCGCTCCGGTCCGGCCACAGCATCGCGACGCCCGCCAGCGCGGCGAGGGCGACGACGAGGACGACGGCGGTCAGCGACCAGGCGAGGCGGGGACGCGGAGGTCCCTCGGGGGCCTCGATCCCGTGATGATGTGTCACGATGCCAGCGTGTCACGTGGTGAAGAGATCCCTGAGCACCTCCCCGGAGGATCCGGCGGCGTGTGGCGCGTCGGGCGCACCGTCCGCCGCCCCACCGGCCCCTGGACGCCCGCGGTCCACGAGCTGCTCGACTGGCTCGGCGACGAGGGCCTGGGCGGCATCCCGCACGTCTCCGGCCTGGACGACGACGGGCGCGAGATCGTCTCGTACATCGAGGGTCGCGGGGTTCCGGTCGACGGCGAGGTCGTGCTCGACCAGGTGCTCGTGGAGGCGGTCGCCTGGCTGCGCGACTTCCACGACATCGTCGACGGGTACCGTCCCGACGGCCCGCGCGTGTGGCGCCAGACCGGCGACGCACCCGTCGAGCTGGCCGACGACCAGGTCATCTGTCACAACGACCCCGGCGCCTACAACTGGATCATCCAGAGCGGGCACTTCGTCGCGATGATCGACTGGGACCTCGCCGGCCCCGGCCGGCCCATCGACGACCTCGCCTTCCTCTGCTGGACCGCGATCCCGCTCTATCGGGAGATCCCGGTGGAGGACGTCGTCCGCCGCCTCGAGCTCGTCGTCGACACCTACGCCGAGTGGGGTCCGATGACCCTGCTCGACGCGGTGGTGGCGCGCATGACCACCGCCACCGAGCGGATCGCCGCGGGCATCGAGCGCGGCGACCCGGGCATGCTCAGCCTGGCAACGAAGGGCGAGCCGCAGCGCACGCGAGACCGACTGGCCGCGTTCGAGGCGCGACTGCCGCAGATCCGCGACGCCATCGTGTAAATCGGAGTGACCCAGGTCACGTAGGGTGTCCGCCATGGACTCGACCCTGTCGACGGTGGGACTGCCCGCCGCGCTCGGCATCATCATGTTCGGCCTGGGCCTGTCGCTCACCCTCGGTGACTTCGCCCGCGTGCGCAGGTCACCCCGCGCGGTCGTCGTGGCACTGCTGTGCCAACTGCTCCTGCTGCCCGTCGTGTGCTTCGGGTTGGTCCTCGCGCTCGACCTGTCGCCCCTGCTGGCGGTGGGGATGATGCTGTTGGCGGCCTCTCCCGGTGGCAGCACGGCGAACCTGTTCAGCCACCTGTTCCGCGGGGACGTAGCCCTCAACATCACCCTGACGGCGATCAACTCGATCATCGCGGTGGTGTCGCTGCCGCTCGTCGCAAACCTGGCCCTGGCGTACTTCGACCTGGGCAACGACGTCTCCCTGCAGTACCGCAAGATCGTCGAGGTCTTCGCCGTCGTGCTGGTCCCGGTGGGGCTCGGCATGTTGGTGCGGGCGAAGCGTCCGGACTTCGCCGACCGCATGGACAAGCCGGTCCGGATCGGCTCGGCCCTGCTGCTGTTCGTCATCATCCTGGGCATCGTCATCGACCAGCGTGCCAACGCCGGCGACTACGCCACGTCCGTCGGCCCGGCGGTCACGATCTTCTGCGCGGCCAGCCTCGTCATCGGGTTCCTCGTGCCTTGGTGGGCTGGCGTCACCGAGCGCCAGGCGGTCGCATGCTCGTTCGAGATCGGCATCCACAACGCGACACTGGCCATCTACGTCGCCGTCGAGGTCCTCGACAACGTGGAGCTCTCGGTGCCGGCCGCGGTGTACGGCCTCGTGATGTTCGTGCTGGCGGCCCTGTGGGGCACCGCCCTGACCCGGTGGATCCTGCCGCGGGGGACGGAGTCGGGCGCGTTACCGTCGCAGCATGCCTGAGGTCCACTTCGACGAGCGCGACGACGCCGAGTCGTTCGTCGCCGAGCTGGCGTCCCGGGGGCTGGCTCACCGGCTGCATCGCGACGAGTTCGCCGGCGAGGACGACTTCGAGGACGCAGCCTGGCTGGTCGAGGTCGACCCCGCCGAGGACCTGGGGGAGTGGGCCGAGCGCCACGGTGGGTGGCTGGTCGAGGCCCCCGAGGAGAGCGCTCCCGCGCCGGCCCCGCTGCCCGAGGCGCCGCGGAGGCTGAAGCGCCCTATGCGCTGAGTCCGCGCGCTCACACCGGAGCGGGCTGCTCGTCCTCCGGCAGGTTGATGAGGCCCTCGTAGATCGTCAGCATCATCTGGTCGAGGACGGCCTCGCGGTCGAAGGGTCGGCCGGTCCAACGCGCCATCTCCGCCGCGAACCACAGCGCGCCGAAGATCTTCTCGTGGCCGAGCCGGACGTCGACCTCGTCCTTCATCAGGTCGGGGATGCCGTTGACGGTGATCGAGGTGGCCACGTCGAACAGGGCGTCGAGGCGGTCGACGAGCTTGCTGCGGACCGGGGAGTCGGGGCCGAACGCGGTGGCGCCGATCAGGGGGCCGAGGTCGACGGCCAGGTCGGCCAGATCGGTGAAGAAGCGACGCATGCCGTCCTGGATCTCGGCCGAGGAGCCGGCGAGGTCGCGACTGATGCCCTTGGCGTTGTCCATGGCGCGCACCATCGCGGCGTCGATGGATTCGAGCACCGAGGCCTCGAAGAGCTCCTCCTTGGAGGGGAAGTGGCGGTACAGCATGGCCTCGTTGACGCCGGCCTCCGCGGCGATCTCGCGGGTGCGCGTGGCGGCATAGCCCTTCTCCGCGAAGACGCGGCGGGCCGACTCGATGATCTGGGCACGCCGATCCTCGGCGGACATCCGCCGTTTGGGGCCTCGTTCAACAGTCACGCGAGAAACCGTAAGTCACCGGGCCCGACATTGGGGGAGAAGCACTGAAACTAGTGGGGCTCATGGGACCAATGTGACTGAAGGAGCGTCACTCTGTGACCTGAATCATCTAATTTCGGAATTCGTTTGCAACTCGCGTCATAGCGAGCCTAATCTGACGTCACTTCCTAGAAGTCAATACCTACTTACTTAGGTCGGGTTGCTGCCCCGGTCCTTTGACGAAGGAGTAACGATGAGCGTTCCGAAGCCGCTCGTGCGCACCCGCCTGGCGATGGCGCGACCCGTGATGCACTCGACCCGCGTGAGCCTGGGCGCCAAGCGCACCATGGCCGATTCGATCGCCAGCGCCGCCCGCGCTCCCGAGGGCGCCGTCTACGACTTCGACATGATCGCGGGTCTGCCGATCCAGTTCGTCACCGTCGAGGGAGCGGGGCCGGCCACCGGCCGCGCCACCATGATCTACCTGCACGGCGGCGGTCACGTCGTCGGCAGCTCGCGGGCCTACCGCGCCTTCGCGGCCCACGTCGCCAAGCACTCGGGCATGGACGTGCTGCTGCCGGAGTACCCGCTGGCCCCCGAGAGCCCCTACCCGGCCGCGCTCGACTCGCTCATCGGCCTCTACCGCTCGCTGCCGGCCTACGGCGTCGACCCGACCACCGTGGTCCTCGCCGGCGACGACGCCGGTGCCGGCCTGGCCCTGGCGATGGCGCTCGAGATCCGCGACCTCGGCATGCCGATGCCCGCCGCGATCGGCATGATCAGCCCCTGGCTCGACATGAGCGCCGACGTCGATCGCGCCCGCCCGGCCGCCTCCGACCCGTGGTTCACCCCCGCGCTCGCGACCCGCTGGGCTCGCACCTACCTCGGTGGTGCCGACCCGCGCGATCCCGGCGCCTCGCCGCTGCACGGCGACTTCGCCTCACTGCCCCCGATCGTCGTGCACTACAGCGGCCTCGACCCGCTGCGCACCGATGCCGAGGCCTTCCTGCAGAAGGTCACCGCGATGGAGTCGGGCCCCCGCGTCATCGCCCGCGAGTACCCCGAGATGTGGCAGTCGTTCCACCTCCAGGCCGGCCGCCTCGAGGCCGCCGACGTGGCGATCGAGGAGTTCGGCACGGCGATGGCCTCGCTGGTCGAGGTGCCGCGCCGTCACGGCGACGTCGTCCCGATCAACCGTCCCGTCGCGGGTCGCGGTGGCCGCCGGCTGCAGCTGGTCAGGCCAGTTGCTCTCGCAGGAACCCCATCTGTATGAGCTTGAGGTTCTCGGCGACCTCCTCCTGAGGCGTCATGTGCGTGACCCCGGACAGCGGCAGGACCGTGTGCGGGCGTCCCGCCGCCAGCAGCGCCGACGAGAGTCGCAGCGTGTGCGCGGCCACGACGTTGTCGTCCGCCAGCCCGTGGATGAGCATCAGCGGACGCTCCAGACGCGGCGCGAGCGGCAGCAGTGAGTTCGCGTCGTAGACCTCGGGCACCTCGCCCGGGTGGCCGAGGTAGCGCTCCGTGTAACAGGTGTCGTACAGCCTCCACTCGGTGACAGGCGCGCCGGCGACCGCCGCGTGGAACACGTCCGGCCGGGCCAGCACCGCCAGCGCGGCGAGGTAGCCGCCGTACGACCAGCCCGTGATCCCGACCCGACCGGTGTCGACGTCGTCGGGGAACTGCGCGGCGACCGCTGCCACCGCGTCGACCTGGTCCTGCAGCGTGACCTCGGCGAACCGGTGGTGGATCTCGCGCTCCCAGGCGGACCCGCGGCCGGGGGTGCCCCGTCCGTCGGCCACCACGACGCAGAAGCCCTGGTCGGCCATCCACTGTGCCTCGAGGAACATCCGTCCCGACGCGAGCACCCGCTGGGCGTGCGGCCCGCCGTACGGGTCCATCAGCAGCGGGAGGCGGCGCGAGCCGGGCACGTGGTCGCGCGGGAACAGCACCGCCGCGCGCAGCTCGCGGTCGCCGAGGCGGACCAACCGGACGTCGGGCGAGAGGGGGGCGGGCTCGGCCAGCACGCGGATCGACCGGGGCTCGCCGGACTCGGGGTGCACCGTGACGGTCGTGGTGGTCGAGTCGAGGTCGCTGCGGACGATGACCCTGGTGGAGCCTCCGACGACCGCGCCGTGGACGGCCGCGCCCTCGGTGAGCACCTCGGTCGAGCCGTCCGTGCGGAAGCGGACGAGCTGGACCTCGGTGGGCTCGCTCGAGGCGGTGGCCAGGACGCCGTCCTCGTCGACGGTCACGATCGAGCGGACCTGCCAGTCGTCGCCGCTGACGGGCGCGCCGTCGACGCACACCCGGCGTCGGTCGTCGACGTCCTCGACCGTGACGAGCCGTCCCTGCGGGTCGCGGCGCGGTGACGACGACAGCTCGACCCACGCGTCGTCGGCCAGCTCGCGCAGGGTCCGGGTGGCGCCCGTCGCGGGATCGACCTCGAGGATGAGAGAACGGCGCTGGTCGCGGCTGAGCACCTGGAGCACGGGATCGGAGCCCTCGGCCCAGTCGACCCGGGCCAGGTACTCGAACGCCGCGTGGTCCCACGCGACCTCGGTCGGCTCGGTGCCGTCGAGCGGGACGTGCCACAGGGTCACGGTGCTGTTGGTCGTGCCCGCGGCGGGGTACCGCTGCTCGGCGGCGGGCCGGTTGGGGTTGGCCGGGTCGGCGATGTGCCAGACGGACACCTCGGCGTCGTCGTACCGCTCGACCAGCAGCGAGCGCCCGTCCGGCGCCCACCAGAACCCGCGGAAGCGCTCCATCTCCTCGGCCGCGATGAACTCGGCGCGGCCCCAGGCCTCGGTGGGGGAGGAGGGCGACACGAGCGCGCGGTCGTCGGCACCGGCCGCCGACACGACGCGCAGCTCGCCCTCGGCGGTGGCGTAGGCGACGTGGCGCCCGGTCGGGTCCAGCCGGGGGTCGATGACGGAGCCGGTGACGGGCAGCTCGTGGACGGCCTTCGCCCCCAGGTGGACCGCGAAGAGCCGCCCCGAGAGCGGGAAGCAGGCCCACCGCCCGGTGGCGTCGACGTCGTAGGAGACCAGTCCGCCGGCGGACTCGCGGGCGCGCTCGCGTCGTGAGCGCTCCTCGGGCGAGAGGTCCTCGTCGGCACCGCCGAGGAGGGCCTGCGGGTCGACGAGCAGCGACTCGGTGCCGGACTCCACGTCGAGCTCCCACAGCTGGCCCGAGCGCGTGACGCCGTCGGGGGTGCGGATGAACCGGACGGTCCGCCCGTCGGGCGAGACGGTCAGGTTGCGCGGCACGCCGAGGGTGAAGCGCAGGGTCCGGGCAGCCAGTCGGGGGTAGGAGTCCGTCATGCTCCACATCTTGTCAGGACGGCCTCCGTGGCCCACCGCCTAGATTGGTGCCATGCCCGATCGTCGCCTGCTGCTCGTCCATGCCCACCCGGACGACGAGTCCATCCAGTGCGGACTCACCATGGCGAGATACGTCGCCGAAGGTGCCCACGTCACGCTCGTCTCCTGCACCCTCGGCGAGCACGGTGAGGTGCTGATCCCCGACCTGGCGCACCTGGCCGCCGAGCACGAGGACCGCCTCGGCCCCCAGCGCCTCGTCGAGCTGTCCGACGCGATGGGACACCTGGGCGTCACCGACTTCCGCCGGCTCGGCGGCGACGGCGCCTACCGCGACTCGGGCATGGTGTGGGACGAGAACGGCAACGCCGCCCCGATGGACGAGATCGACCCACGGGCCTTCTGGCGCGCCGACCTGCTCGAGGCCGCCAACCACCTCGTCGCGGTGATCCGCGAGCTCCGCCCGCAGGTGCTCGTGACCTACGACGAGTTCGGCAACTACGGCCACCCCGACCACATCCAGGCCCACCGCGTCTCGACCTACGCCGCGGCCCTGGCCGCCGTCGACTCCCACCGCCGTGACCTCGGGCCGGCCTGGGACGTGCCGAAGGTCTACTGGACCGCCGAGTCGGCCTCGCGGCTGCGCGAGGGGGCGCGCCTGATGGCCGAGGCCGGGCAGGAGATGCCGTTCGAGTTCGATCTCGAGAACCTGCCGCCGATGTTCTCCGAGGACGAGGCCCTCAGCGCCGCGATCTCGTCGACGCCGGAGCACGTGCAGGCCAAGCTCGACGCGATGAAGGCGCACGCCACGCAGATCACGCCGGACGGCCAGTTCTTCGCCATGGGCCTGGACCTCGCGGCGATCACGTGGGGCACCGAGTTCTACCGTCTCGCCAAGGGCGTCGCGGGACCGGCCGGGGTGTCGGGGTTCGAGGAGGACCTCTTCGCCGGACTGGGCTGATCGGCCTGCTGGGCGCGAGCCCGTAGGCTTGACGGGTGGAGAAGTCCGTCGATCAAGCCGCTTTCCGGGGTGCTCTGTCGCGATTCGCCAGCGGCGTCACCGTCGTCTCGACCGCCCACGACGGGCTCGATCACGCGATGACGGCCAGCGCCTTCACGTCCGTCTCGCTGATCCCGCCGCTCGTGCTGGTGTGCACCAACCGCGGCAGCCGGTTCCACGACGCGGTCCGCGAGTCGCGCCGCTGGGGCGTCTCCATCCTCTCCGAGCACGGCCGCGAGGCCTCGGCCTGGTTCGCCCACCGCGGCCGACCGCTCGACACCCAGTTCGAGAACATCGCGCACCACCGCAGCCCGGGCGGACTGGCGCTGCTGGACGAGTCGCTGGCGTGGCTCGAGTGCGAGACCGAGGCCGAGCACGACGGCGGCGACCACCTGATCCTGGTCGGACGCGTCGTGTGGGCCGAGTACCAGGACGACACGGACGACCCGCTGCTGTACTACCGCTCGCACTACGGCACGATCGTGCGCCAGCCCGAGTCCGAGAAGACCGTGTACCGGGGCGGCCAGTGAGTCGGCGTCGCGTCCTGGCCGTCGCCGGGGGAGTCGTGGCCGTCCTGGCGGCCGCCTACGTCGCCGGCTACGTCCTCACCGGTCAGCGGCTGCCCGCCGACACGACGATCGCGGGCGTGGCGGTCGGCGGCAAGAGCCCCGACGCCGCCGAGTCCGCCCTCACCCGTGGCCTGGCCGAGCGCATCGACGAGCCGATCGTGGCCACCTTCGACGACCAGCGGTTCGAGCTCGACCCCGAGCAGGCCGGCCTGTCCGTCGACGTGCCCGCGAGCATCCGGGCCGCCGGAGGCCGTTCGTGGGACCCGCGCGACATGGTGGCGCTGTTCGCCGGCGGCTCCGACCACGATCCCGAGCTCGACGTCGACCGCACGAAGCTCGCCGCCGCCGCGGCCTCGGTCGCCGAGACCGTCGACCAGCCGGTCGTCCAGGCCCAGATCACGTTCCCCGACGCGAAGCCGAAGCCGCGCCAGCCGAAGGCCGGCAATCAGGTGCCCCAGCAGGAGTTCGCCGAGCTCATCCGCGACTCGTGGCTCACCACCGACCGCCCGGTCCGCGTGCCGGTCTCGCCGGTCGCGCCCGCGGTCGACGCCGCCGGGCTGCAGCAGGCGGTCCGGCAGATCGCCGAGCCGGCCGTCGCGGGGCCCGTGACGCTGAAGGTCGGGACGAGTCGGGTCGAGCTGCCCGTCACCGCGTACGCACCCGCGCTGTCGGTCGTCGTGAAGGGCGACGCGATGGTGCCGGTGATCGACGCCAAGGACCTCGCGGGCCCGCTGACGAGCTCGACGACGGGGGTCGGTCGCCGCGCGGTCGACGCCTCCTTCAGCTTCGCCGGCGGTCGGCCCGTCGTCGTGCCCAGCAAGGCCGGCATCGGCCTCGACCCCGACGAGATGGCGCAGCAGCTCGTGCCCGTGCTGACCAAGACCGGCGACGCGCGCTCGATCACCGTCAAGGCCACCGCGGTGCAGCCGGAGTTCACGACGAAGGACGCCGAGGCGCTCGGCATCAAGGAGCGGATCGGCAGCTACACCACCCGCTACCCGCACGCCGACTACCGCAACACCAACCAGGCCGAGGCGGCGCGCCGGATCGACGGCACGATCCTCGAGCCCGGCGAGACGTTCAGCTTCAACGACATCGTCGGCGAGCGGACCGCGGCGAACGGGTTCGTCTCCGGCTTCGTCATCAACGGCGGCGTCTTCCGTGAGGAGCTCGGCGGCGGCGTGTCCCAGGTGGCCACCACGGCGTACAACGCGGCGTTCTTCTCGGGCCTCGACGACGTCGAGCACCACCCGCACGCCTTCTACATCGACCGGTACCCGGTGGGCCGCGAGGCGACGATCTACTACGGCAGCCTCGACCTGCGGTTCCGCAACCCCTACAAGACCGGTGTCGTGATCCGGGCGTGGGTCGACCGCAGCAGTCCGGGCTCCGAGGGTCGGATGAACGTCGAGATGTACGGCACGAAGGTCTACTCGGTGAAGGCGCGTTCGAGCGAGCGCTACAACTTCCGCGAGCCGGGCACCCAGTACGACGACACCCCCGCGTGCGTCTCGCAGTCCCCGGTGACCGGCTTCGACATCGACATCCACCGTGACTTCTACCAGGGCGGCCAGCGCGTCAAGACCGAGAAGGACACCGCCTACTACCAGGCGGCCGATCGCGTCATCTGCGGCAAGAAGCCCAAGTCCGACTGAGCTCTTCCCGCGCCCCCTTCCCGCGGCCCCTTCTCCACTTTTGGAACGGGATCCACGTGGATCGGCCGTCTCGGCGTGGATCCGGGACCAAAAGTGGCAGGGGCGCGGCGGGGCCGGACGTCGCGCGACTCAGGGCGCGGTGAGGTAGCGGTAGGCGTGGTGCGTCGTGAAGCCGTAGGGCGCGTAGAGCGCGAGCGCGGCGTCGTTGTGGCGCATCGTCTGGAGGTAGGCCTTGTCGGCGCCGTGCGTGGCGGCCCAGGCCAGCGAGGTCTCGACGATCCGCGTCGCCAGACCGCGGCGCCGGTGCGCGGGGTCGACCTCGACCGCCGCGAGGCCCGCCCACTCGCCCGTGACGACCACGCGGCCGATCGCCACGTCGTCGATCGAGACGAAGCCCACCGTCGCCGGCCCCTCCAGGACGGCGCGGGCCGTGGCGGGGTCGGTGACGCGGCCGTAGTGCCGCAGCCACGCGTCGCTCGCGTGGGTCTCGACGATCGCCGACGCGTCGGGGGAGGGCGCGGTGCGCAGGTCGGCCACCTGCACGATCGCGCCGGGCGGCTGGTCCGTGACCGGCGTCCAGCCGGCCTCTGCGAACGCGCGGTCCCACGCGGAGCCCTCGACCAGCTGGGCCAGCGGCCGCAGTCCCCGGTCGTCGTAGAAGGACACGACGGCGCCGAAGGGGTCGTTGACGCCGGGGTCGCCGTGCACCGCGACCGAGTTCGCCCGCCCCGTGAAGCCGCCGGACGCCCGCAGCTCCCACTCGCCCACCGCGACCGACTCGACGGCGGGCCAGCCGCGCGACGTGATCCGGGTCAGGTCCTCCGGCGCGATCGCGGCGGCTCGGCGGGTGCGCGTCGGCCGGTCGGGCACGACGCGCATCGCCAGGACGGTGCCCGCGGGGACGAACGCGAGGTCCCCGTCCCGGCGCTCGATCCGCAGTCCGGCGGGCTCGGCACTGAGCACGCGGCCGACGACGTCGCGCACGCCGTCGCCGTCGCGATGGCGCACGGAGACGCGTCGCCCGACCAGATCCACGACGACACGATCTCATGAGGCGAACCCGGGCAGCGGGGATCAGGTCCCGCACGCGATACTGAACGTCGAACCGAAGGAGCAAGCCCGTGACGTATGTGATCGCCCAGCCGTGTGTCGACATCAAGGACCGTGCCTGTGTGGACGAGTGCCCCGTCGACTGCATCTACGAGGGCAACCGCATGCTCTACATCCACCCCGACGAGTGTGTCGACTGTGGTGCCTGCGAGCCGGTCTGCCCGGTGGAGGCGATCTTCTACGAGGACGACACCCCGGACGAGTGGAAGGACTACTACGATGCGAACGTGCACTTCTTCGACGACCTCGGCTCGCCCGGTGGCGCCGCGAAGATGGGCGTGATCGACGCCGACCACGCGATGATCAAGGCGCTGCCGCCGCAGAACCAGGAGTGATTGAGCGTGACGCGGGCTCGGGTGTCGGGACGGTTCCCCGACTTCCCGTGGGACACGATCGCCGCCGCCAAGGCGCGCGCCGCTGAGCACCCCGGCGGCCTGGTCGACCTGTCGATCGGCACGCCGGTCGACCCCACGCCCGAGGTCGCGCGCCAGGCGCTGATCGCCGCGGCCGACTCGCCCGGCTACCCCACGGTGCTGGGTCCGGAGTCGCTGCGCCGCTCCGTGGCCGAATGGCTCGACCGTCGGTTCTCGATCCCGGGCATCGGCACCGACGAGGTGCTGGCCACGATCGGCAGCAAGGAGTTCATCGCCAACCTGTGCGTCCAGCTGGGCGTCGGTCCGGGCGACGTCGTCGGGCTCCCCGAGACGGCCTACCCCACGTACGCGGTCAGCGCGGCCTACGCCGGCGCCACCGCGCTCGCCACCGACTCGCGCGTGGCGTTCGGGCCCCAGCGGCCGAAGCTGGTCTTCATCAACTTCCCGGCCAACCCGCACGGCCGCGTCGTCGGCCGCGAGCATCTCAAGGCGTGGGTCGACTTCTGCCGCGAGGCCGGGGCGCTGCTGGTCAGCGACGAGTGCTACCTGGAGTTCGTGTGGGAGGGAGAGCCCGTCTCCGTGCTCGACCCGCGGGTCAACGGCGGCTCGCTCGACGGCATCATCGCGCTGCACTCGCTGTCGAAGCGCTCCAACATGGCCGGCTACCGTGACGCGTTCGTCGTCGGCGACCCCACCGTCGTGGCCGAGCTGCTGGCGGTGCGCAAGCACCTGGGCTTCATGCTGCCGGTGCCCGTCGCCGCGGCGATGCAGGCCGCGCTGGCCGACGACGCCCACGTCGACGAGCAGCGCGAGCGGTACGCCCGCCGCCGCGCCACGCTGCGCACGGCGCTCGAGGGCGCCGGCTTCCGGATCGACCACTCGCAGGGCTCGCTGTACCTGTGGGCCACGCGCGACGAGCCGTGCCGCGACACGGTCGAATGGCTCGCCGACCGCGGCATCCTCGTGGCTCCGGGCGACTTCTACGGGGTCACCGGCACGCGCCACGTGCGCTTCGCGTTCACCGCCACCGACGAGCGCATCGCCGCCGCGGCCGAGCGCCTGGCCTGACTCAGCCCGGCAGCTCGACGGCCTCGAGGGCCACCAGCACGCTGCCGATGCACGACGGACGGTCGTCCAGCTCCGAGGCGGTGACGCGCACCTCGCGGGCGACCGGCGTCAGCGCGTGGCGGCGCATCGACGCGCGCACCTCGTCGAGGAGCAGGTCGCCGGCGTCGGCCAGGTCGCCGCCGATGACGACCACCTCCGGTCCGAGCAGGTTGGCGACGGCCGCGACGGCCTCGCCCAGGTGGCGGCCGGCGTCCTCGATCAGCCGGCGTGCGCCCTGGTCGCCGCGCAGCGCCTTCTCGACGAACGCGGGCACGTCCATCTGGCCGCCGGTGGGCGCGTACTGGGCGATCAGCGCCGCGCCACCCACGTACGCCTCGAGGCACCCGCGGCTGCCGCAGCGGCACAGGGGCCCCGACTCGTTGACCGTGAGGTGGCCGAGCTCGCCCGCGGTGCCGAGGCCGCCGTGGTGCACGCGTCCGTCCAGCACCAGGCCGCACCCGACACCGGAGGCGATCTTGATGTAGACGAGGTCCTCGTGGCCGCGCCCGGCGCCGCGCCGCCACTCGGCCAGCGCGCTGAGGTTGGCGTCGTTGTCCACCACGGTGGCGCGCTCGAAGACCTTCTCGGCGGCGGACCGTGCCTCGACCCCCACCCACCCGGGCAGGATCGAGCCGGAGTCGATGATCCCGTCGCGACCGATCGGCGCCGGGATCGCCATGCCCACGGCGCGCAGGTCGTCGTACGTCTGCCCGCCGTCGGCGAGGAGCCGGTCGACCATCGAGCGGGCCATCGCCAGCGCGTCGTCGCTGGGCACGTCGGCCGCGACGGCGACCACGTGCGAGTCGCGGACGTCCCCGGCGAGGTCGGCGATCGCGACCTGCAGGTGGGAGTGGCCGAAGTCGACGCCGGCGACGACGCCGGCGCCGGGGGAGACCGTCACGGTCGCGCCGCGGCGACCCGATCCGGCCTCGGACTGCAGGAAGCCGGCGTCCACGAGCTCGCGGATGATCCCGGACACCGTCGCCGGGGCGAGCTGGGTGCGTCGGGCGATCTGGGCCTGGCTGAGACCTCCGGCCTCGCGCACGACGCGCACGACGCGGCCCTGGTTGGAGGCGCGCAGGGCCGCGGTGGTCCCGGGGTTGGTCGGCATGGCGTCCACTGTGACGCAGGCCCTAGATACCGTCAAGAGCCGAACGCAAAATGGTGCGGTAGCGTGCTCTCGCTCGCCTAGTGTTCATCTCTTGACGTCAAACGTGTGACGTAGTTCACTGGGCGTACTCCCACGCCGACGTGGGGTCGACATTTCTTGGAGGAATTGTGAACACCATCTCTCGCGTCGCCATCGCCACGGCGACCCTGACGATCGGCCTCGGCGGCCTGTCCGCGTGCGGATCCAACGACGACGGCGGCAGCGGCTCGGACGAGGGCAAGACCATCGCCCTCCTGCTCCCCGAGACCAAGACGACGCGCTACGAGTCGTTCGACAAGCCGCTCTTCGAGGCCAAGGTCAAGGAGCTGTGCGACAGCTGCAAGGTCGACTACCTCAACGCCGACCAGGACGCCTCGAAGCAGCAGCAGCAGGCGGAGTCGGCCATCACGAACGGCGCCTCGGTCCTGGTGCTCGACCCGGTCGACGGCAAGGCCGCCACCACGATCGTGAAGTCCGCCCAGGGCTCCGACGTGCCCGTCGTCGCGTACGACCGCTTCATCGAGGGAGCCGACTACTACATCTCCTTCGACAACGAGCGGGTCGGCCAGATGCAGGGCGAGGCGCTCATCGAGGCCACGGGCGGCAAGGGCGACATCCTCATGCTCAACGGCTCTCCGACCGACCCGAACGCCGCGCAGTTCAAGAAGGGCGCCCACTCCGCCATCGACGGCAGCGGCCTGAACGTCGTGGCCGAGTACGACAACCCCGACTGGAGCCCGGACAACGCCCAGAAGTTCACCAGTTCGCAGTTCAACAAGGTCGATCCCGGCGACCTCGCCGGCGTCTACGCCGCCAACGACGGCCAGGCCGGCGGCGTGTTCGCCGCGTTCAAGGCCGGCGGCGCTGCGGAGCTCCCGCCGATCACGGGTCAGGACGCCGAGCTCGCCGCGATCCAGCGGATCGTCGCCGGTCAGCAGTTCATGACCGTCTACAAGCCGATCAAGGCCGAGGCCGACCAGGCCGCCGAGCTGGCGGTCGACCTGGCCAACGAGGAGAAGATCTCCGGCACCGAGGACTTCCAGGGCGTGCCGTCGTTCATCCTCGATCCGATCGCCGTGAAGAAGGACAACGTGGGCGACACGGTCGTCAAGGACGAGTTCTACAGCGTCGAGGACATCTGCACCTCCGAGTACGCCAAGGCCTGCGAGGACGCCGGCCTGTCCTGAGTGCCACCGGGCGGGGGTCGGCTCCGGCCGGCCCCCGTGCCGCACGTCCTGCTCACCGCTCACCCCCAGGAAACCCCATGACCGCTCCCGTGCTGTCCATGCGTGGCATCAACAAGCGCTTCGGCGCCGTGCAGGCCCTCACCGACGTCGACTTCGACGTCCGACCCGGCGAGGTCGTGGCCCTCGTCGGCGACAACGGCGCCGGCAAGTCCACGCTCGTCAAGATCATCGCCGGCGTCTACGGCGCCGACTCCGGTGCGATCGAGGTCGAGGGCCGCGAGGTCCAGATCCACGGTCCGAAGTCGGCGCAGGCCCTCGGCATCGCCACCGTCTTCCAGGACCTGGCCCTCGCCGACAACCTCGACGTCGTCGCCAACCTCTTCCTCGGCCAGGAGGCCACCTCCACCGGTGTGCTGGACGAGGAGACGATGGAGTCGCGCAGCTGGGAGCTCCTGCGGCAGCTCTCGGCCAAGATCCCGTCGGTGCGCATCCCGATCGCCGCGCTCTCGGGCGGCCAGCGCCAGACCGTCGCCATCGCGCGGAGCCTGGTGGGAGAGCCGAAGATCGTCATGCTCGACGAGCCGACCGCCGCGCTGGGCGTCGCCCAGACCGCCGAGGTGCTCAACCTCATCGAGCGGCTGCGCGAGTCGGGTCTCGGCGTCGTCGTCATCTCGCACAACATGGCCGACGTGCAGGCGGTGGCGGACCGCATCTACGTGCTGCGCCTCGGCCGCAACGCCGCCGAGTTCCACATCGACGACGTCACGACCGACCAGCTCGTCGCCGCCATCACCGGTGCCTCGGACAACGTGGTCGCCGCCCGGCGTGCCCGCTCCGAGGGTGCCGACGTCGCCCCCAACCCCCAGGGTCACCTGCCCGAGGAGAACGCATGAGCTTCGCCGATCGCGCCGACGAGCGGCTCGTCCAGGACACGTCGCCGCGGGCGATGCTGTCGAACCTGGGACGCCGACTGCGTTCCGGCGACCTCGGGATGATCCCGGTGGTCGTCGGACTCGTCATCATCTGGATCGTCTTCTACTCGCTCAACGACCGCTTCCTGTCAGCCCGCAACCTCGTCGAGCTGAGCCTGGACTCCGCGACGATCGGGATGATCTCCGTGGGGATCGTGCTGGTGCTGCTGCTCGGCGAGATCGACCTGTCGGTCGGTTCGGTGTCGGGCCTCTCGGGCTCGGTCCTCGCGGTTCTGCTGGTGTACCAGGGGTGGCCGCTGCTCGGGTCGATCCTGGCCGCGCTGTGCGCCGGGCTGCTGATCGGCGTGTTCTACGGGCTGCTGTACACCCGGTTCGGCGTGCCGAGCTTCGTGATCACGCTGGCGGGCCTGTTGGCCTTCCTGGGGGCGCAGCTGAACGTGCTGGGCAAGAACGGCACCGTCAACCTGCCGGGCGACTCGGCCCTCATCGAGTTCGCGAACTTCACCTTCCTGCCGCCGTGGCTGTCCTACGTGCTGGCCGCGGTGGTCGGCACGGGCTACCTGCTGGCACGGATGCGCACGCTGAGCCGCCGCTCGGCGGCCAACCTGTCGACGCCGCGCCTGCGGTCGGTCGTCGTGCGCGCGGTCGTCATCACGGCGGCGGTCGCGGGCGTCGCCTGGTACCTCAACCTCGACCGCGGGATCGGCGCCATGCCGCTGCTGTGGGTCGGCGTCATCATCGCGATGGACTTCCTGCTGCGCCGCACCACCTGGGGCCGGCACGTCTTCTCCGTCGGTGGCAACGAGGAGGCCTCGCGGCGCGCGGGCATCGGCGTCGACCGGGTCTACGTCTCGGTCTTCGCGCTGTGCTCGATGTTCGCTGCACTCGGCGGTGTGCTGGCCGCCGGCCGCCTGCAGGCGGTGAGCCAGACCAGCGGCGGCACCGACACCAACCTCATGGCCATCGCCGCGGCGGTGATCGGCGGCACCAGCCTGTTCGGCGGGCGCGGCTCGGTGTACTCGGCGCTGTTCGGGATGCTCGTGCTGCAGTCGATCACGAGCGGCCTGAACCTCATCGGGGTCGACGCCTACGTGCGCTACATGGTCACCGGCGCCGTCCTGCTGCTGGCCGTCACGATCGACTCGCTGTCGCGCCAGGCCCGCAAGAGCAGTGGCAGCGGCTGAGCCGGCCCGTCCGTCCGCCCCTCCACCGCGAGTGGCGCAAAGACGCCCGCCACTCGCCGAGTGGCGGG
>NZ_BJZQ01000009.1 GCF_007992115.1 Aeromicrobium flavum
GACCCCGGTTTGCGCCACTCGCCGAGCGGGGGCGGCGCTTCGTTAGGGTCGGGGCATGCGAACTGAGACCGACATCACCGTCGATCACCTGTCCAAACAGTTCGGTTCCGTCAAGGCCGTCGACGACCTGAGCTTCACCGTCCGTCCTGGCGCGGTGACCGGATTCCTCGGCCCCAACGGTGCCGGCAAGACCACCACGCTGCGCATGCTGCTCGGGCTCGTGAAGCCCACCGGCGGGAGCGCGCTGATCGGCGGCAAGCGGTACGCGGACATCAAGCGTCCCGCGTCCGTCGTGGGTGCCGCGCTGGAGGCCTCGAGCTTCCACCCCGGCCGCACGGGCCTGGACCACCTGCGGGTCTACGCCCCCCAGGTGGGCGCCACCGACGCGCGGTGCCACGAGCTGCTCGAGCTGGTCGGCATGACCGATGCGGCCAAGCGGCGCGTCGGCGGGTACTCGATGGGCATGCGCCAGCGCCTCGGCCTGGCCCACGCGCTGCTGGGCGACCCGGACGTGATCCTGCTCGACGAGCCGGCCAACGGGCTGGACCCGCAGGGCATCGTGTGGCTGCGCCACCTGCTCCGCGCGTTCGCCGACGAGGGCCGCACCGTGCTGGTCTCGAGCCACGTCCTCAACGAGGTGCAGCACACGGTGGACGACGTCGTCATCATCGCGCAGGGCCGCCTCGTCCACGCCTCGCCGCTGCAGGGCCTGCACGCGCTGGTCGAGTCGCGCGTGCGGTTGGCCGGACCCGAGCGCGAGCGGATCGCCGCGCTGGCCGCCGAGAAGGGTTGGCGCACCGAGCCGGTCGCGGGGGGCGTCGACATCCTCGACGTGCCTGCGACCACGATCGGCGCCGCCGCCTTCGGTGCCGGCCTCGAGGTGCACCAGCTGGCCGACGTGGGGGTCGGCCTCGAGGACGTCTTCCTGCGCCTCACCTCGAGTCCCGACGCCCCGGCGTCCCGAGGCGGGGTGGCGGCATGAGCACCGCGATCAAGGCCGAGCTGCGCAAGCTCTTCTCGACCCGCCTGTGGTGGCTGCTGGCCCTGGTGCTCGTGGCCTACCTCATCTTCATCGGCGCCGTGATGGCGTTCTCGTTCACCGTCGAGATGGAGGGCATGAGCGGCGCGCCCATCGAGGACGGCGAGGAGCTGGCACGCGTCATCTACTCGCTCACCAGCCCGATCGGCTACGTCTTCCCGCTGATCGTGGGCAGCCTGCTGTTCACGGGCGAGTTCCGGCACAAGACGATCACCGCGTCGCTGCTGGCGCAGCCGAACCGGTGGATCCTCCTGGGTGCCAAGCTGGTCGCCGCGGTCGTGGTGGGCTTCGTCTACGGCGTCATCGGGACGGCCTCGACGGTGGCGGGCTCGGCACCCATCCTGGCGTGGCGCGGCGACGGCGCGTACCTCGGCGCCCAGAGCGTCGTGGAGCTGCTGGGCATGTCCGTGCTGGTCATGACCATCTGGGCCGTCCTCGGCACGGCGATCGGCAGCGTCCTGACCAACCAGGTGGCGGCCATCATCGTGATCCTCGCGTTCACGCAGTTCGTCGAGCCGATCGCCCGCGTGGCGCTCGGTGCCTGGGACGCCACGTCCGAGGTGGCGAAGTACCTGCCCGGCGCGGCGGCCGACGCCATGCTCGGCGCCAGCTTCTTCGCCCAGGACACGGCCACCGACCTGCTCTCGCGCGGAGCAGGCGCGGCCGTGCTGCTGGCCTACGTCGTCGTGTTCTTGCTGATCGGCCGTTTCGTGACCCTGCGTCGCGACGTCGGCTGAGCCCTCAGCGGCGCACGAAGCGCACCTCGGTCCGGCTGGCGTCCTCGGTGGGACGCCAGCCGGGCTCGTCCTGGCCGGCTTCCCAGCGCATGTCGTCGAACGTGACCTCGGCGATCCGGTACTCGGTCGAGTTCGCCACGAGGAACTGCGCCAGCGCCCACCCGCGGGTGCCGATGTCCTTGCCGGTCAGTGCGATGGCGTGCTGGCCGGACGACGGGTCGGAGTCCACGCGCACGCGTCCCCACGCCTGGTCGAGGTAGGTCTCGAGATCGGCCGACGTCGACCCGGCCTTGGGGTCGGTGGCGCAGGCGAACGCCCCGGGGGAGTAGCCGCGCAGCGCCGAGGCCAGCACCCGGGCGTCGGCCTCGTGGTCGGCGTAGGCGCTGGGGAACGCCGAGCGCTGCACCGCCTGCGCGGCCTCGGTGATCTCCATCGACTCGTAGTCGTCGATCTTCACCAGCGCGTCGTAGAACCGCCCGATCGAGTAGCGCGGGTCGAGGATCTGCTCGACGGTGCCCCAGCCCTGCGACGGGCGCTGCTGGAACAGGCCGACGGAGTCACGGTCGCCGTAGTCGATGTTGCGGATCTTCGACTCCTGGTACGCCGTCGCGATGGCGATCGTCGTCGCGCGCGGCGGCAGGCCGCGCTGCTGGGCGTCCGCCGCCATCAGCGACGCCCACTTCGCCTGCTCGACGTCGACCTCGACGGTGCGGTCGCCGACGCGGGCGAGGCAGAAGCCGGTGTTGTCGATCCCGGTCTCGAAGATCTTGAAGACGACGAGCACGAGCGCCACCGTCGCGACGACGGTGGCGACGACCCAGCGCATCAGTTGGCGTGGAGGTCGGCGTTGAGCTCGACGCCGGAGCGACCGCCGCGCGGACGGGCCTCGAGCGCGCCGGTCTGGCTGTTGGTCAGGAACAGGATGCCGTCGGAGCCCGAGAGGTCGGCAGCCTTGACGACCGTGCCGTCCGGCAGCGTCACCTTGGAGCCGGCGGTCACGTAGGTGCCGGCCGCCACGACGCAGTCGTCGCCCAGGGAGATGCCGATGCCGGCGTTGGCGCCGATCAGGCAGCCCGCGCCCACCCGGACGACCTCCTTGCCGCCGCCGGAGAGCGTGCCCATGATCGAGGCGCCGCCACCGACGTCGGAGCCGTCGCCCACGACCACGCCGGCCGAGATCCGGCCCTCGACCATCGCGTGGCCGAGCGTGCCTGCGTTGAAGTTCACGAAGCCCTCGTGCATCACGGTGGTGCCCTCGGCGAGGTGCGCGCCCAGTCGCACGCGGTCGGCGTCGCCGATGCGGACGCCGGAGGGCACGACGTAGTCGGTCATGCGCGGGAACTTGTCGACGCTCGTGACCGCGACGGTCAGGCCGGCGGCGCGGGCGCGGGCGCGCACGCCCTCGAAGCCGTCGACCGCGCACGGGCCGATGGTCGTCCAGACCACGTTGCTCAGCAGGCCGAAGATGCCGTCGAGGCTCTGGCCGTGCGGCTGGACGAGCCGGTGCGACAGCAGGTGCAGGCGCAGGTAGAGGTCGTAGGCGTCCGTCGGCGCCGCGTCGAGGTCGGCGATCTCGGTGTGGATGACGCGGGTCTCGACCCCCCGGATCCGGTCCTCGCGGGCCGCAGCGACCAGGTCGCTCGGCTCGGTCGTCGTCTCGGGAGCCGGGCCCAGCAGGGGCTCGGGGTACCAGACGTCCAGGACGGTGCCCTCGGGCGTGACGGTGGCCAGGCCCCAGGCGTGGGCGGATCGGGGGTCGCTCATGACCCAAGGCTATCGAGGAGGGTGTGGGCCTCCGCCAGGCGTCAGACGCCGCCGGCGAACCCGTGCTGGCGCCACGCCTCGTAGACCGCGATCGAGGCGCAGTTGGCCAGGTTCATGGAGCGCCGTCCGGTGAGCATCGGCAGCCGCAGCGAGTCGGTGACGCGCTCGTCGGCGATGACCTCGGCCGGCAGGCCCGTCGGCTCGGGGCCGAACAGCAGCACGTCCCCGGGCTCGTAGGCGACGTCGGTGTACGCCGTGGTGGCCGCGGTGGTGAAGGCGAACACGCGCGCCGGCAGCAGCGCGGCGTACGCGTCCTCGAGCGTCTCGTGCACCGTGACGACGGCGAGGTCGTGATAGTCCAGGCCGGCCCGGCGGAGCTTGCTGTCCTCGAAGTCGAAGAGCGGATCCACCAGGTGCAGGTGCGACCCGGTCGCCGCCGCCAGCCGGATCGCGTTCCCGGTGTTGCCGGCGATGCGCGGCTCGAAGAACAGGATCCGGAACACCGCATCAGCGTAGGCGGTAGCACTTCCGCGCCGGTGCCGACGTCCGTTCCTGACAGGTGAGACGTGGCCGGAGGGGCGCGTGGGACCTGCCTACGGTGATCGTCGCCCCTCTCACGAGGACGGGGCTCACGCACCACGAAAGGAACCACCGTGTCCGACTCGAACTCCCCCCTCATCGAGGCCCCCAAGAAGCGCGGCCGCGCGATCGCGCTCGCCGTCGCCGTACTGGTCGTCGTGGCGGCCCTCATCGCCTTCGCCGTCTCCCGTGGCGGTGACGACGCGGCCGAGGGGCTGACCAAGGTCAAGCTCGGCACGGTGGGCGCGAGCGACCCGTACTGGAAGACGCTCCAGGAGGAGGCCGAGAAGGAGGGCATCGACCTCGAGGTCGTCGACTTCGCGGACTACCCGCAGCCCAATCCGGCACTGACCGAGGGCGAGATCGACATCAACCAGTTCCAGCACATCGTCTACCTCGCCGAGTACAACGTCGCGAACAAGCAGGACCTCGTGCCGGTGGGCTCGACCGCGATCTACCCGCTGGGCCTGTACTCGCAGAAGGTCGACTCGGTCGACGAGATCAAGCAGGGCGACACGGTCGTCGTGCCCGACGACGACAGCAACCAGGCCCGCGGCCTGCTCATCCTGCAGTCGGCCGGCCTGATCAAGCTCAAGGACGGCGGCTCGATCTTCTCGACCATCGCCGACGTCGACACCGACGCCTCCAAGGTGAAGGTCAAGGCCATCAAGGCCGACCTGACGCCCACCTCGCTGCCCGACGTGGCCGCCGCGATCGTCAACAACGACTTCGTCACGAAGGCGGGCCTGAAGTTCGAGGACGCCATCGCGCAGGACGACGCCACCGACCCGAAGGCCCTGCCGTACGTCAACGTCTTCGCCGTCCGCGCCGAGGACAAGGACAACGCGACCTACGCCAAGCTGATCGAGATCTTCCAGGACAGCAAGGCCGTCCAGGACGGCGTCCAGGAGGTCGCGGGCGGCACCGCCGAGCTGTTGAAGACCCCCGCCGCCGACCTTCAGGCCTCGCTGGCCGAGGTCGAGGCGGACACGCGCGACCGGGGCTGATCGCCATGGCACTGGTCGAGCTGCGGGACGTCCACAAGACGTTCGCGCCCACGAAGCGCGGAGGCGCGCCGATCGAGGCGATCCGGGGCGTCGACCTCGACGTCGAGGCCGGCGAGATCCACGCGATCGTCGGCTACTCCGGCGCGGGCAAGTCCACCCTGGTGCGACTCGTCAACGCGTTGGAGCAGCCGACGTCCGGCAGCGTCACGGTGGACGGCACGCGGCTCGACCAGCTGGGGGAGCGGGACCTGCGGCGCGTGCGGCAGGGGATCGGGATGATCTTCCAGCAGTTCAACCTCATGCGGTCGCGCACCGTGTGGGGGAACCTGGAGTTCCCGCTGCGGCTGGCGGGAGTCGGCGACGCCGACCGCCAGCGGCGCATCTCCGAACTGCTGCACTTCGTCGGTCTCGCCGACAAGGCGCACGCCTACCCCGAGCAGCTCTCGGGTGGCCAGAAGCAGCGGGTGGGCATCGCCCGGGCACTCGCGACGAACCCGTCGATCCTGCTCGCCGACGAGTCCACGAGCGCCCTGGACCCCGACACCACGCGTGAGGTGCTGGGTCTGCTCCGCAAGGTCAACGAGGAGCTGGGCATCACCATCATCGTCATCACGCACGAGATGGACGTGGTCCGCACGCTCGCCCATCGGGTGAGCGTCATGGAGCAGGGCCGGATCGTCGAGAGCGGTCCGGTCATCGACCTCTTCGCCCGCCCGCGCGAGGCCGTGACCCGGCGGTTCGTCAGCACGCTGGTCGAGGAGGTGCCCCAGGGTGCCGAGCTCGAGGCGCTGCGCCGCCAGTTCGCGGGGCGGCTGATCGTCGTCGACGTGGAGGGCCGCACGAGCCAGTCCGACGTGTTCGCGGCGCTGGCGACGCGCGGCCTGTCCGTCGAGGTCGTCCAGGGCGGCGTGAACCGGGTCGGCCCGGCGGTGTTCGGCCACGTGACCCTGGCGGTGCGCGGCGAGGGAGTGGACGACGCGGTGGCCGAGGTCGGCCGCCTCGAGGGCGTGGAGGTGCTCGCATGATCAGCCAGGACACCAACCTGCCCGAGCTGTGGTCGCTCATCGGGACGGCGACGTGGGAGACCGCCTACATGGTCGCGATCACGGTCGCGATCGGCGGCGTCCTGGGCCTGGGCGTGGGCCTGGCCCTCTACGCCACCCGCGCCGGCGGGCTGTTCGCGAACCGGGTGGCGTTCACGCTGCTGAACCTGGTCGTCAACTTCTTCCGGCCGATCCCGTTCGTCATCTTCATCGCCACGGTCCAGCCGCTGGCCCGGCTCGTGGTGGGCATCGGCATCGGCAACAAGGCGATCATCTTCGCGATGACGCTGGCGGCGATGTTCGGCATCGGGCGCATCGTCGAGCAGAACCTCGTGACGGTCGACTCCGGCGTCATCGAGGCGGCGCGGTCGATGGGCGCGAGCCGGCTGCGGATCCTCACGACGGTCGTGGTGCCGGAGGCCCTCGGCCCGCTGATCCTGGGCTACACGTTCGCCTTCGTCGCGATCGTCGACATGAGCGCGATCGCCGGCGCGATCGGCGCCGGCGGGCTGGGCAACTTCGCCCTCCAGTACGGCTACCGCCAGTTCGACACCGTGGTCACGTGGACCGTCGTGCTGATCATCGTGGCGTTCGTCCAGGTGGGACAGTTCCTCGGCAACACCGCCGCGCGCCGGGTCCTGCGGCGGTGATGGCGGAGTTCCGCGTCCGCGGACGAGATCTGTAGCGGTACCCACCTCCTTCGGTGGGATCTGCCCAGAATCGAGTGGGAAGCGCTACACATCTCGCCGCGCGGCCACTGGGGTCGCATCGTGAGACGGCGGGAAAGTGTCCGAGGCTCATGAGTGACTGGAGGTCCGCGCCGACGCATGGAGGGATGGAGGTGACCGTCATGACCGAGCCGATCCGCCGGCCCGTCTCGCAGTTGCGAGCCGGTGACCTGATCGCTCCGGGCGACGGGGCGACCGTCTACGTCGTCTCGGCGATCTCCCAACAGGTGGGCACCAGTCGCCGCGCCGAGGTCGTCGACGCCCGCACCGGCGAGGCCGGTCACTGCGTGCTGCTGCCGCTGCACGACGCGGTGCTGACGGTCCCGGGCCGGCCGCGGTGGCTCGACGTCACCGATCCGGCCGACGGGTCGGACGACACCGTGCTGGTCGGTCCGGAGTTCGCCGTGAGCGGCACCGCGCGCGGGTCCTGGGAGGTCGAGATCGACCTGTTCGGTCGCCCGGGCTGGGAAGAGCTGGTCCGGGGCGCCCGGGTGGCGTCGTCCGCCGAGGCCGCCTGACGTTCGATGTGACATCGGTCGCGGGCGTCGCGATACTGCTTCGGTGCTGATCTCCTCCCGCTTTGGCGCCCATCCGCTGCGCGTCGTCGGTCTCCTGGTCCTGGCCGTGCTCCTCACCGCCTGTGCCGGGGAGGGCTCGAAGGAGAAGGCGGCAGTGCCGAAGGAGTCCGCGGCGCCCGCGATCACGTTCGCGTCGATCGGCCTGGACCAGGTCCCGGCGACGAACGCGATCTCATCCGACTGGCCGAAGGCCCCCGCCGGGTTCGACGCCGAGAACTACCACTCGATGGTCTACGCGCTCCGCAGCTGGGGCCAGGCCTCGGCGTTCAGCCGGCAGGTCCGCGAGTCCGAGAACCCGATCGGCGCCGTCGGCGACGCGATCAAGAACTTCGACATCACGTACCGGCTCGAGAAGGGCTTCCAGGACCAGCTCACGCCCCGGTTGTCCGCCGCCTCCGTGTTCCACCCGGACGTGCAGGACGTGGGCGACCCGCGCGTGACGTGGGCCTGGAAGCGGACCATGGAGACCGACCAGAAGAGCGGGATCGAGGTGGTCACCGTGACGCTCCAGACGCGCGCGGCCTACCCGGTCACGGCGAAGGACGGCGCGGAGCGGGTGGTGGGCGTCATCCGGTCGCACTCCATGACGACCGGGCCGGGCCCCGGCGGCCAGTTCGGTTTCGGCTACGGGTGGCAGAGCTTCGGTGTCGACGAGTGCGCGATGGCGCTCGACGACGCGTTCTTGCCCGAAGACGACGTCGCCGCGGCCACGAAGAGCCTGCGCCGGTTCGCGAAGGTGGTGACGTCGACCAGAGTCACGACCAAGCCGTTGGGCGGCAAGGCCAAGCCGATCGACGAGAAGCTGGCGAAGCGCTGTGAGGCCGACGCGGCCTGACCGGGTCAGCGGGCCGTCGGGCCCGTCGCGACCGGCAGGTCGAGGTTGCTCCATTGCGACCACGAGCCCGGGTAGAGCGCGGCGTCGACGCCCGCGATCGCGAGCGCCGCGACCTCGTGGGCGGCGGTGACGCCCGAGCCGCAGTACGCCGCGACGGGTCGTGAGCCGTCGGCGCCGAGGGAGGCGAAGCGCTCCCGCAGCTCGGCGGGGGAGCGGAAGCGCCCGTCCGGGGCGAGGTTCTCCGTGGTGGGCGCGCTGTGCGCGCCCGGGATGTGGCCGGCCTTGGGGTCGATCGGCTCGACCTCGCCGCGGTAGCGCTCACCGGCGCGGGCGTCGAGCAGCACGCCCGACGCCGCGAACTCGACGACGTCGTCGAGCGCCAGGACCGGGAGCGCCCCCGCCGACAGGGTGACCGATCCCGCGGCCGGAGCCACGTCACCTGTCTCCAGGGCGCGACCGCTCGCGACCCACGCCGCCAGCGCCGTCCAGGAGGTGCACGTCCGTGAAGCCCGCCCAGCGCAGCAGCCACCACGCACGCGCGGCGGCGAGGTTGCCGTTGTCGTCGTAGACCACGACGGAGGAGTCGTCGTGCACGCCCCACCGGCGCGCCGCGCGCTGCAGGTCGGCCGGAGACGGGAGCAGGTGGCGTCCGTCCGCCGGCTCCCCATGGGCGGCGAGCTCGGTGTCGAGCGGCACGAACACCGCACCGGGCACGTGACCCGCCCGGTGGGCGGCGTCGCCGGACGGTCCACCGAGGGTCCAGCGGACGTCGAGCACCACCGGCGGGTGGTCGGAGTCCAGCGCGGCGGCGAGCTCGTCGACGTCGACCAGCACCATGGTCAGAGGAAGTCGTTCGGGTCGAACTCGTCGATCGGGATGATCTTGATCCGCGGCAGCGGCACGGTGAAGGCGTCGACGTCGTGCTCGAGGTCGAAGCACTCCAGGCCGCGGGGCACCAGCGCCGCGAAGCGCGAGTTGCGGAACTCCTCGAAGCCCAGCACCGCCACGCGGCGGGACCCGCTGACCAATGCCTCGACCTGCGGGACGAAGTCGCCGTCGTTGCTGGCCAGCATGACGTCGGCCTCGCGGCGGGCGATCTCCTCCAGCGTGCGCTGGATGGCCAGGTCGACGACCTTCTGGTCGGACGCGCCCGACAGCGGGATCGGGCGGTAGCCGATCGACGTCAGGGCCTGCACGAACGGCATCGGCAGGTCGGTGTCGACCGCCAGGAAGAACAGGCCCTGGACGGGCTGGTCCCAGACCTGCTCGGCGAAGCGCAGCAGGCGGTCCCACCGCGGGCGCTCCTGCGGCTGCGGGCGGCGACCCAGGATCGACATGCCGAGGGTGGCGTCGATGTTCTCGCCGTCGACCAGCAGGTACGTCAAGGTTCCGGGGGCGCTGTCGTTCACGGCTCGACCTTACGCGGCTCGGGCGGTCCGCTCGTCGCGACCGACGCACCGACCTCCACTTTTGGAAACGGTTTCACCTGAATCCGGTCGGACGACGTGAATCCAGTTCCAAAAGTGGGAGGGGGCGCGGCGGTGGGGGAAGACGGACGACGCCCCCGGGTCGGGACCCGGGGGCGTCGTGTGGTGCGGTGCGGCTCAGCGCAGGTCGAACCGGTCCAGGTCCATGACCTTGGTCCAGGCCGCGACGAAGTCCTGCACGAACTTCTCCTTCGCGTCGTCACTGGCGTAGACCTCGGCCACGGCGCGCAGCTCGGAGTTCGAGCCGAACACCAGGTCGGCACGGGTGCCGGTCCAGCGGCCGTCCTTCGTGGCGAAGCGCGTGCTCGACGCGTCCGTCGCGGTCCACTCGGTGTCGATGTCGAGCAGGTTGACGAAGTAGTCGTTCGTCAGCGCGCCGACCCGGTCGGTGAGGACACCGAGGTCCGAGCCGTCGTGGTTGGCGCCCAGCACCCGCAGGCCGCCGACGAGGACGGTCGTCTCCGGAGCGGTCAGGGTCAGCAGGTTGGCCCGGTCGATGAGCTCGTACTCGGCCGGCATGCCCTCCTTGCCCTCGTAGTTCCGGAAGCCGTCGTGACGGGGCTCGAGGTACGCGAACGACTGGACGTCGGTCTGCTCGGCCGAGGCGTCGACGCGCCCCACCGAGACGGGCACCGTGATCTCGACGCCGCCGTCGCGGGCGGCCTTCTCGACCGCCGCGGCACCGGCGATCGCGATGACGTCAGCCAGGGACACGGCCTTGTCGTAGTCGTCGGCGACACCCTGCAGGACCGCGATGACCTTCGCGAGCTGCGCCGGGTTGTTGACCGCCCACCCGTTCTGCGGGGCGAGGCGGATGCGGGCGCCGTTGAGGCCGCCGCGCTTGTCGCTGCCACGGAAGGACGACGCGGCCGCCCAGGCGGTGGAGACCAGCTCGGAGACGGTCAGGCTGGTCTCGAGGACCTTCGCCTTGAGCGCGGCCACGTCGGCGTCGCCGATGACCTCGCCCTCCCACGCCGGCAGCGGGTCCTGCCAGAGCAGGTCCTCGGCGGGCGCCTCGGGTCCGAGGTAGCGCGCCTTCGGGCCCATGTCGCGGTGCGTCAGCTTGAACCAGGCGCGGGCGAACGCGTCGGCGAACGCCTGCGGATCGTTCTTGAACCGCAGCGAGACCTCGCGGTAGGCGGGATCCTCACGCAGAGCGATGTCCGACGTGAGCATGCGGGGCTCGCGACGGCCGGAGCCGTGCGCCTCGGGCACCATGTCCTCGCCCATGCCGTTGACGGGACGCCACTGGTGCGCGCCGGCCGGGGACGTGAAGAGCTCCCAGTCGTAGGCGAACAGGATGTGGAAGAACTCGTTGTCCCAACGCGTCGGGTGGTAGGTCCAGGTGACCTCGATGCCGGACGTGATGGTGTCGGCGCCGTGGCCGGTGCCGTGCGTGTTCTTCCAGCCCAGGCCCATCTGCTCGATGGGCGCGCCCTCGGGCTCGGGCTGGAGGTGATCGGCCTCGGCAGCACCGTGCGTCTTGCCGAAGGTGTGGCCGCCGGCGATCAGCGCGACGGTTTCCTCGTCGTTCATCGCCATGCGGCCGAACGTCTCGCGGATGTCGCGCGCCGAGGCGAGCGGGTCGGGGTGACCGGCCGGGCCCTCGGGGTTGACGTAGATCAGACCCATCTGCACCGCGGCGAGCGGGCTCTCGAGGTCACGGTCGCCGGAGTAGCGGTGCTCGTCGCCGAGCCACGTGGTCTCGCGGCCCCAGTAGACCTCCTGGTCGGCCTCCCAGTCGTCCTCGCGGCCGCCGGCGAAGCCGAAGGTCTCGAAGCCCATGGTCTCGAGCGCGACGTTGCCGGTGAGGACCATCAGGTCGGCCCAGCTGATCTTGCGGCCGTACTTCTGCTTGACGGGCCACAGCAGGCGGCGGGCCTTGTCGAGGTTGACGTTGTCCGGCCAGGAGTTGAGGGGGGCGAAGCGCTGCTGGCCCGTGCCCGCGCCGCCACGGCCGTCGGTGACGCGGTAGGTGCCCGCGCCGTGCCAGGCCATGCGGATCATCAGGGGGCCGTAGTTGCCGAAGTCGGCGGGCCACCAGTCCTTGGAGTCGGTCAGGACGGCGGCGATGTCGGCCTTGACCGCGTCGAGGTCGAGCGTCAGGAACTCCTGGCGGTAGTCGTAGTCCTCGCCCATCGGGTTCCGGGCCGGCGCGTTCTTGGCCAGGATGCTCAGGTTCAGGCGCTCGGGCCACCACTTGCGGTTGGGGTCACCCGCCGTCGGCTGGGGCAGCTGGTCGTGGATGACCGGGCACTTGCCCTTGGCCTCGTCGGGGTCATTGACCTCGGCGAGGATCGCGTCGTCGTGGTTCTTGTCAGACATGCAGGTCCTTTCAGGGGAGTTCAGGAGCTCGGGGTGGCGCAGGTGGGGCACAGGCCCCAGAAGACGACCTCGGCCTCGTCGATGACGAAGCCGTGGTCCTGAGCGGGCGTGAGGCAGGGGGCCGCGCCGACGGCGCAGTCGATGTCGACGATCCGGCCGCAGGAGCGGCACACCAGGTGGTGGTGGTTGTCGCCGGTGCGGGTCTCGTACCGCGCCGCGGACCCGGCCGGCTCGATGCAGCGCACGACGCCGGCCTCGGTGAGGGCGCGCAGGGAGTCGTACACGGCCTGGTGGGACAGGTCGGGGATCGTCTCGCGCGCCTGGTCGATGATGGCCGCGGTGTCGGAGTGCGGGCGTTCGGTGACCGCGTGCAGGACGGCGGTGCGCTGGCGGGTGACCCGCAGCCCGGCGTCGCGCAGCGACTGCTCGAGGCTGGGGGAGAGGGGCATGCCTTCACCGTAGTGGCTTTTCTTGAATCAATCAAGAAAAAGCGTTGTGGCGCTCTAGCACGAGCAACGAACTCGGGCCGTCGGTGCCACGCCGCCCAACGTGCAAGACGAGATGTTGACTCTGGGTCCGCGCGAGCAGCCTCACGGCACGGGGTTCCAGAGTCGGTCCACCGGGAGCACATGGATGCGCTCATCGTCGGTTGAATATGAACGATTGCCAGTGCTGAACACGACTCCAGCAATGAAGCGATCGCCGAGAAGGTCACGCAACTTGCGCAGCCCCCGGCGGTCCTTTTCCTGGATGCGTTCGTTGGCTTTCACCTCGAAGGCGACCACGCGTCCATCTTCGAACTCCACCACGTAGTCGACTTCGTCGCCGTCATGCGTGCGCCAATGGCCGAGGGTGACTGGTTCGTCGAGCCACGACGCCTGCTTTCGGAGTTCCCCGACGACGAACGTTTCCAGCAAGTTGCCGAACTCGGTGAGTGCTGTCGCGTCGAGTCCGGCCAGTTTTTCCGGACTGACCCGCATGAGGCGCGCTGCCACGCCGGAATCGACCATGTGCACCTTCGGCGTTGCGACGCTCCGAGCCTTCAACGTCTTGCCCCATGCCGGCAGCCGCTCCAGAAGGAAGAGGTCTTCGAGCAGTCGCGTGTGCGATTCGAGTGTGTTCCGAGTGGCAGAAAGCCCGTCCCCGACCTTCGTGAGGACCAGCAGCTGACCGGTGTGCGCGGCGAGCCGAGACAAGAGCTGACTCAGCACCTGGCGCTCCCGTATCCGCGAGAGCTCGATGGCGTCGCGCTCGACGGACTGCTTCACATAGTCGTCGAACCATCGGTTCCGCGCTGAGCCGGCACTCCTTCGGAGGGCGAGAGGAAAACCGCCCGCACAGACTCTGTCGACGTAGGCGGTCCGAGGTGTAGTCGAGGTGGGGTGAGCTGCCACGGCGTTCGCGGCGTCGTTCTTCAGTGCTTGAAGCAGGTTCTCCGTAACGCCTGCAATCTCACCTTGCGACAGCGGCCAGATCGTCATGTTGTGCAGTCGGCCGGTGAGAGCCTGCGCGGTTCTTGGGAGCGCGTCCTGACGGGTGGACCCTGTGAGCACGGCCGTACCAGGTAGCGCGCCCTCCCTGTTGAGCCTTGATTTCAACGCGTCCAGCACGTCCGGAACGTGCTGGTACTCGTCCAGGCAGATAGGACTGTCACCTGCCACGGCGAGACTGACGTTGGCGAGGACCGCGTCTCTTGTCGCTGGGTCGTCCAGATCGATCACTTGGACACCACGGCTTGCTGCAAATTGATTGAGGACCGTCGACTTGCCGACGGATCGGGGCCCGTGAAGTGCTATCACTGGCTCCTCGAGAACGAGACTCTCAAGTAGGCGGCTCAGGCGTCGTTCGGCCATCCGCTTGTGCAGTCCCGTCATGCAGCGAGGCTAGCATGCGAATTGCGTTTCTTGGGGGCCCTTACTGCGTTTTTTGAGTATCTCAGACTGCGTTATTTAAGGTTCGCTCACTGCGTTTCTTGAGTGTTCCAACGTTTGCGGCTTGTTTCTTCTCCTTGGTCTTCTTCATGGTGATCGTCCTGCTGCCGGTAGGTGAACATCCCTGCGGGTCCCGTGCCGTGCGGGCCACTCACCAGAGAGGCTCAGCCGCTGTTCGCTTCGCGTGGTTGGCTGGAACTCCGCGAACCAGAAGGAGACGCCATGCCGCTGACCGGAGAGTACGAGCCGAGCACGTCCGAGTGGGCCCGGACCCAGGCCGAGACCTACGAGGCCACGAACGGCCAGGAGGCCAACACGCTGCAGGGCGTGCCGATCATCGTGCTGACCAGCGTCGGCGCGAAGTCGGGCAAGCTGCGCAAGACCGCGCTGATGCGGGTCGAGCACGACGGCGACTACGCCGTCGTCGCGTCCAAGGGCGGGCACCCGTCGCAGCCCAACTGGTACTGGAACCTCAAGGCCGACGCGCACGTCGAGCTGCAGGACGGCGCCGAGCGCAAGGACTACCGAGCGCGCGAGCTGGAGGGCGACGAGTACGAGACGTGGTGGCAGCGCTCCGTCGCAGTCTGGCCCGACTACGCCGAGTACCAGAAGAAGACCGATCGGAAGATCCCGGTCTTCGTGCTGGAGCCGATGGCCTGACGCGTGCCGGTGACAGGACTTGAACCTGCACGCCCGTGAGGACACCAGGACCTAAACCTGGCGCGTCTACCGTTCCGCCACACCGGCAACGGACCAAGGATAGGGCCGCCGTGCCGGGCGAGTCAGGCGGCGCCGAGACCCAGGTCGCGGCGCAGCTTGGCGACGTGTCCGGTGGCCTTGACGTTGTACTGCGCCAACTCGACCTTGCCCTCGGCGTCGATGACGAACGTCGAGCGGATGACGCCCTGGACGAGCTTGCCGTAGAGCTTCTTCTCGCCGAACGCGCCGTACGCCGTCAGGACCTCCTTCCCGGGGTCGGACAGCAGCGTGATGCCGAGGCCGTCGCGCTCGCGGAATTTTGCCAGCTTCTCCGGCTGGTCGGGGCTGATGCCCAGCACCGTGAGTCCCTCGGCCTGGAGGCGGTCGATCGAGTCGCTGAAGTCGCAGGCCTGCTTCGTGCAGCCCGGGGTCATCGCAGCCGGGTAGAAATAGACGATCACGCGCTGGCCGCGCAGGTCCGAGAGCGTGACCTCGCGACCGTCGTCGGTGGGGAGCGTGAAGTCGGGGGCCGGATCGCCGGGCTGCAGTCGGGTCGTCATGGGCACTATCCTGACAAGGCACCCCGCACCGATCGAGAGGACTCCCGTGGCACGAGGAAAGTCTGACCCCGCCCAGGCGTCTGACGACGAGATCGTCGACGAGCTCGAAGTTCTCCTGACCCGGCTCAGCGGCAACGTCGACGAGCTGGTCGATCGCGTCAAGCCCGGCAACGTGGCCAAGCGACAGGTCCAGCGCGTCAAGGACTACTTCGTCGACGAGCAGACCGGCCCCCGTTTCGAGCACATCGTCCCGGTCGTCGTCGGCACGGTCGGCACGATCGTCGGACTCGCGGTGTTGCGCCGGCTCTTGAAGTGATGGACGGCAAGCTCCCGATCCGGATGCTGCACGACCGGCTCCTGGTCGCCCTCGACCAGGAGGCTGGCGACCGCCGCTCGTCCGGCGGGATCGTCATCCCCGCCACGGCGGCGATGGGCCGGCGCCTGTCGTGGGCCCGGGTCGAGGCGGTCGGCTCGCAGGTGCGCACCGTCGAGGTCGGCGACCGGGTCCTGTTCGATCCGGAGGACCGCGCCGAGGTCGAGGTCCGGGGCGAGAGCTTCATCCTGCTGCGTGAGCGCGACGTGCACGCCGTCGCCTCCGAGCGCATCGACGAGGGCCAGACCGGCCTCTACCTGTGACCATCGGCGACCGGCCCCCGTTCCGCCGGTTGCGCCTGCCGCGCTCCGACGTCTCGCTGCAGGACCGGTTGGCCCGGGTCCGTCGCAGCTGGCGGCTGCTGCTGCGGCTGGCCGTCGCCACCGGTGGCGCGTTCGCCATCGCCACCTACGCCTTCGGCCACACGCAGGCGTTCTTCGCCCCGATCGCCGCCGTCATCACCATGATGGCCGGCGCGGGCCGCCGCCAGCGGGTGATCTTCGAGCTCATCCTGGGCGTCGCCTTCGGGGTGCTCGTCGGCGAGCTGCTCATCCTCGCGATCGGCCGTGGCGGCTGGCAGATGGCGCTCGTCGCGTCGTTGACCGCCGTGGTCGCGATGCTGTTCAACCTCACCGGCATGGCGCTGACCCAGGCCATCAACTCCGGGGTGCTCCTGGCCGCGGTCGTGCCGCTCGCCGGGGCCGCCAACCCCGCCGTCACCCGCTTCACGGACGCCCTGATCGGCGGCCTGTGCGGGTTCGTGATGATGCTGCTGCTGCCGCGCAACACCATGCGGGACATCGACGAGAGCCTGCAGAAGCTCCTCGAGGGCCTCACGCGCGTGCTGGGCCACGTCGCCGAGGCCATGCGCACCGACGACGCGACGTTGGCCGACTCGGCCCTGGCGGAGGCGCGCGACGCCCAGCCGATCATCGAGTCGCTGCACTCGACCGCCGCGAACGTCAGCGAGATCGTGCGGCTGGCACCGCTGCGCTGGCACCAGCGTGCCGACGTCGAGCGGTACGCCGGCAGCGTCAACGACCTCGACAACGCCTTGCGCGACGCGCGCGTGCTGGCTCGGCGCGTGGCCTCGATGCTCCGGCACGGCGAGCGCGCCCCGGCCCGGTTGACCGACGCTGTCGAGACCCTCGTGGCGGCGCTGCGGATCTACGCCGACGAGTTCTCCTCCGCCGTCGAGCTCGAGCGCGCGAACGAGCGGCTCGTGGAGGCCTCCGACCTCGCCATGCACGCGATGGCCGACCGACTCACCGTCAACACCGCCTCGATCGCCGCCCAGGTGCGGTCACTGGCCGCCGACCTGCTCATGGCCGGTGGTGTGCCCCGCACCGCGCTGGACGACCTGCTCGACATCGAGTGACGGAGGACGACATGGAGCCACGACACCGGTTGGAGGAGCTCAGACGGCGTCTCGCCGCACTCGTGCGGCCCGACCGCGACATGCCCGACCAGCGGGAATCGGACGACGTGGACGATCACCCCTCGACACCGCCGGACTGAGTCCACTACCGTCGACGAGTCGCTTCTCCTGAAGTGACGTCGCACACACCAGGAGGTGAGCCCCGTGAAGAACGTCTTCGACCCCACGTTCGCCCACGGGCGCGCCTCCGTCGTGTTGCTGACCTAGTCGATCCTCATCGACCCGTATCACCAGCCGCTTCGGACGCTCGTCCGGAGCGGCTCTTCTTTTGTCCGATCTACCCACCCCACCGACGAATCAGGAAGGAGGCGCGTCATGACCACGACACTCACCGATCTCATGCCCGCGAACACCACTGCCCCGACGACAGTCCCGAACGAGGGACTCCACCACGCGGAGGCGACCACGGGAGAGGAGGTGAAGACCATGTCCTTGTTCGACTTCGGCATCAAGCCGCAGCAGCGCGCCGACCTCGATCGTCTCGTGGTCCTGGAACGGATCAAGCAGCGACGCCGGGCGCAGGCCCACGTGCGCGCGGTGCACAGCCAGCTGTGGGGCGTTCGCGCCAACCGCTGAACGAGCGCGAGGCGCGTACCGGGACGGAGGTCCCGGTACGCGCCTCGCGCGCATCGGCGATGCGTCAGCGGTTCTGCAGCGCCTCGGCGTAGGCGAGGATCCGCTTGGCGTCGCGGATGTGCAGCTCCTCGATCATCTTGCCGTTGAACGTGGCCACGCCCTTGCCCTCGGCGGCGGCCTCGTCGAAGGCGGCGATCATGCCCTCGGCCCGCTCGACGTCGGCGTCGCTCGGGGCGAACGTCGCGTTGGCCGGCTCGACCTGCGAGGGGTGGATGAGGGTCTTGCCGTCGAAGCCCATCTCGCGGCCCTGGCGCGCCTCGGCCGCGAAGCCTTCGGCGTCCTTGACGTCGTTGTAGACGCCGTCGATGACGACCTTGCCCGCGGCGCGCACCGCCAGCAGCGTCCACGACAGGGCGTTCAGGACCAGCGCGTTGCGACCGGGGACGTGCAGCCCGTACGTCTCGTTGACGATGTCGTTCGTGCCCATGACGATCACGGTCAGGCGCTCGTGCGCCGCGGCGATCTCCTCGGCGTGCAACAGCGCCTTCGGCGTCTCGATCATGGCCCACAGCTGGGTGGACTCGGGCGCGCCGGCCGCCTCCATCGCGGCGACCAGGTCGAGCACCTGCTGGGCCGACTCGACCTTCGGCACGAGGATCGCATCGGGACCGGCCTTCGCGGCGGCGGCGACGTCGTCGTCGTGCCACTGCGTGCCGATCGAGTTGACCCGGATGGCCAGCTCGCGGTGCCCGTACTCACCGGAGGTGACGGCGGCGCACACGTTGGCGCGGCCGGCGTCCTTGGCGTCGGGCGAGACGGAGTCCTCGAGGTCGAGGATCAACGCGTCGGCGTCGATGCTCTTGGCCTTCTCCAGCGCGCGCTCGTTGGCGCCGGGCATGTAGAGGACGGAGCGGCGGGGACGGATGTCGGTCATGTCAGGTCCTCAGAGGTCGTAGGCCGCGGCCAGCTCGGGGTCGCGCTCGGCGAGGGACTTGGCCAGGTCGAGCATGACGAGGCACTGCTTGCAGGACGCGTCGTCCTCCATCTTGCCGTCGATCATGACGGCGCCCGAGCCGTCGCCCATGGCCTCGACGACGCGCTTGGCGTGCGCCACGTCCTCGGGGCTGGGGGAGAAGACCTTCTTGGCGATGTCGATCTGCACCGGGTGCAGGCTCCACGCGCCGACGCAGCCCAGCAGGAACGCGTTGCGGAACTGGTCCTCGCACGCGACGACGTCCTTGATGTCACCGAACGGCCCGTAGAACGGCAGGATGTCGTTCATCGCGCAGGCGTCGACCATGCGCGAGATCGTGTAGTGCCACAGGTCCTGCTGGTACGTGGCGCGGCCGGCGGTGAGGTCCTCGCCGGTGGGGTCCTGGCGGACCAGGTAGCCCGGGTGACCGCCGCCGACGCGGGTGGTCTTCATGCGGCGGCTGGCGGCGAGATCGGCCGGGCCGAGGCTGATGCCCTGCATGCGCGGGCTGGCCGCGGCGATCTCCTCGACGTTGGCGACGCCCTCGGCGGTCTCGAGGATCGCGTGCACGAGGATCTGGCGGTCGAGGCCGGCGCGGGCCTCGAGCTGGGCCAGCAGGCGGTCGACGTAGTGGATGTCCTGGGGCCCCTCGACCTTCGGCACCATGATGACGTCGAGCTTGTCGCCGATCTCGGTGACGAGGGTGACGATGTCGTCGAGCACCCACGGCGAGTCGAGGCTGTTGACGCGGGTCCACAGCTGCGTGTCGCCGAAGTCGGTCGCCTTCGCGATGTCGACCAGGCCCTGGCGTGCGGCCTCCTTCTTCTCGGTCTTCACCGCGTCCTCGAGGTTGCCCAGGATGATGTCGACCTTCATCGCGATGTCCGGCACCTTGGCCGCCATCTTCTCGTTGCTCGGATCGAAGAAGTGGATCATCCGGCTCGGACGGAATGGGACGTCGGAGCTGGGCTTCGGGGCGCCGACGGCGAGCGGACGCAGGAAGGCTCGAGGGTTGCGCACGGGGACTCTCTTCCGTGGGGTTCAGGGTCGGGGACAGTATGGCGCGCCGGGCCGGAGGGGGCTCGGCGGGGCCGTCAGAGGATCTCGTCGAGGGAGTCGAGCGGGCGCGCCAGCCGCGTGCCCTTCGCGGTGACGACGAAGGGCCGCTCGACCAGCACGGGATGGGCCACCATCGCGGCGAGGATCTCGTCGTCGGTGGCGTCGGCGATCCCGAGCTCGGCGTAGAGCGGGTCGCGCTTGCGCGCCGCCTCGGCGGGGGTCAGACCGGCCGCGGCGAACAGCCGGCGCAACTGGTCCTGCGTCCAGCCCTCGTCCAGGTACCTCACGACCGTCGGCTCGGAGCCGGACTCACGGAGCCGGTCGAGCGCCTTGCGCGAGGTCGAGCAGCGCGGGTGGTGGTAGATGGTGGCGTCCACGGACCCCACGGTATCGACTCACCAGACCCGCGGCAGGACGCCGACGGGTGACCCGGGCTCGATGCCGCCGTCGGGGACGATCGCGACGACCTCGGCGTCGGCCAGTCCGCGGAGCATGTGCGGGCGGCTGGTGCCGGCGGGCACCACGCCGGCGGGCGTGTGGATCGCGGGGACGAGCGTGGTGCCCGCGCGCCCGGCGAAGGTGGCCGCCGCGATCGCGATCGCCGGATCGGCCGGCACGCCGCCGGTGTGCCCGGCCACCAGGGCCGGGACGAGGGACAGCGTGGTCATCACGGCGGCGAGCGGGTTACCGGGCAGCGCCAGCCACGGGCGGCCGTCGGGAAGCACGGCGAGCGAGACCGGGTGGCCGGGGCGCATGTCGACGCCGCGGAACCGGACGTCCGCGTCGAGAGCGGCCCAGGCTCCGTCGATCGGGTCGGCGGACGATCGGCCCGTGCCGCCGGCGCTGATGACGAGGTCGACGTCGCCGGCCTCGGCCGCCCGGGCGACGGCGCGCGGATCGTCCGGGACACGGTCGACGTGGGCGATCCGAACGCCGAGGGCGGTCAGCAGCGGCGGCAGCATCGGGGTCATCACGTCGCGCACCTGCCCGGGCTGCGGCACGCCCGACGCGACGAGCTCGTCGCCGGTCACGAGCAGGTGCACCAACGGCGCGCGCCGGACGGCGACCTGGTCGTGGCCGGTGGTGGCCAGGACGGCCAGCCGGGCCGGCGTCAGCACCGAGCCGGCGGTCACGATGACGTCGCCCGGGGCCGCCTCCTCGCCGGCGGGTCGCAGGTGCCAGCCGGGTGGGGGAGCCTCGCCGTGCAGTCGGTCGCCCGACACCTCGCCCCGCTCGGTCGGCAGCACCGCGGCGGTGCCCTCCGGCGGGACGCCGCCGGTGACGATCGCGCGGGCGCGGCCGGGTTCCAGCGGACCGTCGGACTCGTCGACGAGCCACGGCCCGGCGCCGGCGACGGCCCACCCGTCCATGGCGGAGGTGACCGCGTGGGGGACCGGTCCGAGCGCGAGCAGGTCGTCGGCGGCGGTGCACCCGAGGGCCTCGCCGAGCCGGACGGTGATCAGCTCGCCGGGCGCCACGGCGGCACGAGCAAGCCGACGTGCCTCGCCCCAGGGGACATCGCTCACCCGAAGTCCTCGGCGGCCGCGTCGGCCCGCTCGACGAGATCGGTGATCCCCGCCGCGTCGGCGCCGGCGCGACCGGCGGCGTAGCCCACGAGGAACGTCGTCAGCGGCGCGGCCGGACGCACGATCGCATGGGCGGCGGTGCCGGCCAGGTCGAGCAGCGCCTCGGGGTCGGCGTCGGGCGCGATGCCCAGCTCGGCGCAGAGCGCCTGCCACCAGCGGTCGAGGATCTCATCGGTGGCCATCGGCGTGCTCCTTCAGGTCGTCGGGGGTGTCGAGGTCGGCGACGGCGACGGCGCCCAGGGGCACCTCGGTCGGGTCGAGGGGGCCGATGAGCGCCCGGAGGGGCGCGCCGGTGGTGTCGGTCGCGGCGATCGAGGCCGCGAGGTCGGCGGCACGGACGACGCTGCAGCCCCACTGGCGGTGACCGTCCGGGTCGACGCCGACGCGGTGGCCCGGTCCGGCCAGCAGCGCCTCGACCACGAGATCGGGGTGGACCAGGTCGCCGGCCAGGACGAGGATCCGGTCGTCGGCCGCGGCCTCGAGGGCGTCGAGCCCGGCCGCCACGGCGTGGGCGGGCCCGGAGAACGGCGGGTCCTCGCGCACCCACGTCACGTCGCGGGGGAGCGGCTCGTCGCGCCGAGGCCCCACGACCACCACCCGCCCGGCCTGCTCGACCGCGGCCACGGCCAGTCCCAGCAGGGTGCGACCACCCACCCGGACCAGCAGCTTGTCCGCACCGCCGAGCCGGCTGGCGCGTCCGCCCGCCAGCACGATCGCGTGGAACGGGGGCATGCGCCCATCGTGCCTCACGGGACTCGGGGGTTGCGTGCGACCCACGTCACCCTGTTGGTTGGGGGCATGGCGAAGCCCCTGGATGGCCCCGCGACCGCTGCCCTGCTGCGAACCGGACGGTTCTTCACACGGTGGGACGAGTCGGACGACGGACGGGCGGTGTTCCGCGAGGGAGGTCGCCGCGGCGACGTCTTCTACCGCGACCGGTGGAGCCACGACAAGGTCGTCCGGTCCACCCACGGGGTGAACTGCACCGGCTCGTGCTCGTGGAAGGTCTACGTCAAGGACGGGATCATCACGTGGGAGTCCCAGCAGACCGACTACCCGTCCGTCGGACCCAACAGTCCTGAGTACGAGCCTCGCGGCTGTCCGCGAGGCGCCGCCTTCTCCTGGTACACCTACTCGCCCACGCGGGTGCGCTACCCGTACGCCCGCGGCGTGCTGCTGGAGATGTACCGCGAGGCCAAGCAGCGCCTGGGCGACCCGGTGCTGGCGTGGGCCGACATCCAGGCCGATCCCGAGCGCCGTCGCCGTTACCAGCAGGCCCGCGGCAAGGGCGGCTTCGTCCGCACCAACTGGCAGGAGGCCGTCGAGATCACGGCCGCTGCCCAGGTGCACACGATCAAGGAGCACGGTCCCGACCGGATCGCGACGTTCAGCCCGATCCCGGCGATGTCGATGGTGTCCCACGCCGTCGGCGCGCGCTTCACGCACCTGCTCGGCGGTGCGATGACGTCGTTCTACGACTGGTACGCCGACCTGCCCGTGGCCAGCCCCCAGGTCTTCGGCGACCAGACGGACGTCCCGGAATCGGGCGACTGGTGGGACTCGACGTACCTGATGATGTGGGGCTCGAACGTCCCGGTCACCCGCACGCCGGACGCGCACTGGATGACCGAGGTCCGCTACCGCGGCACCAAGGTCGTCACCGTCAGCCCCGACTACGCCGACAACACGAAGTTCGCCGACGAGTGGCTGCCGGCCCAGGCCGGCACCGACGGCGCGCTGGCCATGGCGATGACCCACGTCATCCTCAAGGAGTTCTTCGTCGACCGGCGCGTGCCGTTCTTCGTCGACTACGTCCAGCAGTACACCGACCTCCCGATGCTCATCACGCTGAAGCAGAACGAGGAGCACGGCGGTCTCGTGCCCGGCAAGTTCCTGACGTCCCGCGACCTGGGCGACGAGACGCCCGAGGGCGCGTGGAAGACCGTCCTGGTCAACGCCGCCACCGGCGAGCCGGTCGTCCCGAACGGCACGCTGGGGGACCGCTACTCCGAGTCGGGGGAGGGTCGGTGGAACCTCGATCTCCAGGGCGTCACCCCGGCCCTGTCGCTGCGCGACGCGAAGGTCGATCCGGAGTCGGCCGAGGTGCTGCTGCCCTCGTTCGCCGGGGTCGACGGCGTGGGCGAGGTGATCCGGCGGGGCGTGCCCGTCACGCGCGTCGGCGGCCACCTCGTCACCACCGTGTTCGACCTCATGCTGGCCCAGCACGGAGTGGGCCGTCCCGACCTCCCCGGGCAGTGGCCCGCGGGGTACGAGGACGCCACGTCCCCGTACACGCCGGCGTGGCAGGCCGAGATCACCAGCGTGACCCCGGAGGCGTGCGTGCGCGTGGCTCGTGAGTTCGCGAAGAACTCCGAGGACTCGGGCGGCCGCTCGATGATCATCCTCGGAGCCGGCGTCTGCCAGTGGTTCCACGCCGACGCCACGTACCGCGCGATCATGTCGATGCTGATGCTCACCGGCTGCATCGGACGCAACGGCGGCGGCTGGGCGCACTACGTCGGCCAGGAGAAGTGCCGCCCGATCACGGGCTGGATCTCGCTGGCGAACAACCTCGACTGGGCCCGCCCTCCGCGGACCATGACGGGCACCTCCTACTGGTACATGCACACCGACCAGTGGCGCTCCGACGGCTACCAGGCCGACGCGCTCGCGTCCCCGCTCGCCGAGGGCCACCTCACCGGCATGCACACCGCCGACACGATCGCCCAGTCCGCCCGCATGGGATGGATGCCGTTCTATCCGCAGTTCGACCGCAACCCGCTCGACCTCGCCGACGAGGCGGCGGCGGCGGTCGAGGCCGGCACCGCGAAGGACGTCAACGACTTCGTGGTGCAGCGACTCAAGGACGGGTCGCTCCACTTCGCGATCGACGACGTCGACGCGCCCGAGAACTGGCCGCGCACCCTGATGCTGTGGCGGTCGAATCTCTTCGGCTCCTCGGCCAAGGGCAACGAGTACTTCCTCAAGCACCTGCTGGGCACGCACTCCAACGCGAAGGCCCTCGACGGCAAGCCGTCCGTGCGGCCCCGAGACGTCGTCTGGCGCGAGGAGGCACCCGAGGGCAAGCTCGACCTGCTCGTCTCGGCCGACTTCCGCATGACGTCGACGACGCTGCTGTCGGACGTCGTCTTCCCCGCCGCGACCTGGTACGAGAAGCACGACCTGTCCTCGACGGACATGCACCCGTTCGTGCACGCGTTCACGCCGGCGATCGATCCGCCGTGGGAGTCCGAGACCGACTTCGAGATGTTCCACCACGTCGCGAGGAAGTTCTCCGAGCTGGCGAAGACCCACCTGGGCGTCCGCCAGGACATCGTCGCCGTGCCGATGCAGCACGACACCCCGGGTGAGATGGCTCAGCCCGGCGGCACGGTGCTGGACTGGAAGCGCGGCGACGTCGAGCCGATCCCCGGACGCACGATGCCGGCGCTGCACCTCATCGAGCGCGACTACACGGCCGTCGCCGACAAGCTCAAGGCGATCGGTCCGCTGGCTGATCGCCTGGGCCTGGGCGTCAAGAACGTGCCGTTCGACGTCAAGGAGGCGCTCGAGATCCTCGCCGGGTCCGGTGGGGTGCTCGACTCGGGTCCCGCCGCGGGCCGTCCGGCGATCGACACCGACGCGAAGTTCGCCGAGGCGATCCTGACGCTCTCGGGCACGACGAACGGTGCGCTCGCGACGCAGGGCTTCAAGACCCTCGAGAGGCGGGTCGGCAAGAAGCTCGCCGACCTCGCCGAGGGCTCGGAGGAGAAGCGGATCACCTTCGCACAGACGCAGGCCTCGCCGATGCCGGTGATCACGTCCCCGGAGTGGTCCGGGTCCGAGACCGGCGGGCGGCGCTACGCGCCGTTCACGGTCAACGTGGAGCGCCTCAAGCCGTGGCACACGCTCAGCGGACGCATGCACTTCTTCCTCGATCACGACTGGATGCGCGACCTCGGCGAGGTGATGCCGATCTACCGCCCGCCGCTGGACATGAGCAAGCTGTTCGGCGGTCCGCGCCTGGGTCCGACCGGAGAGCGCGAGATCACCGTGCGCTACCTCACCCCGCACTCGAAGTGGTCGATCCACTCCGAGTACCAGGACAACCTGCTCATGCTGTCGCTCTCGCGCGGCGGCCCCACCGCCTGGCTGAGCAAGGAGGACGCCGAGGCCATCGGCGTCGAGGACAACGAGTGGATCGAGTGCTCGAACGCGAACGGCGTGTTCGTGTGCCGGGCGATCGTCACGCACCGCCTGCCCGAGGGCGTCACGTACGTCCACCACGCGCAGGAGCGCACCATCGACGTGCCGAAGTCCGAGTTCTCGGGCAAGCGTGGCGGCATCCACAACAGCGTCACGCGGGTCCTGGTCAAGCCGACGCACCTCATCGGTGGTTACGCGCAACTGTCCTACGCGTTCAACTACCTCGGCCCCACGGGCAACCAGAGGGACATCATCGCGACGATCCGTCGCCGTTCGCAGGAGGTGACGTACTGATGAGAGTCATGGCCCAGATGGGCATGGTGATGAACCTCGACAAGTGCATCGGGTGCCAGACGTGCTCGGTCACGTGCAAGCAGGCGTGGACGAACCGGGCCGGCACCGAGTACGTCTGGTTCAACAACGTCGAGACGCGCCCCGGCCAGGGGTACCCCCGCCGGTACGAGGACCAGGAGCAGTGGAAGGGCGGCTGGGAGCTCACCCAGCGCGGTCGCCTCCAGCTCAAGGCCGGCGGCCGGCTCAAGAAGCTGTTCGGCATCTTCGCCAGCCCGGTCCAGCCCGAGCTGAGCGACTACTACGAGCCGTGGACGTACGACTACTCGACGCTCATCGAGGCGCCGCTCGGTGACGACTTCCCCGTGGCGCGCCCCAAGTCGCTCATCACCGGTGAGGACACCAAGATCACGTGGTCGGCCAACTGGGACGACAACCTCGCCGGCACGAGCCAGATGGGACACCTCGACCCGATCGTGGAGAAGGTCCGCCGCGAGAGCGAGGAGAAGATCAAGTTCGAGTTCGAGCAGACCTTCATGTTCTACCTGCCGCGCATCTGCGAGCACTGCCTGAACCCGTCATGCATGGCCTCGTGCCCCTCGGGCGCGATCTACAAGCGCGAGGAGGACGGCATCGTCCTGGTCGACCAGGATCGCTGCCGCGGCTGGCGCCAGTGCATCACCGGCTGCCCGTACAAGAAGATCTACTTCAACCACAAGTCCGGCAAGGCCGAGAAGTGCACCTTCTGCTACCCGCGCATCGAGGTGGGCCTGCCCACCGTGTGCGCCGAGACGTGCGTCGGGCGCCTGCGGTACCTGGGCCTGTTCCTGTACGACGCTGATGCCGTCACCGAGGCCGCCTCGACGCCGGATCCGAAGGACCTGTACCAGGCGCAGATGGACGTCATCCTCGATCCGAGCGACCCGGCCGTGGTCAACGCGGCACGGGAGCAGGGCATCGCCGAGGACTGGATCGAGGCCGCCCAGAGGTCGCCCGTCCACGCGCTGGCCAAGAAGTACCGCGTCGCGCTGCCGCTGCATCCGGAGTACCGCACGATGCCGATGGTCTGGTACGTGCCGCCGCTCTCGCCGATCGTGGATCTCCTGCGCGAGCAGGGTCACGACGCCGAGGCGCCCGAGAACCTCTTCGGCGCGATCGACTCCCTGCGCATCCCGGTGGAGTACCTGGCGGAGCTGTTCACCGCCGGCGACACCACGATCATCTCGGAGGTGCTCAGCAAGCTCGCGGCGATGCGCTCGTACATGCGCGACGTCAGCCTCGGCCGCGAGGGCGACGCCTCGATCCCTGAAGCCGTCGGGATGTCCGAGGAGGAGATGTACGAGATGTACCGGCTGATGGCGATCGCCAAGTACGACGAGCGCTACGTCATCCCGAAGGCGCACGCCGAGGACGCCCACAACCTCGAGGAGATGGGCTGCTCGCTCGACTTCGACGAAGGGCCCGGCATGGGCGGCTCGGGCCCGTTCGGTGAGGCGAGCGGTGGACCCGTCCCGGTCGCCGTCGAGACCTTCCGGGCGCTCAAGAACCGCCAGGAGGGGGACACGGCGGCCAGCGACGAGCAGCTGCACGGCCGGGTCAACCTCCTGAACTGGGACGGCAACGGCACCCCGTCCGGGATGTTCCCGAAGCGGGGCGCGGACGAATGAGCACCCGGATCGTCCACCAGGTCGCGTCGTGGGTGCTCTCGTACCCCCACGACGACGTCGTCGAGGCGTTGCCAGACCTGGCCGTGGCGCTGCGCGAGCAGAGGCCGACCGAGGCCGTGCGCGAGCTGCTCACCGTGATCGAGCGACTCCTGCAGGAGGCGCCGGAGCAGCTGCGCCAGCTGTACGTCGACACGTTCGACATGACGCGCCGGCACGCGCTGCACCTGTCCTACTGGACCGAGGGCGACACGCGTCGCCGAGGCGAGGTGCTGGGCTCCTTCAAGCAGGTGTACCGCGACAGCGGCCAGGTCGTCCGCCTCGACGGTGAGCTGCCCGACCACCTGCCGGTCGTGCTGGAGTTCGCGGCGATGGTCGATCCGCAGCGCGGCACCGAGTTGCTGCAGGAGTACCGCGCCAGTCTGGAGCTGCTGCGCATCGAGCTCGAGGACGACGAGTCGCCCTGGGCCGGCGCCGTCCGCGCGGTCTGCGCCACCTTGCCCGGCGCGTCCCCCCGCACCAGGACCGAGGCGATGGCCCTGGCTGGTCCGGTCCAGCCCGCCGAGTCCGTCGGACTCGAGCCGTTCGATGCGCGGCTGCTGCCGCTGGCTGAAGGAGCTCGCCGGTGAACTTCCTGCTCTGGGGCGTCCTGCCCTACGTGGTGGTGGCGGTGCTGGTCGGCGGCACGATGTGGCGGTACCGCTACGACAAGTTCGGCTGGACGACGCGCTCGTCGCAGCTGTACGAATCGCGGCTGCTGCGCATCGGGTCGCCGCTGTTCCACTTCGGCATCCTCATGGTGCTGTTCGGCCACATCGGTGGTCTCGTGATCCCGAAGAGCTGGACCGAGGCGCTGGGGATCTCCGAGGGGCTCTACCACTTCAACGCCCTGTTCTTCGGCACGCTGGCGGGCATCGCCACGCTCGGCGGACTCGCGCTGCTGATCTACCGACGCCGCACGACCGGCCCGGTCTTCATGGCCACCACCACGAACGACAAGGCCATGTACGCCGTGCTCGTCTCCGCCATCGTGCTGGGCCTGTGGACCACGCTGGTCGCGGTCGGGGCCGGTCACGAGGCGCACGACTACCGCGAGACCGTCTCCCCGTGGTTCCGCTCGCTCGTCACGCTGCAACCGGACGTCGACGCGATGGCCGCGGCACCGATCCAGTTCCACATCCACGTGCTCGTGGCGTTCCTGCTGTTCTCGATGTGGCCGTTCACGCGACTCGTCCACGCCTTCACGGCGCCCCTGCACTACCTCTTCCGTCCGTACATCGTCTACCGCAGCCGCGACGCGGCGCTCGGTGCCGGTGCACGCGCTCCCAAACGCGGGTGGGAGCCCATCGGGACCCGCGACAACGCCAGGAGGCGGAAGTGAGTCAGCACCAGCAGGCACTGGAAGCGGGTCGGGGACGCAACCTCGCGCTCGCCACCGCCGCCTTCGCGATCAGCTTCTGGGCCTGGAACGTCATCGGGCCGCTCGGGGTCCGTTACGCCGACCTGCTGGATCTGTCGGCGGGGGAGAAGTCGCTCCTCGTGGCCACACCGGTGCTGGTCGGCTCGCTCGGCCGCATCATCGCCGGCGCCATGACCGACCGGTTCGGCGGGCGGGTGATGTTCCCCGTGCTGATGCTGATCTCGGCGCCCTTCGTGCTGCTCGTCGCCTTCGCCGGGGACCGTGGCTCGTACACGATGCTGCTGGTGTTCGGGTTCTTCCTGGGCATCGCCGGCACGACCTTCGCGGTCGGCATCCCGTTCGTCAACGCCTGGTTCGAGAAGCCGCGGCGCGGCTTCGCGACCGGCGTCTTCGGCGCCGGCATGGGCGGCACGGCGCTCTCGTCGTTCTTCACCCCGCGGATGGTCGAGTGGTTCGGCTACGGGCTGACCCACGTCCTGATCGCGGCGGCGCTGGTGGCGGTGGCCGCCCTCTGCTGGGTGATGATGCGCGACTCGCCCGCCTGGGCGCCCAACACCGACCCCGTCGTGCCGAAGCTCGTCGGTGCTCTCAAGCTGCCCATCACCTGGCAGATGTCGTTCCTGTACGCCGTGGCGTTCGGCGGCTTCGTGGCGTTCTCGACGTACCTGCCCACCTACCTGAAGGACGTGTACGACTTCGACCTCGCCGCCGCCGGCACGCGCACGGCCGGCTTCGCGCTGGCCGCCGTCGCGGCCCGCCCGCTCGGCGGGATGATCTCGGACAAGGTCGGGCCCAAGATCGTGACCGGGGTGTCGATGCTGGGCACGCTCGTCATGGCCGGGGTGGTCGCGCTGCGCCCCGCGCCGGAGATCCCCGCCGGCCTCGGGTTCATCCTGCTGGCCCTGTTCCTCGGCCTCGGCACGGGCGCGATCTTCGCGTGGGTGGCGCAACTGGCACCGCCGGAGCGCGTGGGCAGCGTCACCGGCATCGTCGGGGCCGCGGGCGGTCTCGGCGGGTTCTTCCCGCCCCTGGTGATGGGTGCGACCTACGACGCCGCCGACCGCGACTACACGGTGGGCCTGCTGCTGTTGATGGTCGTCGCGCTCGTGGCCCTCGCCTTCTCCCAGTGGGGGATCCGGAAGGGGGTCAGCCGATCCCGAGCAGGTTCGCCATGACGGTCACGCCCGCGACGATGATGACGATGCCGATGACGTCGAACACGATGCCCGACCGCAGCATCCGGGTGATCGGGACCATGCCGGTGCCGTAGACGATCGCGTTCGGCGGCGTCGACACCGGCAGCATGAAGCCGAACGAGGCCCCGAAGATCGCCGGTCGTGCGCCGGAGGCGCTCGAACCGCTGCTCGGCCGGGCTGAGGGTCTCCCGCACCTCGTCGAAGGTGCGGTACGTGGTGGGTCGTTCCTCGGCGATCATGGCGCCCCCGGTGTCGTGATCGAGATCACGTCCACGTAAGCAGATCCGCGCCCTTCATGCGAACGGGAGCTCGCCCTGGTCCGCCTCGTCGTCGGCGCTGCTGGCCAGGTGGCGGTGCGCCACGAGAATCTCGACCTCGGGCCGATCGGCCATCCAGCGCTCGACCGCGTCGAGCACCTCGACGACGTGCGCCCGGTCGATCGAGACGAGCGACCCGCCGATGCCGGCCCGGCGGTAGAGGTCGAGCGAGTCGGTCTCGGCCGCGGACACCGAGAAGCGCCGACGCAGCTCGTTGACGATCGGCCGGACGATGGCGCGCTTCTCCTTGAGGGAGTGCACGTCACCGAGCCGGAGGTCGAATTCGATCCATCCCACCCACACGGGATCAGTGTGGCAGGAGGTCGTCCACGAGGCGGTGGAGGTGATCGCGCAGGTCCTCCATCGGCGCGACGGTGCGCAGCGCCCGCGCCGTCATGATGGCGCCCTCCATCGCGCTGACGCGGAACCGGCCGAGCGCCGCGGCGGCCGCGGGGTCGGCGCCGGCGTCGACGAGGCGCCTGGCGAACCCCTCGCTCCAGTCGGCGAAGACCTCGGCGGCGGCCGCGACCGCGGGGGAGTCCGGCTCGTCCAGGGCGGCGGCAGCGACCGGGCACCCCAGCGCGAAGTCGTGGCGTCCGAGCTGGCCGATCCACCAGTCGACCACGGCGTCGACGTGGCCGTGGGGGTCGGCCGGGCCACGGCTCGCGATGAACGCGCCGGCCCGTCGGGTCGCCGCGGCGACGAGCTCGGCCTTGCCGCCGGGGAAGTGCTGGTAGATCGACTGGCGCGCCGTGCCGCTGGCCCGCAGCACCTCCGCGAGGCCGGTGCCGTGCACACCGCGCCGGCGCAGCGACTCGACGGTGGCGTCGAGGAGCCGGTCGCGAGGTCCGGGGCGGGTGGCCATGTGGACACGATAGACCGATCGGTCTACATTGGCGAGCATGACGCACGCCGCCCTGACCGAGATGTCCGGACTGGAGTTCCTCCGGTACGCCTTCGCCCTCCCGGCCGACCAGCGCCCGCCCGTCATCGGCGACCTGTTCGGGATGGACGTGCTCTCGCTGGAGGACGGCACCGTCTCGTTCTCGATCCAGTCCCTGCCGAGCGCCGCGAACCCGCTCGGCACGCTGCACGGAGGTGCGTGCGCGACGCTGCTCGACTCGGTCATGGGCTGCTCGATCCACACGAAGCTTGGGCCGGGCGTCGGGTACGGGACGCTCGAGCTGAAGGTCAACTACATCCGCACGGTCCCGGTCGACGGGCGCACCCTGATCGGCACCGGGTCGGTGATCCACGTCGGCCGCAGCACGGCGACGGCCGAGGGGCGGGTGGTCGATCCCGACGGCAAGCTCGTCGCCCACGGCACGACCACGTGCATGATCTACTCCTGAGCCTCGCGGGAGCCACCGTTAGGGTGGACACCAGGTGTGCCGGGAAGTCTGGTCGGCGTCCTGCTGTCGACCCCTGAAGGAACCCGATGAGCTCACCTGGACTGTTCACCCGCGGCAGCTGGCCCGAGTCGGCGCGGGTCGCCGACATCCTCCGCCGCGAGACCGTCGGCGGATCGATCCTGCTGGTCGCCGCCGTCGCCGCGCTGGTGCTGGCGAACTCGCCGTGGTCCGACGCGTACTTCGACCTGGCGGCCCTGCGGGTGGGGCCCGCGTCGCTCCACCTGGACCTCACGGTCGCCGACTGGGCCGCGGACGGCCTGCTGGCCGTCTTCTTCTTCGTCGTGGGCCTCGAGCTCAAGCGGGAGTTCGTCGCCGGCGACCTGCGCGACCCCCGCCGCGCGATGCTGCCGGTCGTCGCCGCCATGGGCGGCATGATCGCCCCGGCGCTGATCTTCGTCGCGATCAACGCGGGCAACGGGACCGCCCACGGCTGGGCGATCCCGACCGCGACCGACATCGCCTTCGCCGTGGCGGTGCTGGCGGTGCTGGGCACGTACCTCCCGTCCGCGCTGCGCACGTTCCTGCTGACCCTGGCGGTCGTCGACGACCTGCTGGCGATCACGGTCATCGCCGTCTTCTACACCGACGCGGTCGACCTGCTCATGCTCGTCGGCTTCCTGGTCCCGCTCGCCGCCTTCGCGTTCACGGTGCGCCGTGCACCGCACTGGTGGTGGCTGCTGATCCCGCTCGCTGTCGTGGCGTGGGTGTGCATGCACGAGTCCGGGGTCCACGCCACGGTCGCCGGGGTGCTGCTGGGCTTCACGGTTCCGGCCCGCGGGGACGGCAGCACGGCGCAGCGCATGGAGCACCTGGTCCGACCCGTCTCCACCGGCTTCGCCGTGCCGGTCTTCGCCTTCTTCGCGGCGGGTGTCGCGGTCTCGGGGGACGTGCTGTCCGGGGCGGCCGGATCGGTGGTCACGTGGGGCATCGTCGTGGGCCTCGTGCTGGGCAAGCCCATCGGCATCGTGGGCAGCTCGATGCTGCTCTCGGCGACCACGCGGGCCCAGCTGGACCCCAGCATCCGGTGGATCGACGTCGTCGGGGTGGCGATGCTGGCGGGCATCGGCTTCACCGTCTCGCTGCTGATCGGCGACCTCGCGTTCGTGAACGACGACCTCGGGGAGTACGTCAAGATCGGCGTCCTCGGTGGCTCCCTCCTCGCCGCGGCGCTGGCCGCGATCGTGCTGCGGTCGCGCAATCGGCACTACCGCAGCATCGAGGAGCAGGAGTCGGCGGACGACGACGGCGACGGCGTCCCCGACGCCTTCCAGCGCTGAGGGCTCAGAGCAGCCAGAAGCAGGCGGCGACCGTCGGGATCAGCAGGATCAGCAGGAACGGCAGCGACGGCCACGAGAAGACCGGCTTGTCGAGGATGACGCGGGTGACGCCGAAGATGATGAACGCCAGCGGCACCGACACGGTCAGCAGGATGATCTGGTCGCCGCGCCGGTCCGGGCCCAGGGCGTAGGCGGCGCCGATCGCGCCGAACAGGCCGTGGATCGACGTGACGACCCACGTGATCGCCAGGATGCGCCGGCGGACGAGGTTGAGGGACTCCTCGGAGGAGTCGGCGAGGCGGTTGCTCATGCCGGGGTCCTTTCCTGGGCCCGGTCGGCCCGGTCGATCAGTTCGTGCAGCCACCGGTTGACCTGCTCGAGCTCGGCGACGTCCATGTCGAACCGCTCGAGCATCGTGGTGGGGACGGCCAGCGCGCGCTCGCGCAGCGCCCGGCCCTCCGCGGTGACGGTGAGGCAGAAGGCGCGGTCGTCGTCGGCGCGTCGGTCGCGCCGCACGAGTCCGGCCGTCTCGAGCCGCTTGACCAGCGGCGAGACGGTGGCCGGCTCGAGGCGCAGGGCGTCGCTCAGCCCGCGCAGGGTGAGGCCGTCGTTCTCCCACAGCGCCAGCATCACGAGGTACTGCGGGTGGGTGAGCCCCAGCGGCTCGAGGACGTCGCGGTAGCAGCCGATCACCGTGCGCGAGGCGACCGACAGCGCGAAGCACACCTGCTCGTCCAGGGAGAGCGGATTGCGGGACGGGGTCATGTCATCAGTGTACTAACTGTTCGTGCCCTCACGAAATCCGCCTGGGCGGTCGTAGGTTGGCCTCATGGCCTTCCGTCACCGTCGGGAGTACGACGAGTCCGTCCCCCGGGCCCTGCACTCCGCCCGCGAGGCGTACGACGACGCCATCGCCCAGTACGAGCAGGCGATGGCCGACGCCCGCCGGGCCTGGGCCGCGGCGCTGGCCTCGGCGATCGACGCGGGCATGTCCTACCAGGAGATCGCCGACGAGGTCGGGGTGTCGCACACCAGCATCAGCCGGGCGATCAAGCAGTACGGCTCGGACTGACATGAGGCGCGTCCGCGTCGTGGTCCGTGGAGCGGTGCAGGGCGTCGGCTACCGCTACTCGATGCGAGTGGTCGCCGAGCGCGCCGGCGTCGTGGGGTGGGTGCGCAACCGCGACGACGGCAGTGTCGAGGCCGAGGTGCAGGGCGAGCCGTCGCAGGTCGACACGGTCCTGGCCTGGATGGCCGAGGGGCCGCCCGGCGCCCGGGTCGAGGCGCGGGACGTCACGGAGATCGAGCCGACCGCGGACCGGGATTTCGCCGTTCGCTGAGGTCCTCTGCCGCTAGCGTCGCGCCATGGATCCTCTACTGGCTCATCGCGCGGCCCGCGCTGCGACGCGGCGTGCCGGCCTAGGAACGACGAAGGCCCCGGAATCCCGGGGCCTGTCGTGATGCTGGTACACCCCCACGGACTCGAACCGTGAACCCGCTGATTAAGAGTCAGCTGCTCTGCCAATTGAGCTAGGGGTGCTCGTGCTTGCGCGATCACCAACTTTAGCGCACACCTACTCGCGATGGAAATCGGGTGCCATGCTTCGGTCATGGGAGCCCTCCACGGCTGGCACCGCGACAGCTTCACGCACGACGGGATCACGCACGACACCTACCGGCGCGGTGCGGGTCCGGGCGTGGTTCTCATCCACGAGATCCCCGGGATGACACCGGAGGCGATCGCGTTCGGGCAGGAGCTCGTCGACCACGGGTTCACCGTCGTGATGCCACACCTGTTCGGTGAGCCCGGAGAGCCGATGGGTGTGCGCAACACCGTCTCCTCGTTCGTGCGGGGCTGCGTGAGCCGGGAGTTCACCGCGTTGGCGTTGAGGCGGACGGCCCCGGTGACGCGGTGGCTCGCGGCGCTGGCCGGTGACCTGCACGCGTCGGTCGGTGGACCAGGCGTCGGCGCGATCGGGATGTGCTTCACGGGCGGCTTCGCCCTCGCGATGATGGTCGACGAGTCGGTCGTGGCCCCCGTGCTGGCCCAGCCGTCCGCGCCCTTCCCCTTCACCCCGGCGCGCTCGCGCGACCTCGGCCTCTCACCGGCCGATCACGACGTGGTCGTCGACCGCGTCAACGCCGGCTGCCCGGTGCTCGGGCTGAGGTTCGAGGACGACCCCGCGGTCGGCCGGCGCTTCCAGACCCTGAGGGACGAGCTGGGCGAGAACTTCACCGCGGTGCAGTTCCCCGGCCGGAAGCACAGCACCCTGACGCTGCACCGCCAGGAGCGTGGCGTGCAGGCGGTGCTGGCCTTCCTCGACGACCGGCTGCGCTAGGCGAGGACGGCCCGGGCGGCGTTGTGGCCGCCGATCCCGCTGACCGCACCACCGCGCCGGGCACCGCTGCCGCACAGCAGGATCCGCGGGTGGGCCGTGGCGACGCCCCAGCGCTGCGCCGGGGTGCGGGGGTGCTCGTCCTCCTCGAGCCACGGCCACGAGAGGTCGCCGTGGAAGATGTGCCCGCCGGGCATCCAGAGCTCGTGCTCGATCTCGGTGGGGGTCTTGGCCTCCAGGCCCAGGATCAGCGGCTCGATCGGCTCGGCCAGGTGCGCGTTCAACGCGGCGAGCACGCGGGCGACGGCTTCGTCCTTGGCGCCGGGGGCATCGAGGACTCCCGGCGGGGTGTGCAGCCCGAAGTACGTGAGCGTCTGGGCCTCGGAGTCGCGCAGCTCCGGCCCGAGGATCGAGCGGTCGGTGAGGGTGTGGCAGTAGAACTCACCGGTGGCCGGTGGAAGGTCGCCCGACGCGGCGGTGGCCCAGGCCAGCTGCAGCTGGTCGAAGGACTCGTCGAGGTGGAACGTGCCTGCGAACGCGATCCGAGGGTCGACACCGGAGGCCAGCTCGGGCAGCCGCGAGAGGAGCACGTTGAGCTTCAGCTGGGCGCCCGCGGGCTTCGTGGCGGGGGAGTGGCCCAGCAGGCGCTCGAGCACGTACGGGGCGGCGCCGAACAGGACCCGGTCGGCGCGCTCGACGAACCCGTCGCCGCACACCGTGACGTCGACGTCGCTGACGTCGATCCCGTCGACCTCGGAGTTGAGCCGGATCGTCGCCCCGGCCTCGGTCGCCACCCGCGCGAGCTCGGCGGTGACGGCGCCCATGCCGCCGACCGGGACGCGCCACTCGCCGGTCCCGTTGCCGATCAGGTGGTAGAGGAAGCAGCGATTCTGGACGAGCGAGAGGTCGTCGAGGGACGCGAACGTGCCGATCAGCGCGTCCGTCGACACGACCCCGCGGACGACGTCGTCGGAGAACCGGCGGCGCAGGGCCGCCCCGAGCGGCTGCTCGACCAGGTCGGTCCAGATCGCCATGGCCACCCGGTCGCGGACGTCGCCGATGTGGGGGAGCGGCTCGAGCAGGGTCGGGGCGATCGCCGCGGCCACGGTCGAGACCTCGTCGTAGAAGGCGTTCCAGGCGTCGAACTCGCGGTCGTCGCCGGTCAGCTCGGCGAAGCTGGCCCGGGTGGCGTCGCCGGCGTCGGTCTCGACCAGCAGGCCGCCGTCGTGGCCGTCGCGGTACCAGGGGGTGAACGACGCGGTGTCCCGGGACCGGAGCTCGAGCTCGAGTCCCAGCTCGTCGATCAGTGCTTGCGGGAACAGGCTGACGAGATAGGAGAACCGGGACAGCCGGGCGTCGTACCCGTCGAACGCCGGAGCGCTGACCGCCGCACCGCCGACGTGGCCGAGGCGCTCGAGCACCTGCACGTCCAGCCCCGCGCGCGCCAGCAGCGTCGCGGCCACGAGTCCGTTGTGTCCTGCTCCGACGATGACGACGCGTTCGGTCATGGGGTCAGCGTACGGCGGCGTCGTTAGGGTGAGGCCCATGTCACAGCAGTACGTCGGCGCGATCGACCAAGGCACGACCAGCACCCGGTTCATGGTCTTCGACCACGAGGGCCGTGAGAAGGGCCGCCACCAGGTCGAGCACGAGCAGATCCTGCCGCAGGCCGGCTGGGTCGAGCACGATGCCGCGGAGATCTGGAAGAACACGCAGGCGGTCATCGAGCAGGGGCTGGCGGAGGCCGGGATCACCGCGGCCGACCTCGCCGCCGTCGGGATCACCAACCAGCGCGAGACCACCGTCGTGTGGGACCGGCGGACCGGCGAGCCCTACGGCAACGCCATCGTCTGGCAGGACACCCGCACGGCCGCGCTGGCCAAGCAGGCCGAGGAGGACGGGCGCGGTGCGATCATCCACGCGAAGTCCGGCCTGCCGCCCGCGGCGTACTTCGCCGGCGGCAAGCTGCACTGGATCCTCGAGAACGTCGACGGCGTGCGCCAGGACGCCGAGGCCGGGCACGCGCTGTTCGGCACGATCGACACCTGGCTGATCTGGAACCTGACGGGCGGCCCCGACGGAGGGGTCCACGTCACCGACGTCACCAACGCCAGCCGCACGATGCTGATGAACCTCGAGGACCTGGCGTGGGACGACGAGCTGCTCGAGCTCTTCGGCGTACCGCGGCAGATGCTGCCCGAGATCACGTCGTCGTCGCAGGACTTCGGCCGCACCCGCGAGGACGGCCCGTTCGGCGCCGAGGTCGTCCTGGCCGGCAACCTCGGCGACCAGCACGCCGCGCTCGTGGGCCAGGCCTGCTTCGAGCCGGGGATGCTCAAGAACACCTACGGCACCGGCAACTTCCTCGTGCTCAACACCGGCACCGAGATCGTCCGCTCCGAGCGCGGCCTGCTGACCACGGTGGCCTACCGGTTCGGCGACGAGCCGGCCGTCTACGCGCTGGAGGGCTCCATCGCCGTCACCGGCTCGGCGATCCAGTGGCTGCGCGACCAGCTGCAGGTGTTCGACGAGGCCGCCGACTCCGAGCGCCTCGCCTCGGAGGTCGAGGACAACGGCGGCGTCTACTTCGTCCCGGCGTTCAGCGGCCTCTTCGCCCCGTACTGGCGCTCAGACGCCCGCGGCGTGATCGTCGGCCTGTCCCGCTACAACACCTTGGCGCACGTGGCCCGGGCCGCCCTCGAGGCGATCTGCTACCAGAGCAAGGACGTCGTCGACGTCATGATCGCCGACTCGGGCATCGAGCTGGAGGTGCTGCGCGTGGACGGCGGGATCACGGCCAACGACCTGTGCATGCAGATCCAGGCCGACATCCTCGACATCGAGGTCAGCCGTCCCGTCGTGCCCGAGACCACCTGCCTGGGAGCGGCCTACGCGGCGGGCCTGGCCGTCGGGTTCTGGTCGAGCACGGACGAGCTCGTGGCGAACTGGTCGGAGTCCAAGCGATGGTCGCCGCAGTGGTCCGACGAGCAGCGCGAGGCCGGGTACCACGACTGGAAGAAGGCCGTCGAGCGCACGCTGGGGTGGGTCGAGTGAGCGCCGGCACCAGCCACGGGCTCTCCGCGGCCTTGCAGGCCGAGCGGGCGGTCGTCCGCGGCTTCGCGCGGCTGCCCGAATCCGTCGTGGCGCGTCTCGGTCGGCACGCTCCCGTCAACCGCGACGGTGAGCGGCTCTCGCCCGAGATCGCCGTCGCCCTGCGCGTGCTGAATCGGATCCCGGGCAACGACTTCACGCAGTACCCCGTCGAGCAGGCCCGGCGCATGATCCTCGACGAGGCGCTGGTGTTCGCCGACGTCTTCGAGGACTTCGCCGTCGAGGAGGACCTCGTGATCCCCGGACCCGCGGGGCCGATCCCGGCCACCCGGTACCGCGCCACGACCGAGTCGAAGGGCCTGGTCGTCTACTTCCACGGCGGGGGATGGGTGCTCGGCAGCCGGGTCAGCACCGACTCGGCGGTGCGGTTCCTGGCGCAGGAGGCCGGGGTCGACATCCTGTCCGTCGACTACCGCCTCGCCCCGGAGCACCCCTTCCCGGCGGCCGTCGAGGACGCCGCGGCCGCATGGGACTTCGCGGTCGAGCGCGCCGCCGGGTGGGGCCTGGACCCTCGCCGCATCGTGGTCGCCGGCGACAGCGCCGGCGGCAACCTCGCGGCCGTGCTGTCGCACCACCTGCGCGGGCGCGAGGTCGTCCCCGCCCTGCAGGTCCTGCTGTTCCCGGTGACCGACCTGTCGCGGAAGCACCCGTCCTACGCGGAGTTCCGCGAGGGGTACTTCCTCACCGAGCAGCACATGGACTGGTACCGCGAGCGCTACCTGGCCGACCCTGCCGACGCCCTCGACCCCCGAGCGTCGCCGCTGCTGGCCGAGGACCTGACCGGCCTGCCGCCCGCCTACGTCGCCGTCGCCGGGTTCGATCCGCTGCGCGACGAGGGGATCGCCTACGCGGAGCGGCTGGAGGAGGCGGGGGTCCCGACGACGCTGGCGCGCGAGGGGTCGCTGATCCACGCGTTCGTCAACATCACCGGCGTCAGCCGCCCGGCGCGCGAGGCGTCCGCCCGGATCGCGCGAGCGATCGCGGCAGCCATGGTCTGACACTGGTTGACTGGAGACCATGCGACCGGTTGCCCTCTCCCCGCTCCACCGCCAGGAGGCGCTCGACGCGCTGGCCTCGGAACACCTCGACATCCTCGTCATCGGCGGCGGCGTCGTCGGCGGCGGTGCCGCGCTCGACGCCGCGACCCGCGGCCTGTCCGTCGGGCTGGTCGAGGCCCGTGACTTCGCCTCGGGCACGTCGAGCCGCTCGAGCAAGCTGGTCCACGGCGGCCTGCGCTACCTCGAGATGCTCGACTTCCGGCTCGTCGCCGAAGCGCTGGGTGAGCGCAGCCTGCTGATCGACAAGCTGGCGCCCCACCTCGTGAAGCCGGTGCCGTTCCTCTACCCGCTGACGCACCGGGTGTGGGAGCGCTTCTACGCCGGCTCCGGCGTGGCGCTCTATGACTCGATGGCCCTGCTGTCGGGGCGCTCGCGCGGCGTCCCACACCACCGCCACCTGACCCGTACCGGGGCCCGCAAGGTGATGCCCGCCCTGCGGAAGGACGCGCTCATCGGCGCGCTGCACTACTACGACGGCCAGGTCGACGACGCCCGTCACACCATGTTCCTGTCTCGGACGGCCGCGGCGTACGGCGCCCACGTCGCCAGCCGCACCCGGGTGATCGACCTGCTGCGCGAGGGCGACCGCGTCGTGGGCGCCCGCGTCAAGGACCTCGAGAGCGGCCGCGAGATCGACATCCGCGCGCGCCAGGTCGTCAACGCGACCGGCGTCTGGACCGACGAGACGCAGGCGTTCGCGGGGGAGCGTGGCCAGTTCAAGGTGCGCGCCAGCAAGGGCATCCACCTCGTGGTGCCGCGCGACCGCATCCGCGGGGAGGCCGGCCTGATCCTGCGCACCGAGACGTCCGTCCTGTTCGTCATCCCGTGGGGGACGCACTGGATCATCGGCACGACCGACACCGACTGGTCGCTCAGCAAGGACCATCCGGCCGCCAGCGCCAAGGACATCGACTACCTGCTGGAGCGCGTCAACGCCGTGCTCGTCGAGCCGCTCGTGCCCGAGGACGTCGAAGGCGTCTTCGCCGGCCTGCGCCCGCTGCTGGCGGGCGAGAGCGACGCCACCAGCAAGCTCTCGCGCGAGCACGCGGTCTCGACCTCGTCCAAGGGTCTGGTGGTGATCGCGGGCGGCAAGTACACGACGTACCGCGTCATGGCGAAGGACGCGATCGACGCGGCGGTCCAGCAGATGGGCGCGCTGCTCGACCGGAAGGTCCCGGACTGCGTCACCGACGACATCCCGCTGCTCGGCGCCGACGGGTACACCGCGCTGTGGAACCAGCGCCAGTCGCTCGCCGACCGGTACGGGCTCGGCGTCGGGCGGGTCGAGCACCTGCTCAACCGCTTCGGCAGCCTGGCCACCGAGGTGCTGGACCTCATCGCCGAGCGCCCCGACCTGGCCGAGCCACTGACCGGCGCCGATCCGTACCTGCGGGCCGAGGTCGTCTACGGTGTGACGCACGAGGGAGCGCGGCACCTGGACGACATCCTCGCCCGCCGCACCCGGATCTCGATCGAGACGTTCCACCGGGGCACGGAGTGCGCCGAGGAGGCCGCCACCTTGATGGCGGAGGCGCTCGACTGGTCGGACGCCCAGCGCGATCGCGAGGTCGACCACTACCTCAAGCGCGTCGACGCCGAGCGCGAGAGCCAGACGATGCCGGACGACGAGACCGCCGACGCGGCCCGCATGGGCGCGCCCGACGTCGTGCCGGTGGCGCACCTGTGACGGCACCGAAGGTCCTGCTGGTCGCCGCCACGAAGGCCGAGTCCGCGCACCTGCCGACGGACCTGCCGCTCGTCCTCACCGGGATCGGCAAGACCGAGGCCGCGGTGGCGACGACCGAGGCCATCGCGGCGCTGCGGCCCGACCTCGTGATCAACGTGGGCACGGCCGGCGCGCTGCGCCCCGGGTTGACCGGCCTCTTCCTGCCCTCGGTCGTGCTCAACCACGACTACTCGGCCGACGCGATCCGCGCGCTGGGCCACGAGGCGGTCGACGAGATCGACCTGCCGGGCGGCGACGGCACCGTGCTGGCCACGGGCGACCTGTTCGTCACCGACCCCGCCGTGCGCGACGCGATCGCCGCGCGGGCGCACCTGGTCGACATGGAGGGCTTCGCCGTGGCGCGGGCCTGTCAGCGGGCCGACGTGCCGTGCCGGCTGGTGAAGATCGTCAGCGACGCGGCCGACGACTCGGCCCTGGAGTGGGCGGCGGTCGTCGACGCCTGCGCCCGGCTGCTCGGCCACTGGGTGCGCGAGCAGCTCACGCCCTGACTCACGGCTCGGGATCGTCCTCGCGGTCCCAGGCGATCGCGACCAGCTCGCGGAGCACGTCGAGGTCGACGTCGTCAAGCTTCTTGACGTACACGCAGCCGGCGCCCTCGGTGTGGGTGCCGAGGCGGGGGAGGAGCTCGGCGCCCTCGGGACGGTCCTTGAGCCCGTAGAGGGTCAGCGCCGTCTTCCGTGGCGAGAAGGCGACCTTGGGCCAGTTCCGGTAGGTGCCGTAGCCGACCATCGACGGACCCCACATCACCGGATCGGTGCCCGTGACCTCGCGGCAGATCTCAGCGAGGCGGTGACCGTCCTCGCGACGCCGCGCCGGCGTCGCGGCGTCGAGGAAGGCGTCGACATCGGCGTCCGTGGGCTGGGTCTTGGGCTCGGCCATGAGGACATCATGACGAACGGCCCGGAATCCGAGGATTCCGGGCCGTTCCCTGGGGTGGATGACGGGACTTGAACCCGCGGCCACCGGCACCACAAGCCGGTGCTCTACCAACTGAGCTACACCCACCATGTGCGCCTCGCGGCACAGCGCGACGAGTCTACCGGACGTCGTCGCCGAGTCCTACTCGGGCTGGGGACCCGCCACGATCTCCTTGGCGATCGCGCGGGCCGTCTCGGTGTCGATGCCCGGATCGGGGGTGAAGATCGCGCGGCGGTAGTACCGCAGCTCGTCGATGCTCTCGCGGATGTCGGCCAGCGCGCGGTGGGCGCCACCCTTCTCGGGAGCGGCGAAGTAGGCGCGCGGGAACCAGCGGCGCGCCAGCTCCTTGATGGAGGACACGTCGATGACGCGGTAGTGCAGGAAGGTCTCGAGCTCGACCATGTCGCGTGCGAGGAAGGCGCGGTCGGTGCCGATGGAGTTGCCGGCGAGCGGGGTCTTGCCCGGCTCCTTCGCGAACTGGCGGATGTACTCGAGGACCTGCTCCTCGGCCTCGCGCACGGTGAGGCCGCCGTCGAGCTCCTCGAGCAGTCCGGAGGTGGTGTGCATCTGGGTGACGAGCTCGTTCATCTGGTCCAGCGCGGCCTGCGGCGGCTTGATGATGAGGTCGACGCCGTCGCCGAGGATGTTCAGGTCGTAGTCGGTCACCAGGGCGGCGATCTCGATCAGGGCGTCGTCCTGGATCGACAGTCCCGTCATCTCGCAGTCGACCCACACCAGCTTGTCGTTCACCCCGCCACCCTACGGGTAGGCTTCCCGCGGTACCGCGTCCATGTCTGAGGAGCCCCACGTGACGAACGACCGCCAGGCCCGCGCCGCCCGCGCCGAGCAGATGCGCAAGGAGCGCGAGAAGGCCGAGCGCAAGCAACGCAACAAGATCACCGTCGCCATCGTCGCGCTCGTGATCGTGCTGATCGCCCTGGCGGCCTGGGGCGTCAAGTCGCTCTCGGACGAGAACAAGACGACCACCGAGGTCATCGAGCCGCGCAACCTCGTGGACGGCGGCGTCGACTTCCCGGCGAAGGAGGGCGTCGACAACGCGAACGCGCCCCTGGTCGAGATCTTCGAGGACTTCCTCTGCCCGGCCTGCGGCTCCTTCGAGCAGCTGAGCGGCCCCTTCCTGCAGAGCGCCGCCGACGCCGGCACGATCCGACTGCGCTTCATGCCGCACTCCTTCCTGCACGGCCAGAGCACCAACGACTACTCGCACCGCGCCGCCAACCTGGCGATGTGCACCGTGGACGCCGAGGGTCCCGAGGCGTTCTGGAAGGTCCACGCCGCGCTCTACGCGAACCAGCCCGAGGAGATGACCGCAGGCCCCGAGGACCCGGCGCTGATCGACCTCGCGAAGGACGCGGGCGTCGAGGGCCTCGACTCCTGTGTCCGCACCGAGCGCTTCGTGCCGTGGATCGACGAGGCCAAGGAGTCCCACGAGGACGACCGCGACGTCTCGGGTACGCCCACCGTGCACATCGACGGCAAGGCCACCGAGGCCCGCACCCCCGAGGACCTGCAGAAGGCCATCGCGGCGGCGGCGAAGTCCTGATCCCCGCCTGACACACGGAACGGCCGGCTCGCCATGGCGAGCCGGCCGTTCTCGTCGGTGCGTGCGGTGGTCAGCTCACCAGCGCAGCTCGATCTCCAGCTCGTTCTCGTCGCCGATCTCGATCTCGACGCTGAGCTCGACCTCGTCGGGGACGTCGACGGTGATGCGGTTGCCGTTCTTCTCGAACTCCACGGAGTTGTGGCGCGACAGCGCGTCGGCGAGGGCGTGCAGCTTCGCGGCGGCGTCCTCGCGGCTCAGGCGCTGGGTCTGGTCGAGCTCGAACAGGTCCATGGGGGCTCTCCTTCGGTGGTGGTGGCGCGCCCGGCAGGATTCGAACCTGCGACCTAGAGATTAGAAGGCTCTTGCTCTATCCAGCTGAGCTACGGGCGCTCGGGGGCCAGACTATCGGGGCGCACCGGTGTCGCTGCGGCACTCTAGGCTGTTCCGCGTGACGACGACCGAGGCGCTGGTGCTGCCGCCCGACGTGGATCCACTCCGGCAGCGCGGGCGCAAGGTCCTGGTCGTGCTGGTGTGGATCACCGCCGTGATCGGCGCGGCCGGCGCGGTCTTCTTCGCCTCCACGTCCGGCTCGGTCGCGGGCACCTCGCTGGCCCTGGTCTACGCGCTCATCCCGCTGCCGGTGGCGCTGTTCGCGTACTGGTGGCTCGACCGGGTCGAGCCCGAGCCGTTCCGCTACAAGGCGGCCGCCTTCGTGTGGGGCGCGGTGGTGGCGGTGGCGATCGCCCTGCCGCTCGAGATCGGCATGTCCCGCGCCGGCATGAACGAGGACTGGCTCACCGCGCTCGGCGCACCCGTCGCCGAGGAGCTCGCCAAGGGCCTGTTCGTGCTGCTCACCCTCGTCCGGATGCGCCGGATCATCGACGGCATCCTCGACGGCCTCATCGTGTCGGGCCTGGTCGCGCTCGGCTTCGCCGCCATGGAGAACGTCGGCTACTACGCCGCCAGCTACCTCGGCTTCGACGAGGTGCCGTACTCCGGCGCCGAGATGGCCACGGCCACATTCGTCATCCGCGGCCTGTTCAGCCCGTTCGCGCACCCGCTGTTCACGTCGGCCATCGGCATCGCCATGGGCATCGCCGTCACCCGCTCCTCACGGGTCCAGCAGTGGGCCCTGCTCGCGGTCGGCTACGTCGCGAGCGTGGGCCTGCACGCCCTCTGGAACGGGGCGATCGTCGTCGGCGGCGGCTTCGGCTTCCTGCTGGCGTACATCGCGCTCGCCGCCCTCCTGCTCGGCCTGGGCGTCACGGCGGTCGTGCTCCGCCTGCGCCAGCTCGAGGTCCTGGCGCGCGCCCTGGGCGACATCGCCCGCCGCGGCTGGATCCACCCGGCCGAGGTGCCGTGGCTCGTCCGGTTCGGCCGCAGGCGCCAGAGCCGCACCTTCGCGAGCCAGTACGGACCCGAGGCCGTCGAGGCGGTCACGCGCTACCAGCGACTGGCCACGGAAGTGGCGTTCCTGCACGACGCGGTGATGACCGGCGTGGCCAAACCCGGAGGTCCCGACCGCACCTACGCCCTGCTCGACCGGATGTGGCACCTGCGCCCGTTCCTGCGGCTGCCCCCGGCCCTGCCGCCCGGCGTGAAGTGAGGTTCGCGCCGATTCGTTGGCGTTCGGTACTGAACGGTAGGATCGAGCCCATGGATTATCGCGTCAAGGACCTGTCCCTCCACGAGTACGGCCGCAAGGAGATCGAGCTCGCGGAGCACGAGATGCCCGGCCTCATGGCCATGCGTGAGCGCTACGGCGACAGCAAGCCCCTGGCCGGCGCCCGCATCGCCGGTTCGCTGCACATGACGATCCAGACCGCGGTCCTGATCGAGACCCTCACCGCCCTGGGCGCCGACGTGCGCTGGGCCACCTGCAACATCTTCTCCACGCAGGACCACGCCGCCGCCGCGGTGGTCGTGGGCCGCGACGGCACGCCGGACGCCCCGCAGGGCACCCCGGTCTTCGCGTGGAAGGGCGAGACCCTCGCCGAGTACTGGGACGAGGCCGAGAAGGTCTTCGCCTTCACCGACGAGCAGGGTGCCGAGTGCGGCCCCAACGTCCTCCTCGACGACGGTGGCGACATCACGATGCTGCTGCACCTGGGCGTCGAGTACGAGAAGGCCGGCGCCGTGCCGCCGCAGGACTCCACCGACAACGAGGAGTTCAAGGAGGTGCTGCGCGTCCTGGCCCGCTCGCTCGAGACCAAGCCGCAGTACTGGACCACCATCGCCCAGGACATCAAGGGCGTCTCCGAGGAGACCACGACCGGCGTCCTGCGCCTCTACGACCGCTTCCGTGAGGGCACGCTGCTCTTCCCGGCGATCAACGTCAACGACTCGGTCACCAAGAGCAAGTTCGACAACAAGTACGGCTGCCGCCACTCGCTGATCGACGGCATCAACCGCGCCACCGACGTCATGATCGGCGGCAAGGTCGCCGTCGTCTGCGGCTACGGCGACGTGGGCAAGGGCTCGGCGGAGTCGCTGCGCGGCCAGGGCGCCCGCGTCATCGTCACCGAGATCGACCCCATCTGCGCGCTGCAGGCCGCGATGGACGGCTACGAGGTCAAGCGCCTCGAGTCGGTCGTCGAGTACGCCGACATCTTCATCACCACGACCGGCAACTTCGACATCATCCGGGTCGAGCACTTCGAGAAGATGAAGCACCAGGCGATCGTCGGCAACATCGGCCACTTCGACAACGAGATCAACATGGCTGGCCTGGCCAAGATCCCCGGCATCGTCAAGGACGAGATCAAGCCCCAGGTCCACCAGTGGATCTTCCCCGACGGCAAGAAGATCATCGTGCTGTCGGAGGGCCGCCTGCTCAACCTGGGCAACGCCACCGGCCACCCGTCGTTCGTGATGTCCAACTCCTTCACGAACCAGGTGCTCGCGCAGATCGAGCTGTTCAGCAAGGCCGACCAGTACGAGCTGGGCGTCCACGTCCTGCCCAAGCATCTCGACGAGGAGGTCGCCCGCCTGCACCTCGACGCCCTCGGCGTCGAGCTCACCGAGCTGACCAAGGAGCAGGCCGAGTACCTCGGCGTCGACGTCGCGGGTCCGTACAAGTCGGACCACTACCGCTACTGAGCATGTCCCACCGTCGCCCCAAGAACGATCGGGTGCTCGTCGTCGACGACGATGCGTCGTTGGCGGAGATGCTCACGATCGTCCTTGAGGGCGAGGGCTTCCGGACGTCCGTCTGCCACACCGGTGATGCGGTGATGGCGGCGTTCGAGGAGTTCAAGCCCGACGTGGTCCTGCTCGACCGGATGCTCCCGGGTCTGGACGGCATGGAGGTCTGCCGCCGGATCCGGGAGGTCTCCGGGGTGCCGATCGTCATGCTCACGGCCAAGGGCGAGACGCGCGACATCGTCGACGGCCTCGACGTCGGGGCCGACGACTACCTCACCAAGCCGTTCCGCAACAGTGAGCTGATCGCGCGCATCCGGGCGCGGCTGCGGCGCAGCGACCCGCTCGACACCCGGATCGAGTTCGGCGGGATCGTGCTCGACCCGCAGGCCCACACCGTCACGCGCGACGGGCGGCCGGTCTCGCTGACGCCGCTGGAGTTCGACCTGCTGGCCTGCCTGATCTCGGCGCCTGCCCAGGTCTTCAGCCGCGAGGTGCTGCTGCAGAAGGTGTGGGGCTACCACCACCCCGGCGACACCAAGCTCGTCAACGTCCACATGACCAGGCTGCGCCAGAAGATCGAGGACGACGCCGAGAACCCCAGCGTGATCCGGACGGTGCGCGGCGTCGGCTACCAGGCGATCGATCCGGCGTCGGCCTGATGCGCCGACTCGTCGGCCTGTGGCGCCGGTCGCTGCGGACCCGGGTCGTCATCAACACCCTGCTGCTCAGCACCGCGGTCATCCTGGTCGTGGGCTGGGCGCTGCTGCGCGACGTGGCCGACGGCCTGGCCGAGAACCGGCGCGACGCCGCGATCGGTGAGGCGCGCGCCGGTCTCGAGCAGGCCCAGTCCCAGCTGGACGCCGCCGTCGACAGCGAGCCGACCCGCCAGTCGCAGGCCCTGACACAGCTGGTCGACGCGCTCGCGGCCACCCGGGGCGAGAACCGCTCCTACGAGCTGGTCCTGCAGGGTCCGCTGGCCGAGGCCGGCGGGGCGCCCGTGCGAGCCTCCGGCAACGTCGGCATCGACGACGTGCCGGCCGACCTCGTCCGCGAGGTCGCCAGCGAGCAGGGCACCTTCTGGACCTTCTCGGAGCTGTCGCTCTTCGGGGCGGGCGACGACATCCCGGTGGTGACGGTCGGCGGGCGCGTGACGGCGCCGGGGTCCAACGACCAGTACGCGCTCTACTACGTGTTCTCGATGGCCGACCAGCAGGAGACGCTCGACCTGGTGCGCACGGCGTCGCTGGCCGGGGGCGGCGTCCTGCTGGTGATGGTCACGCTCGTCGCGGGCCTCGTCGCACGGCAGGTCGTCGAGCCCGTGCGCCTGGCGCGACGCATCGCCGAGCGGTTCGCGGCAGGCAACCTCGAGCAGCGGATGCACGTCAAGGGCGAGGACGACATCGCCCGCCTGAGCACGTCGTTCAACCAGATGGCCGAGAGCCTGCAGAGCCAGATCCGCCGGCTGGAGAACCTGTCGCGCCTGCAGCAGCGCTTCGTGTCCGACGTCTCGCACGAGCTGCGGACGCCGCTGACGACCGTGCAGATGGCCGGTCAGGTGCTGTACGAGGCGCGCCCGCACTTCGACCCGCAGACGGCCCGGGCCGCCGAGCTCCTGCAAACCGAAGTCGGCCGGTTCGAGGCGCTGCTGTCCGATCTGCTGGACCTCAGCCGGTTCGATGCCGGAGCGGCCACGCTCGAGCTCGACCCGGTCGACCTCGCGACGGTCGCCCTGTCGGCCGCGCAGGACGAGGCCCTGAGCCGGGCCGGCATCGTGGGCCGCGCCCGCGGCGTGACCGAGCCGGCCGTCGTCGAGGCCGACATCCGCCGGGTCGACCGGATGGTGCGCAACCTCATCGTCAACGCCGCGCGGTACAGCCGGTCGGCGCAGGTCGACGTCATCGTGACGCAGGCCGACGACCGGGTCTCGCTGGCGGTCCGCGACCACGGCATCGGGATGGAGCCCGAGGTCGTGCGCCGGGTCTTCGACCGGTTCTGGCGCGGCGACCCGGCGCGGTCCCAGGGCGGCACCGGCCTCGGGCTGGCCATCGCCCGCGAGGACGCCGCGCTGCACGGCGGCACCCTCGAGGTCTGGTCGCGACCGGGCCGGGGCACCGAGTTCGTCCTCACGCTGCCGCGGGTGGCCGGCGAGCGCGTGTGGTCGCCCGTGACCAAGTCGGTGTTCGCATGAGGCGCCCCTCCGTCGCCGTCGTCCTCACGGTCGTCGCCGCGGTGCTGGCTGGGTGCGCCGGCATCCCCACGTCCGGTCCGGTCGAGCGGGTCGAGGACGAGTCCGGCCTCGGCGAGAGCACCGTCCGGTACACGCCGGCTGGCCCCGCGCCCGGCGCCACCGAGGCCCAGATCGTGCGTGGCTTCCTCGACGCGATGCTGGCGTACCCCGTCAGCCACCGGGTCGCGGCGGAGTTCCTCACGCCCGACGCCGCGCAGCGCTGGCGTCCGGGCCAGGGCACCACCGTCTACACCGAGGCCGCGATCTTCTCCGGTGCGGTCGGCACCGGACGGATCGACCTCGACACCGACGTGTGGCTCGACGAGCAGGGCCGCCTGACCCCCGCCGACGGATCGCGCCGGGTCGAGGTCGACCTCGCGCGCGTCGACGGCCAGTGGCGGATCGCGACGCCTCCCGACGGCGTGCTTGTCAGCCGTGACTGGTTCGACGACTACGTCCGGGCCTTCGACCTGTACTTCCTCGATCCCGGTGGCCGGCACCTGGTGCCCGTCCCGGTGCACGAGGTCGTCGGCGACCAGCTGGCCACCTCGCTCATGACCGGACTCGCGATCGGCCCCCGCGGCGACTCGACGCCCGGGCTCACCACGGCCGTGCCGTCGACCGAGGAGCTGCGGGCGTCCGTCCCGGTCGTGGGCGGCGTCGCCCAGATCGACTTCTCCACGCGGGTGGGCGAGCTCTCGACCGCCACGCAGAAGCGCATCTCCGCCCAGGTGGCGTGGACCCTGCGCCAGGTGCCGGCCGTCACGGACATCCAGATCACCGGCGACGGAACGGTCGTGGCCCCCACGGGCGATGCGGTGCAGGACGCCGGCGGCTGGGCCTCCTTCGGGCCCGACAAGTCCCGCCGCTGGGCGATCGTCGTGGCGGAGGGCGTGGTCCAGCAGGTCGGTCCGCGCACGCGCGAGCCGCTGCCGGGGGAGTGGGGCCAGGACGACCGCGGGGCCCAGATGGTCACCGCGGGTGACGATCGCGTCGCCGGGGTCTGGCGCGACCGGGCGCGGGTCACGACCGCCGTCGGGACGGACCCCGACGAGATCACGGGCGACCGGTTCGTGCGCCCCGTCGTGGACATCGACGGCGCCGCCTGGCTGGTCGACCGGTCGGCGGACCGGGCCCGCGTGCGGGTCCACGAGGGCGACGACTTCCGCGAGGTCTCCAGCCCCGGGCTGCCCGTCGTGTCCTCGTTCGCGGTCTCGCCGGACGGCGCCCGCTACGCGGCGACCGCCCGCGGGCGACTGCTCGTCGGCGGTGTGGAGCGCGTCGACGGTCGCGTGGTCGGCCTGACCCCACCCCGCCGTCTCGCCACGGAGGCCGCCGCCCGCCAGGTCGTGTGGATCGACGGCTCGCGCGTCGCGCACCTCGGTCCGCCGGGCACGCAGCTGCGCTCGGTGCGCATCGACGGCACCGGCGCGGTCGACGCCTGGCCCGGTGGCGGCCAGTTGCTGCCCGACATCGAGCCGGTCGGCCTCGTCGCGACGCCGGCGGCGCGGTCCGACCTCTACCTGCTCGACAGCGAGGGCGGCGTCTGGGTGCTCGACCGCACCCGCTGGGTGCCCGTCGACGTCCCCGTCGCCCGCGGCATCGCCTGACCCGTCCACAGGGGCGAGGCCGACTCTGGCCCACCGTCGCGCACCGCCCGAGACTGGGTGGATGCGCGGATGGTGGCAGGCGGCGGCCGACCTGGTCCTGGGGGCCTGCTGTCCGCTGTGCGGGGGCCCGGGCCTGCGACCGTGCCGGCCGTGCGCGGCGACGATCGCCCCGGAGCCGCTCGTGCAGCACGTCGGCGACCTCCCCGTCGCCGTCGCGGGGCTTCACGAGGGCCCGCGACGGGACGCGCTGCTGACCTGGAAGGTGGGCGGCGCCGCCACGCTCGACGAGGTCATGGCGCACCACCTCGCCGCGGCCGTCCTGACGCTGATCGGAGACGGGTCCTCAGTGACCCTCGTACCGGTTCCCTCGACGCGCCGGTCCCGTCGGGAGCGCGGGCGCGACCTCGTCTCCGATCTCGCGACCGCGACCGCCCGCAGGCTCGCCGTCGTGGGCGTGGACGCCCGGGTCCGACCGGTGCTGCGGCTGGTCCGGCAGCCGCGCGACCAGCACGCCCTGGGCCGCGAGGAACGGGCGCACAACCTCGCCGGCAGCATGCGCTGCGCGGCGTTCCCGACGGGCCCCGTCGTCGTGGTCGACGACGTCCTGACGACCGGCTCGACGCTCGCTGAAGCGGTGCGCGCACTGTCCGCCGAGGGGGCGATGGAGATTCTCGGTGCGGCGACGCTGGTGGCCGCCGTCGAGGGTTGCCCACCGGTGGCGAGTCCACCCACCCACGGGCTACGGTCGAAGCAAGCCGAGAGGTTTCGGGCACTCGCAGTTGAGCAAGGAGTCGGACATGGAAATCGTGGTCACCGGACGCAACAGTGAGATCTCGGAGCGGTTCCGCTCCCATGTCGCCGAGAAGCTCCAGCGCGTCGAGAAGTTCGACGGGCGCCAGCGCATCAACCGCGTCGAGGTCGAGGTGACCCACGAGACCAACCCGCGCCAGCCCGACACCGCCGCGCGCGTCGAGATGACGTTGCGCTCGCGCGGACCGGCCGTCCGCGTGGAGGCCACCTCCACCGACCAGCACTCGGCGCTCGACGCCGCCGTCGACAAGCTCGAGAACCGGCTGCGCAAGATCGTCGACCGCAAGCGCAGCCACCGCGACAAGCACCGCCCCGACTCGATCGAGGCCGCGACGGCGGACCTGCCGGTGGCCGACTTCGAGACCTGGGAGGCCGAGGAGTCGGACACCCGCAAGGTCGGTCCGCTCGAGGTCCAGGGCGACGGACCCCTCGTGGTCCGCGAGAAGGAGCACACCTCCGCGGCCATGACTCTCGACCAGGCGCTCTACGAGATGGAGCTCGTCGGGCACGACTTCTTCCTCTTCGTCGAGAAGGACTCGATGAAGCCGAGCGTCGTGTACCGCCGCAAGGGCTACGACTACGGCGTCATTCGCCTCACGGTCGAGGGGTAACCGCTGCCGGACGTGGCATGATCGATCCCGTGACTGCGCACGCAGAGGTGATCCGGGTCCTCCTCGTCGACGACCAAGAGCTGTTCCGTCGTGGAGTGACGATGGTCCTGGGCGCCGACGGGGGATTCGAGATCGAGGACGTCGACGACGGTGACGCCGCGCTGGTGCGCATCGCGGAGGAGCCGTTCGACGTCGTCCTGCTGGACGTCCGGATGCCCGGGCGCAGCGGGGTCGAGATCTGCGGCGCCATCAAGGAGACCGCTCCCACGACCGGCATCATCATGCTGACGGCCAGCGACGACGAGGCCGACCTGTACGAGTCGATCAAGGCCGGCGCCGCGGGCTACCTGCTCAAGGACGGCTCGACGTACGACCAGGTCGCCGAGGCGGTCAAGCTCGTCGCCGCCGGCCAGTCGCTGATCAGCCCCAGCATGGCCACGAAGCTGCTCGACGAGTTCGTGCACATGGCCAAGGGCCCCGCCCCGGCCACCACGCTGACGGCGCGCGAGCTGCAGGTGCTGCGCCTCGTGGCCCACGGCAAGAGCAACCGCGACATCGCCGGCGAGCTGTTCATCAGCGAGAACACGGTCAAGAACCACATCCGGAACATCCTCGAGAAGCTGCAGATGAAGTCGCGGATGGAGGCGGCCATGTACGCCGTCCGCAGCAAGCTCATCGACGACGTGTTGTGACCCCTCGCCTCACGGCGCTGCAGGCGCGACGCATCACGCTCGCCTCGCAGGGATTCACGCGGGCGCAGCCCGCGCAGGTGCGCCGCGAGCACGTCGCCCGCACTGCGCGCCGGCTGGGGTTCTTCCAGATCGACTCGGTCAACGTGCTCCAGCGCGCCCACTACCTGCCGCTGTACTCGCGGGTCGGCCCCTACGACGTCGAGCTGCTGCACCGGGCCGCCGGCCGGGCGCCGCGACTGCTGTTCGAGTACTGGGCCCACGAGGCGTCCCTGGTCGACGTCGACCTGTGGCCCGCGATGAGCCACAAGATGCGCTCGGGCCGGGGCATGTGGGGCGCGATGGCGCGCCTGGCGCAGGAGAACCCGCAGCTGATCGAGCAGGTCGAGGCCGCCGTGGCCCGGATCGGACCGGTCACGGCCCGCGAGCTGGAGGCCCGGCTCGGTGCCGAGGACCGCGACCGCACCCACTGGTCGCAGACCAAGCAGGCGCTGGAGTACCTCTTCTTCGTCGGGCGCGTGTCGTCGGCCCGGCGCAACGCGGCCTTCGAGCGCGAGTACGACCTGCCCGAGCGCGTCCTGCCGGCCCACGTGCTCGCCCTGCCGGAGCCGTCCGACGAGGAGGCGCACCTGACCCTCGTGGGCCACGCGGCGCGTGCCCTCGGCGTCGCCACGGTCCAGTGCCTGCGCGACTACTTCCGCCTGGCACCGGGTCCCACCGCCGCCGCGGTCGGCTCGCTCGTGGCCGACGGCACGCTCGAGCCGGTGACCATCGACGGCTGGAAGCGGCCGGCCTACCTGCACGTCGAGGCGTCCCGGCCGCGACGGGTCGAGGCGCGCACGCTGCTCAGCCCCTTCGACCCGCTGGTGTTCGAGCGCACCCGCACCGAGCAACTCTTCGACTTCCGCTACCGGATCGAGATCTACGTGCCGCAGGAGCGTCGGGTGCACGGTTACTACGTGCTGCCGTTCCTGCTGGGCGACCGCCTGGTGGCCCGGGTCGACCTCAAGGCCGACCGCGCGGCCGGCCGGCTGCTCGTCCTCGGGTCCTTCGCCGAGCCCGGCGCACCGGCGGAGACGGCGCGCGAGCTGGCGCAGGAGCTGTGGCGGATGGCGGGGTGGCTCGGCCTCGACGACGTGGAGGTCCGTCCACGTGGTGATCTCGCCGCAACGCTCGCACCGGAGTGTGCACGACCGCACTAGGATGATCGGGTGCCGAAGATCATCGACAACATCCTGCGTGCGGGCGAGGGCAAGATCCTCAAGCGCCTCGACCGCATCGCCGACCAGGTCAATGCCCTGAGCGACGAGTTCGCCGCCATGAGCGACGCCGAGCTGCGCGCCATGACCGACGAGTTCAAGCAGCGGCTGGAGGACGGCGCGACGCTCGACGACCTGCTGCCGGAGGCCTTCGCCACGGTCCGTGAGGCCGCGAGCCGCGTGCTCGGCCAGCGTCACTTCGACGTGCAGTTGCTCGGCGGCGCCGCACTGCACCTGGGCAACATCGCGGAGATGAAGACCGGTGAGGGCAAGACCCTCGTCGCGACCCTGCCGTCGTACCTGAACGCCCTCACCGGCAAGGGCGTCCACATCGTCACGGTCAACGACTACCTCGCCAAGTACCAGTCCGAGATGATGGGCCGCGTCCACCACTTCCTCGGCCTGACGGTCGGCGTGGTCGTGGCCGGCCAGACGCCCGCCCAGCGGCGCGAGATGTACGCGTGCGACATCACGTACGGCACCAACAACGAGTTCGGCTTCGACTACCTGCGCGACAACATGGCCGACGACCTGGACGAGTGCGTCCAGCGCGGCCACCACTTCGCCATCGTCGACGAGGTCGACTCGATCCTCATCGACGAGGCCCGCACGCCGCTGATCATCTCGGGCCCCACCGAGGACGAGGTCAAGTGGTACGGCGAGTTCGCCCGCATGATCGATGCGATGCGCATCGACGAGCACTACGAGGTCGACGAGAAGAAGCGCACCGTCGCCGTCACCGAGAAGGCGATCGACGTCGTCGAGGACCAGCTCGGCATCGCCAACCTGTACGACGCGGTCAACACGCCGCTGATCGGCTTCCTCAACAACGCGGTCAAGGCCAAGGAGCTGTTCAAGCGCGACAAGGACTACGTCGTCATCGACGGCGAGGTCCTGATCGTCGACGAGCACACCGGCCGCCTGCTGGAGGGGCGCCGCTACAACGAGGGCCTGCACCAGGCGATCGAGGCCAAGGAGGGCGTGCGCATCCGCGAGGAGTACCAGACCCTCGCCACGATCACGCTGCAGAACTACTTCCGCCTGTACGAGAAGCTCTCGGGCATGACCGGCACGGCGATGACCGAGGCCGCCGAGTTCGACAAGATCTACAAGCTCGGCGTCGTGCCGATCCGCACGAACAAGCCGGTTCAGCGCGACGACCTGCCCGACCTCGTCTACCGCACCGAGGACGCCAAGTTCAACGCCGTCGTCGACGACATCGCCGCGCGCCACGCGAAGGGCCAGCCGGTCCTCGTGGGCACCACGAGCGTCGCCAAGAGCGAGCGCCTCAGCAAGCAGCTGAAGAAGCAGGGCATCGCGCACGAGGTCCTCAACGCCAAGCAGCACGACCGTGAGGCCGCGATCGTCGCCCGAGCCGGCCACCGGGGCGCTGTCACCGTCGCCACCAACATGGCCGGCCGCGGTACCGACATCATGCTCGGCGGCAGCGTCGAGTTCCTGGCCGACGCCGAGCTTCGCGGCAAGGGCCTCGACCCGGTCGAGACGCCCGAGGAGTACGACGCCGCCTGGCCCGAGACCCTCGAGCGCATCGAGAAGCAGGTCGCGGCCGAGAAGGACGAGGTCGTCGCCGCCGGCGGCCTGGCCGTCATCGGCACCGAGCGCCACGAGTCGCGCCGCATCGACAACCAGCTGCGTGGTCGCTCCGGCCGTCAGGGCGACCCGGGCCTGACCCGGTTCTACCTGTCGCTCGAGGACGACCTGATGCGCCTGTTCAAGGGCGAATGGGTCAACTGGATCCTGCAGACGATGAAGATCCCCGACGACGTGCCGATCGAGAACAAGCGCGTCACCAAGTCGATCGCGTCGGCCCAGGGCCTGGTCGAGGCGCAGAACTTCGAGACCCGCAAGAACATCCTCAAGTACGACGACGTCATGAGCGCCCAGCGCGAGGTCGTGTACTCCCAGCGTCGCCGGGTGCTCGAGGGCGAGGACCTCGAGCCGCGCGTGCGTCAGATGATCGAGGACGTCACGGGCGCGTACGTCACCGCGGCCACGCAGGGCTACCCCACCACGTGGGAGCTGGACAAGCTCTGGACCGCGCTGCGCACCCTCTACCCGATCTCGCTGGAGCCCGACCAGGTGGTCGAGGAGGCCGGCGGACTCGAGCGCCTCGACGCCGCGACGATGCGCAAGGTCGTCGTCGAGGACGCCCTCGCCGCCTACGACAAGCGCGAGGCCGAGCTCGGCAACGAGGTCGCCCGCGAGCTCGAGCGCCGCGTCGTGCTGAGCGTGCTCGACCGCAAGTGGCGCGAGCACCTCTACGAGATGGACTATCTCCGCGAGGGCATCGGCCTGCGCGCGTACAGCCAGCGCGATCCGCTGGTCGAGTACCAGCGCGAGGGCTACGACCTGTTCAACGCGATGATGGAGGGCATCTCCGAGGAGTCGGTGGGCTACCTGTTCAACCTCAGCGTCGAGATCGAGGTCGACGAGGACGACGACGCCGACGAGACGCCGCACATCATGGCCAAGGGCCTCGAGCCGGACACGACGCCCAAGCAGCTGTCGTACTCGGCCCCGTCGGAGGACGGCTCGGCCATCGCGGTCGAGGAGTCGGTCGTCGACGAGGACGAGGAGCTCAGCGCCAACGAGATCGCGCGCCAGAACAAGGCCAAGGAGGCCGCGCGCCGCAAGGCCAAGGCCGCCCGCCAGTCGCGCAAGAAGAACCGCTGACTCACGCCCACTCGGCGGCGGTGCAGCGCCAGGTCGTGCGCCCCTGGTGGTCGCGACCGCGCTGCAGCCGCACGGCGATGGCGCGTGAGCGCCCGCGGTGCACCATGCGCGCGGCGATCTCCGCTGCTCCGTCGCCGACCATCGCGATGTGCACGGAGACGACGCGCGGGCTGTGGCGCGTGCCCCCGGTGACGAGGCGCTCGGCCACGTCGCGGTGCAGCTGCTCGTAGACGTCGCGGGTGAGCCACGGGCCGAGCTGCCGCACGGGCCGGATCCCGGTGATGACCTCGGCGAGGGCCTGGGTGAACCGCGCGCACCGATGGCGCAGCTCGCCCGCGTCGCCGCGCTCGACGGGCACCGGGAGCAACGGCGGTGACGGGGGGAACGGGAGCGGCACCTGACGGGGTGCGAAGGGATCGGTCGCGAGTGCCGTGGCGGTGATCATCGTGCTCCTGGTGGGTCGAGGCGCTGGCCGGGGTGGATGAGCTCGGGGTCGTCCCCGATGACGTCGCGGTTGGTGGCGTGCCACCGGCGGACCTCCGCGGCGATCCGTGCGTCGTCGGCGCCGGGGGAGTGGTCGCGCGCGATCGACCACAGCGAGTCGCCCGGGACGACGACGTGCGCCGGGGTCGCGGTCGGTCGGGGCGCCGGGGCCGCCGCGGTGGGCGTCACCGGGCGCTCGGGCAGGTGCAGTCCGTGGAGCGGGTCGAGTGCCTCAGGCGGCGCGGCCCGTGCGGGGGTGGCCGTCGAGGCCACGGCCCCGGCGACGAGGAGCGCGCGCAGCACGGGCGGCGCGATGCGTGCCGCGAGCCGACGGTCGACGACCGACACCAGCAGGACCAGGACCCACCACAGACCCCACAGCAGCAGGGCGGCCGCGAGCACCTCGCGGAGCGTGGACTCCCACATGGCGTGACCTCGATCCTCGACGCCTCATGAATGCATTTGACGACAGATGGCGTCTTGTGAGGTCCAGAGAAGCGCACGGCGATCGGTCACGTCAACGGCAGGGAACGAGGGTGTGGACGAACGAGGACGCGCTAGCGGCGGCGGAGATGCCGGTTCTCCGCCCGGAGCCGGTCGTTCTCGGCCTCGAGCTGGAGCACCCGCTCGATCCCGGCCAGGTTGAGCCCATCGGCGAGCAGCTCGCGGATCCGCACGAGGCGCCGGATGTCGGCCCGGCTGTAGCGCCGGGTGCCACCGGGGGTGCGGTCGGGTGCGAGCAGGCCGCGACGCTCGTAGACGCGCAGGTTCTGCACCTGCATCGCGACCATCTCGGCGGCCACGGAGATGGCGTACACGCCGTCCTCGTCCTCCATGAACTGAATCGTACTTGACAAGGAATATGTATTGGTGAATATAGGTTGTGAGAGGCGAAACCACCGGATCATCTGTGAAGGAGGAGAACGACGATGATGATTCGCACCACTGACCCGTTCCGTGACTTCGACCGGCTCACCCAGCAGCTCTTCGGCACCACGAACCGTCCGGCCGTCATGCCGATGGACGCGTGGCGTGAGGGCGACACCTTCGTGGTCGAGTTCGACCTGCCCGGCGTGTCGAAGGAGAGCATCGACCTCGACATCGAGCGCAACGTGCTCACCGTCCGGGCCGAGCGTGTCGCCGGCAACGGCGACTGGGAGATGCTCGCGTCCGAGCGCGCTCGCGGCGTGTTCAGCCGCCAGCTGGTCCTCGGGGACAACCTCGACCTCGAGCGGATCGACGCCGCGTACGAGGACGGTGTCCTCCGGCTGAGGATCCCCGTCGCCGAGCGCGCGAAGCCGCGCAAGATCCAGATCGCCGGTGCCCGCGCCGACGACCCGAGCGCGATCGAAGCCTGATCACCGCACCGTAGGGCCTCCCCGGAGGCCCTACGGTGTCCCCATGCGCTGGGACCGACTCTTCGCCGATCTCGAGGGCGTCGCCGCCGACGCCCATGCCGAGGAGCGGGACGCGCTGGCCGAGGACCTGCGCGACGAGCAGTGGGCGAGCCTGTCATGGACGGACCTGCTCGGCGGCCCGGACGTCCGCCTGGACGTGGCCGGACTCGGCGAGGTCGGCGGCCGGGTCGTCGGCGTGGGCGACGTCCTGCTGGTCGAGGACGCGGGTCGCCGGCTGGTCGTGCTGCCCGAGGCGGTGACCGCGGTCGTCGGCACCGACGGACGCGCGGCCCCGGCGGCGGCCACGACGCGAACCCGCCGTCAGCTGGCCCGGGCCCTGCGCGACGCGGGCGCCCCGGTGCGGGTGGTGCGGCGCGACGGCCGGGCGGTGGAGGGGACGATCGTCGCCGCCGGCGCGGACTTCGTGCAGGTGGCGGCCGGCGACCGGCGGGTCAGTCTGCCGTGGGCGTGGATTGCGGCTCTCGTGGAGCGCTGACCGCGGTGTCGCGAGCCGTCCGCTCGTACTGGCGGGCGATGTAGTCCTCCAGGGCGCTGGCCTCGATGCGCCACATCTTGCGGCCGCCCACCTGGAACCCGCGCAGCTCGCCCGACTTCAGCAGTCCCCACACGACCCGGACGTCCACCTTGAGGGTGTCGGCGACGTCGTTCGCGGTGAGGAACTGGTGCTCGGGAGCCATGGCGTCATTCTCACACGCGACGGCGACACGGAGGCGCAGGTCACGACCGGACTGTGGACGACCGGTGGCACCGCCGCGCCGCGACCCCGTATGACTGGGCGCATGCATGTCACGGGGGGTGACACGTCCCGGCGCGCGATCGCCCGGCGCACCTCGATCTCCAGATGGCGCAACCCGCGCCTGGTCCTCGGCGCCTTCCTCGTCCTGGCGTCCGCCGTCGCCGGCGGCTGGTTGGTGGCCACCGCGCGCGACTCCACGGACTACTGGCTGGTCCGCTCGCCGGTGCGCGCCGGCGAGCCGGTCGACGCCGGTCAGCTACGTCCCGTCGCCGGCCGGGTGGACGCGGCGGCCTCCGCGGTGCTGATCCCCGCGAGGTACGGCGTGCCGCGAGGCGTGTGGGCGCGCGACGTCGGTGAGGGCACCCTGGTCGCCCGCGACGACGTCACCCTGCGCGCCGAGCGCGGACGGCAGCTGGCGATGGCCCTGACCCCCGGATCGACGCCGCCCGACCTGGCCCCGGGGGAGCAGGTGGACGTCTGGGCAGGTCCGGGCGAGGCGGGCGACCCGAGCCTGTCCACCCGCCGCGTGCTGTCCGGAGTCAGTGTCGTCTCGGTCTCCCGCGCGGACGGCACCGGTGAGCGCACCCTCGTCGTCGACACGGGCCGCGGCGGTCCCGAGGCCGAGGTCGTGTCCGCGCTGGCCGGCGGCCACCTGACCGTGGTGCGCGTGCCGTGACCGACCCGGTGCGGGTTGCCGTCGCCGCCTGCGGTGCCCACTGGGAGGCCGCGGCCCTGACGGAGATCGAGCGCGACCCGGGGCTGGTCCTGGTCCGGCGCTGCGTCGACGTCGCCGACCTGCTCGCGTCGGCAGCGACCCATCGCATCGATGTCGCCCTGCTGGTCGTCGACGCTCCCGGCCTCGACGCGGGGGTCGTCGACCGCCTCGCCGGTCTCGGGGTGCGGTCTGCTGCGGTCGAGGCCGACGGCACCCATCTGGGGATCGGCCACACCGCGCGGCTCGGCGAGCTGGCCGCGGTGGGGTCCGTCCCCGTTCCCCTGCGCGAGCGTGAGCGCGAGCCCGGCCGGCTCGTGGCCGTGTGGGGACCGACCGGCGCTCCCGGACGCAGCACGCTGGCCGTCTCGCTCGCCGCCGCGGCAGCCGCCGCCGGACACGGCACGGTCCTCGTCGACGCGGACGTGTACGGCGGCTCGATCGGTCAGCTGCTGGGCGTCCTGGACGAGGTCAGCGGCGTCATGGCGGCCTGCCGCGACGTCAATCGCGGCCGCCCCGAGACCGCGGCGTCCCACCTGCTGCGGCTCGGCCCGCACTGGGACCTGATGACGGGCGTCCCCCGGGCGGACATGTGGCAGCACCTGAGACCTGACGCGCTCGAGACCGTCCTGCGCGGGCTGCGCCGCGATCACGACCTCGTCGTCGTGGACTGCGGCTTCGGGATCGAGGACGGTTACGGTCCGCCGTCGCGCGACCAGGTGTCGCGACGCGTGCTCGACCTGGCCGACGAGGTGATGGCGGTCGGGCGCGTCGACCCGGTCGGCCTCGCCCGGCTGGTGCGGGCCGTCGACGACGCCGGCCCGTGGGCGCGGCCGCCGCGGCTCGTCCTGAACGGGTTCCGCTCGGGCCTGGGGTGGACGGAGCGAGAGGTGGCGCAGACGGTCCGCGAGCTGACCGGCCACACGCCGTGGGCGTTCCTGCCGCACGACGGGCTCGGTCACGATCTCGCCCTGATGACCGGCCGGCCGCTGCGTGAGGTGGCACCGTCGTCGGGGTACGTCTCGCGCGTCGAACGGCTCGCGACCGACCTGGTCGGTCAGCCCAGCAGGTAGCGCCCGCGGCCGACGGTGTCGTAGATCGCCACGATCTCGGCGACGAGATTGGCGGCCCCGGCCACGAACAGCACGACGAGGGCCGCCCGGGCGAGCCACGGCCCCGCTGCCCGGGCGGGGACGACGCGCGCCAGCAGCCAGCCGGCCACGAAGAGGGGCACGAACGGGAACAGCGGGAAGACCCACGGCGCGAGCCCCGCCCACGCGACCCGGCTGCGCATCAGCCAGGCGCCGTCGCGCACCGCACGGTCGACGAGCGGCGCCATCGCGAGCAGGAAGAGGGCGGGCACCGACAGGGCCAGCGCGATGGCCGCCCACGTGGGCTCGAGCAGGGTGAAGTCCGGCCCGTCCTCGTGCACGAGGAACGCTCCGACCATGACCGTGCCACCGACCACCACGCAGGCCCGGCGGAACCAGGACGGGCCGAGGGTCAGGCTGCGCAGGGCGACGTAGATCCCGGCGCCCAGCACGCCCAGCACGGTGCCGGTGGTCAGCAGCACGAGGGTGCCGCTCACGGTGAACTCGCCCATCGGGAAGCCGTCGCTGGTGATCACGCCGTGGTCCTCGCGGTTGAGCCCGGCGAGGAGCCCCATGAACAGGCGTCCGCCGACGCCGCCGACCAGCAGTCCGAGCCCGGCACCCACGCACGAGGCGACCGCCAGGCGGTGCGCGTCATCGATCGCGGCACGTCCCCATGTCATCGCAGCCTTCCTCTCATCCGGGGAAGGATGGCACGCCGCGGACGAGCCTGTCAGTAGCTCTTTCGGTGGTAAGTTTCTGGATCACGTCACCACCGAGGCGAGGACAGCAGGGGAGCGCATGCAACGACTGAGCCCGCTCGACGCGATGTTCCTGCACCGGGACCATCCCGAGACGCCGCGCCAGGTCGCCTCGCTCGCGATTCTCTCGCCCGGCGACCGTCCCCTCGACTACGACCGCCTCATCCAGGTCATCAACGACCGCATCGACCTCGTGCCGCGCTACCGCCAGGTGCCGCGGCGGGTGCCCGGTGGACTCGGCATGCCGGTCTGGGTCGATGACGAGCACTTCGACCTCTCGCTGCACGTGCGCCGCTCGGCCCTGCCGCGTCCCGGCGGCCGCGACGCCCTCCACGACCTCGTCGGACGACTCGTCGCGCGCCGGCTCGACCATGAGCGCCCGCTGTGGGAGCTGTACCTGATCGAGGGCCTGCGCGGGGGCGAGCTGGCCCTGCTGTTCAAGTCACACCAGGCGCTCGTCGACGGATCGCACACGGTCGACCTGGCCCAGGTGCTGCTGGAGGAGACCCAGCGCGACCGGGCGATCCCGCACGACGAGTGGACGCCCCGCTCGGCGCCGGGCTCGCTCGAACTGCTGGCCGGGTCCGTGCGCTCCCAGGTGAGCCACCCCGCCGAGCTGCTGTGGAGCGGGGAGTACCAGTGGTCGCGGATCCTGTCGAAGCTGCCGGTGCTGGGTCCCGACTCGGCCACGCACGGTCCGCTGGTCGCGCCTCTGTCGCGACACCGGCGGTTCACCACGGTCGGCGCCCCGCTGTCGGACTTCCGCCGGGTGCGCGACGAGCACGGCGGCACCGTCAACGACGTCATCCTCGCGGCGATCGCCGGCGGCCTGCGCGGCTGGATGCTCACCCGCGCGGAGCCCGTCACGGCGAAGACCGGCTTCCGCGCCATGGTGCCGATGTCGGTCACGCGCGACGGCCCCGCCGAGGGCGGGCACCCGACCTCCCTGGGGCCGCTCGTGCGCGGACTCATGCTCACGCTCCCGGTGGGGGAGTCGAACGCGGTCGTGCGGCTGCACCAGGTGTCGTACGCGCTGAAGGGCCATCGTGAGATGGGCTCGGCCGTCGCGGCGAACAAGATGGCCAGCCTTCCCGGCTTCGCCACCTCGACCTTCCACGCCGTCGGTGCGCGGGTGGCAGCCGACGAGGCGAACCGCCCGTACCACCTCGTCATCACGAACGTCCCCGGCCCGCAGGACCCGGTGTACATGGCCGGGCAGCAGCTGAAGGAGATCTACCCGGCGATCCCGCTGACGGGGCACCGCACGATCTCGGTGGGGGTGACGTCCTACGACGGTCACGTCTACTTCGGCATCGTCACCGACCGCGAGGCGGTCCCGGACGCCGACGTCCTGGGCCAGTGCATCCTCGAGGCCCTCGAGGAGCTGACCGAGACGATCGGTCCGCAGCGAACCCGCGCCCCGCGCGGACGGAAGAGGCCGACATGAGCCACGTCAGGGTCTACGCCGCCGCCGACCTCGCTGCGCTCCGGGCGCTGGCCGACGACCGGCCCGTCTCGCTCGAGGTGGTCGTGGCCGCCTCCGAGGACGAGGAGGACGAGTACGACGCGCTGCTGACCGCCGCCGAGGACGGTCGCGTGGTGGTGTGCGCCGAGGTCGAGGCCGACGACGCGCCGATCCGGAGAGAGGACCTTCAGGCCCTGCACGTCGATGCCGACGGCAGCGGCGACCTGGCCTGGTACGCGCCGCAGGAGCTCGACGACGTCATCGAGCTCCTGGACGCGTAGTCGTCAGAGCCGGGTGGTGCCGAACTCGACCTCTTCGCGCAGCGAGGCCGAGATCGCCTTGGCCACCTCGGGCTCGATCCGCTTGCCGATGAGCGGCAGCGACACCTTGACGTCGCCGTCGAGGGTCATGGCCGTGGTGGCGCCGGTGGCGGTGATCGTCGACGTGCCGCGCATGCGCGCGGGCTGGCCGTGGATGTCGACGCTGACGTCGGCCGTCCGCGTGCCCGCGGCGTCGGCGGGTCCCCACTTCTCGATCTGGGTGACGGTGACGGAGTCGCCGGTCAGCTTCTTGATGAAGTCCGGCATGTCGGACTCCATCGTGCGCTCGATCGTGACGACGGTGGTGTCGCCCTCCGTGGTGACCTTGACGTCGTAGTCGCGGGCGCCCTGGTGGCGGCACGACTCCTCGCGGAACGTCGGGTCGCTGACGAGGGCGAAGACCTGGTCGGGCGTGGCGGGGTACTCGAACCGCTCGGTGAGCTTCACGCGTTCTCCTCGGGGGCGGTGGAGGTGGAGCCGAGGCCCTTGAGCTCGGCGAGGCGTGCCTCGATCTCGAGCTGGCCGGCATCGGCCTCGAGCTCGGCGAACTGCGAGTCCAGGCTCGACGAGGCGAGCTCCTGCTGGCCCTGGACCTGCGCCTCGATGCGGCGCACGCGGTCCTCGTAGCGGCTGAGCTCGCTGGTGGGGTCGAGGATGTCGATCGACTTGATCGCGCCGGCCACCTGGGCCTGCGCCTCGGCGGTGCGGTGCCGGGCGACGAGCTCGTCGCGCTTGGCGTGCAGCTCGGTGAGCTTGCCCTTCATGCCGACGAGGCCCGTCTTGAGCTTCTCGACGACCTCGCTCTGCTGGGCGATCATCGGCGCGGCGGTGCGAGCCTCGTTCTCGGCGGAGATCTGCTTGCCCAGCGCCACCTTGGCGAGCTGGTCGAAGCGGTCGGCCTCGCCGTCGTGCCCGGCCGAACGGAGCTGGTCGGCCTTGTTGGACGCAGCGATCGCCTTCGCGCCCCACTCCTTGGCGGCGGCGACGTCCTCGGCGTGGTCGGCCTCGGCCAGCCGCAGGTTGCCGATCGTCTGGGCCACGGCCTGCTCGGCCTCGGCGATGGAGTTGGTGTAGTCGCGGACCATCTGGTCGAGCATCTTCTGCGGGTCCTCAGCCTTGTCGAGCAGGGCGTTGATGTTCGCCCGGGTCAGCTGGGAGATGCGTCCGAGGATCGACTGTTTCTGTGCCATGCGTCGATCATGGTGCACCGTCCGAAGGGGTCGCAACCTCGGGGCGCACCGCCCGCGGGGGAGGAAGAATGACACGAATGTCATTAACACGGACCAACCTTAAAGTTCGGCTTTAAGTTCACTTCGGCGTGTCGGTGCCTTAGGCTAGCGCGCATGCGTCGTTTGGGACTGGTGGGACTCGTGTGCCTTTTCGTGATGGCCGGGCTCACCGCCACCACCACCTCGGCGCAGGCGTTCTCGCTGATCTGCAGCGGAAAGACCAAGGCGCAGGTCGCGAAGTGTGACACCTCCGGGTACGCCGCCGTGATGGACAAGATGCACTGGCGCATGTACGCCGGGCACAACTGCACGAACTACGCCGCCTACCGGATGAAGAAGGCCGGCGTGCCCGAGCCGAGGGTCCTCATGGGCAACGCGCGCGACTGGCACACCAACGCCAGGAAGCTCGGCTACCTCGTCGACAACCGGCCCGCCGTCGGTGCCATCGCCCAGTGGTCGAAGGCGTCCAGCCACGTCGCGTACGTCGAGGAGGTCGGGTCCAAGCACCTGATCCTGTCCGAGGACAGCTACACCTCGAAGGTGTACCGCCGTTACAAGGTCTCGACCGGCGACTCCTGGTACCCCGAGCGCTTCATCCACTTCAAGGACGTGAAGGCCCCCGCCGCCCCGGTCCCGGTCCCGGTCCCGACCCCGACCCCGGAGCCGACACCGGACGAGCCCACGCCTGAGCCGTCGCCGGAGCCGACGACGCCGCCGGCCCCCGCCCCGGTGGCGGCCTCCGTGTCCGTGAAGGGCCCGGCGAAGGTCAGCACCCAGGTCGAGCCCCGGATCACGGTCAAGGTCACGGCCCGCCGGGGCGTCGTGCCCACCGGCCGCGTCAAGATCCGCCGCGGCGGCAAGACGGTCAAGACCGTCACCCTCACGGCCGCGTCGAAGGGCGCCGCCACCGTCGAGATCCCGCGGATGAAGCGCGGCAAGCAGTGGATCTCCGCGGTCTACGCCGGCAGCCCCCAGGTGCGCAAGGGGACGAGCCGCACGATCAAGGTCGTCGTCACGAAGGCGCCGAAGGTCGTCTCGGCGAAGACCACGATCACGCTGCCGAAGACCACCCTCGAAGCCGGGTCCACGCCGACCGCCAGGATCGCCGTCGCCGCGACGGACGGGCGCATCCCGACCAACTCGGTCTCGGTCTACCTGGACGGCCGGCGGATCGCGGCGCCGGTCCTCACGAAGGCCCGCCGGGGCAAGGTCACGGTGCGGCTTCCCGCGCTGACCCCCGGGAAGCACGTCCTGCGCGCCACCTACTGGGGCTCCAAGACCGTCCGGCGGTCGAAGTCCAGGGCCACGAGCGTCACCGCGATGGAGACGACGACCGTCGCGGCGACGGTCGACCGGGCCACGGTGCGGTCCACCGAGGCCGCGCGCGTCACGGCCACGGTGGGCACGGTGCGAGGCGGCGCCCCGACCGCAGGCGAGGTCTGGGTGCTGGCCGACGGTGAGAAGGTCGCGTCGTCGATTCTCACCCCCGCCTCGCGTGGCACGGTGACGGTCGAGGTGCCCGGGCTGGCGCCGGGCGCACGCCGGCTCTCGGTCGAGTACCGGGGCGCGGGGTTCCAGGCCCGCTCGTCCAGTGCCGAGCTGCCGGTCATCGTCCAGGAGCGCTCGATCACGGGCCTCGCGGTCGCACGGTCGGTGAAGACCACCGCGCGCGCGAAGGTGACCGTGTCCGTCCACTCGGCGCGCTCGGTGCCCGTCGCGTCGGGGAAGATCACCATCCTCGACGGGAAGAAGCCGATCGCCACGGTGACGCTCAACGCGCTGACCAGCCACAAGGTCGTCGTCACGCTGCCGCGCCTGGCGGCGGGCACCCATCGGCTCAGCGCCACGTTCACCGGCACCGATCTCATGGAGCCCTCGGTGAGCGTCGTCCGGACGCTCACGGTCACCAAGTAGACCCGTACCCTTGGTGTCATGCCTGTCGACTCCGTCTACGCCCGTCTCGAGCCCCTGCTCGCGGGCGTCTCCAAGCCGATCCAGTACATCGGCGGTGAGCTGAACTCCACCGTCAAGGACTGGGACGAGGCCGACGTGCGCTGGGCGCTGATGTACCCGGACGCCTACGAGGTCGGCCTGCCCAACCAGGGCGTCCAGGTCCTCTACGAGGTCCTGAACGAGCGCGAGGGGATCCTCGCCGAGCGCACCTACGCCGTCATGCCCGACATGGAGGCCGTGCTGCGCGAGCACCGCATCCCGCAGTTCACCGTCGACGCACACCGACCCGTCGGGGCCTTCGACCTCTTCGGCATCAGCTTCTCGACCGAGCTGGGCTACACGAACCTGCTGACGGCGCTCGACCTCGCGGTCATCCCGCTGCTGGCGGTCAACCGCGACGACTCGCACCCGATCGTCGTCGCCGGCGGCCACAGTGCGTTCAACCCCGAGCCGATCGCCGACTTCGTCGACGCTGCCGTCATGGGCGACGGCGAGGAGGTCGTGCTGGCGATCAGCGAGGTCGTGCGCGAGTGGAAGGCCGAGGGGCGTCCCGGCGGCCGCGACGAGGTGCTGATGCGGCTCGCCGCGTCCGGCGGCGTCTACGTGCCGAAGTTCTACGACGTGACGTACCGGCCCGACGGCCAGATCGCCGCGATCACGCCCAATCGTCCCGGCGTGCCGACGCGGGTCGCGAAGCACACGCTGATGGACCTGGACGCCTGGCCGTACCCGAAGAAGCCGCTCGTGCCGTTGGCCGAGACGGTGCACGAGCGCTTCAGCGTCGAGATCTTCCGCGGCTGCACGCGCGGCTGCCGCTTCTGCCAGGCCGGCATGATCACGCGCCCGGTCCGCGAGCGCTCGATCCAGACGATCGGCCAGATGGTCGACAACGGCCTGAAGCAGTCCGGCTTCGAGGAGGTCGGCCTGCTGAGCCTCTCGAGCGCCGACCACTCCGAGATCGGCGAGGTCGCCAAGCAGCTGGGCGACCGCTACGAGGGCACCAACACGTCGCTCTCGCTGCCGTCGACGCGGGTCGACGCCTTCAACATCACCCTCGCCAACGAGTTCAGCCGCAACGGCCGCCGCTCGGGCCTGACGTTCGCGCCCGAGGGCGGCAGCGACCGGATGCGCAAGGTCATCAACAAGATGGTCAGCGAGGACGACCTGATCCGCACCGTCTCCGCCGCGTTCTCGCACGGGTGGCGCCAGGTGAAGCTCTACTTCATGTGCGGCCTGCCCACCGAGACCGACGAGGACGTCCTGCAGATCGGCGAGCTCGCCAAGCGGGTCATCGACACCGGCCGCGAGGTCTCGGGTCGGCGCGACATCCGCTGCACCGTCTCGATCGGCGGCTTCGTGCCCAAGCCGCACACGCCGTTCCAGTGGGCCGCGCAGCTCGACCACGAGACCACCGACGAGCGACTGCGCAAGCTGCGCGCCTCGGTCCAGTCCGACAAGCGCTACGGCAAGGCGATCGGCTTCCGCTACCACGACGGCAAGCCCGGCATCGTCGAAGGACTGCTGTCCCGTGGCGACCGCCGCGTCGGTGCGGTCATCGAGCAGGTGTGGCGCGACGGCGGCCGGTTCGACGGCTGGAGCGAGCACTTCAGCTACGACCGCTGGGCCGCGAAGGCCGACGAGGTGCTGTCGCCCCTGGGCGTCGACCTCGACTGGTTCACCACGCGCGAGCGCGACCACGACGAGGTGCTGCCGTGGGACCACATGGACTCGGGCCTCGACCGCGAGTGGCTGTGGGAGGACTGGCAGGACGCGATCGACCCCGACGGCGCCGCCGAGGTCGAGGACTGCCGCTGGACCCCGTGCTTCGATTGCGGCGTGTGCCCCGAGATGGATCTGGAGATCCAGATCGGCCCGACCGGGCAGAAGCTGCTGCCGCTCTCGGTGGTCTGAGATGGGAGCACGGGAGACGCGCCAGTCGCTGGCGTTCGCGGCCCTCACCGGACTCGTGTCGGTCGTCCCGATCGGGCGCGCCCCGCGCCGGGTGCGGATCGCCGTGGCCGCGACGTCGGGCGCCGTGGCCGGCGGGGCGGCGTTCCTCGCGCTGAGGAGCAAGGACGTCCCGGCGCCGCCGTCGGCCCTCGCTGGCGCAGGCCTGGGCGGCGTCGCCGCGGGAGCGACCGCGCTGGGCTTCACGGTCGACCGGGCCTTCGAGCAGGCTCTCGTGCGTCGCGGGGTGCCGCACCCGCGCCTGGTGCTGGGCGTCCTCGGTGCCGGCCTCTCCTACGCGCTGGACGTCCTGGACCGCAGGTTCGACACGGCGGACTGACGAGGGGGCGCCACGAGCACTCTCAGCGGCGCACGGTCGCTGACGTGCGACTCCACGTCGTGCCCGACCCCCCGTAGACGAAGCGGTACTGCGAAGACTTTGCCGACTTCACCTTCGCGGTCGCTCGTCCGGCGAACGACGTGCGAACCGTCTTGATGGTCTTCCACTGACCGCGACCGTTCGATGCCCGACGCTGGAGTTTCACGGACGCTTTCCTCAGGGCCTTCCAACGGGAAGCCTCGACGTTGTAATGCGTCAACTTGGTCGACAAGGTGCGCACCCTCCCGGTAGTGCGGCCGGTCGGCCGGGAGAGTCGAGAGTCCTGCTTGATCCAGAACGACGCCTTCGAGTAGTCGCGGAGGTCGCCTTCGCGGTAGTCAGTCTCGGTCTCCCACATCTCCAAGAACGGATCCCAGTACGAGGTCTCGACCGTGTAGCTCCACTCGACATCGCTCGGGCCTGCGCGGAATCGACCGAGTCCCTCGTAGGGGCACCACTGATATTCGACCGCCAATGCGTCAGAGGACTCGTAGAGGAAGTCGAACGTCTCACCCATGAACCGCGAGCCCTTCCAGATCTCGACCTCAGCGGCGATCCGTTCCAGGTACCCACCGTTGTGTGTCATCTTCAACTTCGCGTTTCGGCACGCTCCGGAGGTGACCCGGACGTCCTGAGCGGTGAGCCACACGTCGCTGACATCGCTCGACTCCTCCGCGTGAGCAACGGAGGGTAGGAAGGCCAGAAGCAGCCCGGCCACGCTGGTGGCGACCGCAGTAGCGAGTCGTCGAGTCGTCAGTTTCACGAAGGTCCTTCCAAGTCCTGCCGGAGCGGTCGCGGAGTGCGTCCGCTCTTGAGACGGACCGATCGGAAGAACGTGACGCCATTGCCCCCGGGTATTGCCCGGCGCTGGGATCGGTGCCCGCGCGCAGCCACCGTAGGCTGGTGGGGTGAGCAACGACGGCAGCACGACCCTGCAGGGAACCCCCAACCCGGAGGCCCCCAACCCGCAGCTGCCGATCGTGCAGAAGCTGCGGATCCGCTACGCCAAGCGGGGCCGGATGCGCTTCACCAGCCACCGGGACTTCGCCCGCGCCTTCGAGCGGGCCATCCGCCGCGCCGCCCTGCCGATCGGCCACTCGTCCGGCTACTCGCCGCACCCCAAGATCTCCTACGCCAACGCCTCGCCCACCGGCGCGGCGAGCGAGGCCGAGTACCTCGAGATCGGCCTGACCCGCCCGATGGACCCGGCCGAGGTGCAGGCGGCGCTCGACGAGGCGCTCCCGACCGGCCTCGACATCGTCGACGTCGTGGTGTCGCCCGGTGGCGCGCTCGCCGACCTGCTGCAGGCCAGTCGCTGGCTGATCGAGCTGCCCGAGGTGTCCGTCGCGGACGCCACCGCGGCCGTCGAGACCTTCCTCGCCCGCGAGGAGGTCCTCGTCGAGCGCATGATGAAACGGGGCCTGCGCACCTTCGACTGCCGCGACGCGGTGCTCGCGCTTCGCGTCGATGAGACGGTCGGCACAGGCGGGTGTGCGATACTGGACGTGGTCGTACGCCATGACATCCCGTCGGTACGACCGGACGACGTGATCACCGGACTGCGCACCCTGTGCGGCTTGCCGATCGAGAAGGCGCCCCTGGCGACCCGCTCGGACCAAGGGCCGCTGGATGCTCGGACCGGTACGGTCGGCGATCCGCTCGCCACCGGCCGCGACGCACTGTAAGAGGTGTCGACCGCGGCAGGTCGGGCAGTTTGCCGGGTGACAGGCCTAAGCGCCGTCCTGCAGACAGACTTGAGGTCCCGCGGGACCGTTGACCAGCCCGGTGATGGCTGCGCCGCTGCCGGGCGAAGGAGAGCACATGCTCGATCCGAACGACGCGACTGACACCCCCGAAGGCACCGACACGCCCGAAGCCGCGCCCACCGCGCGGACGCGGCGCCGTGCGGCCGGCCGACCCGCCGGCCCCCCGGCCGCGGTCTTCGCCGCACCGGCCGGGGAGGCTCCCGAGCCGCCCGTGACCGACCAGGACGAGGACGACGAGGAGACCGACGAGGTCCCCGAGCCTGCTCCCGTCCAGCGCAAGCTGCCGCCGGTCGGCGCGATGTTCCAGCCGCCGCCGGCCGAGCTGGCGCCGCCGCGGGAGAGGAAGCGCCCCGAGCCGCAGGACGACGACGTCGACCCGGGCTCCGAGTCCGACGCCGACGACGAGGACGACTCGAACGACGAGTCCGGCGAAGGCGGACGCCGTCGCCGCCGCCGCGGCGGCCGTCGTCGCCGCAAGAGCGACCAGGACGGCGGCAGCGACGACGCCGACTCCGACAACGACGGCGACTCCGACGACACCGAGGCCAAGGACGGCGAGTCGTCCGACGACGACCAGTCCTCGACCGGTTCCACCACGACGCGCCGCCGTCGGCGCCGCGCCCGTGCGGGCGAGGGTGCCGAGGGTGCGCCCGACGACCCCGAGAACACCGTCGTCAAGGTCCGCGAGGGCCGCACCGCCGAGGACGAGATCACCGGCGTCACGGGCTCGACCCGCCTCGAGGCCAAGAAGCAGCGTCGCCGCGAGGGCCGCGAGGCCGGCCGCCGCCGCGCCCCGATCGTCAGCGAGGCCGAGTTCCTGGCCCGTCGCGAGGCCGTCGACCGCGAGATGGTCGTGCGCCAGCGCGACGACTACACGCAGATCGCCGTGCTCGAGGACGGCGTGCTCGTCGAGCACTACGTCGCCCGCGAGTCGCAGACCTCGCTGATCGGCAACGTCTACCTGGGCAAGGTCCAGAACGTGCTGCCCAGCATGGAGGCCGCGTTCGTCGACATCGGCGCCGGTCGCAACGCCGTCATCTACGCCGGCGAGGTCGACTGGTCGAACATCCAGAACGGCAAGCAGCGCAAGATCGAGGACGCGCTGCAGCCCGGCCAGACCGTGCTCGTCCAGGTCTCCAAGGACCCGATCGGCCAGAAGGGCGCGCGGCTCACGAGCCAGATCAGCCTGCCGGGCCGCTTCCTGGTCTACGTGCCCGGCGGCGGCAGCAACGGCATCAGCCGCAAGCTGCCCGAGAACGAGCGCGCGCGCCTCAAGGGCCTGCTGAAGGAGGCCCTCCCCGAGAGCGCCGGCGTCATCGTCCGCACGGCCGCCGAGGGTGCCACCGAGGACCAGCTGCAGCGCGACATCACGGCGCTGACCGCCCGCTGGGAGGACATCGAGAGCAAGGTGGCCGCCGGCAAGGCGCCCCAGCTGCTGTACTCCGAGCCCGACCTGATGATCAAGGTCATCCGCGACCTGTTCAACGAGGACTTCGCGTCGCTGACCATCCAGGGTGACGAGGCCTGGGACATGGTCGCGGGCTACATCGCCCACGTGGCGCCCGACCTCGAGGAGCGGGTCAAGCGTTGGGAGGGCGAGAACGACATCTTCGCCGAGCGGCGCCTGGACGAGCAGATCCACAAGGCCCTCGACCGCAAGGTGCACCTGCCGTCGGGCGGCTCGCTGGTCATCGACCGCACCGAGGCGATGGTCGTCGTCGACGTCAACACCGGCCGGTTCACCGGCTCGGGGGGCAACCTCGAGGAGACCGTCACCAAGAACAACCTCGAGGCGGCCGAGGAGATCGTGCGCCAACTGCGGCTGCGCGACCTCGGCGGCATCATCGTCATCGACTTCATCGACATGGTGCTCGAGAGCAACCGCGACCTGGTGATGCGTCGCCTCGTCGAGTGCCTCGGCCGCGACCGCACCCGCCACCAGGTGGCCGAGGTGACCTCGCTGGGCCTGGTCCAGATGACGCGCAAGCGCATCGGCACCGGCCTGCTGGAGTCCTTCAGCCACGAGTGTGAGCACTGTCACGGCCGCGGCGTCATGATCGAGGACGCGCCCGTCGAGCCCAAGAAGGACGACGGCCAGCGCCGTGGCCGCCGCGGCGGTCGCTCGGGCCGGGGCGGTGACAAGGGCGGCAACGGCAACGGAAACGGCCGCCAGCGCCAGGACCGGGGCGACGACGCCAAGGCGGACGAGTCCTCGTCCGACGAGACGCCGCAGGCCTCCGAGGCACCCGTTTTGACCGACGATGGTGCGCCCGAGTAGAATCGACAGTCGGTGCGCATTGCGCGCCTCAACTGACTTTTTTCGTACGTAGTCTTCTTTCAGTACAGAGTGAGGAATCCCGTGGTGTACGCAATCGTGCGCAATGGCGGCGGCCAGACCAAGGTCGCGGTCGGCGACGTCATCTCGATCGACCAGGTCCAGGCGGCCGAGGGCGACACCGTCCAGCTCGCCGCGGTCATGCTGGTCGACGGCGACGAGGTGACGGCTGGCGCCGACGCCTCCAAGGCCAAGGTCGACGCTGAGGTGGTCGGTGGGCTCAAGGGCCCCAAGATCATCATCCAGAAGTACAAGAACAAGACCGGTTACAAGAAGCGCCAGGGTCACCGTCAGAAGTACACCCAGGTCAAGATCACCGGAATCACGAAGTAAGGGACTGACGACATGGCACACAAGAAGGGCGCAGCCTCCACCAAGAACGGTCGCGACTCCAACGCCCAACGCCTCGGCGTCAAGCGTTTCGGCGGCCAGCTGGTCAACGCCGGCGAGATCATCGTCCGCCAGCGTGGCACCCACTTCCACCCCGGCTCCAACGTGGGCCGTGGCGGCGACGACACGCTGTTCGCCCTCGCCCCCGGTGCGGTCGAGTTCGGCTCGAAGCGCGGCCGTCGCGTCGTGAACATCGTTCCGGAGCAGTGACGCGCAGATCCTCCTGAGAGGGGCGGTCCGCTGATGCGGGCTGCCCCTTCTCTTTTTCCACCCCTCGGCCAGGAGTACCCATGGCGATCCCCACGTTCGTTGACCAGGTGACGTTGCACGTCTCCGGCGGCAACGGTGGTCACGGCGTCGCGTCGGTCCACCGCGAGAAGTTCAAGCCCCTCGGCGGTCCCGACGGCGGCAACGGCGGGCACGGTGGCGACGTCATCCTGGTCGTCGCGGCCGACGTCACGACGCTGATCGACTTCCACCACGAGCCCCACCGCAAGGCCACCAGCGGCGCGCCCGGCGCAGGCTCGAACCGCAGCGGCTCCAACGGCGAGGACCTCGTGCTGCGCGTGCCCGACGGCACCGTCGTGCGCGGCGAGAACGGCGAGGTCCTGGCCGACCTGGTCGGCGTCGGCACCGAGCTGGTCATCGCCGCCGGCGGCCGCGGCGGCCTGGGCAACGCTGCCCTGGCCTCCAGCAAGCGCAAGGCGCCCGGCTTCGCCCTGAAGGGCGAGCCCGGCGAGGAGCTCACGGTCACGCTCGAGCTCAAGGTCGTCGCCGACATCGGCCTCATCGGCTTCCCCTCGGCCGGCAAGTCCAGCCTCATCGCCTCGTTGTCGCGAGCGCGTCCCAAGATCGCCGACTACCCGTTCACGACGCTGGTCCCGAACCTGGGCGTCGTCACGGCCGGCGACACGACGTTCACCGTCGCCGACGTCCCCGGCCTGATCGAGGGCGCCAGTGAGGGCCGTGGCCTGGGCCACGACTTCCTGCGGCACGTCGAGCGCTGCGCCGCGCTGGTGCACGTGATCGACTGCGCCACCGTCGAGCCGGGCCGCGACCCGCTGTCCGACCTCGACGTGATCGAGAACGAGTTGGCCCGCTACGGCGAGTACGCCGACGTCGACTTCAGCGACCGGCCCCGCCTGGTCGCGCTGAACAAGACCGACGTGCCCGATGCGGCCCAGATCGCGGAGTTCGTGATCGCCGAGCTGCGCGAGCGCGGGCTGCAGGTCTTCGAGGTCTCCGCCGCCAGCCACGCCGGACTGCGCGAGCTGTCGTTCGCGATGGCCGAGATCGTCGCCGCCCGCCGCGCCGCCGAGCCGCACCGCGAGGCCACCCGCATCGTCCTGCGCCCGCCGGCCCCGTCCGGTGTCGGCCGCGAGTTCGAGGTGCGCCAGATCGAGGGCCGCTGGCACGTCCTGGGCGAGAAGCCCGCGCGCTGGGTCCGCCAGACCGACTTCAGCAACGACGAGGCCGTGGGCTTCTTGGCCGACCGGCTCAACCGGCTCGGCGTCGAGGATCACCTGCTCAAGCTGGGCGCGAAGGCCGGCGACGACATCGTCATCGGTGCGTCGAACGAGGCCGACATGGGTCGCAACGAGGTCGTCTTCGACTTCGATCCGACGATGACCGCGGGCGCCGAGGTGCTGGGTCGTCGTGGCGAGGACCTGCGCATCGACCAGAGCACGCGACGCACCAACGTCGAGCGGCGCCAGCTGCTCGCGGCGCGCCGTGCCTGGGAGCTGGAGGCCGTGGCGCTGCGCGCCGAGGGCCTCGAGCCCGAGCCGTTCGACCCCCGCACGGTCCTTCCGGACTGGGAGATCGGTGAGGAGTACCCCGGCGACGACGAGCTGGACGAGGACGATCAGTGAGGGTCGTCATCAAGGTCGGCTCCTCCTCGCTGACCACGGCTGACGGCCACCTCGACCCCGACCGCGTCGGCACCGTCGTCGACGCCGTCGTCGCCGTCCGGGCGCGCGGCGACGAGGTCGTCCTGGTGTCCTCCGGCGCGATCGCCGCCGGTCTCGGCCCGCTCGCGCTGCCGCAGCGTCCTCGTGACCTGCCCACCCAGCAGGCGGCCGCGGCCGTCGGCCAGCGGGCGCTCATCGCGCACTACTCCGAGGCGTTCGCCGCCGCCGGCCTGGTCGTCGGCCAGGTGCTGCTCACCGTCGACGACGTCAGCCGCCGCAGCCACTACCGCAACGCCCACCAGACGTTCGCGAAGCTGCTCGAGCTCGGCGTCGTGCCCGTCGTCAACGAGAACGACACCGTCGCCACGTCCGAGATCCGCTTCGGCGACAACGACCGGCTCGCGGCCCTGGTGGCCCACCTGGTCCACGCCGACGAGCTGATCCTGCTGTCGGACGTCGACGGGCTCTACACGGGTCATCCCGACCTGCCCGACTCGCGCCCGATCGCCACCGTCGCCTCGGAGGCCGACCTCGCGGGCGTCGACGTGGCCCGGGTGGGCTCGGCGGTCGGCACCGGCGGCATGGTCACCAAGATCGAGGCGGCCCGGATCGCCACGGCGGCCGGCATCCCGGTGCGGCTCACGTCCGCCGCGCGCGCCATCGAGGCCGTCGAGGGCCAGCCGGTCGGCACTCGCTTCGCTCCCACGGGCAAGCGCCGCGCCACCCGGCTGCTGTGGCTCGCCCACGCCAGCGAGACCCGCGGCCGGCTCGTGCTGGACGCCGGCGCCCGGCGCGCCCTGGTCGAGCGCGGGGCGTCGTTGCTGGCGGCCGGTGTCGTCGCGGTCGAGGGCGAGTTCTCCGGCGGCGACCCCGTCGACGTGGTCGGTCCCGACGGCGCCCTCGTGGCCCGGGGGATCGTCAACTACGACAGCGCCGAGCTGCCCGCGATGCTGGGCCGGTCCACCTCCGACCTGGCCGCCTCGATGGGCGCCGATCACGAGCGCGCGGTCATCCACCGCGACGACCTGATCCTCATGGCCTGACCTTCCTGCATCACGGGGTCTTGCCACGGCCTCTCCCTCGGTGACACGGTCAAGTCACGGAGGTCGGCCCATGCCCGCACCCACACCCGCCCAGGTGGTCCTGGAGCTCCGCGTGCACGGCGTGCGCGGCACGCCCACCACGTCGATGCTCGGTGCCGACGACCCGGGGCAGGTCCAGCAGGTCGCCGGCGACTCCCTGACCGGGTTCTACCGCCTCGCCGAGGACGTCCACCCGCCGATGCGGAGGCTCCCCACGGGGATGGCGCTCGAGGCGTACTCGTGGGGCGGCCTGACCTCGAGCGTCCGCGGCGCGTGGGGCTGGGTGACGCGCGTCCTGTGGCTGGGCCTGCTGCCCTTCGCCCTGGTCAACCTCGCCTTCTGGGCCCGCACGCAGGTCGGGCAGAACTCGGGCCAGGCCCGTTGGGGCCTGCGCGCCGTGCGCGTCAGCGGGCTGATCCTCACGATGGTCGGCATCCTCACCGCCTGCTTCGTCGCGCTCGATCTCATCGCCTGGCAGTGCTTCCGGGCGAACTCGGTGGCCTGTCCGGTGCTGCCGGACTGGCTCGACGCGCTCGCGTCGCTGTCGGCCGGCCGCCGGATCGTGGTGATGTCGGTGGTGCCGGTGGCTCTCGTGCTCGGCCTGTTCCTGCTCACCCGCCAGAGCCTGGCCCGCTACGAGGCCACCACCGACGACCCCGACCAGCACCGCCGTGACCGGAAGCTGAAGGATCGGACCGCCGATCGGGACGTCGAGCTCGACACGTGCGCGAAGAACGTCCTGGGTCACCCGAGCATGTGGCAGGGCGAGAAGCGCACCCGCCGCCTGCTCCGCCTGCACGTCGCGATGGCGGCCGCGACGATCGTGCTGTTCACCGGGGCCCACCTGATCGCGCGTGACGCGACCGACCTGCTGTGGATCACGACCGGGGCCGCAGGCGTGGTGGCATTGCTGGTCCTGGCCCGCACGCTCACCATCGACGAGGAGGACCTCGAGTACCGGTGGACCTGGCACCTGCGGCTGGGCGGGCGCGATCGCGAGCTGGCCCGGAAGGAGCACTGGCTCGCCCGCCCCGGCGAGTGGCTGCGCGCGCTGCCGCTGCTCCGGCTCGTGTGGGTGTCGTTCGCGATCCTGGCGGCGCACCTGGCGCTGATCTGGTCCACGCCGGACGGCGTCGATCCGGCCGCCGAGGACCTGTCCTGGTGGGGCTCCAACCTGTGGTTCCTCGGCCTGTTCGTCGCCCTCACCGTGGTGCACGTCATCGTCTTCGTCGGCTCGCGGGTCGGGCTCGTCGCGGCCTTCCTGATCATCGCGGCGGTGCTGGCGATCGTCGTCTCAGGGTGGTTCGTGTCGACCCGCGTCCTGCTGGCGCTCGCGCTGCTGGCGTGGGCGGGCCTGATGCTCTTCCAGTGGTGGAGCTCGACGCGTGCCCAGTACCGGGCGTTCGCGTGGGCGGGGGCCGGTGCGTCGGTGCTGCTCGGCGCGGCGACGATGGTCGCCTTGTTGTTCACGTCGGCCCTGACCGTCGCCGCCGCGGAGTACCTCAACGGGGAGTCGCAGTCGGTCGCCGACCTGATCACGAAGCGCAACGAGCGGTCACCGCTGTCGGCCCAGGCGGAGAAGGACCCCCTGACGCTGTCGGGCGACGTGGTCCTGGCGAAGGCGCGGATCTCACGCATCGACGACCAGCTGGTGATGACGTCGGGCGAGGTGCGCACCGACGGCCTGTCCCGCGCCAGCACGGATCCGCGCCAGGCCGGCTCGTTCTACTCGATGGCGTCCTCGCGGGTGACGGACGCGACGCTCGTCCTGCCCGCGGACGCCACGCGGGTGCGGCTGGTCGCGTCGTGCTTCCGGAGCGACTCGCCCGAGCTGCGGGACGAGGTCTGCACGGGAGAGTCGGAGGGCTTCCGCACGGCGGGCCTGCTGGACGTGACGACGGCGTGCCCCGACGACGCGACCCGGCGCTGCCTCGTGGTCGACGCTGCTCGCGGGCGCGTCGCGCTGACCGTCACCGACCCGCCGCAGACGCCGCTGGTCGTGCCCCAGATCCTGGTCTGGACACCGCTCATGCAGCTGGCCGTGATCATCGGCGGCATCCTCCTCACGCTCGCGATGGTGGCGCTGTTCCGCCTGAAGGCGGCTCCCGAGATCCGGGACGAGGTGAAGACGGACGCCCTGGGGGTGCCCCGCCAGGACCGCGAGGCCGTGCAGGAGGCGCGTGTGACTGCGGCCCTCGCGCACCGCGGTGAGCGGATGATGGACGCCGTCGGCGCCGTCACCTCGTTCCTGGCGCTGGGCACGCTCGCCCTGTCGTCCGGCGGTCGGCCGCCCTGGGAGTGGTGGGAGTGGACGCGCCCGTTCGCCACGGCCTCGCTGTACGCCGCACTGGCGGTCAGCGCCGGCCTCATGCTGGCCGGCTCGCTCGTGCGGCGCTCGCCGTCCGCGCGCCGCAACGTCGGCATGCTGTGGGACATCACGACCTTCTGGCCGCGGTCGGGCCACCCCTTCGGGCCGCCCTGCTACGCCGAGCGGGTGGTCCCCGAGATCACCGCCCGCGTGCGCTGGGCTCTGGGCCGTCAGGACGATCGGATCGTGGTGCTCTCGGGACACAGCCAGGGCTCGCTCATCTGCGTCTCGGTGGTGGCGCGGTTGAACGGCCTGGCGAAGCGGGTGCGGCTCCTCACGTACGGCAGCCAGGTGCGGGCGCTCTACGGGCGGGTCTTCCCGGCCGCGGCCGGGCCCGACGCCCTCGGCTACGAGCCCACCGACGGCGCGTCCCGGATGCGGGCGGCCCGGCCCGACCTCCCGCAGGCCCCGCCCGCCGGGAAGCCGCCGACCGACGGCGAGGGGCTGCGGTACTGCCTCGCCGAGCCGGGGCACTGGATCAACTTCTTCCGTCGGTCCGATCCGCTGGGCTACCGCGTGTACGGCGACGCCGACGGCCCGTACGACGTGCCGACGCTCGAGGTGCGGCCCGCCGAGGTCGGCGATCCGGGCTCGCTCGTGCTGACCCACGGCGGCTACCAGCACACTCCGGAGTACCGGCGGGTGATCGCCGAGTGGACCGGCGAGGTTTACCAGGAGCCCGAGATCAACGCGGTGAAGGCCGATCCGTTGCCTCCGTCCTGAGCGGCGGAACTACACTCGCCCCATGGGAACCGAGGTCCGTGAGGCTGCACTGCGGGCGCGTGAGGCGGCGCGCGTGCTGGCGCTCGCGACGCGCAAGGACAAGGACGCGGCGCTGACCGCGATGGCCGAGGCACTCGTGGCCGGCACCGACCGGATCGTCGCGGCCAACGCCGAGGACGTCGCCGAGGCCCGTGCCGAGGGCACCCCCGAGAACGTCATCGACCGGCTGGCGCTCGACGCCGACCGCGTCGCGGCGTTCGCCGGAGGCGTCCGCGACATCGCCGCGCTGCCCGACCCGATCGGCGAGGTCGTCCGGGGCTCGACGCTGCCCAACGGCCTGCAGCTGCAGCAGATCCGGGTGCCCATGGGAGTCATCGGGATGATCTACGAGGGTCGCCCGAACGTCACCGCCGACGCCGCAGCGATCTGCCTCAAGGCCGGCAGCGCCTCGCTGTTGCGCGGGTCGCGCTCGGCCCGGCGCTCCAACGCGGTCATCGTCCAGATCATGCGCGACGCCGTCGCGTCGGCCGGCCTGCCCGCCGACGCGATCCAGGCGATCAGCGCGGAGGACCGCAGCACCTCCACCGACCTGATGACCGCCCGAGGGCTGGTCGACCTCGTCATCCCGCGCGGGGGAGCGGGCCTGATCCGCACCGTCGTCGAGCAGTCCACCGTGCCCGTCATCGAGACCGGCACGGGCAACGTGCACGTGTACGTCGACGCCGAGGCCGACCTCGACATGGCGCTCGACATCGTCGTGAACTCCAAGACCCAGCGCACGAGCGTCTGCAACGCGGCGGAGTCGCTGCTGGTGCACCGCAAGGTCGCCGACGCGTTCCTGCCGCGCGTCGTCGAGGCGCTGCAGGAGCGTGACGTCGCGATCCACGGCGATGCCACGTTCCAGACGTTCGACGGCGTCACCGCGGCGACCGACGACGACTACGCGACCGAGTACCTCGCGTCGGAGATCTCGGCCCGCGTCGTCGACTCGCTCGAGGAGGCCGTCGACCACATCCGGCGGTTCAGCTCGGGCCACACCGAGGCGATCGTGACGCGATCGCTCGACGCCGCACGGCGCTTCACGATGGGCGTCGACTCGGCCGCGGTCATGGTCAACGCGTCGACGCGGTTCACCGACGGCGGCGAGTTCGGGTTCGGTGCGGAGATCGGCATCTCGACGCAGAAGCTGCACGCGCGCGGCCCGATGGGACTCGTCGAGATGACCACCACCACGTACGTCGTGACCGGCAGCGGCCAGACCCGCTGAGCCGCTGGTAGATTGACGCCCATGCTCGATCTCATGCTGGCTGCTGAAGAAGCGGCCTCCCACGGCGAACCGGCCATCAACCCGTACGTGATCGGCGGGATCGCCCTGGCCGTGCTCATGGCCCTGCTGCTCGTCACGTTCCTGTTCGGATTGGGTCGCGAGCACTCCTGAGCATGTCGGATCGTCGCCGTCGCATCGGCGTGATGGGCGGCACCTTCGATCCCATCCACCACGGACACCTCGTTGCCGCCAGCGAGGTGCAGTCGTGGTTCGACCTCGACGAGGTCGTCTTCGTGCCCACCGGGCAGCCCTGGCAGAAGTCCGAGCGTGTCGTCTCGCCGCCGGAGGACCGCTACCTGATGACGGTCATCGCCACGGCGGCCAACCCGCGCTTCACCGTCAGCCGCGTCGACATCGACCGCGACGGGCCGACCTACACGATCGACACCCTGCGCGACCTCGCCGCCGCGTACCCCGATGACGAGCTGTACTTCATCACCGGCGCCGACGCGATGGCAGCGATCCTCACCTGGCGCGACCACCGCGAGCTCTTCGAGCTGGCCCACTTCGTCGGCTGTACGCGACCGGGCCACGAGATGAACGAGTCGACGCTCGAGGGTCTGCCCCGCGAGCGCGTCACCCTCGTCGAGATCCCGGCACTGGCGATCAGCTCCACCGACTGCCGCGCTCGCGTGAACAGCGGCGAGCCGGTCTGGTACCTCGTGCCCGACGGGGTCGTGCAGTACATCGGCAAGCACGGCCTCTACCAACCGCAGGACCCCACCGACAAGGACACCCCATGACCGCCACCGATCGCGCGATCGAACTGACTCGTGCCGCCGCACACGCCGCCGCCGACAAGCAGGCGGCCGACCTCATCGCCTTCGACGTCTCCGACCAGCTGGCGATCACCGACGTCTTCCTGCTGGCCTCGGCGTCGAACCAGCCGCAGATGAACGCCGTCAAGGACGCCATCGAGGAGAAGCTGCTCGAGCTCGGCGCCAAGACCATCCGCCGCGAGGGCCAGCGCGAGTCGCGCTGGATCCTCATGGACTACGGCGACATCGTCGTGCACATCCAGCACGCCGAGGAGCGCGCCTTCTACACGCTCGAGCGGCTGTGGAGCGACTGCCCGGCCATCGACCTGCAGCTGTCGTGAAGCCCGGCAGCACGATGGGCCGCCGGGTCATCTTCTGGCGGCACGGGCGCACCGAGTGGAACCTCGCCGGACGCGTCCAGGGCCAGACCGACATCCCGCTCGACGAGGTCGGCCGCCAGCAGGCGGTCGACGCGGCGGCGCGGCTGGCGTCGCTGGCGCCCAGCCGGATCGTCAGCTCCGACCTGTCGCGTGCGGCCGACACCGCGCGGGCCCTGGCCGAGCGCACCGGCCTCGAGGTCGAGACCGACCCGCGCCTGCGCGAGCTGGCCTTCGGGGCGCGCGAGGGCCTGACCTGGCGCGAATCGTGGGAGCGGTTCCCGGCGCAGATGCAGGCGTGGGCCGACGGCGACGAGACCCAGATCGAGGGTGCCGAGACGCACGCCCAGGCCGGGGCCCGGCTCGCCGGCGCCCTGCACGACTACCTCGACGAGCTGCCGCTGGGCGAGACGCTGGTCGTCGTCGCCCACGGCGCGGTCCTGCGCACGGGCATCCTGGCGTTCCTGGGGATTCCCGAGTCGTCGTGGCGCCAGTTCGGTGGCCTGTCGAACTGCCACTGGTCGGTGCTGGAGGAGGCGCGGTACCAGGATTGGTCGCAGTGGCGGCTGTCGGAATGGAACTCCGGATCGCTGCCCGAGCCGGTCATGTCGGACGACGAAGCCGACGACCCCGACCCCGGTTTGGGGAACTCGGGAGCGAGCAGGTAATATCAGTCAGGTTGTTAGCGGGGCATTGGCGCAGTTGGTAGCGCGCTTCCATGGCATGGAAGAGGTCAGGAGTTCGAATCTCCTATGCTCCACCGAAGGAAACACGAACGGGCCCCGCGGGGCCCGTTTTGTTTTTCCCTGACAGGGTGGGTGCATGGCCCGTTACGTGACGTATGCCCAGACCGGCGGACCCGAGGTCCTCGAGGTGAGCGAGGGCCCCGAGCCCACGCCCGGTGACGGCCAGGTGGTCGTCGAGGTGCGCGCGGCGGGGGTCAACCCGATCGACACGAAGCTGCGGGCGGGCATCCGTCCGTCGCCGCCGTTCACCGAGCCGCGCCGTGCGGGCTTCGACGGCGCCGGCGTGATCGTGGCCGTGGGCGAGGGTGTCGACGGCTGCGGGATCGGCGACGAGGTCGTCGTGCAGAACACGCAGGGCACGTACGCCACCCACGTCGTCGCGACGCCCGGCCACCTCACGTCCAAGCCGGCCGGCGTCGGCTTCGAGGTTGCCGCGGCCCTCGGCGTGCCGGTCGCGACCGCCTACCAGGTGCTGCGCTCGCTCGGTGTCGAGACCGGGGACACCCTGCTCGTGCACGGTGGCTCGGGCAGCGTCGGCCAGGCCGCGATCCAGCTGGCCCGCACGATGGGCGCCGAGGTCGTCGCCACGGCGGGGGAGCGCAACCACGAGCGCCTGCGCGAGCTGGGCGCCGTGCCCGTCACCTACGGCACCGGGCTGCTGGAGCGCCTGCGCGAGGCTGCCCCGCAGGGTTTCACGGTCTCGCTGGATTGTGCGGGCACCGAGGAGGCGCTCGAGACGAGCCTGGAGCTGGTCGACCGCACCCGGATCGGCACGATCGTGCAGGGCGCGCAGTACCACGAGCTGGGACTGCAGGCGTGGTCCGGCGGATCGCCGGAGCCGCTGACGCCCGAGCAGCAGGGCTGGCGCGACGAGGCGGTCGGCGCTGTCCTCCCGCTGATCGCGACCGGCGAGTTCGACGTCGAGATCGGGCGCGTGCTGCCGCTGGACGACGTCGTCGAGGCGCATCGGCTGAGTGAGTCCGGCGAGGTACGCGGCAAGATCGTGCTCGTGCCCTGACCGCGAGAGTTGCCGGAGTCGTCACCTGACGTTCACCGGACGGCCCCGGGCCGTTGCGGTGGTGCCGAGACGGTGTCGCCGTGTCTCGTTCCCTCGCCAGCCTGGCCGGTGCCGCCGTGCTCGCCAGCGCCCTCCCGCTCCTGTCCACCCCGGCCGTCGCGGCCTCCGACCACTCCTTCCACCGCGTCGCCACGTACCCGGTCTTCCAGAACGCTCCCGCCGGCGTCCCGGCGTCGGCCGAGACGGTCGCCGAGATCTCCGCGGTCTCCGACGACGGCAGGACCCTCGTCCACACCGACGCTCTCGGGAAGCGGATCGGCTTCCTCGACATCAGCGACCCGTCGGCGCCTCGCGGCGACGGCTCGCTCTCGCTGGAGGAGCTCGGCGATGCGGACGACCAGCCCACCTCGGTGAGCGTCGTCGGGAAGTACGTCCTCGTGGTCGTCGACACCTCCGCCTCGTTCACCGATCCGAGCGGCCGACTCGACGTCGTGCGGCTCAGCGACGGCACACGGGTGCGCAGCATCGACCTGGGCGGCCAGCCGGACTCGATCGCTCTGAGCAAGGACCGGTCCGTGGCGGCCGTCGCGATGGAGAACCAGCGCGACGAGGACGCCGCGCCCGCGGGTGGGAAGGAGGGCGACCTGCCCCAGGCGCCCGGCGGCTTCGTCCAGCTGGTCGACCTCGAGGGGGCGCCCGCCGACTGGACCCCGCGCCGCGTCGACCTGCCGGCCGACGTGCTGGCCGCGGCCGGGATGGCGGCCCCGACCGACCCGGAGCCCGAGTACGTCGCGTTCAACAGCAAGGGCACGCTCGCGGTGACCCTGCAGGAGAACAACGGCGTCGTCCTGATCGACTCGGCCTCGGGCAGGATCGAGAAGGCGTTCAGCGCGGGGTCGGTCGCCCTGGAGGGCGTCGATGTCACGAAGGACGGCGCGATCTCGCTGACGGACTCGGTGGCGGCCGTGCCGCGCGAGCCCGACGCGATCGCCTGGGTCGGTGACGACCACCTGGCCACCGCCAACGAGGGCGATTGGAAGGGCGGCACCCGCGGTTGGACCGTCTTCGACACCGACGGCGACGTCGTGTGGGACGCCGGCAACACCTTCGAGCGCCTCGCCGTGAAGCACGGGCTCCACAACGACGACCGCGCGGCCAAGAAGGGCGCGGAGCCGGAGGGCCTCGCCGTCGCCGAGTACGACGGCACGCCGTACGCGTTCGTGGGCTCCGAGCGCAGCAACTTCGTCGCCGTCTACGACGTGAGCGACCCGGCGAAGCCGGAGTACGTCCAGGTCATGCCGACGACCAACGGCCCCGAGGGCTTGCTGCCGATCCCGTCCCGTGGCCTGTTCGCGGTGTCGAGCGAGACGGACGACGCGGAGGCGGGCGTGCGCGCCACGGTGGGTCTGTACGCGTGGAAGCCCGGGAAGGCGGCCTTCCCCTCGATCGTCTCGGACGAGAAGGACGGCGCGCCGATCGGCTGGCAGGCGCTCGGCGCCCTGACCGCCGACACGAAGAGCGCCACCACGCTGTGGACCGCCGCCGACAAGGTCATCAAGCAGGCCACGCTCTACCGCGTCGACGTGGCCGGCCACCCGGCGCGCATCACCGACTCGGTCCCGGTGACGGAGGCCGGGAGCCCCGTCGAGCTGGACATCGAGGGCCTGTTCCAGCGGCCGCAGGGCGGCTTCTGGATCGCGTCCGAGGGGGCGAAGGGCGGCGGGAACGAGCTGGTGCGGACGAACGGGGCCGGCGTCGTGCAGGAGCGCGTGAGCCTGCCGACCGAGGTGACGTCGAAGCTCGGCGCCCAGGGTCTCGAGGGCGTCACGGCGACGACGGACCGGGACGGTGAGCACGTGTGGTTCGTCCTGCAGCGCCCGCTCGCGGGCGAGGACGTGGCGCGCATCGGCCGCTACGACGTCTCCGACCGGTCGTTCGCGTGGTTCGGCTACGAGCTGCAGACGCCGCTGCGCGGCAGTGGCGACTGGGTCGGGCTTTCGGAGATCACGGCAGTCGACGACGACACGTTCGCGGTCATCGAGCGCGACAAGCTGAACGGGCCGAAGGCGCGCACCAAGCACATCTCCACCTTCACGGTCCCGCAGGGCTCGGGGAAGGACCTGCCGACGGTCGAGAAGCGGCTCGCGATCGACGTGCTGCCAGCACTGCGGGCCACGCACGGATGGACGCAGGAGAAGCTCGAGGGCTTCACCATCGCGAAGGACGGCTCGCTCTACGGCGTGACCGACAATGACGGGCTCAAGGACGCCACCGGTGAGACGGTGTTCCTGCGGCTGGGCAAGGCGACCACGACGGGCCTGCGCCTGTCCGCCACGCGGGCTGCGTACGCGAAGAAGCGGCTGACCGCGGTGGTGACGCTCGGGGGACTGGCCACGGCCGGTGTGGTCGAGATCCGCGACGGGAACCGGGTCCTGACCCGGGTGCGCGTCACGGACGGGAAGGCCACGGTCACGCTGCCGCGACTGGCCGTCGGACGTCACCGCCTGACGGCGCGCTTCACGGGCGCGGCGCTCGGGACGTCGTCCGTGAGCACTCCGGTGACGGTCACGGTCGTGAAGGCGACGAGTCGTACGGCTCTGAAGGCGACGAAGCGCGGATCGACGGTCAAGGTCGTCGCCACCGTGCGGGCCGCCGGCCACGTGCCGACGGGGAAGGTCCGGTTCGTCGCCGGGTCGAAGGTGCTGAAGACGGTCACGCTCCGCAAGGGGCGTGCGGTCGCGACGGTCCGGGTCCGTGGAGCGAAGCAGAAGATCCGGGCGATCTACCTGGGCTCGGCACGGACGAAGGGCTCGACGGCGTCATAATGGACTGATGCCCAGGATCTCCGCGCCCACCGTCGGCGCGCACCGCGAGGCGCAACGCGCCGCCCTGGTGCGCGCCGCGGAGGACATCCTCAGGGAGGGCGGTGTCGCGGGCATCAACCCGCGAACGGTCACCGAGCGCGCCGGCATGTCGCGGTCGAGTTTCTACGACTACTTCCCGTCGAAGGACGACCTGCTCGTCGCGGTGGCCATCGACGCCTTCGATCGCTGGAACCGTGGGATCGCGGACGCCCTGGCGGAGGCCGACCCGGGCCTGCCGAGGCTGCGCGCCCTCGTCGACGCGACGATGCAGATGACCGCGGCCGGCGAGCACGAGCTCGCCGGACCGCTGCAGCAGGCGGACCTGTCGCCCACCCGGTTCGAGGACCTCATGGTGCTGCACGACGCGCTGATGCGTCCGGTGGCGGACGTGGTCGCCGAGCTCGGCGTGCCGGAGCGGTTCGTCCACCTCGTCCAGGGCGTGCTCGGCGCGGGCGTCCAGCTCGTGGAGCACGGGGCCGACGCGATCCGCACCGCCGAGGACGTCTTCGCGATGCTCACCGCGGGCCTGCCCGGCGCCTGAGCGCTGGGAGCGTGGTGACACACTGTCAGTATCTTCCCGACAAGGTGTCGGGATCTCTGACTCCGAGGATCTGCATGTTCCTGGCCCTGCGAGAGCTGCGGTTCGCCCGCGGCCGATTCGCCCTGATGGGCACGGTGATCGCCCTGATCTCCGTGCTCGTCGTCCTGTTGTCCGGACTGTCGTCCGGCCTCGTCAACGACGGCGTCTCCGGCCTGAAGGCCATGCCCGTCACCGCGTTCGCGTTCGACGAGGGCACGATGAAGGACAACGCGTTCAGCCGATCGGTGCTCGAGGAGGACCAGCTCGCCCCGTGGCGCGACGCCGAGGGCGTGCAGGCCGCCGAACCGATGGGCGTCAGCATCGTCAACAGCACGACCGACGACGGCAAGCAGGTCGACCTGACGCTGTTCGGCGTCGACACGGACGGCTTCATCGCCCCGAAGACGTCCTCGGGCGAGGGCCTCGACCGTGCGGACGGCATCGTCGTCTCCGAGACGCTGAAGGACGACGGCGTCGCCATCGGCACCGTCGTCACCCTGGACCGCATCGACGTCGAGCTCACGGTCGTGGGCTTCACCGAGGGCCAGGCCACGTTCGGCCACGTCGACGTCGCCTACCTGCCGCTCGAGACCTGGCAGCTGATCGCGTCGAACACCGCCCAGCCCGGGGTGCCCACCGACGCCACGGTGGCCGCCGCCGACTACTCGCTCTTCAGCGCGGTCGCCGTGCAGGCGAAGGACGACGCGGACGTCGACCTCGCCGCCGCCGACGAGGCCGCCGGCACGACGAGCATGACGCTGACCGAGTCGTTCAACGCGTCGCCCGGCTACGAGGCCGAGACGCTGACGCTGAGCATGATCCAGGTCTTCCTCTACGTGATCTGCGCGCTCGTCGTGGGTGCCTTCTTCACCGTGTGGACGATCCAGCGCGCCGGCGACCTCGCCGTGCTGCGCGCCATGGGCGCCTCGAGCCGCTACCTGTTGCGCGACAGCCTCGCGCAGGCCGTCGTCGTCCTGCTCGTCTTCACGGGCATCGGCGTGGCCGCCGGCGTCGCGATGGGCGCGATCATGCCCGACGCCATGCCGTTCGAGCTGGAGGCCGGCCCGATCGCGACCGCCTCCGTCCTGACCATCGTGCTCGGGTTGCTGGGCGCCGCCGTCGCGGTGCTGCGCATCACCCGGGTCGATCCCCTCGCCGCGCTGGGAGGCCGTCGATGAACACCGAGAACACACCTGCCCTGGAGATCGTCGACGCGACACTCGAGCTGGGCGACGGCGACTCGCGGGTCCGCGCCCTCGACGCCGTGTCGCTGACCGTCCGCGCGGGCGAGTTCGTCGCCATCGTCGGGCCCTCGGGCTCGGGCAAGTCCTCGCTGCTGGCCGTGGCCGGCGCGCTGTCGAACCCCGACTCCGGCTCCGTCCGGGTGCACGGCACCGACCTGAGCACCCTGTCGAAGGGCGCCTCGGCGAAGTTCCGGCTCGAGAACATCGGCTTCGTCTTCCAGTCCGGCAACCTGCTGCCGGCCCTGACCGCCGCCGACCAGCTGCGCCTCGCGGGCCGCCTCGCGGGGAACCGCAAGGTCGACGCCGAGTCCGTGCTCGACTCCGTGGGCATGGCTCACCGGGCGAAGAACCGTCCCGGCCACCTCTCCGGTGGCGAGCGCCAGCGTGTGGGCATCGCCCGCGCCCTGGTGAACGCGCCCAGCCTGCTGCTGGTCGACGAGCCCACCGCCGCGCTCGACCGGGCGCGCAGCCACGAGGTCGTCCAGCTGCTGGCGGACCAGGCGCGTGAGCAGAACGTCGCCGTCGTCATGGTCACGCACGACCACGACGTGCTGGAGCACTGCGACCGCGTGCTGGAGATGGTGGACGGGTCTCTGGGCGCCGTCAGGACAGCCTGAGCCGCATCACGACGCGCGGGAACCCGTTGAGGACCGACGTGGTGTCGGCGACCTTCTCGAAGCCGGCCTGCTCGAACATGGCCCGGGTGCCCACGTAGGCCATCGTGAGGTCGACCTTCGCGCCCGCGTTGTCGACGGGGTAGGCCTCGACGGCGGGAGCGCCCTCGGCGCGCGCGTGCTCGACGGCGCCGGTGATGAGGTGGTGGGCGATGCCCTGGCCGCGGTGCCCGGGACGGACGCGCACGCACCACAGGCTCCAGGCGTCGAGGGTGTCGACGTGCGGGATCTTGCGGCTCGTGGCGAAGCTCGTGTCGGCGCGGGGGTGGATGGCCGCCCAGCCGACCACCTCGTCGCCCGCGTACGCCAGCACCCCGGGGGGACCCTGCCGCATGAGCTCGCGGACGTACTCGCCCCGTGCCTCGCGCCGGAGCTCGCGGTTGACCGTGCCGGGCACGCGATAGCTGAGGCACCAACACACGTCGGAGTCGGGACGCTTGGGCCCGAGCATCGTGCGCACGTCCTCGAACTCGGTCGCGGCGCGTACCTCGATGGTCATGATCGAGATCCGATCAGATGACGGGCACGTTGGCCAGAGCCGCCTGCAGGTCCTCGTCGGACAGCGGATCGTCCTCGAGTCGGCCGTTCAGGTAGGAGTCGTAGGCGCCGAGCTCGAGCAGGCCGTGGCCGGACAGGCCGACGACGATGACCGGTTCGGTGCCGTTCTCCGTGGCCTCGATCGCGGCACGCCGAGCCTGGGCCAGCGCGTGCGACGACTCGGGCGCCGGGACGATGCCCTCGGTGCGGGCGAACTCGATCGCGCTGTCGAAGCACTCGCTCTGGTCGAGGGCCACGGCGTCGATCAGGCCCTCGTGCACGGCGTGCGACACCAGCGGCGCCATCGCGTGGTAGCGGAGGCCGCCGGCGTGGATCGGCGAGGGCACGAAGTCGTGACCGAGCGTGTACATCTTCATCAGCGGGGTCATGCCGCCCGTGTCGCCGAAGTCGTAGCAATACTCGCCGCGGGTGAGGGTGGGGCACGACGAGGGCTCGACCGCGAGGATCTGCGGCGACTGGTTGCCGGCGAGCTTCTCGCGCAGGAAGGGGAACGCCAGGCCGGCGAAGTTCGATCCTCCTCCAGCGCAACCGACGACCAGGTCGGCACCGGACTCGCCGGCCATCGCGAGCTGCTTGAGCGCTTCCTCGCCGATGATCGTCTGGTGCAGCAGGACGTGGTTCAGGACGGAGCCGAGCGCGTACTGGATCGTCTCGTCCTGGGCGGCGACCTCGACTGCCTCGGTGATCGCGATGCCCAGGGACCCGGTGTGGTCCTCGGGCAGGGAGCGACCGAACGCGGTGAGCCGACTGGGCGAACGGTGCACCTTGCCGCCGAAGACCTCGATCAGGGTGCGGCGTTGCGGCTTGGAGTCGAACGAGGCGCCCACCTGCCACACCTCGCACTCGAGTCCGAAGAGCGAGCAGGCGTACGCCAGCGCCGTGCCCCACTGTCCCGCGCCCGTCTCGGTGGTCAGGCGGGTGATGCCGTTGATGGCGTTGTAGTAGACCTGCGGCACCGAGGTGTTGGTCTTGTGCGAGCCGGCGGGCGAGACGCCCTCGTACTTGTAGTAGATCCGGGCCGAGGTGCCGAGCTTCTGCTCCCAGCGGCGGGCCCGCACGAGCGGCGACGGACGGTACTGGCGGTACACGTCGCGGACGGGCTCGGGGATCTCGACGTAGCGCTCGGAGGTGACCTCCTGGGCGATCAGCTCGGGCGGGAACAGCGCAGCCAGGTCGTCCGGACCCACGGGCTCGTGCGTCGCGGGGTGCAGCGGCGGCGGCGGGGGCGTCGGGAAGTCCGGGACGATGTTGTACCAGTGCGTGGGCATGTCGGACTCGGACAACACGAACCTGATCTGATCGGTCACGCGGCGAGCCTAGCCGGGCAGGCGGGTGCCTCAGGCGGGAACGGGACGGTAGACGACGGGGGTGCCGACGGCGTAGCACTCGACGAACTGCACCGGTGGCCGGAGGCTGCGGCGGTCGAGGTGGTCGTGCGACTTCATGTTGTGGTGCTTGCGACACAGGGATCGCAGGTTGTCGGCCGAGGTGGTGCCGCCCCGGTCGTAGGCCAGCTCATGATCCAGGTCGGTGTCGCGGATGTCGGCCTGGCAGCCGGCGACCCGGCAGGTGCCGTCGCGCCACCTCAGCGCCTCGCGCAGGGACTCGCTGGGGTGGTACCCCAGCTTCGTCGTGTCCATGACGTTGCCGAAGGGATCGAGGCCCAGGCGGCGGAACAGGGTGTGCTCGCTGGCGGCCAGCTCGCGCGCCCACGCCGCCGGGATCGGCTCGCGGTGGCCGCGCGTGAAGGCGGCGCCGTGAGTGAGCCCGATCAGGTCGGTGGAGTCGATGGTGATCGCGATCTCGGCGCGGATGTCGGTCTGGGTGCCCTCGCTGCAGGTGAGCCAGTGCGCGAGGAGGTCGGCCTTCTTCTGCTCACGCGTGCGACGGTCGCGCTCGCCCGTGTCGGGGTCGGTCTTCGGCAGCGCCTTGGCGGCGGCGCGCAGGCGGTTGCCGACGGCGACCGCGACGCCGGTGGGCAGCAGGGCGCTGAGCCACGAGGTGCCGTCGTCGTTGTGCGAGATCTCGACGTGGCGCTGCTCCGTGGCGTGGGCGGCATCGTCGTTGAGCTTCTCGGGCTCGAGCCGGGCACGCAGCCGCTTGAGCCACGCGCGCAGCTCGCCCGGGGTGTGCCCGGATCCGTACTCGGCGGCGTTCTGGTCGACGGCCTCGAGGGCCTTGGGCGTGTGCAGCTTGGCGACCATGTCGGCGATGAGGCCGACGCGACGTGCGTCGAGGACTCCGTCGCGGAAGGCGACCCACACGGCGGGCGTGCGATCGCGGACCTCCTCGCCCTGCACGATGATCCGCCAGACCGAGTTCTCGGGAATGCGCAGGCGCTGGGCGATCTCCAGCGTGACGGCCCGCCGAGCGAGCTCCTTGCTGAGCAGCACGTCGTCGGTGGCGTCGATCCGGGCGATCTCGCGCTCACGGTGGGTGAGCACGAGATCCCATTCCGCGAACTCGGCCCGCGCCCGCCTGCGCCGGGCCTCGGCGAAGGCGTCGTCGGCGATCGGGCTCATGTCATCAGCGTAGAACAGGTGTTCGAAGAAGCACCGAAACAAGCGAGTGTTCTCGCTACGTGAGACGGACGCCCTGTCGACGCGAGGCGGGCACGATCGCCGCGATGATCGGCAGGGTCAGCACGGCGGCCACGGCGGTCAGGGTGCCGAAGTTCCAGACCGCGACGACGAGCCCGGCCAGCAGTCCGCCCGCCGCACCGGCGAGGTTCATCGTGAGGTCGCTGAAGCCCTGCACGAGCGGCCGCACCGTCGGATCGACGCTGCGGGTGAGCAGCGCCGCACCCGCGATGACGGACATCGACCAGCCGATGCCCAGCAGGATCAGGCCGATGGTGATCTGGACGTTGGAGTGCCCGGCGGTGCCGGCGATGCCACAGGCCGCGATGAGCACCGCCTGGCCGAGCAGGATGGTCGGCTCCGCGCCCCAGCGGTCGGTCATCCAGCCGAACAGCGGCGACAGCGCGAACATGCCGGCGATGTGCAGGCTGATCGTCAGCCCGATCACCGAGAGGGCCGCGTCGTGGCCGGACATGTGCACCGGCGTCAACGCCATGACGGCCACCATGACCGCGTGGGAGAGCGCCATCGTGCCGATCGCGAGAGCCGTGGCGCCGCGGACGTGGGGGAGCGCGGCGCGGGTGCGCGGCGGGGGTGGGGCCGAGGCGTCGCGTCGCTCGAGCGGGTCGGGCCGCAGCATCAGCCAGGTGAGGAGGCCGGCGACGGTGAAGGCGACGCCCGAGAACACCTGTGGACCCGCGAGCTCGGGGATGCCCAGGGCCCGCGCCGTGGCGGCTCCCGGGCCGGTCAGGTTGGGTCCGGCGACGGAGCCGATGGTGGTGGCCCAGATGACGAGCGAGATCGACCGGCCCACCTCGTCGGGCTCCGCTCGGTCGGCCGCGGCGAACCGCGACTGCAGGTTGGCGGCCGTGCTTCCCCCGAACAGCAGGAACCCGAGCAGCAGCAGCGGCAGCGAGCTCCACTCGGCACCGGCGACGACCGCGAGGGCGCCGAGTGCGCCTCCGAGCCAGCCCGTCGTCAGCGCCGGCCGACGACCGCGGTGCACCGCGAAGTTGGACAGGGGCACGGTGAACAGGGCCGCTCCGAGCGTCGTCGCGACGACAGTGAGCCCGGCCCAGCCGGCAGAGCCGGTGACGTCCTCGATCAGGAGGGCACCGACGGCGAGGCCCGCCCCGTTGCCGATGCCGCCGACCACCTGGACGAGCGCCAGGGTGCCGACGGTGCGGCGCTGGAAGCCCCAGCCCACCTCAGGCCCAGATCGTCACACGCTCGGCGGGATCGAGCCACAGCTCGTCCTGCTCGGCGACGCCGAACGCCTCGTAGAACGCGTCGATGTTGCGCACGACCTGGTTGCAGCGGAACTCCGGCGGCGAGTGCGGGTCGACGGTGAGACGGCGGATGGTCTCGGCCGGACGCACCTTGCCCTGCCAGGCCCGCGCCCACGCCAGGAAGAAGCGCTGGTCGGGGGAGAGTCCGTCGATCGTCTCCGCGGGCTTGTCCTGCTGGGCGAGCTTGAACGCCAGATGGGCGATGCCGAGTCCACCGAGATCGCCGATGTTCTCGCCGATCGTGAGCGCGCCGTTGACCGTCTGGCCGTCGGCGTTCTCAGGGCTGAGGTCGTCGTACTGGCCGATGATCTTCGCGGCGAGGGCGTCGAACGCGGCGCGGTCGTCGTCGGTCCACCAGTTGCTGAGCGCGCCGGTGCCGTCGTACTGCGAGCCCTGGTCGTCGAAGCCGTGGCCGATCTCGTGGCCGATGACCGACCCGATCGCGCCGTAGTTGACGGCGTCGTCGGCCTGCGCGTCGAAGAACGGCGGCTGGAGGATGGCGGCCGGGAAGACGATCTCGTTCATCGTCGGGTTGTAGTAGGCGTTGACCGTCTGCGGGGTCATGTACCACTCGTCGCGGTCGATCGGCTGGCCGATCTTGGCCAGCTCGCGGTCCATCGCGACCGACTGCGCGCGGCGGGCGTTGCCGACCAGGTCGGCGGGATCGGTCTCGAGGGCGGAGTAGTCCCGGAAGTTCTCGGGGTGCCCGATCTTCGGGGTGAAGGAGTCGAGCTTGGCCAGCGCGCGCTGCTTGGTCTCGTCGCTCATCCACGACAGCTCGCGGATGCTGATCCGGTAGGCCTCCAGGAGGTTGGCGATGAGCTCCTCCATGCGGGCCTTGGCCTCGGCCGGGTACTCGGTGCGGACGTAGATCTTGCCCACGGCCTCGCCCATCGAGCCCTCGACGAAGCCGATGCCGCGCTTCCAGCGGGGACGCAGCTCGTCGGTGCCCTGCAGCGTCTTGCCGTAGAAGTCGAAGTTGGCGGTGACGAACTCGTCCGAGAGGTAGGGGGCGGCCGCGTGGACGAGCTGCCAGCGCAACCAGTCCTGCCACGCGGGGAGGAGGTCGTCGGTGAGCAGCGTCTGCATGCCCTCGAGGTAGGACGGCTGCGACACGACGGCCTCGGCCAGGACGGCCTCGTCGATGTCGGCGGCCGCGGCCCACGCCTTCCAGTCGAACGCGGGCACCAGGGCGCTGAGCTCGTCGAAGGACTTCAGGTTGTAGGTCTTCTGGGCGTCGCGGCTGGCGACGCGGTCCCAGTGGTGCGACGCGATGCGGGTCTCGAGGTCGAGGACGCGGTCGGCGCGCGTGCCGCGGTCGTCGAAGCCGGCGAGGTCGAGCATGGTGCCGACGTGATCGCGGTAGGCGTCGCGGATGGGCGCGAACTGGTCCTCGCGGTAGTACGACTCGTCGGGGAGGCTGATGCCGGCCTGGACGACGTGCGTGACGTAGCGGTCGGGGTTGCCGCGGTCGGGCGCGATGTAGAGGCCGGCGATGCTGTTGACGCCGGAGCGCTCCAGCTCGCCGATCGTGCGGACGAGTGCGGGCACCGAGTCGATCGCGTCGATGCGGGCGAGGTCGTCGGCCAGGGGCGTGGCGCCGAGCCGCTCGATGCGCTCGGTGTCCATGAAGCTCGTGTAGAGGTCGCCGATCTTGCGCTCCTCGTCGCCCTCGGGCTCGTCGGCGCAGCGCTCGACGATCGTGCGGACGAGCTCCTCGGCCTCGTCGACCAGGTCGATGAACCCGCCGGCCGTCGCCCGATCGGGCTTGATCGGGGCGGACTGCAGCCACGGTCCGTTCACGTGGCGGAACAGGTCGTCCTGGGGACGGATCTGCGGGTCGAAGGTCGTGGGATCGAGGCCGTTGCTCACGCGGTTAGGCTACACAGCGTGGCTCAGAAGACCGAGGTTCAATTGACCGTCCTCCGCACGGAGGATCTGGCCCCTCGGCTCCGGCGGGTGGTTCTGGGCGGACCGGCGTTCGACGAGTACCTCGCGCACCACCTCGACTCGACCGACACGTACGTGAAGCTCGTCTTCGACACGGCCGACGGCGAGGTCAAGCGGACCTACACGGTGCGCTGGGTCGACGCCGAGGCCCGCGAGCTGGCGATCGACTTCGTCACCCACGGCACCGAGGGCCTCGCCGGACCGTGGGCAGCGTCGGCGAAGCCGGGCGACACGCTGCGATTCGTCGGACCCGGCGGCGCCTACCGCCCCGATCCGACGGCCGACCACCAGCTCTTCGTGGGCGACGAATCGGCGCTGCCGGCGATCGCCGCCTCGGTCGCCGTGCTCGAGTCCGGAGCGAAGGCGACCGCGTTCCTCGAGGTCGACGGTCCGGGGCACGAGATCGACCTGCCGACCGCGGGCGACCTCACCGTCCACTGGCTGCACCGCGACGGCGTGGCGCCGGGCTCGACGGCGCTGCTCGACCAGGCGGTGCGCTCGTGGACGTGGCCCGCGGGTCGCGTGCAGGCGTTCGTGCACGGGGAGTCGGCGCTGTTGAAGACGGTGCGCCCGTACCTGATGGACGGCCGCGTGGCCCGCGGCGACATCTCGGTCTCGGCCTATTGGCGCTGCGGCGTGACCGAGGAGGGCTTCCGCGACTGGAAGCGCCAGCAGCAGGACGCGGTCATCCGCCCGTCCCGCTGAGTTGCACGTTCGGCCATCTCGAAGCGGCGTGTCGCGGGCGATACGTGCAACTCAGCGGTGCCGGAGGGACGGGTAACCTCGGCGGGTGACCGAATTGCGCAACGTCGCCGTGATCCTCGCCGGCGGAACCGGCACCCGGGTCGGGTTGGCCATCCCCAAGCAGCTCATCAAGATCGCCGGCAAGACGATCCTCGAGCACACGATCTCCGTGTTCCAGGCGGCCGAGGCGGTCGACGAGATCATCATCCTGATGACGCCGGGGTACCTCGATCCGGTGCACGCGATCGTCCGCGACGGCGCGTATCCGAAGGTCACGCAGGTACTCGAGGGCGGCGCGACGCGCAACGAGACCACGAGCCTGGCGCTGAAGGCGCTCGGCGAGGACGAGTGCAACGTGCTCTTCCACGACGCGGTGCGCCCGCTGGTGTCGCAGAAGATCATCACCGACGTCGTCGAGGCGCTCGGCACCTACGAGGCCGTCGACACCGCGATCCCGTCGGCCGACACGGTGGTGCAGGTGCACGACGAGCGCGGGGGAGACCTCGACACGATCTCGGACGTGCTGCGCCGCGACCTGCTGCGCCGCGGCCAGACCCCGCAGGCCTTCCGCGCCTCGGTGATCCGCGACGCGTACGAGAAGGCGTGGCAGGACCCCGACTTCACCGCGACCGACGACTGCACCGTGGTGCTGCGCTACCGCCCCGACGTGCCGATCGCGGTCGTGCAGGGTCACGAGCGGAACATGAAGGTCACCGAGCCGATCGACGTCTACATCGCCGACAAGCTGTTCCAGCTGGCGTCCGCCGAGGAGCCGGAGGCGCTCGACGACGACCAGTACCGCGCCGCGCTCGAGGGCAAGACCATGGTCGTGTTCGGCGGCTCGTACGGGATCGGTGGCGACATCGCGAAGCTGGCCGAGTCGTACGGCGCGCACGTGCACGCGTTCTCGCGCTCGTCCACCGGCACGCACGTCGACCGTCGCGAGGACGTGGCCGAGGCCGCGCGCGAGGTCGTGGCGAAGGCCGGCAAGGTCGACTACGTCGTGAACACGGCCGGCATCCTGCCGATCGGCGACCTCGCCGACACGTCGGAGGAGACCATCTGGTCGGCCACCGAGATCAACTACCTCGCGCCGATCTTCATCGCGCAGGAGTTCCGGCCGCTGCTGGCCGAGTCGAACGGCTCGCTGCTGCTGTTCACGTCGTCGTCGTACACGCGCGGCCGCAAGGGCTACTCGCTGTACTCGTCGGCGAAGGCCGCGACGGTCAACCTGACCCAAGCGCTGGCCGACGAGTGGGCCGGTCAGGTGCGGGTCAACTGCGTCAATCCCGAGCGCACCGGCACCCCGATGCGCACGAAGGCCTTCGGCGAGGAGCCCGAGGGCACGCTGCTGTCGTCGGAGGAGGTGGCGCGCCGCTCGCTCGACGTGCTGCTCGCCGACATGACCGGCCACGTCATCGACATCCGTCGCGAGGGTGGCCCCGCGGCCATCGGCGGGGGTCACTGACCCAGCGGGAAGCTCCGGTCGCTGACGAACCTGCGCTCGGAGCCGTCCACGGGATCAGTGAAGGCCAGCTCGCTCGCGAGCAGCTGGAGCGGATGTGAGAAGTCGTCGATCGAGACGTCGGTGACGTCGGGGTAGAGCGGGTCGCCGACGATCGGTGCGCCGAGCCCGGCAAGGTGCATGCGCAGCTGGTGCGTGCGGCCGGTCCTGGGGTGCAGCTCGTAGACCGCCAGGTCGCCGACGCGCGTCACCATCTCGATGCGGGTCTCGGCGTTGACCGGCGCGTCGGGGACGACCTCGGCGCGGAGGGCTCCACGGTCCTTGCGCAGGTGGTTGCGGACGACGACGGGTGACTCGAGCGCTTCCTGCCACGGGGCGAGGGCCCGGTAGGTCTTGCTGACCCGCCGATGCTCGAACAGCGTCTGGTACGGCCCACGCCAGCGACGCTCGGTGGCCAGCAGGAGGACACCGGAGGTGACGCGGTCGAGCCGGTGCAGGGGTGTGAGCTCGGGCAGGTCGAGCTCGGCGCGCAGGCGCACGACGACGCTCTGGAGGACGTGCTTGCCGCGAGGGATCGTCGAGAGGAACGGAGGCTTGTCGACGACGATGATGCGCTCGTCGCGGTGCAGCAGGTGGATCTCGCCGGGCACCTCGACCTCGTCGCGCAGGTCGCGGTGGAACCAGACGAAGGTGTGTGGCGCGTAGGGGTCGTCGACGCGCACGGGGGACAGGTCGTCGTAGACGAAGCGCTCGTCGGCGAGCATCCGGTGGACGTCGGCGTGGACGGCCATCTCGTGCTCGAGCCACGCGCTCATGGTCGGCCACGGCGGGCCCTGGGGATCCCGGTCGGGGGTGCGCAGCCACGCCGACTGCAGGCCGTGGCGCGGCGGCAGCGGGGAACGAGGCGGCATCGCCCGAGTTTAGGCGCCGCACCGATAGCGTGGCGCCATGCCTCAAGTCACGGTGGAAGCGTGGGTGCCCGTCCCGCCCGACACCGCGTTCGCCGTCTCGCAGACCACCGGCGAGATCCGGATGCGGTGGGACCCGTTCATCCGGGAGCAGCACCTGATCGACGCCGACGTGCCGGCGAAGGGTGTGCGCACGCACACGCGCGCCCGCGTGGGGCCGCGGATGGTGTCGGAGTACGTCTCGTACCGGCCGCCGACGTCCGTCGGCATGACGATGGTGAAGGGGCCGTGGTTCTTCGCCTCGTTCGGCGGCGGCTGGCGATTCGTGCCCGACGTCCGCGACGGTCGCGAGGGCACACGCGCGGTGTGGAAGTACACGTACTCGGTGCGCCCGTCGTGGCTGAAGTTCGTCGCCGAGCCGATCGGCAAGTGGCTGCTGGGCCGCGAGATCCGCGCGCGGATCGCCGCTTGGGCGCGGGCGTGTGAGGATCCGGTCGTCCTCGACTCGCTCTGAGGTTCCTCCCTGCGGGGATGAATTCACCGTTTCGCCGAGGGCTCGGCCGCTCGCGGGATACCGTGGAACCGGCTTCGCGCGCCTGCAAGGGGTCTGTGTCTCGGGAAAGAACTCCACATGATCCGAACGTCCGGTCGAACCCTTGTCGCGCTTCTCGCCGCGACCGCACTTCTCCTTGGACTGACCGGCCTGACACCCGCCCAGGCCGCGGACACGGGAAGCATCTCGGGCGTGGTCCTGGCGCCGAACGGGAAGCCGCTCACCAGCGCTGACGCGTCCATCACGTTGAGGCGCGGGACAACCGTGGCCGGCGGGACGGTGTGGGGTCTGGTCGAAACCGTGCCGTCCTTCGACAGCGAAGGGCGGTACATGTTCAGGAACCTTGAGGCGGGGACGTATCGCGTCGAGGTCCGGGTGAACGGCGATTCGGCGGGCGCCGGAGTCGAATGGAAGTCGCCCGCGGTAACCCTCACGCCAGGGCGAGTCGTGACCGGCGTGGACACTGCTTTGGACTGGGAGATCAGGGTCGCTGGTGCTGTCAAGATGCCTGACGGCCGACCGCTTTCGGAACATTCCGGGTTGTGGTTGTCGGTGTCGATTGAGCGCCTGGGGCGGGGAGGAGTCTGGATCGCCGAAGCCTCAACATCGCTCCACGACTCCGCGCGCGGCGCTTATTCGTTCGAAGGGGTCCGGACCGGCACGTATCGGGTGGTCGTCGCTCCCGTTCGCGGCTACGCCAAGACCGTTTCTCGCGAATTCACGCTAAGCCTCGGAGAGGTCAAGACCGGATTCGACGTCAACCTGGTGGTTGGCGCGAGTCTCCAGGGATCGATCGTTGCGCCGGAGAAGCTCGACTCGACTGAGGGGGGCTTAGGACCTGACGAATGGCTGGACAGGAATCATCTTTTCGTCTGCCTTGTCGACGAGGTCGGGCAAGGCTGCGAGAACAAGGCATTCCTTTACGGCGAAGAGACGAGCTTTAGTCTCACGGGTTTGACCGCAGGGACGTACTACCTTGCCGTCGGAACGAGCAATCGGAACTTCGCCGCGATGTCGTATTCGTCGGAGATCACTTTGTCGCACGGACAAGTGGTAGCTGGAGTGGATGTTCCCTTGGCGCGTGGGGCGGAGGCGTCGGGAACCATCACCGGCGTGGAGTGGGTTCCCACTGTCGTTGCCCAGAGGCTCTCACCCACTTGGAGCGAGACTGGCGGCGGACTGGAATGGGCCGTTGGGGATGTGCGTCGGGCGACGGTTTCCGGTTCCACGTTCAAGGTCTCCGGGCTCTCAGCTGGCACTTATGTCCTGGTGGGCCAATCCGGGAACCGCGCGAAGACGTACTCAGCACCATTTGTCGTGAAGGCTGGAGAGACCAACGCCGGACAACGGTTGGACTTCGTGCCCTCAGGATCGGTCGATGTGTCGATCGTGGGGCCGGGCGGTAGCCCGCTCAATGACGAGGATTTCGCTCGAACTCCCGAGATGAGCGCGGTCTTGGAGCGGAAGGTGACGGTCGACGGCGAATCGCGGTGGCTGAACCACAACGAATGGCCGTTCAACTACATGGTTGACGGCACCCGTGAACTGCTCGCGTGGAAAGAACCCCACCTCTACGGGAGCGGTCCTCGAACGGCGAACTTCCGCTTGGACGACCTAGGTCCAGGAACCTATCGACTCAGCGCCTACGCGGGTGAACTGCTGGGAGCGGTCCACTTCACGTTGGGAACGGCGACGAAGGCCGACCTCCAGATTGAATGGGGCAAGGACGGCGAGCTGTCAGTCCCCAACGCGCTGGTGAACGAAGTCCCGCCCAAGATCGCAGGGCAGCCGGTGATTGGGGAGACCTTGAGAGCGACCAACGGGTCGTGGAATGTCCCGGAAGCCTCAGTTGACTTGGGATGGTTGCGTGACGGACGGGTTGTCGGGCACGGCTCGTCCTACAAGCTGACGGCCGCGGACATGGGCAGCAGAATCTCGGTCGAGGCGGTGGCTACCGAGAGTGAATACCTGTGGGCGAAGGCGCGATCGCCTCAAGTCGGTCCGGTGAGGAGCGCCGAGGTCAAGGTCAAGCCCGCAGCGAAGAAGGCCGCGACCCTCAAGGTCAAGGCAAAAGCCGGCAGGAAGAAGGCGACGGTCGCGGTGACGATCCGCGCTGCGGGTGTTCGGGCCTCGAAGATCGACGGCAAGGTCACGATCTACCTCAAGGGCAAGAAGCTCCGAACCGTGAAGGTGAAGAACGGCAAGGCCAAGCTTGGGATCACCCGGCAGAAGAAGGGCAAGCGAACGTACAAGGTTCGCTACTCCGGTAACTCGCTCGTCAAACCTGGCGCGAAATCCTTGAAGATCAGGATCAGGTAGGCATCGCCGTGCGGGTGGGCACGCGAGGATCGGTTCGTCCTCGACTCGCTCTGACTCCTAGTCTCAGGGCATGACGAGCGATGGAGTGGCCATCGCCAGGGACGTGCTGGACCGCCTGGAGGCAGGCGTCGCCGCCCGCGACCTCGCAGCTCTGACCGACCTGTTCGCCGACGAGGCGGTGCTGTTTGGCACGGCGCGAGCGAACTTCGAGCCCGACGAGGTGGGCGACTACCTGCGGCTGGTGGTGGAGGCGGGGTCGGTCCGCTGGTTCCTCGACCGCTGGTCGGTCATCCACCATGACGGTGACCAGCTGTTGGTGGCCGCCTCGGGCGAGGTCGAGACCGACGCCGGGGACGGCCCTGAGCGATCGGACTTCCGGCTCTCGCTGTGGCTGCTGCACGTGGGCGACACCTGGAAGATCAGTCACTTCCACGGCTCCGTCCCGGAGGCCTGACCGGGCTGAGGGTGGTCTGACGGTCCCTTCCGAGCGAAGATCGGACGATGAAGGGCGTCGACCTCATCGGGGTGCCGTTCGACGGGTACGGCCGGACTGGACACCAGTCCGCGGCCTCGCGCGTGCTGCGGGAGGCGGGCCTGGCCGCGGCCCTCACGAACCGTGACGTGACGGACCTCGGCGACCTCGAGCTCCCTGCGCCAGATCCGCAACGGGGGCGGACGACGTCGCTGATCAACGAAGCGGCGCTCGAGGCGATGGCCGAGGCGCTCGGGCATGCGGTGGTTCGTAGCGTCAGCTCCGACCGGTTCCCGCTCGTGCACGGCGGCGACTGCACCACCCTCCTCGGCACGATTCCGGCGCTGCGGGAGGACGGACCGGTCGGCCTGCTCTTCGTCGACGGCCACGAGGACACGATGCCGTTGGACGTCTCCGAGGACGGGGAGGCCGCGAACACGGAGATCGGACTGCTTCTCGGGCTGACGGGACGCCTGCTGGCCGGTCCGCTGGCGGACCGCGTGGGCGTGCTCGCCGATCACGAACTCGCCGTGGGGCCACGGGACGAGACCTGGCGCCGGCAGTTCAACGTTGGGTCCCTCGGTGAGCGGGGCGTGTTCCTCCGCGACTGGCGCCGGGCTGCCGAAGCGCCCGAGGAGTCCGCCCGCGAGGCCGTGCGCCACCTGCCGGAGTACGTGGATCGGTGGTGGCTGCACGTGGACCTCGACGTCCTCGACCCCGAGGAGTTCGGCGCGCAGGGGGTGCCGGGTGGTGAGAACGAGCCGAACGGCCTGACCTGGCGCCAGCTCACCCGGCTGCTGGTCGCGGCGGTCGGTGAGGGCGGGTGCCTGGGCTGGAGCGTGGCGATCTACGACCCCGAGCTCGACCCGTCGCGCGGTGATGCCCGCCGCATCGTCGACCTCGTCCGCGACGTGACGCCCTCGTTGCCGTGAGGCCGCACCGTCAGGACCAGCCGTTGGTGCTCGACTATCCGTTCTCCGGGCGGTGGCTGGCACGCAACAGTCCCGCGCGGCGCGTGCCGAGCCACGGGACGCACCTGATGGGCACGACCTACGCCATCGACTTCGTCCCGGTCGACGAGCGTGGCCGCTCGGCCCCGTGGAGCTGGCGGACCGCGTTGGCGACGGAGCCGCCCGAGTCGTTCGCCGGCTTCGGTCGACCGATCCTCGCGCCGTGTGCCGGGCGCGTGGTCGTCGCCCACGACGGTGAGCCGGACCATGAGGCCCGACGGTCGCAACTGACGCTCGTGCCGTACGCCCTGGGACAGGCGAGGCGGATCCGCAGCGGCCCTCCCGCGATCGCCGGGAACCACGTGGTGATCGAGGTCGAGGACGGCGGTGCGTTCGTGCTGCTGGCCCACCTGCGCGAGGGCTCGGTGTCGGTCCCTGTCGGCGACGTGGTCGGGATCGGGACGGTGGTCGGCGCCTGCGGCAACTCCGGGAACAGCACGCGGCCGCACGTGCACGTCCAGGCGACGGACAGCACCGACTGGCAGCGGACGCGGGGACTGCCGATCGCCTTCCGGGAGCCCGGCGGGGCGAGGCTGCCGGGGGAGTCGGAGATCGTCACGATCTGAGTTCGCCCTGTCGTCCCAGCCGGTTCCGGGCGTACCCTCCGAGGATGGGCGCTGATGAGCTGTTGCCGCCGTTCCCCGACGGCGCGTTCGAGCGCGTGCTGTGCGTCGTGGCCCACCCGGACGACGTCGAGTACGGCACGTCGTCGGCCGTGGCGCGATGGACGAGCGAGGGCGTGGACGTCGCCTACCTGCTGTTGACCCGAGGCGAGGCCGGCATGGACGCCGTGCACCCGACGGAGACCGCCGAGCTGCGTCAGCGCGAGCAGATCGCGGGCTCTCAGGCCGTCGGCGTCTCGCAGGTGGACTTCCTCGACTACCCGGACGGGGTGCTGGAGTACTCCTTGGCGATGCGGCGCGACATCGCCATGGCGATCCGGCGCTTCCGGCCCGACGCGGTGGTGGTGGGCTCGTGGGAGATCGAGTTCGTGGCCGGGCTGAACCAGGCCGACCACCGCGTCGCAGGCCTGGCCGCGCTGGATGCGCTGCGCGACGCCGGGAACCGGTGGGTCTTTCCCGAGCTGCTCCGGGAGGGCCTGGAGCCATGGTCGCCGCGGTGGCTCCTCGTGTCGGGCGACTCGCGACCGACCCACGGTGTGGACGTCACCGGCGACCCGCTGGAGCGGGGGATCGCCTCACTCGAGGCCCACGAGCAGTACCTGGCCGGGATCGAGGGGCACCCGCCGGTTCGTCCGATGATCACGGGCATCACCGCCATGCAGGGGCGCCGGATGGGAGTCGACCACGCCGTGCTGTTCCGGGCCTTCGACTTCCATGCGCCGCCGCCCATCGCCCGCGAGGCGATGGAGCTGGGCGGCCTCGATGACTGAGGCGCGGACGAGTCGCAAGAAGGCCGTCGTCGACGTCTTCCAGAAGTACGTGGCGAACCCGGTCGTGAAGCTGATCGCAGGGCGCGTCCCCGGAGCTCCCGTCCTGCTCGAGGTCACCGGTCGCAAGACTGGCCAGCCCCGCCGCAATCCCGTGGGTGGCCAGCTGGTCGGCGATTCGTTCTGGCTGGTCTCCGAGCACGGGCTCCGCTCGCAGTACGTCAAGAACCTGGTGGCTCAGCCGAAGGTCCGCGTGCGGATGCGGGGTCGGTGGCGCGACGGCATCGCGCACGTGCTGCCGGACGACGACCCTCAGGCACGACTGCGAGCGCTTCGGGGCGTCAACAGCGCTGCGGTCCGTGCCCTCGGGACGAACCTGCTCACCATCCGCATCGACCTCACGGCGTAGCTCGCGAGGTGGCGCCGAACGGCGTCGTCAGTTCTCCTTCAGCGCGAAGGTGGCGAGCGCGTGCACGAGTGACTTCCCGTCCTGCTTCACCTCGGCCTCGCAGATGGTGAGCCGGTCGCCGCGCTTGCGCACGGTGGCCGTGACGGTGAGCGGACCCGGCTTGCCGGGGCGGAGGTAGGTCACGGTGAGCTGACTGGTGGCGGGCGTCTCGTCGTCCACGACGCTGAGGATGGCCGCCCCCATCGTCGTGTCGACCAAGGTGGCGAGCAGTCCGCCGTGAACGGTGCCGGCGTCGTTGAGGTGCCGGTCGTCGGCATCCATCGTCAACGTCGCGTGCCCGTCGTCGGCCTGGGGGAGTGGGGCCCCGATGGTCGTGAGGAAGTTGTGGTCGGTGTCAGTCACCTGGGGTCTGTACCCACGGGCACCGTGCCGATGCGCCCGCGACAGACATCGTGAGTGGTGACCTCGGCGCGATCCGGCACTAGCGTGAAACGCATGCCCATCAAGCTGGAGAACGTCGCGATCGCGGTGCGCGACCTCGAGGCCACGATCGCGTTCTTCACCGACCTGGGACTCACCGTGCTCGGACGCGACGAAGTCCAGGGGGAGTGGACCGACACGGCCGTCGGGCTCGACGGCAACCACGCCAAGATCGCGATGCTGCAGACGCCGGACGGGCACGGCCGGCTGGAGCTGTTCGAGTACCTCCACCCCGAGGCGATCGAGACCGAGCCGACCCAGCCGAACGAGATCGGCATGCACCGGGTGGCGTTCTCGGTGGACGACATCGACGCGGCGCTCGAGATCGCCGCGCGGCACGGGTGCCACCCGCTGCGGGGCGTCGCGACCTACGAGGACATCTACCGGCTCACCTACGTGCGCGGTCCCAGCGGCATCATCGTCATGCTCGCCGAGGAGCTCCAGAAGGGCTGACGAGGGGACCTCAGTCGAAGAGCTCGCCCAGCCAGTGGCTCTTCTTCTTGCTGCGGTACCGGTCGCGGTCGCGATCGTCGTAGCGGCGGTCGCGGTCGTCGTAGGACGGGCGCGTGTCGCGGACCGGCGCTGCCGGGTGAGCGACCGAGCGGGACACCTCGGCCTCGGCGCGCTCGAGGATCTTGTCGAGCTCACCTCGGTCGAGCCACACGCCACGGCACTCGGGGCAGTAGTCGATCTCCACGCCGGAGCGCTCACTCATCACCAGGGTCGTCGCGTCGTTCGGGCACTTCATGGGGATCCTCCTGGGCCGGGATGGTTGCGCCCAGCGTAGGACCCACGCCAACCCGATCCTTCTGATCACCGCACTCCCGGTGACGGGAGGCGTGCGGAGGCTTACCGTCGGAGCATGTGCAGAAACATCCGGGTGCTCCACAACTTCGAGCCCGCCACCACCGACGACGAGGTGCGCGAGGCGGCGCTGCAGTTCGTGCGGAAGGTCAGCGGGTCGACCCGGCCGTCGCAGGCCAACGCCGAGGCGTTCGACCGGGCCGTCGACGAGATCGCCCACGCCACCCGCCACCTGCTCGACGACCTCGTCACGAAGGCGCCGCCGAAGAGCCGCGAACAGGAGGCCGTCAAGGGCCGCGAGCGGCACGAGAAGCGGATGGAGCGCGAGGTCCGCAACCGCACCGCCGCTACCGCAGGCGCTTGATCGTCTCTCCCTTGAAGAAGCCGGGGTGGCGGACGCGCATCACGACCATGATGACGGCGCCGAGCAGCAGCACCCCGACGCCGAGGATGAAGACGGTGCCCACGCCCGCGACGCTCGAGCCGGATCCGTAGTCGGGGTCCATCGAGTCGCGCGCGGTGCTGACCAGCATCACGATCAGGATCACGCCGCCCACGAGTGGCGCCAGCAGCTTGAGGAGGAAGCTGCGCACCGAGGAGAACGCCTCGCGCCGGAAGTACCAGACGCAGGCCAGTGCGGTGACGCCGTAGTAGAAGCAGATCATCAGGCCGAGCGCGGTGATCGTGTCCCACAGGGCGTTCTCGCTCAACAGCCGCGTGACCACGTAGAACGCCCCCGAGACCGCGCCGGCGACGATGGTGGCCACCGACGGCGACATGAAGCGGGGCGAGATCCTCGACAGGCTCGGCGGCAGCGCCTTGTAGTAGCTCATGGCCAGCATCGTGCGAGCCGGCGAGACCAGCGTCGACTGCAGCGAGGCGGCCGAGGACGACAGGATCGCCAGCGACATCAGGATCGCGAAGGGTCCCATGATCGGCTCGGCCAGGACGGCGAACATCGACTCCTGGTTGTCGGGGTTGCCCGCGCCGAGTCCGGTCGTGCCCACGCCGGCGTACGCGATGACCGCCAGCGAGCAGATCATGTAGATCCCCATGATGACCAGGACGGTCAGCGTCGCCGCGCGCCCCGGGACCTTCTCGGGGTTCGTCGTCTCCTCGTTCATGGTCAGCGTGACGTCCCAGCCCCAGAAGATGAAGATCGACAGGGAGATGCCGGCGGCGAAGGCGCTGAACGACGAGACCTCCAGCGGGTTGAACCAGTCGAGCGAGACCGGGGTGGCGTCGAAGGCCGTGCCGTTGTTCACGTGGAAGAACGCCGAGACCGCGAACCAGGTCAGGACGACGAGCTGGAACGTCACGAGGACGTACTGGAAGGACTTGGTGGCCTCCATGCCGCGGTAGGAGATCCAGCACGCGACGCCGAGGAACACCAGCGTGGTGGGGATGTTCACCCACAGGTTGGTGGTGAGGTCGGCGATCCCGTCGTTGCCCGTCATCTGGGCGATCAGCAGGTAGAAGAAGTCGACGGCGACCGCGGCCAGGTTCGACAGCACGATGATGGTCGCGGCGACGAGGCCCCAGCCGCCCATCCAGCCGATCCACGGCCCGAAGGCGCGCGTGGCCCACGTGAACGAGGTGCCGGAGTCGGGCATCGCGCGGTTCAGCTCGCGATAGCCGAGGGCGACCAGGAGCATCGGCAGGAACCCGGCGATGAAGACGGCCGGGAGTTGGGTGCCGACCTCGGCCACCGTGGGGCCGAGCGCGGCGGTGAGCGTGTACGCCGGGGCGATGCAGGAGATGCCGATGACGACCGCGCCGAGGACCCCGACGGTGCCCTTGCTGAGGCCCTTCTCGCTCAAGCCGGACTCGGGCACGGCCGGACGATCTGCTCGAACACTCATGTCGGGGTTCCTTCGTTCCGAGCCGATGCGGGCTTGTAGCTCTTGGGCACGACCACCAGGGGAACCGGCAGGGTGCGCAGCATCCGCTGGGCGGTGGGGCCGAGGAACAGCCGACGCTTGCGAGCGAGCCGGCTCGAGCCGACGACGGCGACCTCGCCCGGCAGCCACGCGAGGTCGCTGATCGCCTCGTCGAGGCTGCCGCCCGACGCCACCGTGACGTCGGCGTCGATGCCGAGCTCGGTGACGAGGCCGGCCACCGCCGCTTGCGTCGACTCCACCGCCTGGTGCAGGGCCCAGCCGCTGGGCAGGTCGTCCTGGGCGAGCAGCGAGACGACCCGCAGCGGCAGGTCCTGGGCCGCGGCGGCCTCGGCGCCGGCGCGGACCACCGCCTTGTGCCCCGCCCGGTTGCCGACGAGCACCGTGACACGGCTGAGTCGACCCGCGGCCGCCTCGAGCGAGGCGACGGCCTCGGGGGAGCCCATCGCGACGGGGACGGGCGACGAGTGCAGGAGGGCGCTGGCGACCGAGCCGGGGGCGAAGAAGCCCGCGACGTGGCGCTTGCGCCCGCCCAGGACGATCACCTGGGCGCCGGTCTCCTGCGCCAACGCGATGAGTCCCTCGGCGGGGGAGGAGACCGCCCGGGCCAGCACTCGGGCCGTGAGCCCGTCCGGGACCAGCGCGAGGGCCTCGTCCGCCCACGCGGCGACCGTCTCGGCGAGGATCGACGAGTACCCGTGGTCGCCGCCGGGGTACACCGCTGAGAACGGGGTGTGCTCCGGCAGGACGATGGCCAGGTCCAGGTGGGCCCCGGGGCCTCCCAGCGCGGCCGCCAGCGCGATGGCCTCGGCTCCGCGGCCGTCAGCGGTGTACCCGACGAGGCAGCGCATGGTCAGGCGTCCTGCAGGTTCAGCGTGCCGAACGGCGAGACGACGCCGTCGTAGTCGGGGTCGGGCTCGGTGCCGTCCAGTGCAGCGACGATCCGCGCCGCGTTCCGGCGTCCCATCCGGACCGCGCCGTCGACGTGCTGGTAGCCCTCGCCGGCCAGGTCGGAGGACGAGAAGTGGATCGGGCCGACGTTCTTGTTCTGGTCGGGGCCGAAGCGGTGCAGCCCGCCCAGGTCGTAGCTGGTGGCGTAGGCGCCGCGGGTCCACTCCTCGGCGGCGAAGTCCGACTCGTAGTAGACGACCGGCTCGAGCGCCCGGTCGCCCAGGAACGCCGCGATGTCCTGCAGCACGACGGCCTTGCGCTTCTCGGGCGCCAGGTCGAACATCGCGTCGGCGTGCTCGTCGGAGATGAAGCCGACGATCGTGCCCGTGGACTCGCCGTGGTACGTGTTGTCGTAGACCTCGTGCACGACGTTCGACGGCGCGAAGCCGGTGCCGGAGAGGCCCTCCTCGCGCCAGAACGGGCTCGCGTAGACGGCGTGGATCTTGATGACGAGGCCCATCGACTGGTGCTGGTGCGTCACGTGCTGGCGGCGCGGGAGCGGCGGGTCGTACGAGATGCGCGAGTAGAGGTTCGGCGGGACCGCGATGACGACCTTCTTCGCATGGACCGTCACGTCCGACCCGTGGGCGACGACGCCCTCGTCCGACCACTCGAGCCGCAGCACGGGGTTGTTCAGGAACACGTCGTCGCCGAGGCGCTCGGCCACGGCGAGCGACACGCCCTGCATGGTGCCGACGATGCGCCGGTCGAGGATGAAGTCCTCGTCGACGAGGTTCGAGAACGACCCTGCGGAGGCCGCCATCAGCAGCGCCTGGAGCGCCGAGAAGGCGTAGGCCGGCTTGGTCAGCATGCCGCCGGCGATGAACGGCGCGACGTTGGTGCAGGCGACCTCGTCCTGCGTGATGGTGCGCAGCCAGTCGTGGAACGAGATCCGGTCGAGCTCGGCGGCCCGCGGGTGCTCCCACGGGGCGTCCGGGTCGACCTGGGCCGCCAGTTCGTCCATCGCCGCGATGATCTTGTCCATCTCGGCGTTCGTGGCGTCCGAGACGGGGAAGTCGTCGCCGGTGTAGACGGTGCGGGAGCCGTCCTCGGCGATGTACACGGACGCGCCGTCCTTGTGGCGCTCGAACGTCTCGAGGCCCAGCTCCTCGATCAGCGAGTAGAGGCCGGTCTGGTCGGGGGAGATCCACTGACCGCCGATCTCGATGGTCGCGCCGTCCATGGTCTGGCTCCAGGTGCGGCCGCCGACGCGGTCGCGCGCCTCGAGGACGGCCACCGTCTTGCCGGCCTTGCGCAACTCGTAGGCGGCGGTGAGGCCCGACGGGCCGGCTCCGATGACGACGACGTCACGATCGAGAACTCGCATGGTGTCTGCTTCCTGGGATTAAATGAATGTCGTTCATTTACTGCTCGGATGCGATAGTAGTCCACGAGACGCACGTCACGCCAGCCCTCAGGAGACCTCGTGAGTCATCCCGCTCCCGTTCCGCCGACCCGGCGTCGCGCCGGACGGCCGGCGTCGGGCGTGCTCGACCGCGCCCTCATCGCCCGGGCCGCGCTGGATCTCGTGACCGACCAGGGCTACTCCAAGCTCACGATGTCGGCCGTCGCATCGTCGCTCGGCGTCTCGCCGTCGGCCCTGTACAACCACGTGGGCTCCAAGCAGGAGCTGCTGCAGTGGGTGCAGGAGATCGTGATGGACGACGTCGATCATTCGTGGTTCGCCACGCATCCGCTCGACGAGGCCCTCGTGCGCTGGGCGCACACCTACCGGGACGTCTTCGCCGACCACGCCCCGTTGATCCCGCTCATCGCGGTGCTGCCGGTCTCGGACTCGCCGCGCCTGCTGGAGATGTACGAGGCCGTCACCGGGGGATTCGTGCGTGCGGGCTGGCCACCGGAGTCGATCGTTCCCGCGATCGTCGCGCTGGAGTCGTTCATCTTCGGGTCCGCCCTCGACGCGACGGCGCCCGCGGACATCTTCGATCCCGGTGAGCATGCCGGGACCGTGCCCCGGTTCGAGGACGCCCTGGCCGCCCAGCGGGCGACGGGTGCGGACAACGCCGACGCCGCCTTCGCCGTCGGGCTGCAGGCCATGGTCGCGGGCTTGCTCGCCAGTCGGGTGTGAGCAGTCGCACCCACGTCATCGGGATGCCGGTGGGGCTGTTGTGGCGTTGAAGCAACCATGAGCGATCTCCTGCACCTGTCTGCCGAAGCCCAGAACCTGCTGTTCCGCGAGGCGCGCACGGCGAACTCCTTCACGGACGAGCCCGTCACCGAGGCGCAGGTCGAGGCGATCCAGGACCTCGTCAAGTACGGCCCCACCGCGATGAACAGCCAGCCGCTGCGCGTCATCCTCGTCCGCAGCGACGACGCCCGCGCGCGCCTGCTCAAGCACATGGCCGACGGCAACCGCGACAAGACCGGCTCCGCCCCGCTGGTGGCCGTCCTCGCCGCCGACACGAACTTCAACGAGCACCTGCCGCAGGTCTTCCCGATCGCCGAGGGCGCCAAGGACTGGTTCCCCGACGCCGAGGCGCGCGAGGCGATGGCTCGCCTCAACTCCGGGCTGCAGATCGGCTACTTCATCCTGGGCGTCCGCGCCGCCGGCCTGGCCGCCGGGCCGATGACGGGCTTCGACGCCGAGGGCCTCGACGATGACCTCCTCGCCGGCACCGGCTTGAAGTCCATGGTCGTGGTCAACATCGGCCGACCCGCCGAGAACGCGTGGTTCGACCGCCTGCCGCGCCTCGAGCACGAGCAGGTCGTCACCACCCTCTGAGCCCGGCCGCTACCCCTGCGGGGGAGCGTCCACCGCGTGCGTCCCGTGCCCGCGTCGAGTCACCTCGGCGCGGGCACGGTCGATTCCGCCGTGCTCCAGCGCGGCGACGTTCGACTCGCCCTCCCACACGACCGTGCCTCGACGGCGCACGGTGACGTGCATGGAGGCGCCGAGGTGCTCGATCGCGCCGGGCACGTTGCGGCGCTCGCGAGGGAGGGGCACCGGCAGGACGTGGGCGCTGGCGAGGCTGCCGGCTCCCTCGACCTCGATGCTCCACCGGGCGCTGCGGCCGCGCAGGGACCACCGCTCGTCCGTGACGTCGGCGTGCACCGGTGACACGACGGGGTCGCCCAGCCGGACGAGCCGCCCGCCCGGCAGCAGCACGACCAGCGCCGTCACCGTGGTGCGCAGCGGCCCCGCCGTGACCTCGCCCCCGGCGAACGCGACGCACACCGACGGGTCGGCGAAACCCTGGGCCTGACCCCACCACCAGGAGTCGGGGAACCCGCCCTTGCCCCAGTTCTTCTCGCCGTAGACCGACCAGCCGTCGAGGTCCCACGTCTCGTTCCCGACGACCGCCCGGCCGTGCGCGGAGCCGCCTAGCAGCCACGGGTGCCAGTACTGGTTCAGCGCAGGCACGGACTGGAAGACGCTCGAGCCACCGACGCTGCGACGCGGCCACGGCACCGCGTCCCGGACCTCGACGTCGATCCGGGCATCGGCACCGAGGTCGACGTGCAGGGTGTCCGAGGTGCCGACGAACGCGGAGCCGGAGGTGACGCCGAACCGGGTCTCGTCGGCGTGCCCGGCGGGGTGCACAGTGGTGCGCAGGAAGCCGCTCGGGTGAGCCGCGACACCGAGCGTCGACCACCTGCCGTCGTCCGCGCGGTTGATCCCGTCGAGGGCGATCACGACCCGGCCGGTCGCCGGGTCGGTGAACCGCCAGAAGTAGCCCTCCATCGCGACGCCGTGGGCCGGCAGCGGGTCGCCGAACGGGCGATCGGCGCCACTGCCCCGGTACGCGTGGCGGACGGAGTCGACGGCGCGGCGCAAGGGCGAGGTCATTTCCGCACTATGGCAGAGGAGGGACGCTGTCGCCCGGGTGCAGGAGGCTCAGCGCAGCAGGCGCTCGACCGCATCCGTCAGCGCGTCGACGTCGACGGTGCGCGCAGGGACGGAGGCGGCGTGGAGCAGGGCGCCTTCCAGCAGGTCGGAGACCGCGCGCGCGGCCGGGGCGGGGTCGGCGTGACCCGCCTGCGCGAGCAGTGCCTCGAGCAGGTCGAGGAAGCGGCGGTGTCCCGCGGCCATGGCCGGGCCGGCCGTCTCGTCGAGGAGCAGCGCCATCCGGGCGCGGGTCGCACGCACGTGGCGGGGGGAGGCCATGGAGCCGACGCTCTCGGCCAGGGATCGCGCGACCGTCGGCACGGAGGTGGCGTCCGGCTGTCCGGGGTCGAGGGCGGCCAGGTCCAGCTGCTCGAGCCGGTCCACGATCGCCATGAGGAGCGCGGAGCGGCTCCGGAAGCAGTTGGACGTGCTGCCGGGGGGAAGTCCGGCCTCGGTGTCGACGGCTCGGTGGGTGAGGCCGCGCAGCCCGTCGCGCGCGAGCACGGTCACGGCGGCGTCCGCGACGAGTTCGGAGCGGGTGGGCACGCGAGCAGACTACAGGTGTTGTATTACTACAGATGTAGTTGTACCGTCAAAATCATGTCCTTGATCACCATCGTCGGCGGTGGAGTCGCCGGGCTCACGCTGGCAGCGACCCTGGATCCGGCCGCGTACGACGTGACGATCATCGAGCGGCATCCCGGCTACAGCAGGGTTCCGACGGCGTTCGGCATCTGGCCGTTCGCGCTCGAGGCGCTCGAGCGGATCACGCTCGCCGATGCACTGCGGGAGCGCGGCCTGCTGCTGAACTCCGGGCTGATCGGTGCCGACAGCGCGGGACGCCCGGTGACCATGACCAAGCAGGACCCCGGCACCTGGCTGATCACCCGCCCGGCGCTGCTCGAGCTGCTGGACGAGGCGGTTCCCACGACCTTCCGGCGCGAGCACCGGCGCGTCGACGACGCGACCACCCTGGACGGCGACCTCGTCGTGGCCGCCGACGGGGCCCGCAGCGCCGTGCGTCGTCAGGTCTGGGGCGACGAGCCACGGGACACGGGCGTCGTGGCGATCCGCGGCGCGTTGGAGACGCCGCCCGGCATACCCCTCGACCAGATGCGCGAGTACTGGGGCGACGGGATGCTCTTCGGCGTCGCGCCCAATCCGATGCCGCACGGCATCGGCACGAACTGGTACGCCTCGGCGCGCCGCGGCGAGGAGTCGCCCGCCGAGGCGCTGGCCTGGACCCGCGGCGCCTTCGCCGGCTTTCCCGAGCCTGTCCGCGCGACCCTCGCGGCCGCCGATCCGGAGCACACCGTGGTCAACACGATCCTCGAGTCCCGCCGTCCGCGGGAGCTGGTGAAGGACCGGTACGTGCTGGTCGGCGACGCGGCGCACGCGATGTCGCCCAACCTGGGGAGAGGCGCCTGCGAGGCGATGGTCGACGCGATCGTCCTGGGGGAGGCCCTCAACGAGCACGGGACGGAGGGCGTCCGCCGGTACGAGAAGCAACGGTTGCGCGCCGGGCAGCGCACTCGGGCGGCCGCAGCGATGGCACGGCGGATCGCGCTGTCACCCCGGGCCGGACGAGCGCTCGTGCAGGTGGCCGGGAGGGTGGGCTGACGCCGCGCAGCTCCGGGCGCAATCCATATCTGCGACCCCGTCCGGATCACTGCTGGTCAAGATCGTCACGGACGGCGAGAGTGGAGGGATGGACGCGGCCGCCGAGGCCGACGCAGACCCGAGGAGGAGCCATGGCCTTCGTCGTGGCCGCCGTGCAGGCGGCGTACGTGTTGCTCGACCGGGACGCCACCGTCGCCCGCGTCGAGACGCTGACGGCCGAGGCCGCCGGTCAGGGCGCCGCGCTGGTGGTCTTTCCCGAGGCGTTCATCCCGGGCACTCCCTTGTGGATCGACAGCGTGCCCGTCTGGGACGGCGACGGGCCTTGGTACGCCCGCCTCGTCGACCAGTCGGTGGTCGTGCCCGGGCCGACCACCGAACGACTCGGGAGGGCCGCTCGCTCCCACGGGGTCCACCTCGTCATCGGGGTGCAGGAGCGCGAGCCGCACGGCACCACCGTCTACAACACCGTCCTGTACTTCGGCCCCGACGGACGGCTGCTGTCCAAGCACCGCAAGCTCGTGCCGACCGGCTCCGAGCGCACGGTCTGGGGCCAGGGTGACGGCTCGACGCTCGAGGCGGTGCCCACGGCGCTGGGCCGGCTCGGGGGACTCATCTGCTGGGAAACTACATGCCGCTCGCACGCTTCCATCTCTATGCCCAGGGGGTCGAGGTGTGGCTCGCGCCGACGCTGGCTCGCGGCGACGGGTGGGTCGCCACGATGCGGCACATCGCCCGCGAGGGCCGGCTGTGGGTGGTCGGCGTGAACCCGGTCCTCCGGCGCGATCAGATCCCCGACGGCCTCCCCGACCGCGAACGCATCGCTCCGGAGCCCGGTCCGGACGACGGGGACTGGATCGAGCCCGGGAACACGGTGATCTGCGACCCGAACGGCCAGATCGTCGCGGGGCCGCTGCGCCATGCGGAGGGCATCCTCACCGCCGAGATCGATCTGTCCACCGTCGCGGAGATGCGCCGGTTGTTCGACCCGGTCGGGCACTACCACCGGCCCGACGTCTTCCAGCTGAGCGTCGACACCAGGCCGCGGCCTGCGGTCACGACGATCGGCTGAGGCTTGCCGCGGGCTTGCGCGCCGGTGACCATGAGGGATGACCAGCCCGACCCGCAGGACGTTCGTCCGTGGTCTGCTCGTGGTCCTGCTGACCGTGGGGACGGTGATGGCCATGCTGTGGGCGCTGCAACGCCGGCTGATCTACTACCCGGACGCGGCACCCGTGCCGCCCGCCGTGGAGGCCCTGCCCGGCGCTCGTGACGTCACCCTCCAGACCGCCGACGGGCTGGACCTCGGCGCGTGGTTCGTGCCGGCGACCGCCCGGTCCGACACCGGGATGGCGGTCCTGGTCGCACCGGGCAACGGCGGCAACCGCGCCGGTCGGGCCGACCTCGCCCGCGAGCTGAGCCGGCGCGGACTCGCCGTGCTGCTGATGGACTACCGCGGCTACGGCGGCAATCCGGGCCGGCCGGGGGAGGAGGGGCTGGGCACCGACGCGGACGCGGCCGTGAGGGCGCTCGAGGAGCTGGGGTACCCGCCCGGGCGCACCCTGTACTTCGGCGAGTCGATCGGCTCCGGCGTCGTCGCGGCGCTCCAGGCGCGGCACCCGCCGGCCGGCGTCGTGCTCCGCTCGCCGTTCACCGCGCTGGCGGACGTCGGCGCCCACCACTACCCGTGGCTGCCCGTCCGCCTGCTGCTGCGCGACCGGTTCCCCGTGGTGGAGCACCTGGCCACGAGCGACGTGCCGGTCCACCGTGATCTACGGCGACCGCGACTCGGTGGTGCCGACCGCGCTCAGCGCCCGCGTCGCGGACGAGGCGCCGTCGCTGGCCGAGCGCGTCGTCATCGCCCGCGCCGACCACAACGACCCCGTCATGTTCGGTCCCCGGGTGGCCGACGCCGTACTCCGGCTGGCGCGCCGGGTCGGCTGAGCAGCATCCGAGCGAGACGGGGATTTTACCCGCTTCGGTGACGTGACGTCCCCTCGTGGCCCGGGGGCAGCTCTCCCAGACCAGCCCTCATATGGCTCCGGATTCGAAGAATCGCCCGGCCCGGTCCAGCACTCGGCTCAGCCCATCTTGTCGACCCAGCGGACGAGCCGCCCGTCCTCGCCGACCTCGTGGAAGGCGGGCGGGCCGGGGACGGGGTCGACGCGCAGGCTGGCGATGACCTCGGCCGGCCCGAACAGGTCCTCCTCGACCGCGGTGGTCCAGTGGACGTGGGGCGCCATCGCCTGCTCGAGGCGCGCCCAGTCACGTCGCTCGATGTAGCTCAGGATGTTGCCCACCGCGGGGACCTGCTCAGCCATGGCCCCATGCTGGCAGGCCCCCGAAAGATGAGCCCAGCGGACGCGGGATGTGTAGCGGGAGCGGGGGCTTGGCGGGCGGGTCAGTCCTCGGGCAGGGCGGCGAACGCCTTCTTCGTGTCGTTGTACCAACCGAGCGACTTCTTGGGGTGGCGCCAGCGGCCCTTCATGGCGTCGCGGGCCTCCTGGTGGGTGGCGTCGCCGGCCTTCTCGGCGGCCTTCAGGTGCTGGTCCTGGGACTTGATGACGGCATCGGCCGTCTCGCCGCGGTGGGCCAGGTCGCAGGGTCCTCCGAGCTGGCGGCAGGTCATGGTCTTCATCGTTCTCTCCTTCGGGCGTGGATGCTTCTGATCTGTTGACGAACGGGGCGCACGAGGTGTGACCGGCTCAGGGGCGCTGCTCGTCGCCGTCGCGGCGGACGACGTGCGCGAGCACCTCCGGCGCGGCGCGGAAGGTGATGCCGCGGACGAGACCGTCCTCGACCGCGAAGTCGAGGACGACCCGGGCCGCGCCGCGGTGGAACCACGCGCTGGCCGGGCGGTCGCCGACGAACACGGGCAGGGCGGCGTGGGCGCTGCCGTTGAAGAACGCGGCGACCTCACCCTGACCCTCGATCCGACTCGGAGTGCCTGCCAGGATCGCGGCGTCGTCGGCCGAGACCGCGGCATCGGGCGCCAGCAACCGCAGCAGCCGGTCGAACTCGCCGCCCCGGGCCGCGGCCATGAAGGCGTCCACCACCTCCCAGTCGGCGAGCGCGTCCCGGGGCTGCGACTGGCTCACCTTCGCCCGTGCCCGCGACGCCAGCTTCCGCGCCGCGACGGGCGTGGTGTCGAGGACGGCCGCGATGGTCGGGAACTCGAACCCGAAGCTGTCGTGCAGGACGAACGCCACCCGCTCGCGCGGGGAGAGCCGGTCAAGCACCACGCTCAGGGCGATGCCGACCGTGTCGGCGAGGGCGACGTCGTCCGCCGGGTCGTCGGCGGTCTCGCCGGGGTCGAGGTCGTCGACCGGGAACGGGGTGCGCGAGCGCAGCCGGTCGAGGCACAGGCGGGTCGTCACCGTGGTGAGCCACCCCGGCAGGTTCTCGATCTCGGCATCGGTCCCGTGCATGCGCAACCACGCCTGCTGCACGACGTCCTGCGCTTCTGCCGGATCGCCCAGCACGCGGCTCGCGATGGCCACGAGGCGCGGTCGCTCGGCCTCGAAGATCTCCGTCTGGTCCACGGCGTCCACCCTTCCATCCTGATCGGTCATCTCCCTGACGCGTGGGATGCGCGAGGTGTGACCGGCGTGGTCGACTTTCGCGTGCACCCCGGCGGGTGCACAGTGGGAGCGAGGGGCGTGATCGTGATGACGAACCTTCTTCGCTGGGCCGTGGTCGCCATCGCGACCCTCCACGGCCTGATCCACCTCCTGGGCGCCGCCGAGCGGTTCGGCTGGACCGACGATCCGACGCTCGAGCGGTCCGACGCGCTCGGCGTCCTGTGGCTGGCGGCCGCGATCGCGCTGTTCGCCGCGGCCCTGCTCGCCGCCCTGGGGGCACCGACCTGGTGGTGGATCCTGGCGGTCGCCGCGGCCGTGACCTCGCAGGTCGCGATCCTGACCTCCTGGGACATCTCGGGCTCCGGGACCCTGGTGAACCTGCTGATCCTCTACGTGGCGCTGTACTCGTTCATGCTGCGCGGGCCGCCGAGCTTCCGGGCGCAGTGGAAGCGACGGGCGAGCGAGGCGCTGGCGACGGTCGACCCCGACCCGGGGCCGGTGACCGAGGCCGACCTGGCCGCGCTGCCCGGACCCCTCGCCGCGTACGTCCGGAGGTCGGGCGCCGTCGGCCGGCCCCGACCCACGAGTCTCCAGGTGCGGTTCAGCGGGCGGATCCGCAGCGCGCCCCACGCCGCGTGGATGCCGTTCCGGGCCAGGCAGGTCAGCACCCTCGGACCGAACCCGCAGCGGCTGTTCCTCATGGACGCCACCCGCTCCGGCCTGCCCGTCACGGTGCTGCACGTCTACTGCGACGTGAGGGCGACGATGCGCGCCAAGGTGATGTCGATGATCACCGTCGTCGACGCGTCCGGACCCGAGATGGACCTGGGCGAGACCGTCACGGTGTTCAACGACCTGGTCGTCCTGGCGCCGGGCGCGATCCCGGACGCGCCGGTGACGTGGACCGACCTGGGGGAGCGGCGGGTCCGCGGCGTCTTCACCAACGGCGACCAGACGGTCTCGGCGGTGCTGACCTTCGACGAGACCGACGACCTCGTCGACTTCGTCTCCGAGGACCGGTCGCGGGTCTCGCCCGACGGGAAGTCGTTCGTCCGGCAGCCGTGGTCGACGCCGCTGCGGGCGTACCGGCAGGCGGACGGACGTCGCGTGCTCTCCTCGGGTGCCGCGCGGTGGCGCACGCCCGACGGCTGGTTCACCTACATCGAGCTCGAGGTGGAGGAGGTCCTGGGCTCGCCGACGCTCACCGTGGACGCACCGTCGACGCACCCATCGCCACCACGACGAGGGTGATGAGCGCCGAGGCGAGCAGCCCGGCGCCGAGGTGCCACTTCAGGAGCGCGGCCCCGGCGGCCGCCCCGGCGAGGATGAGCACGACCGCCGCGATCCGGCGTCCGCTGCCGCCGCCTTTTCCGGAGCCCAGGACCGAGTCCGCGGCCAGCCCGGTGATGGTCGAGGTGACGACGACGGTGGTCACGTCCTTGACCCCGATGAAGCGCGCCGTGGCCGCCTGCAGTCCCATCGCCGCGCCCAGCAGGAACGTGATCGTCAGGGCGACCGGGCGTTCCGGCTCCGCGTCGACCAGCACCAGCACCGCCAGCGCCAGGATCACCAAGCCGACCACGCCCAGCAGGGACGTCGTCCTGCCGGACCAGCCCTGCACCGCGTTCCTGAGCACCCGGCCGCCCAGGGCCGCACCCGCCATGAAGCCCACCAGAGCCAGCACCGGTCCGAGTACCGGCAGGG